>NZ_CP149625.1:1377500-1550000 GCF_037901235.1 Acetobacter sp. AC2005
TGCCGAAGCTGTGGGTGCATATCTATGATATGCGCGGTAGCGGAGCGTTCCGTAAGTCTGTGAAGGAGACGGGGTGACCCTCTCTGGAGATATCGGAAGTGCGAATGCTGACATGAGTAGCGACAAACAGTGCGAGAAACACTGTCGCCGAAAGTCCAAGGGTTCCTGCGCAAGGTTAATCCACGCAGGGTTAGTCGGCCCCTAAGGCGAGGGCGAGAGCCGTAGTCGATGGGAAACAGGTGAATATTCCTGTACCTGCCAGAAGTGACGAATGCGATATGTTGTCAGGTCTTAACGGATTGACCTGGCTTTTGGAGCATTCCAGGAAATAGCTCTGGCGTATAGACCGTACCCGAAACCGACACAGGTGGACTGGTAGAGAATACCAAGGCGCTTGAGAGAACGATGCTGAAGGAACTAGGCAAATTGCTCGTGTAACTTCGGGATAAGCGAGACCCGTTGGTGGGCAACCATTGGCGGGTGGCACAGACCAGGGGGTAGCGACTGTTTATTAAAAACACAGGACTCTGCGAAGTCGAAAGACGACGTATAGGGTCTGACGCCTGCCCGGTGCCGGAAGGTTAAGAGGAGGTGTGAGAGCGCTGAATTGAAGCCCCGGTAAACGGCGGCCGTAACTATAACGGTCCTAAGGTAGCGAAATTCCTTGTCGGGTAAGTTCCGACCTGCACGAATGGCGTAACGACTTCCCCGCTGTCTCCAGCATCGGCTCAGCGAAATTGAATTCCCCGTGAAGATGCGGGGTATCCGCGGTCAGACGGAAAGACCCTATGAACCTTTACTGCAGCTTTACAGTGGCATCAGAGACATTCTGTGTAGGATAGGTGGGAGGCTTTGAAGCAGGGGCGCCAGTTCCTGTGGAGCCATCCTTGAAATACCACCCTGAATTTTTCTGATGTCTAACCGTGGTCAGTTAGCCTGATCCGGGACCCTGTATGGTGGGCAGTTTGACTGGGGCGGTCGCCTCCCAAAGTGTAACGGAGGCGCGCGATGGTGGGCTCAGGCCGGTCGGAAACCGGCTGTTGAGTGCAATGGCATAAGCCCGCCTGACTGCGAGAGTGACAGCTCGAGCAGAGACGAAAGTCGGCCATAGTGATCCGGTGGTCCCGCGTGGAAGGGCCATCGCTCAACGGATAAAAGGTACTCTAGGGATAACAGGCTGATCTCCCCCAAGAGTCCACATCGACGGGGAGGTTTGGCACCTCGATGTCGGCTCATCACATCCTGGGGCTGGAGCAGGTCCCAAGGGTTCGGCTGTTCGCCGATTAAAGTGGTACGTGAGCTGGGTTTAGAACGTCGTGAGACAGTTCGGTCCCTATCTGCCGTGGATGTTGGAGACTTGAGAGGATTTGTCCCTAGTACGAGAGGACCGGGATGAACATACCTCTGGTGCACCGGTTGTCGCGCCAGCGGCACCGCCGGGTAGCTAAGTATGGAAGGGATAACCGCTGAAAGCATCTAAGCGGGAAACCCACCTCAAAACTAGGTCTCCCTGAGGGTCGTGGTAGACCACCACGTTAATAGGCCAGGTGTGAAAGCGTGGTAACACGTGCAGCTAACTGGTCCTAATCACCCAATAGGCTCACTCTCTTACTGTCCCCTTAAAAGGACAGCCCGTGCACAGAAATCATCCATATAACGCCTACTTCTTCATAACCAACCGTCCTCCACACACACCCTTACAGGGTGGACTGGATGACCTGGTGGCCATGGCGGGGAGAGATCCACCCGATCCCATCCCGAACTCGGCCGTGAAAACCCCCAGCGCCTATGATACTGTGGCTTAAGCCACGGGAAAGTCGGTCGCCGCCAGGTCTTCCAATCCACCCTACACAAATCTTACCCCTACAAATTTCAACACATCTTCAACCGCGGGGTGGAGCAGCCCGGTAGCTCGTCAGGCTCATAACCTGAAGGCCGCAGGTTCAAATCCTGCCCCCGCAACCATATCTAAAGCCCCGCTCAACCAATCGGTTGGCGGGGCTTTTTTGCGTCACAAAAATCTCTGGATACTTTGGTGTCCGCGGCGGGATTCGAACCCACGGCCCCAGGATTCATACCACTTCAGCTTTCACTGCCGTCGCATCTTATTGTGCAACGTTCGTGGTCTGGACTGTCCCTTTACCATAAACCTAATCATCTCAGGTCGTTAGGTACTGCCCGTCCAGTCTCTACACCTTCCTTGATCTATAAAGGCCAAGGCTTGGCTCGGGATTGGCACAATCTGGTTGCCCAGATTAAGCGTTCCCCGACTTTGAGCAGATTCACTATAATGTTTCCAATTATAGTGCCCAATTCAATAGGAATCCTGTGCTCTATCCTGCTGAGCTACGCGGACACACGCTTTTCGTATACTGAAAGAGGCTATCAGGAACAAGAGATAAAACGAACAAGCCTATCGTCTCGCCTGCATGGCTGCCCGTGCTGTTAAAGTGGAAACATACCGTCGGCACAGCAAGGCATCGGGGCTTCCTGTTTGTTTACAGGCATATTCCAGTGCCTGCGTTTCTTCCACGGCTTTGGTAAGGGCAGGGAGAGACCACAACTCTAATGCCCTGTTAAAACTTGCCGTACGTTTAAAAAAAATTGGGGGACGAAGTAATTTAATAGCATCACTCCGACTAACCCCCGCAGCCATAGCAGCTCTTACACGGCGAAGCCTGTGCAGATGCCCTAGAAAAGACCTTGCGATGGCAATGGGGCTTGTATCTTCAGCCAATGCTCTTTCTAGGGCTGTATCTGCAGCAACACGGTTGCCCTCTGTTGCTGCAAAGGCGGCATCTTCCAAAGAGACACTACCTGCATCTCCTATGCTTGCACGAACATCATCTAATGTCAGGTTACCAGCATCACCGGCATACAAGCATAATTTTTCTATTTCACTACGCGCTGCTGCACGGTCTGCGCCAAGCCGACTGGTTAACCAATGCAGAGCATCAGAATCAATACGCACATTATGCTCTGCGAGCATACGCGTAATAGAGGATTCCAGATTGCGACCTTCTTCAGGGTAACAGCCTATACTGGCGCAGTTAGGGTGTTTTTCCAGAAGGTTACGAAGCTTGGAGCGGGATGAAAGGCCCGGAGCTTCCAGAATAACAAGCGTATCACTGTTTTGAGCCAGAAAGGCTTCTAATGGCTTGAGCAGGGAATCGGATGCATCACGCACACGTACCACACGACGCCCTCCCATAAGGGAAAGAGCCGTGGCTTCTTCCATCAGCTTGTCATGAGTTTCACGGTCAAGAACAGCAACCCGAAATGGATCATCTGCTGACCCGGCTATTTTAATAACAGCATCCTGAGCGCGTTCTTTAATAAGCCCTGTATCTTCACCATGCAGAAGAAGGATGCGCCATGCGCCGGGGTCAGCCAGAACGCGGGATAGGTTGCGGGCGTCTATCTTCATGAAATAAAAGCCGGCTTAATACTGGCTAGGCCCACCACGCCCGGTTGCCATATCTGGAATCGCATCTGCACCTTCCTGTTCCATAGGCACTTCTTTGTCGGATTCTGGCATGGCTGTTGGAATGGGATAAAAAGCTTTTGGCCCTTGGTCACGTGAGACAGCAGGGGCTGCCTGAGTGCGGAACCACGTAGAAACCTGCTGAGTAATTTGCT
This sequence comes from Acetobacter sp. AC2005, assembly GCF_037901235.1. Lineage (NCBI taxonomy): Bacteria > Pseudomonadati > Pseudomonadota > Alphaproteobacteria > Acetobacterales > Acetobacteraceae > Acetobacter > Acetobacter sp. AC2005. The sequence goes on from NZ_CP149625.1 coordinate 1,381,140, forward strand.
CACCAAGGGTTTGGGCTACGCGGCCCATAGCTGTTTCATTATTTAATGTCTGAGCAAAATACTGTTCGTACGTATTGGTGTAACCATCCATTGTGGTGGCATCACCCTGTGCCAGTAACTTGGGGTTTTGCTCTACAGTAAGCAATTGCCAATGGGCATGGCCGGTAATACGCGTGCGCCCAGATGTGTTGTCTGAGTGAATGTCGATCGCTTCAGCATTGAAGGAGGGCATTACCATCAGTGTATATTTATGTGGGTCTTCTGGCCCATCTGCAGACATTTGTTGTTGCAGGGCCAAACGCAACTGTTGGCCTGTGCGTTCTGGTATATTGGCAACGTAGATTTCTTTAAGCTCAGAATTAACATCTACGTTGTTCTTCCCGTTTTCTCCATACAAAGGCTGAAAGCCGCAACCGCTCAGCACAACTGGCAAAGCAACCAGTGGCGCCATTGCCAGAGCAAGACGTGCGGAGCGAAGGAGAAAACGGGAATAAGCCATTAGCCTGCCGTTACAAAGTTAACAATACGGTTAGGAACATGCACGCGTTTTACAATGCGCTTGCCTTCCAGAAGCCGCGCCACGTTAGGCTCTGCTTCTGCGCGGGCTACAACAGCTGCGGCATCTTCATCTGGTTGCGCTTCAATAGTGCCGCGCAGTTTGCCCATAATTTGCACAGCAATTGTAATATGCGTTGCTGTAAGTAGTTCTGGGTTGGCTTCTGGCCATGTTTGCTGAGCTGCCAAGCCGGCAGAAGGCAGAACCAGTGCAAACATTTCTTCAGCCAGATGTGGCATCATCGGTGCACAAAGAAGGCACAGTGTCTGTGCAGCTTCACGGCGAGCAAAGGCCATGCCAGGAACCGTTGCGGATTTTTCCGCTTCAGCCAGAGCAGATGTCAGTTCGTGGATACGGGCAACAGCCACGTTAATGGCAAAACCTTCCAGAGCTTCCGTTACAGCAGCAATGGTGCGGTGTGTGGTGCGGCGTAGCGTATCAGCCTGACGGTCAATGTCTGCGGGGCATTCTGTTGTGGCGGGAATATCCTGCGCAACTGTGCGAATAGTGCGGAACAGGCGCTGGCTAAAGCGGGCAGCACCAGCCACACCAGCTTCTGTCCATTCCATGTCGCGTTCAGGCGGGCTGTCAGAAAGCACAAACCAACGGGCGGTATCGGCACCAAAGCGCTCAATAATGGCAACAGGTGCAACCGTATTCCGCTTGGATTTGGACATTTTTTCCACCCGGCCAACGGTTACGGGCTCGGTGGTGCCGCGTTTCACACAGCCATTTGCTGTGCGCTCCACTTCTTCTGGATACAGCCAGTTACCCGCAGAATCCTTATAACTTTCATGGCTCACCATGCCTTGGGTGAACAGTCCGGCAAAGGGTTCGTCCACATCCAGATGCCCAGTGCGGTGCATGGCACGGGTGAAGAAGCGAGCATACAGCAGATGCAGAATAGCGTGTTCAATACCGCCGATATACTGATCGACAGGCAGCCAGCCATCAGCAGCTTCTCTCACCGTCGGGGTAGGTGCATGCGGTGCTGTAAAACGGGCGAAATACCAGGAGCTATCTACAAACGTGTCAAACGTGTCTGTTTCACGCGTGGCGGGTTTGCCGCATTTCGGGCAAGTCGTGTGCTTCCATGTGGGGTGATGGTCCAGCGGGTTGCCGGGTTTGTCAAAGGACACATCATCCGGCAGCTCAACAGGAAGTTGCTCATCCGGCACAGCAACCGGGCCGCAATCTGCGCAGTGAATGATAGGGATAGGGCAACCCCAATAACGCTGGCGGGAAACACCCCAATCACGCAGGCGCCAATTAACCACACCTTGCCCGATGCCCAGACCTTCTAGGCGGGAAATAGCTTCTTTCCGGGCTTCTTCAGTAGAAAGACCATCAAGGAAGCCGGAATTGATCATGGTGCCATCGCCGGTATAGGCGGTGGTGGTGATAGCAAAATCAGCCTGATCTTTGCCAGCAGGCAAAACAACAGGTGTGACAGGCAGGTTATATTTATGTGCGAAGTCCAGATCGCGCTGGTCACCGGCCGGGCAGCCAAACAGCGCGCCTGTGCCATAATCCATCAGCACAAAATTGGCGATCCAAACCGGAAAGCTTTCATCCATAAACGGATGGTTTACCCGCAGGCCTGTATCAAAGCCGCGCTTTTCAGCCGTTTCTACAGCTTCTACAGATGTGCCAAGCCGGCGACATTCTGCCACAAACTCTGCGGCTTGTGGGTTCTGCTGAGCAGCCCATGCAGCCAGTGGGTGATCTGGTGCAATAGCCAGAAAGGACATGCCAAACAACGTATCTGGCCGGGTGGTGAACACCTCTACAGCATTCAGGTTTTCATCAAGCCCAGCAGGTGGCTGATGCAGGGAAAAGCGCAGCTTTGCCCCTTCAGAACGGCCAATCCAGTGTTCCTGCATGGTGCGCACGCGTTCTGGCCAGCGGTCTAGCGTTTTAAGCCCGTTCAGCAGATCTTCGGCAAAGTCAGTGATTTTCAGGAACCACTGTGAAAGCTGCTTTTTCTCAATAGGGGCGCCAGAACGCCAGCCCTTGCCATCAACCACCTGTTCATTTGCCAGAACGGTCTGATCAATCGGGTCCCAGTTGACCCAGCTTTCACGCCGTTCAACCAAGCCACCTTTCAGAAAATCCAAAAAGAGCTTCTGCTGCTTGCCGTAGTAGTCTGGCAGGCAGGTTGCAATTTCTCTATCCCAGTTCAGAGAAAAGCCCAGACGCTGCAATGTGCCGCGCATGGTGGCAATGTTGTTCAGCGTCCATTCCTTGGGGTGCACGCCACGTTCACGCGCTGCGTTTTCTGCTGGCAGGCCAAACGCATCCCACCCCATGGGGTGCAGCACAGAAAAACCACGTGCGCGCTTATAGCGGGCAATCACATCCCCCAGTGCGTAGTTGCGCACATGCCCCATGTGCAACTGCCCAGACGGATAGGGGAACATTTCCAACACATAGTATTTGGGCTTGTTCGCTGGGGGAACGTCAGGAACGGTGAAGATACCGGCATCTGCCCAGGCTTTCTGCCATTTGGGTTCAACCGTATTGAAATCATAGGACGTGGGCGTGCTGGAAGACTGGGACATGAATATTCTGTGTCTGAGACCTGAATGAAAGGGAATGTGAAAAAGGCGCCGGGATAAAATCAGCTATCCCGGTTGCCATTATCGGCCCGCAGCTTACGTGCGCGGGAGAGAATACGTGCTGCAATATCAGATGCGGTATTGGGGGCAGGTGGGGTATCTACCCATTCTTCCCCTTGCTTGATCTGGCGGAACACGCTCAGGCGCAGGGCATCGGACCGCAGGCGCTTGTCCAGAATAAAGGCGGTCACCTTAAAGCGTTCATCATGTGCAGCAGGTGGGGTGTACCAGTCTGTCAGGATAATACCGCCTTCTGCATCTGCGGTAGAAACCGGCAGGAAGGAAAGGGTATCAAGGGTTGCGCGCCACAAATAGGCATTTACACCCCCTTTGAGTTCTGCATCACCACCAGATGCTCCGCGGTCTTCGGCCAGTAGATGGTTGCGCGGTGCTGTCAGACCATTGTCTGATCTATCACCTGAAGAGCACGCAGCTAACAGGCCGAGGCCTGCACATGCGGTAAGCAAGGTGCTGGCGTGGCGGAACCCGGCAGGCGCATGGCTGGCGGCGGGACGGCAGGGCATGAGACGACGAAGCATGGTGTCGGTACGGCTCCTTCAGCGCTGGGTATCCGTGTTTCCCGGTCGCCTTTGCAAATGTTCAGGTCTGGCTTCGGGGTCAAGAGAGTATTCTGCTTATCTCATATCCTTTCAGTTCTGTCCCGCCAAGCATTTGCTGGGGAGAGATGTTCAGCCGCGTGTTGAAAACGGGGGTAAGGCAGGAGAAATCATGCCTCGAATACGTATGCGCGGTTGATGCCGAAGGGATGCAATATAACTCAGCGCGTTACAGCAACGCAGTTCAAACCCTGCTGCTTTAAGGACATACAGATTGTATCTGTCTGAGCAGAGGGAAGGCCTGCCAAGCGTGAGCGCCACACAGATTGCCCGCTATTTTTAAGGGCAATCCGGTCTATGCGATCTTCTGCGCCAGCGAGAGCAGGCGTGGCTTGATGCGCGATCTGGATGGCATGCTGCGCTCTCTCCTGCGAGGAAAAAGCTCCAATTTGGATAATGGCCCCGCCAGAGGGTGTGTTCTGCTGCCATACCATTGCAGGCCCAGAAACGGGTGCGGTGTTGGCGGCCGGATAAGTTGGCGGTGTGTCTGTTACTGGTTGGGTATCAGCGGAAGATGATACCGCAATAGCATTGCCATCAGTAGCAGAAGGTGCTGGGGGCTGTATGTCATCTGTAATAGGCGGCGCAATGCCTGGTGAGGCAATGCTGGCAATCTGTTGAGCGGGCGCCACCGCCACAGCGGGTGCGGTTGTTGGGGTTTGCGTGTCTGCAATGGCAATTGCGCTTGCGGGCGTAATGCCACTAGGCACCGGATCATTCAGATGCGGAGAAACGGACGCCAGATAAGCTTTGGCATAAGAAGGCAGGGCTGTATGGCGAGAACGGTGGTTTTCCATACATTGGGGGCCACAGCTATAGGCCGCCAGAAAATCGGGAGAACCAAACCTGTCATACAACTGGCGAATGTAACCACTGCCCGCCATAATGTTGTCGTGCGGATTATAGGGATCCGAGCCAAGCTGGTAGCGTTTGGCGAGCTCCCGGTAGGTATCTGGCTTAATCTGCATCAACCCCACGGCACCGTGCACAGAACGTGTGAGATGGCCATGCATGTATTGGTGGCCCCCAGATTCCTGTTGCATGACAGCCCTGATCCATGCCTGTGGAATGGAAAAGCGGGTGGAGGCTTCCTGAATATAAGGCCCCCATTTATCTACGGCGGGGCCGGGTGGATTGTAGCTGGAACGAGGTTGGTTCGCGCAGCCTGCCAACATGGCAAGGCTGGCAAAAGCCATTAAAAACCGCTTTTTCTGACGCAAGAAAACAGCCAAAGAACAACCCATACGCAAAGACATGCTGCTTATGGTGCGCTGTGCGCCTGTGTGATGCAATCCTGATTTTACGCGAATAATGAAGAACTGGTATTTTACGGCGTTTTATGTGTTTTGGCCGCGACTTGGCGCATCAGATCCGGGTTGGTCCGGCGGATCTGCCCTGCCCGTAAAACACTGGCAGTGGAATAGGCAGGAGAAGCCACCCATTCCTGCAGAAACTGCAAGTCGGACAGGCTATCCCGTGTTTTATGCCCAGTGGAAATATTTGTGTTCTGGTGTGTCATGTTCAGTGTCGTATTAGGTTTACGCAACATGGCGCAGATCCTGTGATTATCCTGCATTTATTGTTTGATTGTCAGGCAAAGGCCCAAAAGAGGTTTGGGTTCACCCAGCTTTTGAAAAACTGGGGTTTGTAAGGCAATAAGATTATGTCAATTTCAAGAACAGAAGCTCAAAATAACTTTTTTATTATCATGTTATTCAGCTGATTTCTTTTGGGGTCACGAACGCTTTTTATTCTGACTTTTTAAAATATCCGTACCCAAAGTTTCCAAGGCCTGCCGTAAAGGGCCTTCTTCCATGTCAGGAAGTGTGCAAATTACGCCGGTTTTCTGGGGTTTTTTGCGTTGTAGGCGGGGGCGCATACCTGCGGCTGGGTCCTGCACAAAGCGCAGGCGGCTCACCAAAGGCTCTCCACACCATGTGTTGATACGTGCAATGAGCGTATCCCCCAGATGCTGAAGTTCCATGGCAACAGGGCCTGCGCATGCAATGGTTAATGTGCCAGCAGAAAGACGGCGCGGGCTTGTAACAGCCGCATGTGCCGGGCCCACCACATCTGGCCATTGGCTCATCAACAAAGCCCCTGTAGGGGAACGCCGACGAAAAGCCGGTGCCGTAACGGCTGGTAGCAGTGCGGCAAGGCTACGCAGGTTTCTGGCCCGTGGCGGAGGGGCTGCTTCCGTCTTTTGAGGGCTGCGGCGCATGCTGCGGCTTTTAGGTGTTGTTACAGCCTTGCCGCCGTTGGCTTCCTTCTTCATAACTGCCTCCGTGACACATCCATCAGCCCATGCATTGCTTCATTGGTATGACCGACACCGCCGCACTCTGCCGTGGCGTGTTGTCGGCCAATCTCATCCAGACCCGTATCGGGTATGGCTGAGCGAGATCATGCTACAGCAGACCACTGTTAAAGCGGTTGCCCCATATTATCTACGCTTTACGGAAAAGTTTCCGACTGTGCAGGCGTTGGCAAGTGCTGATCGGGATGACGTTTTGGCAGCATGGGCCGGGCTGGGTTATTATTCCCGCGCACGTAATTTGCACGCCTGTGCGCAGGCCGTGGTGGCGCTTGGTGGGTTTCCGCAAGATGTTGAGGGTTTGCGCGCCCTGCCGGGTATAGGCCCATATACGGCGGCTGCGGTGGCGGCCATTGCTTTTGGGGTGCCAGTGGTGCCTGTAGATGGCAATGTGGAGCGTGTAACGGCGCGCTTGTTTGCCATTACGGAACCATTGCCCCCAGCCCGTAAAAAATTGGCGCAACTGGCCAGAACATTAAATGCAGACGCAGAAGCGCAGGAACGACCATCAGACTTTGCTCAGGCTTTGTTTGATTTGGGTTCTTCTCTGTGTTCTCCACGCGCTCCAGCATGCGGCTTGTGCCCATGGCAGGGGGAATGCGCAGCCCACAAACAAGGTATTGCAGCCGAATTGCCGCGTAAGCTGCCTAAGGCAGAGAGGCCCGTACGCTATGGCGCAGTTTTTTTTGCGCAAGATGCTGCAAGGCAGGTTCTGCTACGCAAACGGGCGGAGAAAGGACTTTTGGCAGCCATGACGGAACTGCCCGGCACCGAATGGCGATTAGAAAGCTGGAGCGAGGCAGATATTCTGCAAGCGGCTCCATTTGCAGCAGGCTGGAAGTTGGCTGGGCGTATTAAGCATGTGTTTACACATTTTACCTTATATCTGGATGTGTATGTGGCCCAGATAAAGCATTTTTCCAATCAGGCTGTGAGTGATGGTTTTTTGGTGCCTGTGGAATGTGTGAAAGATACAGCGTTACCTTCTGTGATGCAGAAATGCTTTGAAAAAGGTTTAAGCTGTTTGAAAGAAAAGAAGTCATAAACATGGTTTTTCATCATATTCCGACTCAGCCACAACATGCACAGGCTGCTCCGCGCGTTGGTATCTTGCTGGTTAATCTGGGTACACCGGATGATACAGGCTACCGGGCTGTACGCCGTTATCTTTCCGAATTTCTGTCTGACCGCCGGGTAATAGAAGGGCCCCCAGCACTTTGGCAGCCCATCTTGCAAGGGGTTGTGCTAACAACCCGCCCGCGTAGGAGCGGGAAAGCCTACGCGCGTATCTGGAATACCCATAAAGATGAAAGCCCCTTACGCACCTATACGCGCCATCAGGCTGAAGCACTGAGTGAACGGTTTGCGGCACAAAACGTGCCTGTTGCGTGGGGTATGCGTTATGGCACGCCCACTATTGCGCAAGCGCTGCACGAATTGCTTGAAAAAGGGTGTGATCGTGTTTTGTGCATGCCGCTTTATCCGCAATACAGTGCTACAACAACAGCCACTGCAAATGACCAGTTGTTTCGTGCGCTGATGCGTTTGCGTAATCAGCCTGCCATACGCACGCTTCCATCATTTCCGGATAACCCAGCTTTTATTAAGGCTATTGCAGATTCTATCCGTCTGGCTGAGGCAGAAGCCGATATTCCTTTCCAGATGGTTGTCGCCTCCTTTCACGGTTTGCCAGAAGAATATGTGCGCAAGGGTGATTCCTATCGGGCGGAATGTGAAAGAACTGTTGTGGCCTTACGCAAGGAGTTGGGGCGGGATGAAACAACCCTGCCCATGACATTCCAATCCCGGTTTGGGCCAACCAAATGGTTGGAGCCTTACACGGCGCCATTTATTGCTGGTTTGCCGGAAAAAGGCATTACCAGCATTGCCGTTGTAACGCCCTGCTTTATGGCGGATTGTCTGGAAACACTGGATGAAATCGGCAACGAAGTGCGCGAAGAATTCATACAAGCTGGTGGGCAGGAATTTACGCTGGTGCCATGCCTGAATGATACGCCTGCCAGCATTGATTTGCTGGAGGCTTTAGCGCATCAGGAACTTGCAGGCTGGCTATAAGGGTTTTGCCATCTGGTTATGTAGGACCTATGTGGGATTCTACTCGGCCAGGGTTTTGGGTGCCTTTACACGTGGCGCGGGTGTTTTGTCTGGAAACAGGCAGGGGTTTTTAGCATTGCAGCGCCAGCACTCAGGTTTTCTGGCTTTGCAAACATATCTTCCCTGAAGAATCATCCAATGGTGGGAAGGCTGGATCATTTCCAGAGGAATGCGGGCTTCCAAAGCTTTTTCAACAGCCTCTACTGTTTTGCCTCGTCCCAGCCCAGATCTGTTGGCCAAACGAAAAACATGCGTATCTACCGGCACGGTAGGTTTGTGGAACGCAACATTCAGCACGACGTTTGCTGTTTTGCGTCCTACACCCGCCAGTTTTTCCAATTCCTCCCGCGTGCCGGGCACTTCGCCATGATGGTCTTCTACAAGTTGGCGGGAAAGTTCGACAACATTCTTAGCCTTATTGCGCCATAGCCCAATGGTGCGAATAAGTTTACCCACTTCTTCTTCCCCCAGTTCCACCATGGCGGCAGGGGTGGGGGCGGCGTCAAACAAGGCGGGAGTTACGCGGTTGACGGAGGCATCTGTTGCCTGAGCTGAAAGTACAACGGCCACCAATAGCGTAAAGGGTGTGGTGTAAAGCAGTTCCGTTTTGGCATCTGGCCATGCTTGGGAAAGGTCTGTCAGAAAACTGTATATTTCCTGAGGTGTCATATCCCGTGGTGCAATAGCAGCAGGTTTATTCCCCGATGTTGCTGGGGCCGGTTTTTTGGTTGCCGTACGTTTTTTTGCGCGCGGCTTATCCGTCGGTTTGTCTGAGGTCACGGGGGCTGCTGTGGTGGGTTTTTTGGCCATGGGGCAGTGTAACGCGTCTGGCCGTATGGCGTCCATGCTGATGCGTATTCCAGATTTGCAGGGCTTTATGTCTCGGGATACACAGCGCATCGGTTCTGTTTTTTCAGGTTTTTATCATGTCACAAACTTCAGAAAGTCATGTCGAATCCGGGCGTAAGGCATCGCTTTTTGTAGATGTGCTGAAGTTTGTGGTGCGGCGCTGGCTGGCGTTTCCCCTGCCTTTAACCATAACAGCCGGGAGCATTTTGGCCGCAACGGTAGCTGATGTGCTGATGCCTTTGGCCGCCGGGCGTTTGGTAACAGATGTTTCCGCCCCGGCAGTGCAAGCAGGCAAAGTGCATGATGCGCTCTGGATGCTTGGCGCCATGGCGGCATGCGGGTTTGGGAATGTGCTGTTAAAGCGGTACGCTTATTTGGGCATTACGCACCTGACCACTCAGGTCATGCAGAAAATAGGTTCTGAAGCTTTTGCGCATGTACAAAAGCTTTCTGCAGAATGGCATGCCAATACGTTTGCAGGTTCCACGGTGCGGCGGTTAACGCGCGGTATGTGGGCTGTGGATATGCTGGATGATACGCTGCTTTTAATGCTGATACCCGAAGCGTGCCTGCTCGTGCTGACAACCTTGGTGCTGGGGTGGCATTGGCCGTTTATGGGGGCCATTCTGGGCGTGCTTTCCATTTTGTTTATTGTGCTTTCCTGCACGTTAACGCTGCGTTACGTGGCACCATCTGCTCGCGCTGCCAATGCGTGGGATAGCCGTATGGGGGCGGCTTTGGCAGACGCCATAACCTGCAATACGGTTGTAAAAGCTTTTGGCGCAGAAAAGCGTGAAGAAAGCCGCCTACAAGCACTTATTTCTAAATGGCGAGAGGCCACCGTTCATACATGGACCAAAGGCACAAACAGCGCCAACATTCAGGCAACCGTTGTAAAGTGCATGCGCCTTGTACTGGCCGGTGCTGCTGTTTGGTTATGGTGGAAGGGGCGTGCAGGCCCGGGTGATGTCGCCTATGTGCTGACCATGACCTTTTTGGTGCAGGGATACCTGCGCGATATTGGGCAGCAGGTTTCTGTCGTGCAGAGATCTGTGAATGAAATGGAAGAATTACTGGCGTTGTGGCGCACGCCTGCGGCGGTAGCAGACCCTGCCAACCCAGTGCCCTTACAAGTGAGTGCGGGGGAAATCTGTTTTGAACATGTCTTGTTCAAATATCCGGGGCAGGAGCGCGCTCTTTTTACAGATCTTTCCGTTACCATTGCCGCAGGTAGCCGGGTGGGGTTGGTGGGGCCTTCTGGTTCAGGAAAATCAAGTTTCATTAAACTGCTACAGCGCTTTTATGTACCGCAGTCAGGCAGCATTTTGATTGATGGAACAGATATTGCGCGCGTGCGTCAGTCTGATTTGCGGGCCAACATTGCTTTAGTGCCTCAGGAGGCCGTGCTGTTTCATCGGAGTCTGGCAGAAAATATTGCTTATGGCAGGCCAGATGCCACGCCAGAGCAAATTGCGCAGGCGGCTCAATTAGCCAACGCCGCTGGTTTTATTGATAGGCTTCCCGAAGGATACCAAACGCTGGTGGGTGAGCGAGGGGTCAAACTTTCGGGCGGGGAACGTCAGCGTATTGCCATTGCGCGCGCCTTTCTGGCTGATGCCCCCATTCTTGTGTTGGATGAAGCCACTGCTAGCTTGGATTCCGAATCCGAAGCGTTGGTGCAGGAGGCAATGGAGCGCCTGATGACAGGCCGCACAGTGTTGGTGGTGGCGCACCGCCTTGCCACTGTTGTGGGGCTGGACCGGATTCTGGTTTTTGAACACGGCCAGATTGTAGAAGATGGCGCACATACAACGTTGATTCAGCAACAAAATGGGCTGTACCGTCGGCTGTATGACTTGCAGTCTCTTTAACGCGCCTTGGTGCGGAAGAGACCAAAAATATGTACATAAGTAGTTTGGGGAGATTTTCATCTCTGGCGGAGGGGAAGTCCGCCTAACTGACGTGTCTGCGTGTGCCCACATGGTTCAAAAACCCCTAGAAAATTAACAACTTGTACGCTCTTGTGTGTCTGCGTGGGTCTGGACGGGTCTGCGTGACGCTGATTCTAAGGGGGGTAATAAGGTGGGGGAAATCAAGTGAGCAGGCTCGCACCGCATCAATTGACCGCTATGCAGGTATCCAGACTTAAGAGCGGATCTCTCTGTGATGGTGGCGGGTTATGGCTCGTGGTCTCTGGTGGCTCTCGGTTGTGGGAGTTGCGTTTCAAGTCTCCTGCAACACGAACGCGCCGTCAGATGAGCCTTGGAAGCGCCCATGTTTTTACCCTCGCAGAAGCACGGGAAAAAGCTGCTACCTGTCGGCGTATGATTGCCAACGGTCTTGATCCGATTATTGAACGAGAAAAGGAAAAGACAGCTCGAAAGCTGGAAAGCGGCATTACCTTTAAGGAAGTGGCAGAGCAATTCATTCAGGAGAAAGCGCCTGAGTGGAAAGACCGCAAGGGTGTGGCTACCTGGCAGGGGTCTTTGTCGCTGCATGTCTTTCCTGTGTTTGGAAGTAAAGCTGTTCGTAATGTGGATACTCAGGACGTCCTTGCCGCCCTCCGTCCAATTTGGACAAAAAAGACAGAAACAGCAGATCGCTTGCGGGGCCGTATTGAACGCATACTTGATTATGCCCGCGCTCATGGTTGGCGGGAGGGTGAGAACCCTGCTCTCTGGCGTGGGCATTTGTCCGCCACGCTTCCTACCCCATCCAGACTGGTACAGGTGCAGCACCTCAGGGCTGTAAAATGGCAGAATATTGCTGCCGTGATGGCGACCTTGCGATCATCGGAAGGAATGGGGGCTAAAGCTGTAAGGTTTGTCTGCCTGACAGCAGCCCGGTCTGGTGAAGTTAGAGGGTGCTTGTGGGGAGAGATTGATGAGCGTGCCCGTCTATGGACAATTCCAGCTCACAGGATGAAGGCCAAAAGGGAACACCGCGTACCTTTGTCTGATGATGCCTGTGAGGTTCTGTCTGAGGTGCGCCTTTTGCACAAAGAGTCAGCGGATGAGTATGTGTTCCCAGGTCATCGTGCTGGAAAGCCATTGTCCGATGTGGCGCTTAGCAAAGCCCTACACATTGCAGCCAAGTGCAATAGCGAGAATGAGGACGTAACAGTTCATGGTTTGCGTGCCACGTTTAGGAACTGGACTGCCGATACAAATGCTTGTTCGGGTGATGTGGCAGAATTGGCCCTCGCTCATGTTGTAAAGAACAAAGTGGAAGCGGCTTATCGCAGGACCGATTTGCTGGAGCAGCGTCGTTCCCTGATGAACGCGTGGGGTGTTTATTGTCGAGGGTAACCTGAAATCTCAAGCAGGTTACTTTTTTTGTGGGTAACCGTGGTAACTTGGTAACCGATCCTCTGAAACCGCAGAGAACTGACATTTTTTATGTATGGTAACGGTTACCATGCAGGGAAATTCACAGGTAACCATGGTAACCGACACTTGCGCCTGTTGGGTTTGCGCATCAAAAATTTAGTTGGGACAGACTGGAAGCCTTAGTCGGTTAATAAGGCTTCCAAATTGGTGCGAGTTTGCTTCCACAATATCTGGTGCCTTGCATACAATTGCGCACAATAATTTTTATGAGCACGCAATTTATTCATCTGGAAACATACTCCAGAAAAGTCGACAGACAGGGGCGATCGGTTTCGTTTGTTTTGGCTGAAGCCGCCCGTGAGGCATGGGCCTGTTATCATGTAGCCCGGCCGGAGCCGCCGGTTATTTTGCATGGTCTCCATCCTCTAGATGTGCTGGCCAATCATGATGAACTGGTCACCTCGCAGCGCATCAAAACGGCGACAGGCATACGCGCGATACGTCGTGATCAACATACGCTTTGGGCACTGGTATCGTCCTTCAACAGTTCACCCTCCGACTACTCTGAATGGGAGCAGCGCACTTTAAAATGGCTGCAGGAGAAATATGGAGAACGTATAGTTTCGGTGGTTCGCCACACAGATGAAAGTTGCCCACATCTGCACGCCTATGCATTGCCAGCGGCGCCAGAGATGCAGGCAAGAAAACTTCACCCAGGAGCAGTGGCAAAGGATAAAGCCATCCAATGTGGTGCTTCCAATAGGGCAGGGGATGCAGCTTACCGATCAGCGATGAGGGAACTGCAAAATGATTTTTGGCTGGCGGTTTGTGCTCCATTAGGTATTCCGCGACTTGGCCCCTCCAGACGCAGAATGAGCCGAGCAGAGTGGCACCGGGAAAAAACCGAGCGAAAATGTAAGGCTGCTGCGGTCGCGAAGATTTCCCATGACATGAAGAAGTTACGAGAGGCCGAGGCCTGTTTGAAAAAATGGCAGCAGGATCTAGAGCAGGCTTATCAGGATTTGCGTAAGGATCATGCTCAGATGCGGCGTGAGATCAAGCAGCGCTTGCTTGCCGAGCATGAGCAGAAGATGCGGGAGTTGGTACAGCTATATGAAGCGGAGCGAGAGAGATGTCTGTATCTGCAGGAGAAGCTTGAACAGGTAGCGCCTGATGAGACGTATTCATGGCAGGAGTCGCTCTAAGTGCTGGATGGAGTATATATGATTGATCTTGAAAAATGATACTAAAATATAGTATCTAACAAGACATGAAAGCCAAGCACCGCCGCACATTGGAGTTGATTTTCAAACGTCCTGTTTCGGGCAATGTGCCATGGGCAGACATTGAAGCTTTATTTGTTTCCCTAGGGGCGGAGGTGTCTGAAAGAGAAGGCTCCCGCATAGGGGTGTTCCTGTTTGATGAGGTGAAGGTGTTTCACAGACCTCACCCCAAACCGGATACCGACAAGGGTGCTGTAGCCTCTGTGCGAAAATGGCTTGAGCAGAATGGAGTGACGCCATGAACAACGTAATGGAAATTGGCGGCCATCGGGCTGTTATTCAGTTTGATCCTGAAATCGGGATGTTTCGGGGGGAGTTTCTGGGGCTGAACGGAGGGGCTGATTTCTACGCAGATAGTGTGGCAGGCCTTCAGCAGGAAGGGGAAGCTTCCCTCCGTGTATTCATGGAGATATGTGCCGAAAAGGGCATTGATCCCGTGAAGCATTATTCAGGCCGGTTTGTTGTGAGATTGCCGGAAGAGGTCCATGCACGGGCAGTCGAGATTGCTGCAGCGCGTGGTGTCAGTCTTAACCGACTGGTGCAGGATGCTCTGGCGCAGGTTGAAGGATAAACTGTCCCGCGTCTCTCAAATCCGCCAATTCGGCGGGTTCATCATTCATCTTTCAATGCGGCTGCCAGCAGGCCGGAAACACCTGCTCCTTTTACTTCGATGGCCTGGCCATCTGGACCGCTATGTTCCAGAGCAAGGCGTGGTTTCCCATACGCTCTGTCCAAAATGGAATTGGCAGCAGAGACGCGGGCGGCTTCGCTTTCGCCATTTTCAGCGATGAAAGCCAATGTAGCGATGGCAGTATCGGTATAGGCTTGGGCAATTTCCTTGATTTCGCGTGTAGCCTTGTTGGGAGTGCCTTTCTGCCTGCCGCCTGTTTTGGGAGTTCCGGTCTTGCGTCCTGCCATCTCTATTTCTTTCTATTTTAGAAATGCATCACTCTCTCAAAGAATATCGGTTCTGTACATAACAACATCATACATCCAGATTTTTGGCAGTTATTAGGGAAATCCGAATAGCTAAAAACTGCATCGTGAGGTTTGCGCCCGCGGCGGGGAAAGTCAGTAGTCGAGGGCATCACCATCATGGTTACACCCTTAGCTTCTGCGGGTATGGTTATGATGACCATGCCCTTTGAACGCGGGTGGGGTGCCCCACAATGGGGCCTGTGCAGAATTGCATACCCTAGGCGAAGGGGTGTGCTCACATCTGAGCAGGCCCCATCATGACCGTTGCTCAGATGTGAGGCAACGAGGCCGCTTAGTGTGTGTCCTGATAGCGCGCCACCGTGGCGCGGATATCTGTACCACCATAAAGGTGGTGCGGCGGAGAACTGGATGAGAAATCAACTATCAGGATTTTCCGAATGGTTGAAATCGCGTTTTGGATTTCAGTTTTTTTCAGTAGGTTAAAAGCCGTTTGGCCCGCCGTTTTCTTGCTGTAACCAGCCCGAACAGCGGCCTGCGTAGCGTTACTTTGCTGCGTGCCTGAAACATCAGGACGAGGCGTTGCTTTACCGTTGTAAGAACAACGCTGCCTGAAACATCAGGACGAGGCGTTGCTTTACCGTTGTAAGAACAACGCTGCCTGTTAGCAGAGGGGCGCGCCTTTCCCTGTTTCTGACCTGTAAAAGCAGGTCATCCCGCTGCTTTTACACTGTAGAAGCAGTGCATCTCGCGGTTTTTTCGCGTTTGAAACCGCAGCCGCTTCCTTACTGTCCTGATGCATCATTATCTACCGGCTTCTAAGCACCACGGTGTTCAACTAGGAAGCGGCGCGACAGCTCCCGGAATAATCATGGCCCAACATGCCTTCGACTTTGCTGCAATCACGCCCCTACCCCCTGTTACCATATGATGCTGTTTTCAGCAGTTTTTAACAGTTAATAGCAGTTTTGTGCGCCTGATTACCCCTTTCAGGGATAACACACTAACCCCTATCCTTTGGAACCGGCTCCGCCTTAGGAGTGTGGCAGGGACACCTTGCATCCGTTTTTTTTGAGCGTGCAAGGCAAGCCGATCTGGCGTACATTCCCGTTCCATTGGCATCCAGATAGACGCCCTTAAATTTCAGGGCATCCTCTCCAACGTCTGCTAATATCTTTTCGATGCCCTGCTTCTCGCGCGTGCGCGCGTATCGGAACTCGACTTTTGCACCACTACGATGCAAAAGTGTCTGCCTCGCGCGCGCGTATTGTGCCACCCGCTGCTTGCCGCTGTTAGCAGCGGGCACGTCTGCCTCGCGCGTGCGCGCGTATTGGTTACAAAACCGCTTCAGCCGCGCCAAGACGGAGGGGCCTGTGCAGAATTGCAGACCCCCTTCCTCAGATGTGAGGAGACCCTTCACTTTAATTCCTGCCACCATAGCAAGAATACGAAGCGATAAGGGTGTAACTATTGGTTAGCCCCTCCGTGTTTAATCTGCTCAAAATGGGTGAATTGCCCACTTTGAAACTCAGCTTCTCGTGCGCGTGCGCGTACTGGTCAGAAAATGCGTGAGCCTTCCCAATCTGGACACCTCAAACATCCGAAGAAATCAGCCAAAGTGGAAATCTTACCTTTGGCGGAAAACAGCCATTTCCTTGTACTGTCTGCCTGTTCCGTACTATGCTTTCAGGCATGGAAACCGCTGCTTCTAACTGCCCTGTTTACCGCATCGCCCTTCCCGGCCTGCTGAGGGCCAAAGGACGCCCACGCTTTGGGAATGGTCGCACCTTCACAGATGCCAAGACAGCGCAGGCCGAGAAGCATATTCAACGCCACGCTATAGAACAGATTGGTAAGCCCTGCCTGACCGGCCCGTTGCATGTTTCCCTGATGATCAACATCGCCCCTCCGCCTTCATGGAGCCGGAAGAAAACAGCAGACGCATTGGCAGGCCGTATTCTGCCGACCAGCAGGCCAGAACATCGACAACCAGATGAAGACTGCTGCTGATGCTCTGAACGGTATTGCCTGGAAGGATGATGCCCAGATCGTGGATGCCACCTTATCGCGCCGATATGGGCTGGAGAGCATGACCGTGATTGAGGTGCGTCCGTTATGACTGGCAAGGGGGGCGAACTATGCAGAACCGCACAGTTTCAGAAACTACCGGGATGCCGGGAGTAAACCCCCATAATAGGGGAATTAAAGGGGTGGCCGTGACATTGAGGTGATGATTTCTGAGATCAAGAAAGATGGTCCAGATTTGGGCCATCAAGTAAAATCAATGGGTTATACTATCGAACGCGATAATCGTGGGTATGTGAAAATCATCCATCTTGACCACAGTCACACCATCACGCTGATCACCGGTTATGATGCCCTCCGTGCGCGGATAATGGGGATACCGGAAAGCCGGTAGGGGCTTCGGGGAATATCCTGGCCCCCTCAAATGCTGAATTTACCTTACGGAATAAGCAATCTCGCCAATGACGATTTTGCTCACCACATTTGGGGAGCATTCCTCAGATTTGAGGAATGAGCTGCCAACACCTGGCTGCTTCCTATTGCTTAGGTTTACGGCAGAGACAGGTGTTGGGCTTTCGGCAGGATAAGGATGGGTATTGGCTGATGAAGGTGCGCGCCCTCCGCTGAGGCCAGTCTATCAGCCTTTTGCTTGTAGGTAGCTTTGTACTAAGAGGTGATTCGCTTTAGCGGAAAATGTGCCTAGAGCAGCCGAATAACTGCAGAAAACAGCCATTTTGGGGTATGATTCCATATGGTGCCATGACCCTGCCGGTAAAATGCTCGTACACACCCCAAAACCCGCAGAAAACTCACGTTTCTCCCCGGCCTGTTAAGGTGCCATCTACATGTCCGTACTGTAGTAGACTGAGAGACAAGCGATATCCCTCTTACGTAAGACTAAATGGAACTGTGTGTTGAACTTCGATAGTTCAAACATTCACTATGAGGAGGGAACTGAGGGCCGACTGTTGAAGGCATTTGATCAGAAAGCTGACATTTGCATGCAGAGTGCGTAGGGTTGCCCCCGTGTGGCGCAGCACGACCCAGTTACCTACTCCAACCCAACAGGCTGTTAGATTAATGCGCTCGCAATAAAACGCTTGGCAGCCGATGCGGCAGGAATTAGCAAATATTCATGAGCCAATTTACAATCAACATGACCAAGGCCGCTCATCGTAATTGGGCCGCCGCTGAGAGTCTCAAAAACGCAACAGCACCAGACCGCACGACAGCAGGCTATCTTTATGGGATAGCCGCTGAGTGCGCGATTAAGGCATTGTATCGCGACATTTCGTGGACCACCGATAGTCGAGACGGGCCAGTCTATGCTCACTTTCCTCAGATCAGGAGTAAACTTCGAGACGCCCTATCTGGCCGCGGAGCCGCTCTGCTTATGCGGTTTGCTGATCTGCAGTTCATGGAAGGTTGGTCTATCGACATGCGCTATAGCGACGGAACACGTCCCGACACTAGAACGCTAGACCGCTGGCGTAAGGATGCAGACGATGCCCGGAGTGATTTATGAGCCCCCCCATCCGTTTCGACGACAGTCTTCCTCAGTTAGTTGCTAGCCTCAAAGCCGTGTATCCTGGGGATCTGGCCGCCGCAGAGCACATAGTGATCCGAGACTTCGAAGGCCGCCTTGCGGTCATTCTGCACTTCCTAGAAGCAGATCTTACGGCAGACGTTCTTGAGCGTTTGAACATTGCTGTCGCGAAAGACCTTGGTCCATATGCTCGCCCGGAAGACCCTGTACGGGCCTGGGACACGCTTGGCATCTCCCGGCTCATCGAAGAATCCAAAACTGCGCCCGTTCTCCAAATTGACAGTGTGAACTTCCGGCTTCTCGACCGCCGGATTGTCGGAGCAGATTGGATGATGAGTCCAGTGCTCGAGCCAGATGCGATTCCTCGGATTGCGTTTATCAGCATCAAGGGAGGTGTAGGGCGTTCCACGGCGCTCTCTATAGCAGCAACGCATCTTGCTCAGGCAGGCTTACGGGTTCTTACTGTGGATCTCGACCTAGAAGCTCCGGGACTCGGCTCGACACTTTTGAAGCCAGATGAACTACCCACCTATGGTGTCGTCGATTGGCTGGTCGAAAACGGACTTTCTGGGATAGATGGCACGTTTCGAGCTGATTGCATCGGCAAGTCTTCGCTTTTGGACGGAATTTCGGTCGTGCCCGCCTTTGGTAGCCAAACACGGGCACATCCCGCCGATGCGCTTGCCAAGATCGCTCGCGCAAGTCTCGAAGACATGCGCAACGGTAACTCTATTCCCCTTCACGCTCAACTGCATGAGATGCTTAAGAGCTTTGAAGCTACTGGCGACTATGACGTTGTGTTGATTGATGGACGTGCTGGCCTGCATGAAACGACGGCAGCCCCGGTTCTTGCGCTCGGTGCGAAATTACTTCTGTTTGGTATCAATGAACCGCAGACCTTTCTGGGTTATACTTTTCTCTTGGCTCACATCCGCGAACGTATTCCGGGGGGAGCGAAGTTGGAGGAGAACGCTTGGTTCGTGCAAGCCAAAGCGGATCCAGGGGATGCTGAGATAGCGCAGGAGCGTTTCAACGCGCTTTGGAGTAACGAGGAAGGTTCGCTTTTAAAACCTGAAAGGTTGGGTCCGGACGATCTTGATTTGATCTGGGCGGACAATGATGCTTCAGTTCCCTCGCCCAAGGAACCGGTACCGTTGATACGCATCCTTAACGACGAGCGTTATCGCAGCTTTAATCCGGTTGAAAATCGCGTCCAACTCGATGAGCAACTCGTGAGATCCACCTTCGGCGGCCTTCTGGAGTGGCTTGATGAGCAGATGGAATTGAACAAATGACTATTCGCCAAAGATGTCAACCTCTCAATCAGGAAGATATCTTCAAGATTCGCGACGCCATTGCTCGGTTTGACCCCAGCGCGTCGTCGACAATTGTTGGAGCGGATAAAGCTAGGCTGCGGGACATCTTCGCGCCTACGAGCCACAGCAAAGCGCTTGATCCCGCGACTACGCTTGTTCTCGGAGCACGCGGCGCAGGCAAGAGCTTCTGGGCGAGCGTACTCTATAACCCTGACACTAGGCGTCTCGCTGCCGAGTTCTACCCGCGCCTAGGAATCGATAGGCTTCAGGTCCAGATTGGATTTGGTGGCGTGAGCCGTGCGGGGGTGTCAAGAAATGTCATCGACACACTGGTGCCCCAAGGACAGGAGAAGACGACTGCAGGCCTCTTCTGGCAAGCCGTCATCGCTGGCGCAGCTCTCACAGTGACTGAACCTAATCAGAGGCACTCCCCCAAGGAAATGCTGAATCGCCTTGCTGACCCTCAGGATTGGGCCGATACCATGGCGGAGATTGATGACAAACTTGCAGAACGAGGCGAGACACTACTCATCGTTTTTGACGCCCTCGATACAATCTCGGAGGATTGGAGACGGCTTAGCAGGATTATTGACGCGCTGATGGCCTCGGTTTGGTCTTTGCGCGGCTTCAATGCCATCCGGGCCAAGCTCTTCATGCGAGCGGACCAGTTGAGCGAACTCACGCTACGGTTTGTGGAACTGTCAAAACTGCGGAGCGGAGCGGCCAAACTTAGTTGGAAGCAGGCTGATCTCTATGGACTGATGTTTGCGAGGTTGGCTTTTGACGAAAAGGCTAAGAAGGCTTTTGGTCGTCTCCTTGAGGCCAATAGCTTGGGCAAATTACCGGGAAAGCAAGAAGAGCTTCGGACTTGGAAGCTATCTAGCGATGAAAGCCAGCAAGAAAAGCTTTTCGTGGCCATGGCTGGTTACTTCATGGGCGCAGGACCGCGAAAGGGAAAAACCTTCGACTGGCCATATAACCATTTAGCCGATGGCATCGGCGATGTGACTCCTCGCAGCTTTCTCATCCTGATGCAGAATGCTGCAGAACGATCCCAATCTCGAGATGCGGGCACCCTTATTCTTCTGCCGCAAACAATCCGCGATGGGCTCCGAGCAGCCTCAAAAGTTCGCATAGAGCAGCTCAACACGGAATACCCTTGGATCAAGCGAGTTCTCCAACCACTTGCGGGTCTACGGGTGCCAGCCGAGCCACAGGTTCTCTTTGACGCTTGGGCAGAGAATGCCACAGTGGAAGCCGCCAAAAAAATCGCACAAAGAGAGCATGCTCTTCCTCCAGTGCAGCCCGATTCGTCTCAGAACTCTGATCAGTCCAATCAAGAGTCCGACCTCGCTGATCGCCTAATGATGATGGGTGTCCTAACCAGTCGGCCGGATGGGCGTTACGACATGCCCGATCTCTTCCGTATTGGCGCGGCCCTTCTAAAAAAGGGGGGAGTGCCTCCGACAGCCTAAAATTGGAGATACCTGCCTCTCAAAACATGTAATGTAGCGCTGTTTACCCACATATAGTTTGCGTTTGGACAGGTTGCTCCCTGTGCCGTCAGGCCTATCCTTGACGGCGCGCCAACCGTCCGACACCTTCGGTCTTGCGATCACCTGCAGCGCTGCCGAAGGTCCATTTACTGGTAAGTCGGTTGATAGCTTTGGATTGGTCGTGTCCGCTATCAGGATGCTGGTGGGAACACTTGTATGGTCGAGATGAAGGGCGTAAGCGGACACGGCCAGAAGCAGTTTGTCATTGTTTCGTTCGATCTCTGCTACAGCAAGAATAAACCGCAAGAACGCTGCGCTTTTCCTTGTACCTTGCAGCCCTCCGTACTATCATTTTCCCAGCATCATTAAGCCTTTGGAGGGCAGGATTTATGGGAATGAACCACGGCATTATTCAGGCTCTTACGCAGACATTTGAACTGCTATGGGAGGGGGTTATCCCGGCTGCGCTGTAATGGCTATCAAGGAAATCACCGTTACGTGCCAGCAGGAAGGTGCTGACAAGGGCAAGATGTTTGTCATTACCCGCATGTCTGCCTTTGAGGCGGATAAGTGGGGACGGCATTGCCTGCAGGCGGCTATATCAAGCGGCGCTGATATTCCCGGAGCTGCTTCTGGTTCCGGTGTTGCCGGGCTTGCCGCTGCGGGCATCAGCATTTTCGGGATGATGGCGCCAGAGAAGATGGACGAACTGCTTGCGCGCCTGATGCGGTGTGTGAGCGTGCAGCCGGATCCGGGCAACCTAAGTGTGCGCCGCTCGCTGCATGAAAGCGATATTGAGGAAATCCCTACAGTCTTATGGCTCCAGAAGGAGGCCTTTGCGTTGCATGTGGATTTTTTCAGGGGCGTCGGCCAGTTGTTCTCCCTTCTGTCCGCTCTGCTACAAATGGGAAACAGCGCCCCGTCGCCCGATATGCCAACGTCAATGAGCGCCACGCCCTCGTAATTCAGCAGGGCCTCGCCTCGCTGCATGAACTGCAAACTGTTTATGACAGCGAGGATTTTGAAGATCTATTGGAAATGGCGCTGGTGAACCGGCTTAACGCAAGTTGAATATGCCAGATCAGCAAAACTCTACCGTGCGCCATCTTGCGGGAAAGAAACATGGCAACTGTAGTTGATGCGCTTGTGGTTGAACTTGGGCTTGACCCGAAGGCGCTGAAAAAAGGCGCACAACAGGTTCAAACGCTGTTCGGGCATGTGACGTCTGGCGCGGACAAGATGAGCGCAGGTGTCGCCAAGGCCACGGACACGGCGGCAGACTCTTTCCGGCATCTTGAGCGCAATGCTCTGGCCTTCCTTGCTGTGCTGACGGGCGGCAAGGCGCTTAAGGCGTTCGTGTCCGACACCACGGCCAGCAACGTGGCAGCGGGCCAGCTTGCCAGAAACCTTGGCACGTCAGTCAACACGCTGACGACTTGGCAGAAGGTGGCGGAAGCAGCGGGCGGCAGTGCGTCCGATATGTCCTCCAGCCTTGGTTCTCTTGTCTCGCAATTCCAGACCATTGATGGTCGGCGTAATCTGGGCATGGCCTTCGGGCAGATGGGTGTGCGCCTGGAAGATGCCCACGGCAGGCTGCGCGACTTCAACGCGCTGCTTCCTGACATGGCACGCGCAGCACAGCGTCTTGGCCCGCAGCTTTTCTCTACGCTGGCAGGGCAGGCGGGGTTCTCGCAGGGTGCCATCAATATGTTGGAACTTGGCCCCAAGCGTATTGAGGCACTGTATAAATCCCTCAAGCAGTATGAACCCACGGAGCGAGACAGCCGTGCATCCGGGCAGCTTCTGGCCGACTGGACAAAGCTGACGGCGCAGTCTGAATCCTTCGGGCGTTCGATCATGACCGACCTTAGCCCAGAAGTGCATCACCTGATGACGCTGATTGGTGGCGTGATTGATAAGAACCAAGGCTGGCTGCGGCAGGATATCGACCAGTATGTCACCCGCTTTGGTGATGCCATTGAGCATGTGGACTGGAAGGGCGTGGGCGATGAGCTGAAACGCTGGTGGGATTATCTCAAGGGGATAGACTGGGCAGATATCGAAAAGCGTGTTGAGGGATTTGCCACGGATGCTGACAGCGCGGCTAAGGCTGTTGGGGGGTGGACAAAAGCGGCTGAACTTTTGTTCGGGCTGTGGGTAGGGTCTAAATTCCTGCAAGTCATGACCAACGTGCGGGCCTTGGCCGTAGCAACAGGCATTGGCATGGGTGGCCTGTCAAAAATATTGGCAGCCGCTGGCGTGGGATACGCGGCACATGAAGGCTTGGAATATGTAGATCCAAACGACCAAATAGGCCGGTGGTTCGATAACAACATTCCAGGCGCTGCCATACTTGATAACTGGGCTTCCAAAGTCGGGTTGGGCCGCTCCTATGAAGAGCAAGATGCTGCATCCGGCACCCCCGCAGGAATTGCTGACAGGCAAAATATTCTACAGCAACTGGACCGCAAGTACGGATTTCCGGCGGGCACGATGGATGCGATATGGGCGCAGGAAAGTAGTCGAGGTCAAAACGCCCATGATTCCATTGCGGGGGCTCAGGGTGACTTTCAGATCATGCCCGATGTTGCACGCGAAGCAGGGGTTAACCCGCATAACTGGCGGCAGGCAGCCTCTTATGCAGCTTTAAGAATTGCGAAGGATCGGGATAAATTTGGCAGCCTTGCAATGGGTGTTGCAGCCTACAATGCAGGAGCGAGGCGCGTTGAAAATCTCTGGGGCGATTACGCATCCAACTGGTTGGCGCATGCCCCGAAAGAAACCAGAGACTACGTGAACCATATTGGATTGCGTGTGGCGCACCATAACGCATCAGTCGCTTTCGCGAAGGACGGTGGTGATTCGCTATTTCAGTCCATTGTAAGGAAACCACCCTCCGCGTCGGCATCCCCGGGGAAAACAAGTGATTTTTCTTATGTTGAGGCTATGCAGAAGGCGATAGGCTCAGTGCCTTCCGCGGGGGCTTCTGGTGATACAAACAACATCACCACCCACATCAATATTACGGCCCCGAACAATGATCCAAAGGCCATCGCGAAAGAAGCGCGGAATGCTTTTGATAGCCGGACTTTTAGAGCGCGTCAGGCCAACATACGGCTGACCTGATGCATGATTGTCGGCATATATCGCTGTCCAATTTGGACAAGTTCCCTTGTACCGCACCCTGCCCACTGATATTGTCCAAATTGGACAAAGGCAGGTGGCATGGCGAAGAAAC
Organism: Acetobacter sp. AC2005; assembly: GCF_037901235.1. NCBI lineage: Bacteria > Pseudomonadati > Pseudomonadota > Alphaproteobacteria > Acetobacterales > Acetobacteraceae > Acetobacter > Acetobacter sp. AC2005. The sequence goes on from NZ_CP149625.1 coordinate 1,405,378, forward strand.
TCAATCTCGATCTTCTGAACAAAGTATGGGCTCTGGCAGAGCAGGGAACTGAAGGGGAGCGAGATGCAGCCCGTAATCGGGCGGAGGCGCTGGTAAAGCCACACGGATACACAGTGGCAGATGTGCCTGATCTGCTTTTGACGGAGGGGTATCTGGATGAAGAGCCGGCACCCTCCGCCGGTGGCTTCACCTTCTATGACATGAGCAACCCGGCGCACCAGCGCGCCTATGCTGAAGCCGAACGGAAAAAGCAGGCTGCATGGCGCATGGCCAATCGTGCCAAGATTGATGAAGTGCTGGCGCGCTATGGTTCGGAAGAAGCTGTGTTCGCGTATACGGCAGAAGAGAAAGCCTATGATGCGGCGATCAAGCCCTTCCACAAGAAAGGAAAGGCTGGGCAGTGTGATACGTGGGATGGTGAGCACTTCAGCGCTACGGCAAAGGTTCGTGCAGCCCTCGCTACGGTCAAGCCTTGGCCTGACAACATTCCCGATGCCATTGCGGAATATGAGTATTGGGAAAAGCTCTACGATGACCGGAACATCGCAGACAGCAATGGCCAGTGGGATTATCTCACGCAAGGAGGCGACTTCAGACACCGGGCCTTAGGTGATCTGATCAACAAGGAACTGGAAGCACGTAATCTGTCTGATGTTATCGTGCGTCTGCGGTTCCAGGAAGCAAGTCAAGGTATCTATGACGACAGTGCTTCCATCCTGCGGGATTTGGAACGGCTGCATGAGGCGGAGAACTCCCAAAGGTTAAAATCTACCTCTGGGGATATTTCCCCTGACCGGGGATCTTTGGCCGCCTCTGTCGGGAAAGTGGGTGGCGCCGAAAACCGCGCTACCTCAGAAGCTCAAAACATGGGAAATCCCCATGTTATAGATTCCCCAGATATGGGGAATAAGACGCGTCCGAATTCAGCCTCATCCCCTCCGTCCAATTTGGACACGGCTACCAAGCGTCGGGCGGAGGTGGTGCGGATACTGCAAACTGCGGAGGGGATACGCATGCCACTTCGAGCAGTTGCCCAGATGGTAGGTGTTTCGCCTACTACGGTTGGGAATATTAAGAGACAGATGACAAGGGCAGGATAAATATGGGAAACAGTGGGAGCCTTTATTAACGATCAGGAAGATTGTCTGCCTGTACAATTTCAGCATTACGATATTCTTTTCCGATTTTTCTAGCTGAAACAGTAAGTTGGATAGATTGTTTGGACCAGAATGCATCTCGGATAATTTTCTGGTCGTGTTCCGCCATTACAGCATCAGCCAATGTAGCCTGTATCGTGGTTCCGTCTTGTCCACGAATTTGACAGGAGAATCCTTCACCAGGCACGGACGATACTTTTTCGACTTTAAATATCCCTGTGACGTTAACTTTATCGCCGCTTTTTCTGAATCCTGTTTGAAGAATTTTGACAGTTTCGCCAGGAAGAGCTTTACCTTGAAATGTAACAGTATCTGCGTCTTTGGCCTGCTTCATTATTTGCGCAGTAGCATTTTGTGATTCTCTCTGGATAATACCTACTTCTTTAACGGTATTTATTGCATCCGTAAGAATTTTTTGGTTAGCTTCTACCTGTTCTTTATTTGTTTGTGTCACAGCGGCAACAGCGTGATCAAGAACAGCTAACTCTTCTTTATGATCCGCTGATTGAAGTTGTTCTTTCTGAATAGCATGCTGGACATCCATCCATTCTTTAATCGGAGCAGCACCAAATAGTAAAAGGATGGTCGTTAAAGACAGAACGAATTTTGCTTTAGGTCCCATTCCATCCGTTACCTTCCCTAATAACTCAGGGAGCGCCTTGCATACTCCAGCCCAAATATCAGAGCTACCTTCTTTTACTTGAAAATCAAGCTTCAGATTCTCACGCGCATTTTCATCAAGAGCAGACCCGCGTAGTTTGCCATTTCTAACAAATGCAGCCACGCGGTACAAGGTAACCTGATATTCAACCAGAGCCCTCATTAGGTCAGCATTAAGAGTGGAATGGTAGCGCCTACCAGTTAATTTAAGGTGAAACCCAGCCCAAAGAGCCGAACTATAGTCAATTTCTAAATTACCAATATCAATCGTCTCATTTAAAATATTTCTTAAGAGATCGAAGGCTGACTGTTCCGTCGGTATAGCAACCACGGGCATAATAAGGACTCGTGTATCTGTTTGTTAATCGCTCATCGGTAGAATCAAATATGTAACATGGCAATCACAATGCCTCTGAAGGACTGAATTGGCATAGTCATATGTTTGACATTCGACCTGCACACCATAAGGGCAAGCGAGCCCCTCGACAGGTTCTGCAGGGCATACTGGATAGTGAAGGCACGGCTTTTCCCTTCACAGGAATACGTCCTCCACACGTTTATTAACTGGTGAGTTGATTGCAGAAGTGGCTGTCCAAACTAGCCAGCAAGGACTGAACATCCTCTGGATAAAACACTATCCGCCCCAAGCCCCTTTTGGATCAAACGGCGGACAGCCGCCTAATTATGGACACAGGATATCCAGCCCCAATGGCCAAGCGGATAGTCGCATCGCCAGTCATGAGGCTCAGGTTAAGCTGCAAGACGCTCTCTAAACGCATCTCGATCACTCCACTTAATAGGCGTGATTCCATAATTTTCGAATGCATCGACCACGTTGCCCGAAACCGCTTTTGTTTCATCATTGAGGAAAGCAAAAAGGACAGAATCAGTATGACCTGCAGCATGACGAGATTCACGGGTATCTAACCATCCCATAATCAAATTCTGAGCAGATCCACGATTGGGATTATTGATAGCTCGCAGAATGCGCTCAGGGGCTTTCCGTGACTTTGGGATCACGAAATCGAATTGATGATCGAATCCTGTCTTCCCCGCGAATTTTACATTGGGCGTATAACGAATGTCTTGTTCATCAAGCCATTCTGCAATGTCCTCTAAAAAAATAGATTCGACGGTCGGCGTAGCTAGCATAAACATATCTTGAACCGACAATAATGCCTGTACAAAATTATGTTTCCGCAGAGAAAAATTATCACTGGTTGCAGTTATCTGTAGTTCGCCATCATTCTCATGCACACCAAAACCATTCAGGATTGTCCGCAAAATAGCTTGACGCTTTGGGCTTTTTTCTAGCGAGCAGCCAGACTGTTCGAGATCTAGTATGGTTTCTCCACCATCGGTGATCAGGAATTTATCGTCATTTTTGCGCGCGTAAATCTGAATATAATCATTGTGACGATCCAAATAGGGCGTAGTGATTTCAGTCCAGGCTCCGGTAGTTTTGGTGATTGTTTTGTCTCGTAACCATCGCCAATAGCCTTCAATTAAACGGTCAATTTCATTCATGAGAATAATCCCCGTTCAAAATTAGGCGGTTCGATAACATTGCAAAAACGCATAAAATCAATGAGCGTTTGCCAGTGGCTAGTCGGGTCGGTAAAGATTTCTGGGTCAATAGGATAAGCCCATCGGTCTCCAAAACCTTCCCGATATAGATGGATATGCGGGCACGGGATTTCCTCATCATCTGGATTGCGATGCGGAGATCCACCGAAATCTATTCGTGCAAGCACGATATTGGTTCGTGCACGGTTTTGGACGGTGCCTTTTCGTAATTCCATGCGAGATCGTCGGATATCTAAGTGGAAAGCCTCTGTGGCGCTGGTCGAGATGAGTGGAACGCTTAATCCGCCCCCAGCATTAGGCAGTTGCCAAAGCTGGTCGGTCTGGCGCCGTTTTTCCATTTCAAATAGAGCTTGAGCTTCGGCCTGAGAGAGAAAGCGGCTCATGCAACGGGTGTCCCTTTTTCTCGTCTAAACCTAACCCCAGCCCCACCACCATTCTCAGCAATGAACTCGACGCCCGCGGCCTCAAGAGCTGTGCGGATGGCGGAGACCGTACGGGGGTAAAGCTGCTCTCCACGTTCTAGGCGTGTAATCGTCGTTGGGGAAACATTGGCAGCAGACGCCAATTCTCGCACGCCCAGCTGTAAGGCGGCACGGGCCATACGGCATTGTGCAGCGTTCAAAGTGTCACCCTGTAACAAAGTTATTGACATTGAAACTGAAGGTGGCACATTTAGCCCATCTTGTCACCGTGTGACAGGTGGCTGGATATGGAGCGTAGGACCTCCACACCCAGCCTAACCACAAACCGAACTGGAGTTTCGGCAATGGCTAAACGTGCCTATAGCACGCCCATACACACATGGGCATTCCGTATCTTCTGTACAAGCCTTCCCGCATTGGTGGTGCCAGCTCTTATTGCTCTGACGCTGTTGGGGCTGGGGGCTTCTGATCCTGTCGTAACTGGCCACGCAGCCCAGAAGCTGGAGGCTGTACGATGAATGCCAGCCTCAAGAACAATGCTGCATATACCGCAGAATTTCAGGCCAAGTATGCCCGGCGAGCAGCTTCTATTGCGGATGCAATCGCGCACTTTTCTGGTGATACAGATCGTCCTGAAAGATCTGAAGATGCTGAGATCATCGCTGGAGCAGCTTTGTTTCTATCATCGTATCTCGACATGATTGCAGTTGAAGCGGAGAAAAATGCTGCTTTCTTTCGGGGAGAGAAGGCATGAGCAACCAGATGTCTCTCACAGGTTTCGAACAGGAAACCGTCAAGAATATGCGTAGTCAGGAACTTGTCCTGAAAGACGCCCGAATGATGGCCGCCCTTATAGTGGAAGTAACAGCCGGATGGAGCTGTGATGAATGCGACATCACCGAACCCGAAGCGCTCCATTGGTTGAGCCACCGGTTGCAGGATCATCTGGATCTGCTGGCAGCGCATACAGGCGTGAAAGATGCGCCAGGCTGGATGTTGCCGGAGGAAGTGGCATGACACCAGATGAAGCTTACGCAGTGTTGGGCGTGTGTGATCCGATCAAGCATAGCAGGACATGGGCCGAGAATATCTGGGGCGTTGATGGTCTGCCGCTATCTGTCGCGCAAAGACTTATTCGGCAAGAAGCGGGCACATTGGCGCGCAGACTTATTGAGCACGGAGGGGCGCCGCTTGTGGATGATTACGTCCTACTGTTCACCACATCAGCTAAAGCCCGTTTGTTTGATCTTTATATGTCTCAGTATTTGGGAGGGGCAGCATGATCACTCCAATACAGGCCGCCACGGTCGCTGCCATCAATTCTGATCGCCGTAGCTGGAAAGCTCATAATTTCAAGGAAGGAGAAACGGAAAGCCGCCGCTTCGTGCAGGCCTGTCGCGCTGTTGCGAACACCAAAGCCCGGAACATCAAGGATATGCAATGTAAGGCCCGTCTGGTTCTTCTTGTGTCCGAAGATGACAGAAGTATGGAAGCCAGTCTGGCGAGGGATGTTCTGGCACTTACGGGGGCAAAGGCATGAGCCAGAAACAAACTTCTGCATCACAACGATGCAAAAGCCCCGTGGCAACACCTGACCGGCTGAGCGTCATTCAGGACGCAACCAGCGAATTGTCCTGCATCGGAATCTGCCTTCAGGCCATGAGCAATGGCATGCTTACTGGTTCGGAAGAAAGCGGCCCCAACATGAGCGCTGTGGGCATGGCTCTGGAATGGCTATCCGGTGAAATGGAACGCCGATGCGCAGCCATTGCGGAGGCATCATCATGACGGAGGGGCGTTCAAATTGGACAAAGGAGGAAATTGACCTTGTGGTGGCCCTCCGTAACCAAGGCCATGCATGGCGGGCTATAGGTCGTCACATTGGCCGATCTGAGGTGGTATGCCGGTATCAGTACGAACACCGGGTAGGCGTAAAGGGAACTGCAGTTTCTCAATCGTCAGATCATAAGAAAAAATTCTCTCCTTCTAATCCCAAAGCAAGTGACATCAGGGCTGAACGTGGACCAAACAGTGAGCCATTACCGATAGGGCATCCAGTTGTTCTGCGTGGGTTATGGCGAGGGCTGGAACAATGGATGGTCTGCTCGGATAATAAAGAGGGAGGGTAGTGTGCAGTGTTGACCGTCTATGTTCCAAATATGAGCATAGATGGTCGCATGTAACTATCTGTTAATCATTTTATTATTTTTTCAAAATGAATATCTTGTTTCTACAAAATGGAAAAACAGAAATATTAATATTTTTTTGTTTTTATCTTTGACTGGCTGTTTGCCGTCGCTAGGCTTTATTTAGAATAGGAGGAGAGAGAAAGAGAGAGAGTGTATAGAACGAAAAATCGCCCTGGTGCGCCAACACCAAGGCGACTTTTCGACAGATTTATTTTGCTGAACGGAACCGGTGACTAGACCGGGTACGGCAAGAAAAATCACGTTACCTTTGCTCGGGTTTCGCGCCAGTTTTTTGCCGTACCAGCACGCAAAATGGAAGCACTATGTGTGTGTGTGTCCGCTTGCGGCGTTGTAGTCACCGTCCCGTTTGGCGGTTTTAACCGACTAACAGGGCATTAACATGACCATAGAAAACCAAGATTTAATCCCGCTTTCTGATGCCATTGCAGAAATTGGCGCGAAGCCTGGTGGCGATAACCTGCCATCCATGAGTGCGATATACGGCAAAGCCAATACGGGGCGTTTCCCATGTATCCGTAAAGGTCGTTGGCGGTTTGTTCGCCGCTCTGACCTGCCTTTGATTGAGCGGGTATTGCTGGGGAGCAGTAGTCCTGCTTCTGCTTTTTGCGCTCCCGCATAAGGGGACGCGATAATGGAAAAAGTTGGAAATTTACCACTGGCCGTTCCTATGGAGGACGCGCCGCGCCTATTCGGTATGTCAAGATCCCATCTGTATCGGATGGGGCGCGCTGGTCGCATTGATCTTCGGAAAGTGGGCCGCAAGACTGTAGTGATTACGGATACGGTTGTGGCGTATCTCAACTCGTTGCCGACTACGGCAAGGCTTGCGTTGCCCTCCGCCAAGAACCCCAAATAAAAACACCGGCCACGAAAAACCGTGACCGGTGCCAAAGGGAATGTGCCCTAAAAATCCAAAAACAGCAGGATTTTTATAGCGCAAGCCCATGGTTTTGTCATGGTTTTTCGGGCCTTTTAGGACATAAAAGGCATGAAAACACACAGTGCCGATAAGAAAGGGGCCTGCTCAAATGTGAGCACTCCTGTTGATTTTCAGACAATCAATCGCGCTTCCCTTGGGGTGCTGCTTGCGCTGCTGGGTCGCTGGCTTCCGGATGGCAAGAAGCAGGGCCATGAATGGGTGGCGCGCAACCCCAAGCGGAGTGACAGGAAACCCGGCTCTTTCAGTGTGAACCTAAACACAGGTCGCTGGGCAGACTTTGCTCAGGCCGATGCGCGCGGCGGGGATGTCATCTCCCTTGCAGCCTATCTGGCGGATTGCTCACAATATGAGGCAGCCGTGATGTTGGCAAAAATGCTGGGGCTGGCAGGGGATGCGCGATGAGTGATTCCCAGCATACGCCTGCTATGGCCTGCATAGATGAGAACAGCCTGTTCAAACCGCTGACAGATCAGGAAAGGCAGGCTGCCGGTCGGCTTGCGGCAGATATTCACGGTACGGAAATTTGGGAGCCGATGACGCCAGCGCCCTCCGAACCGGAGGAGCCGCGCAATGCCACAGATACGTGGGTGTACCGGGACGCGGAGGGGCGACCTTTGTTCGCCCGTTTCCGGTATAACGGTAAGCCCGGTGCAGATGGGATTCCGAAAAAGGAAGTGCGCCCGCTAACGTATGGCCGCCGCGTCTGGACTGACAGCAATGGTAAACGTCATGACGTCACGGGATGGCATTGGAAACAACCAGCCAAGCCGTTGCCTCTCTATGGTCTGGATAGGCTCGCTGCCAAGCCTGATGCGCCAGTGCTTCTGGTGGAGGGCGAGAAAGCTGCTGATGCCGCCTGTGACCTGTTTCCCGATCTGGTAGTGCTCACCAGCGGAGGGAGCACATCAGCCCGCAGTGCCGATTGGTCACCGCTTGCAGACCGGGATGTCACGATCTGGCCTGACAATGACGAGGCCGGTGAGAAATATGCTGAACACGCTATTGAGGCGCTACGGGACGCCGGTGCCGCGTCTGTGCGGATGGTTAAACTGCCAAGTGGTTTACCGCCCAAATGGGATCTGGCTGATGACCTTCCCCTTGAAATGACGGGAGGTGATGAGGTCGCTGCGGTAGAGATCCTACGCCCTCTCATTGATGGTGCGCCACAAGCAGAAGCCAATGTGAAGATGCCGGCCGGTTACAGTATGACGAGCCGGGGCCTCTATTACACACCAGAAGCAGGGGAAGATGGCCTTCCTAAACCAGCCATATGGGTTTGTGCTTCTTTTGAGGTTGTTGCCGAAACGCGAGATGAAAACGGGACAGGGTGGGGATTGCTGATCAACTGGCGAGATCATGACCGGCGCGCGCATCAGTGGTCTATCCCGCGTAAAATGGTGCACGGGGAAGGTAAGGATATTGCGGGTGAGCTGGAAGATGCAGGCCTGAACTGCAATATTTCTGCTACCCGACAGCTTCGCCAGTTCATTGCTTCCGTTCATACCAAAAGCCGTCTGCGCTGTGTCACCAGTTCAGGTTGGCACAGGACGGATGATGGGCCGGCTTTTGTGCTGCCCAATGGCATGACATTGGGGGAGGGCCGTCGGGCTGTGGCGTTTCAGACAACGCGCGCGGCTGCTGGCATGGAGTATGCCACGGCGGGCAAGCTGGAGGATTGGCAGAAAGATCTCGCTGTCTACGCCGTGGGAAACAGCCGTTTGGCATTCGCCTTGGCTGTGGCTTTCAGTGGGCCGCTTTTGGATATTATGGGTGAACAGTCCGGCGGTTTTCATATTGTTGGCGCAAGCCAGACAGGCAAATCCACAGCCCTGTTTGCGGCGGGCTCTGTCTGGGGCAAGGGCGATAGGGACGGGCAGATACGTTCATGGCGTGGCACGACAAATGGGACGGAGGGCATCGCTGCCGAGACGTCTGACACCTTGTTGATTCTGGATGAGATGGGGCAGGCAGACGGGCGCGAGGTCGGAGACATTACCTATATGCTGGCCAACAATACCGGCAAGCAGCGTGCAGGCCGAAACGGGGAAGCACGGGCCCGCAAGACGTGGCGGTCTCTGTTTTTATCAACGGGTGAGGTCACGCTTGCCACCAAGATGGGAGAGGCTGGCCGTCGGGTTATGGCAGGGCAGGAGGTACGTCTTGTCAGTATTCAGGCAGATGCTGGGGCCGGTATGGGGGTGTTTGAAAATCTGCACGGAATGCCTGGCGCTGGGGATCTTGCTGATCATATCCGCAGGGCTGCGCGCACTCATTATGGTACGGCCAGCCGCGCCTATCTTGATGCTCTTGTCAAAGAACGTGCTGACGATGAAGCGGGTCTCGCATCCGGTATCAAGAGGCTTGTGGACCGGTTTGAAGCAGACTGCCTGCCTAATGGCATAGCAACAAGCGGGCAGGTGCGTTCTGTTGTGCGCCGCTTTGGGTTGGTGGCTGCGGCTGGTGAAATGGCCGTGGCTTACAAGATTCTGCCGTGGCCATCGGGAGAAGCTACGCGGGCTGCGAAAACCTGTTTTATGTCATGGCTGGATGATCGTGGCGGAACGCAGGCTGGAGAAGATCAGGAAGCAGTTGAGCAGGTGCGCCTGTTCATAGAACAACACGGCAACAGCAGATTTGAGCCTCTGAGTTGCTCAGGTGACGCCAATAACTCATACGACAAGACGTTAAACCGCGTTGGTTATCGTCGTCGCGTTGACGCATCGGAAGGAAGCCGGTGGGAGTATCTCATTTTTCCAACATCGTGGCGGGATGTGGTTTGTAAGGGCATTGATCCTAGGCGCGCAGCGCAGGCTCTGATTGAAGCCGGCTATCTAAGGGCGGGAGATGGTGGCCGCCCTTCAAGCGCAGTTAAAAATCCAGTTACGAATAAAACGACACGTTTTTACGTGGTGAATGGAGACATTATCGGAGGTGACCAGTGATAATTTTTCATTTGGTTACCATGGTTACCGAGGTCAGAGTGGATGCGGTAACCAGCCTAATTGAAGAAAAACAGCAGAAATCTGCGGGTATTTATCCTTGGTTACCAAGTTACCAAGGTTACCGTGAAAAAAGGATAACCCGGAGGGCATTGTCATGGTGAGCAATGCTTTGCGCTCCTTATTTGAGAGAGAAGCTTTTGCTGAGAAATTTTATCCCTCCGCCTTAGAATTGCAGGCTGATGATACATCCTCAGAAATTGTTGCCGATCATCTGATAAACGAACTTGCAAGAATTGGTTGTCGGATTGTTCTCGTGGAGGGAAGGCCTGTTATCCGAGGTAACCGAGTCGCGATATCCTCAGATCTGCTGGCAAAGGTGAAGAAGAATAGAGAAGCTATTGTTGAAAGCTTGAAAGTCCTTCTGTCGGATGATCAAACCTCGTATAGGCAAGCGGGCATTCGTTTGGATAAGGAAACCGGTAAGATGCACATCTTCGGGGACCCCAGTTCTGAATGGCTCAGGGCACAAGGCTGGAAATGGGACAGGCGCCGCCATCGTTTCATGGCTCCCTATCCATTTGACAGGGAAGACCCGCATCCAAGTTGTATGATTGGTGGCGGCCCCAAGCTTCCCGCAGGTTTTCCTGAGGTGATTTATGAGCCAGAGCATCGGGAAGGACGGGCAGCTTAGAATAGGCAAAGCTAGTTGCTGCGGTAGAATTGATATGGGCGTTCCTCAGATATGAGGAGCGCCTTTTTCGTATAAGACGGTTATTCTGTTACCCTTATTCTCTCTGTGAGTAGCAATAAGGTATTTATTTATAATTTATATAAGAGTTCTTCATAATAAGAATATTATTATCTGAGGGGCCCTTAATCTTTGCGGCTACATACTGCAGAGCGGCACGCATCAGGACGGCTGGATAATCTCTTCAGCGTTGTTTTTAAGAGGGGAGTTAAGGGGGGTAAAATTATAGCCCACTCTCGGAAGATGGCTTTTTTCTGCGATTTTTTGGACGTCTCTGGCGGAGGGGAAGGGATTCGAACCCTCGATACGACTTGACATCGTATAACGGTTTAGCAAACCGCCGCCTTCAGCCACTCGGCCACCCCTCCGCCGAAGAGTGCGAACATACACGACGTTTGCACCGCTGCTTTTAGGGGGTTCAACGCGTTCCGTCAAACCCCCTGAAAACTTATTTTTTCAAATTGTAGATTTTAGCCGTCTAGCTGAGCCTTCAGGGCCGAATTTACCAGGGCCGGGTTTGCCTTGCCTTTGGTTTCCTTCATGACCTGACCCACAAAGAATCCGAACAGCTTGTCTTTGCCGCCACGGTATTCTGCCACCTTATCCGCATGTTTTTCCAAAATAGCGGCAATGGCAGCATCAATCACACCTGTATCGGTGACCTGCCGCAGGCCTTTGCGTTCCACAATGGCATCCGGGCTATCACCGGTTTCCACCATGTCTTCAAACACTTCCTTGGCGATCTTGCCGTTGATGGTGCCATCAGCAATCAGATCAAGCATTTTGCCCAAGGAGGCCGCGCTGACAGGGCTGGTTTCAATGGTGTTGCTGGTGCGGTTCAGTGCCGCAAACAGATCACCAATCACCCAGCTTGCCGCCAGCTTGCCATCGCGCCCTTTGGCCACGGTTTCGTAAAAATCCGCCACAGCCTGTTCTGCAACCAGCACGCCAGCATCGTAGGATGGAATGCCGTAGTCTTTCTGGAAGCGCGCACGCTTTGCATCAGGCAGTTCTGGCAGCTTGGATTTCAGCTCATCCACCCATGCCTGTTCTACCACCAGCGGCAGCAGGTCAGGATCTGGGAAGTAGCGGTAATCATGCGCATCTTCCTTGGAGCGCATGGTGCGGGTTTCACCGCGGCCCGGATCAAACAGGCGTGTTTCCTGATCAACTTCGCCACCGTTTTCCCAGATTTCAATCTGGCGCGTGGCTTCCACTTCAATGGCCTGCATCACAAAGCGGATGGAGTTGACGTTCTTGATCTCGCAACGGGTGCGGAAAGGCTCACCCGCCTTGCGCACAGAAACGTTTACGTCCGCACGCATGGAGCCTTCTTCCATGTTGCCATCACACGTGCCCAGATAGCGCAGAATCTGGCGCAGCTTACGTAGGTAAGCCCCAGCTTCTTCTGGTTCGCGAATATCGGGTTCGCTCACAATTTCCATCAGGGCCACGCCGGCGCGGTTCAGGTCCACAAAGGATTTTGTGGGGTCCTGATCATGCAGCAGCTTACCGGCGTCCTGTTCCAGATGCAGGCGGGTAATGCCAATCTGGCGCGTTTCACCGCTCTGAAGCTCAATTTCGATAGAGCCCTTGCCGATGATAGGGTGCTCGAACTGGCTGATCTGGTAACCCTGCGGCAGGTCGGCGTAAAAGTAGTTTTTACGGTCAAACCGGCTGAACAGGTTGATCTGGGCATTCAGCCCCAACCCGGTGCGAATGGCCTGCGCCACGCATTCCTTGTTGATAACAGGCAGCATGCCGGGGAAAGCCGCATCAACAAGGCTGACCTGTGTATTCGGGTCACCCCCAAACTTTGTGGAAGCACCGGAAAACAGCTTGGACTGGCTGATAACCTGTGCATGCACTTCCAGCCCCACCACAATTTCCCACGGGCCGGTTTTACCTTCAATTACGTAGCTCATGCGCCTGCTCCCGCATGTACGGACGGAAGGTGCGTAAAGCCTGCCGCCGCTTCTAACGCGCCGCCAATGGACAGCACGGTTTCTTCATCAAAATGTTTGCCAATGACCTGCAGCCCCAGCGGCAGGCCATTACCATTCAGCCCAACCGGAACGGAAAGGGCAGGCACGCCGGCCATGCTGGCGGGTACGGTAAAGATGTCGTTCAGATACATCTGCACCGGGTCATCCATGTTTTCACCCTGCGCAAAGGCAGCAGATGGCGCGGTGGGGGTTAGCAGCACATCCACATTTTCAAACGCCTGTTCAAAATCGCGTTTGATAAGGGTGCGGACTTTCTGGGCTTTCAGATAGTAAGCATCGTAATAGCCAGCAGAAAGCACATAGGTGCCCATCAGGATACGGTTACGCACTTCTGCACCAAACCCTGCGGCGCGTGTGGCTTCATACACACCATCCAGCGTGGGCGCATCCTTGCGAATACCAAAGCGGATGCCATCATAACGCGCCAGGTTGGAGGAGCATTCAGCCGGAGCAATAATGTAGTAAGTGGTCAGGCCGTATTTGGTGTGCGGGAGAGAAACATCCACAATCTCGCAGCCTGCTTCTTTCAGCCACGCAATGCCCTGTTCCCACATGGCCACAACTTCTGCGGGCAGATTTGGGGAGCGATATTCTGTGGGAATACCCACGCGCAGGCCCTTTACGCTTTTACCAACAGCTTTGCTAAAAGCAGGCACAGGGCGGTTTGAGCAGGTGCTGTCTTTTTCATCAAAGCCAGCCATGGCTTCCAGCATCAGCCCGGCATCTGCCACGCTGCGTGTCATGGGGCCTGCCTGATCGAGCGAACTTGCGAAAGCAATGGTGCCCCAGCGGCTGCAACGGCCATAGGTGGGCTTCAGCCCCACAATACCGCAATACGCGGCAGGCTGGCGGATGGAACCACCTGTATCCGTGCCTGTGGCGGCAAGGCCCAAGCCTGCAGCAACAGCGGCGGAAGACCCACCGGAAGATCCACCCGGCACCAGTGTGGCGGAGGGATCATCCTTGCGCTTCCACGGGCTTGCCACGGGCCCGAAAGCTGATGTGATGTTGGCAGAGCCCATGGCAAATTCATCAAGGTTAGTTTTGCCAAGGAAAACCGCACCTGCTTTCAGCAGGTTGGCCGTTACTGTGCTTTCATAAGGCGGCACAAAGTTTTCCAGCATCTTGCTGGCAGCCGTGGTGCGCACGCCTTTGGTGCAGAACAGATCTTTCACGCCAATGGGCAGACCATCCATAAGGCCGGCAGTGCCTGCGGCGTAACGGGCATCTGCTGCATCTGCCGCCGCCAGAACTGTTTCTTCTGGCAACACGGTAATATAGGCGTTCAGCACCGGGTTCAGGCGGGCAATGGCGTCCAGTTGGGCTTTGGCCAGTTCCCGTGCAGAAAATTTGCGGGCGGCAAGCCCTTCACGCGCTTGGGTGAGCGTCAGTCCGGTCAGCATTATTCCACCACCTTGGGTACTGTATAGAAGGGGCCAGAGGTTTCTGGCGCACAGGCCAGCAGGGCATCACGGCAGTTGCCGTCTGTTACCTTGTCTTCCCGCTGGCGCAGGGTTTCGGTTTCTGTCCCCACCATGGGGGGAACGCCTTCCACATCCACTTCGGCAAGCTGGTCAATCCAGCCCAGAATACCGTTCAGCTTCTGGCGTGTGGCTTCAAGCTCATGCTCTTCCAGCCCGATACGGGCCAGTTTGGCAATGCGGCGGGTGGTCGCAAGGTCTAGCGACATGAAAGCGGACCCCTCTTTTCTTGATCTCAATAGGAAGAAAGCACCTAGCATAATCGCGCGAAAGGCAACATACCGTCCGTATGACACTGCTTAGCCTGACAGACCTTGTTGCAACCCTGCCCAGACACGCACGCCTGCTAGGGATAGACCCCGGCAAAAAGCAGGTGGGGCTGGCGCTTTCCGATGTTTCCCGCATGGTGGCCTCACCATTTCAAACGGTAAAACGCGGGAAACTAGGGCAAATGGCCAGCTTTATTCGTGATCTTGCCAAAGAACACGAAATTGGCGGCATGGTTGTGGGGATTCCCCTTTCCTTAGATGGGTCCTTTGGCCCAGCGGCGCAGGCCAGCCGAGATTGGGCGCTTGCGCTTTCGGAACAGACAGGCTTGCCCGTATGCCAGTGGGATGAACGCCTTTCTTCATCAGCAGTGAATCGTATGCTTATTGATGAAGCTGATCTCTCCCGCGCGCGGCGGGCAGAAATGGTGGATCGGCTGGCTGCAGCATATATCTTGCAGGCCGCGCTGGACTCTCTGCCGCGTTAAACGTGTTTGGCAGAACTGCCACGGATGTGGCGTACATTTGCCATAAAGCCTTTGAATACTTACCTTTAGCAATAAGGTTTTCACTTAAGAGGATGTATCTCGTGTCTCATAATTCTTTTCGGACGGCCGCTACAACTCTGCTGGGTGCTGCCATGTTTGCTTTAAGCCTGCCTTGTGCTCACGCTGAGGAAGGCATGCTGGGCCGCGCATGGGATAACACCCGCCAAGGAACCGAGCACGCTTGGAACAAGACCAAGGAAGGCACGAACAAGGCTTGGGAAAAGACAAGCAACGGCACAGAAAAAGCGTGGGACAAAACCAAGGACGGCACCCGCAAGACTTGGGACAAAACCACCGAGGGCAGTGAAAAGGCATGGGATAAGACCAAAGAAGGCACCCATAACGCCTGGGATAAAACCCGCGAAGGTACGGAAAAAACTTGGGACAAAACCAAAGAGGGCTCTCACAAGGTTTGGAACAAGACAAGCGAAGGGACCGAGCACGCTTGGGACAAAACCAAGGAAGGCACAGAAAATGCCGCGCACGATGTTGGCCGGTGGGGTCAGAACACGTTTTCTGATGATAAAAAATAACGCTGCATAACGGCGCTAAAAAGCCCGCTCTACCTTTGATGGTAGGCGGGCTTTTTTGTTGTTTGCGCAAGAACAGGAGGGATGGCGTATTTAATGTTTGATATGTGCGGCTTTGCGCATTTTTAAATTGTGCAAAGTTTGCAGTAATTTGCGAAAAGAATTTTGTATTTGCAGCCAATACGCGCCAAATGCTGTCATTCTGGCCTCCTGTTTTTCTTGATCGTTATTTTCAAGAGTAAGCAGGAATGATGGCCTGACTATGACGATATATTTGGTGAAATGAATTCTGATTTTAAAAATATATGACAAGGCAAAGAAAAAGGCGGCCCCAAGAAAGGCCGCCTTTTTGCTGATAACTGCAGAAAAATGCAGATCAGGCTTTTGCTTCTTCCAGCAGAATCTGTTCGATGATGTCCAAGCCTTCATCAACCAGTTCATCAGATGCGGTCAGCGGTGTCAGAATGCGGATGGTAGCGCCCTGCACACCACAGGCCAGAAGGATCAAGCCTTTTTCACAGGCACGGGCACATAGTTTGGAACCAAAGCCTTTGCGCTGTTCCACACCAGCATGGTGTTCCAGAATATCAAAGGCAACCATTGCGCCCAGCCCACGCGGCATGCTGACAGGCAGCATATCTGTGCGCTTGTGCCAGCCTGCAATGCGGGCTTTCAGGCGTTCACCCATGCTGTTGGCGCGGTCCAGAAGCTTTTCTTCTTCAATAATGTCCAGCACGGCCAAGCCAGCAGCACAGCCCAGCGGCGCGCCAGCATATGTGCCACCCAAGCCACCCGGAGGCACGGAATCCATCAGTTCTGCACGGCCAATCACGCCGGAAAGCGGGAAACCGCCTGCCAGAGATTTGGCAATGCACACCAGATCGGGTTCTACGCCAGAATGCTCAATACCAAATAGCTTGCCAGTACGGGCAAAGCCGCTCTGCACTTCATCTGCAATCAGCTTAATGCCGTGCTGGTCACAAATGGCGCGCAGGTGTTTGAGCAGTGCTGTAGGGGCAACGCGGAAGCCGCCTTCACCCTGCACAGGCTCAATAATAATGGCAGCCACATTGTTGGGGGAGATATCAGCCGCAAACAGGAAGTTCAGCATCTTCAGGCTGTCTTCCACCGTGATGTCATGATCATCGGGGAAGGGGATGTGGTAAACTTCGCCCGGCAGTGTGCCGAAGGGTGCTTTGTAAGGCAGAACCTTACCCGTAAGCGCAGAAGCCAGCAGCGTGCGGCCATGGAAGCCGCCGCAGAAAGCAATCACGCCATTGCGGCCAGTTGCTGCACGCGCAATTTTTACGGCGTTTTCTGTAGCTTCACCACCCGTGGTGAAAAAAATGGTTTTGGCATCGCCAGAAAACGGTGCGCGGGCATTCAGCTTTTCAGCCAGTTCAATATAGGGCTCGTAAGCAGAAACCTGAAAAGCCGTATGGGTAAAACGGTCTAGCTGCTTTTTAACAGCGTCCATCACTTTTGGGTGGCGATGGCCAACGTTCAGAACGGCAATGCCGCCGGCAAAGTCAACATAGCGCTTGCCTTCCACATCCCAGATTTCGGCATTTTCTGCGCGGTCTGCAAAAACGGGGGTGGAGGTAGCAACGCCGCGTGGCACAGCATTGGTGCGGCGGTTCAGAAGGTCTTTATTCGTGGCCATTAATATGGGCTCCCGGGAACTATGTTGCGGGCAAAGTTGTTTCTGTTCCGTAAAATGTTTCGCGGGGGAGGGGGAGGAGATTTTTTGTTGCCTCTGCGGTGATAAAAAGTCACCAGCAATTGAGCACGTTCATATCGTTACGTAGGCGCTTAACTGCATTTTAAGGGAGGGTATGTGTGCTTTGCGTTTCCAGTTCCACCTGTTCCAAAAGCCAGTTTCGGAATGTGATGAGAGATTTTTTCTCCCATGTGGCAGTAGAAGCGCGCAGAAGATAGGCCCCTAGGGCTACTTCTCGCAAAGGGGTTTGCGTAGGCTGCACCCGCACAAGGTGGCCTGTTTCAAGATCATTTCCCAGCAGAAAGATATTGCCAAGAGCAATGCCTTCTCCGGCGCGGGCAGCCGCCAATGTAATATGGGCCTGCCACAGGCGTGTTGCGGCAGGTAGTTTTGTGCAGGCTACATTTTGTGCGTGAAACCAGAGTTTCCATTCGGCTTCATCTTCTTCCTGCAATAAGGGTGCACGGAGCAAATCTGCTGTTGTGCGGGGCTGCCCGCCCAGTTCTGTAAGACATGTGGGGGCCGCTACCGGAAAAACATCTGGCCGGGCAATAATCATGCTGCGTGTGTTGCGGGGTTCAGCTAACGGGGCATCATCACGCACATAACCGATATGAGCATGATTATCTGTTTCCACGCCCGTAACGTGGAAAGCCGTATTCGCATCTACTGGGCGCAGCATGATTTCCAGTTGAGGGTGCGCGCGCCGAAAGGAGGAGAGCCGCGGTAGCAACCAATGGTACGCAAAACCATGCGCGCAGGTAATGGTAAGAGGGGGCGTATGGTTGCGGATATCTGCCGTGGCCGTGGCCAGTTCTTCCAGCAATGGGGTGATGCGGGAATAATAAGTGTGACCCGCTAATGTAAGGGTTCCTGTTTCCTTATCCCGTAAAGGTGTGCCTAAAATATTTTCCAGATCCCGAATGTGGCGGCTGATGGCTGCGTGATCTACGCGCAGTTCTGCTGCTGCCCGTCTGATACCGCCTGTGCGTGCAAACGCCGTAAAGGCATTGAGCATGGCTAGTGGGGGAATGCGGTATCGTTGGTCCATAAGTCGCCAGTCAGGGAAAAGTCTGCAGAAACAGGTGGGTTAAAATGGCGGCTCTGGCAAGAGTTATACCTGCATAATCAGGCAAAGATTGAAATATGAAGCAAAAATAAGGTAAGGGTTGCGCCATCTTACAACGGTCCCGCGCAAGCGGGTTTGAAAGGGAATGCCGGAGGTTCCTGCTTTGGAACCCAGTCGGCAACTGCCCTCGCAACTGTAGGCGGAGAGCCTATTACTCCTTAGCCGCATAAAGCGGCAGTCACTGGTGTTCGCATCGGGAAGGCTGAGTAATGCGCAATGACCCGCAAGTCAGGAGACCTGCCGTTGTTGTCTTGTTTAATCGCCGGGCGAGGGAACCGGAGATGGATGATTTGCGATGTTTACTCCTCTGCCCTGGGCAGATTTCTCCTTAAATACATCTTGGGCTTTTGTCTTCACGCGGCGTGGTGAAGTGTAACAATGCTTTGTGTTCCAAATAGAATTTGGAAGAGGTTTTGGTATGCTCTGCACCGTTGATTGCTGGTTGGCGAGAATCTGACGGATGGAGCAGGCAAGTACCTCACATGGAATGACGTTCCTTTTGGGTGCCGCTTTTCTCAAGGTGGGAGAACAGCAGGCGTGCTCGGAATGCCCTTGCTGTTAGGCTTCGTCCTTCTATGATGAGGGCCGACCAAACCATGAAATTCTGTTTCACACTCTTTTGTGCCTGCTCTGGCGGGCTTTAAATTTAAAAAGGATACAACATCATGAGCACATCTGTTCATACAGCTATGCCGGTTGCGGCAGCGGGCCAGAGCATTCCGGTTCGTGCCATTCTGCCTTGGGCTGTTTTCGGCCTGATTGTTTCTGCACTGCTGATCTACTTTGTAGGTGCAGAGCAGGGCGCCACTTCCCTGATTTCCGGACATGCTGTGCATGAATTTGTGCATGATGGCCGCCATCTTCTTGGTTTCCCCTGCCACTAAGGCACGAGAGGAAAGTTTTACTCATGGTTGGTCGTCTTTTAGCCCGCGGCATGGTCGCGGGCATTCTGGCTGCATTGCTTTCTTTTGTATTTTCAAAAATTTTTGGTGAACCGCAGGTCGCTTTGGCTATTGCGTTTGAAGCCGCTCAGGATGCTGCTGCAGGTGCCGCGCCAGAACCTGAACTGATAAGCCGTGGTGTGCAGGCATCTTGGGGCTTGCTTACTGCTGTGCTGATGTACGGTGCCGCATATGGCGGTATTTTTGCGATTGTTTTTGCATTTGCCTATCAGCGTCTTGCAACATTAAGTCCACGCGCTATGGCATTATTGCTGTCTGGCGTTGGGTTTTTAACGTTTGTGCTGATACCAGATTTAAAATATCCACCCAACCCACCTGCAGTTGGGCAGGAAGAAACCATTGCGCTGAGGACAGAAATGTATTTTGCAATGGTTGGTCTTTCTATTGCCATTTCCATGATTTGTTTGTTGGTGGGGCGCGCACTGTCTAACGTAATCGGGCATTGGAACGCGGCTGTATGTAGCATTATTCTGGGGATTGCGCTTGTCGCCGCTGTGCAATTTGGTCTGCCAGATTTTAATGAAGTGCCAGACAATTTTCCTGCTGTAGTGCTTTGGCGTTTTAGAGAAGCATCTATCGGAATGCAGATTGTTTTGTGGTCTGTATTGGGGCTGGTTTTTGGTGCTTTGGCTGAAAAATGCCTGCCATCAGCAAACGGTGTGGCGCGGAAGACTGTCTGATTTTTCCGAGCGGCCTTCTATACAAACTTTGCGTGTATAAAAAAGCATTTCCTAACGTTGCCATTTTTTCCATTTATGGAATGGCAACCGAAAGGGAATGCTTTTTTATTTATAATTTTTAGAAAGTGATGTTGGAATGGAGCCCAAAAATGGCTTCATTCCCGACAAGGCGGTTGCCCGTCCAATCCGTTACACCGCCAGAGGGATGCCAGACATATTGGAAGTCTGGCTGCATGACCCACCAAGGGGTGACCTGTGCCTGATAGGTAAGTTCCAGATGGTTTTCATTGCCTTGTACAGGTGCGCCAGAGTTACGATCATACCGCCGCTGGCCAGAAGAAGCACGGCCAATGCCCCAGCCTAGGCCCACCGTATCATTATCACGTCCCTTGAACGGGGCTTTAAGATTGATGCCCGCATCAATGGCAAAGCTGATCATGTTTCGGTCCCCACCATTACCTGTGGCCCGTGCAAAAATGCCTACAGATTGTGGAGATTGGAGTGAAGGGCGCCAGATCATCTGGTCAATAATACCATAGACCATCCAGCTTGCCGTCCAGAAAAGACTGCTGATACCATAATTCGAACAGGCGCGTGGAACGATCGGCCTCAAATCCACTAACCGGGTTGAAGTTGGCCAGATGATCCTGAGAGATGGAGCGCCCGCGCAACTGTAGGGCGCTGACATTAAATGTGCCCCCTTTCAGGCCAATCAGTTTTTCCAAATCTACCGTCAAGGTTGGCATAGTTACACCGTCATAGGCTGGGCCGGTGCCCGAACCACTGGCGCCATCGGCCCCTGATGCTGTGCCACCTGTGGCGTTGCCCCACAGTTCATCCACTTCCTGAATATCAAAGCTGATACCGTGTTTGGCCATCCAGTCCCGAGCGCCCCACATATTACCCAATAGGTGGTCGCTCATGTCTGGTGTGTCATCGCCCTTTTTCTCGGTAGCTGCCGCTTCTGCTGCGCGTTGGGAATCTCGCACTGTTGCTGGATCAATTTGCTCAATCAGTGGCCCAGAATTGCCCAACCGGCGGCGGTCCTGCTCAACCTGCGTCTCTTCTGCATGTGCTAAAACAGGGGTGGTGGTGAGAATGGTTGCGCAAAGACAAAAAAATTTCAGAAATGTTCTGTTATATCTATGATGTTTTTGCATGGTCACAGGTTGCTCTGATGGTAGGTATGGATGATTGATATTCGGCAATGGAGAATCATTCTCAATTAGAGCGTCTCAAAATGCAATTAGAATACGACCTTCATAAGTGCAGGGCAGGGGTGTTAAAAAGAGAGGGCAAAGCCCTCTCTTTTGGAAGTTTCTTATTATTTCTCAGGATATGAGAAAGTGAATGATTCCGTAAAGGGCTGCCAAAAGCCGGGTGTGCCGGTTTCTTTATCTGTGTGATGAAGGAAGCCATTGGCTTCTGGTGAGCTATAGCTGAACACCACTGTATAGCTGCCGGGGCCATCCATTTTAACGTTATTGGCGTAATGCGGGCCATCTTTTGCTGTCATCGGGTGCAGCGTGCCCTGATTTTTCCAGTCAGATCCCTTTTTGGTAAGGGTGTAATCAACCTTCAGGTAGGGAACCCAGGCACCATCGGGAAAGCCCCACTGGTTATCTGCCGTAGCATGCACATCTGTTTCCAGATGGATGGTATCCTTGCCCATGGCCATGTCTGATGTCATGGGCATCATGTCAACATCAAGCAGGTAGTTTGCGGCTATTTCCATGTCATGTGCATGTACGGGGCCACCCACCGGGTATTCACGCGCGGCAGCGGGAAGCGCAATGGCAAGGGTAAGAACCGATGCTGCGGAAAGAATTGAAAGATAGGATTTCATGTGTCTGCACCTCAAGTTTTTGTAAGGCACAGTGGCAGATATTTTCTGCACACCTGTGACAGATTATGAAGCGCTGGATTGAGGACGTGTGCGAACAAAGCGTTCAACCACAATCAGTCCGGCAAGTGTCAGCACCCATACAAGCAGTTGAATGCCCATTGGTCTGTCTGTGTATCCAATCAGAACTTTGGCCGTACGCCCAAGCATACTACCATCAGACAGCAGCCAGGATGTATCCCAGATATCGTATCCCAGAGCGGGGATCAGATCATCATTCGCCAAGATGGCAGCGGCCTGACTGGCCATGCCAGCAGCTAGAAAGGAGACCAGAACATTCGTGACTGCAAAAAGATGTTTTAGAGGAATGATAATCAAGCCTCTATAAAGCGCCCATGAAAGTGCAGCTCCGCCCACAACACCAAGTAGGCCGCCTGTAAACATGGGCACAAAACCGGTATGTGCGGATACGGCAATACCATACAGGAACAGCACAACCTCCATGCCTTCACGCAAGACAGCTACGGCAACAACTGTAGCTAAAGCGAAAAGGGAGCGGCTTCCTTCTGATACTTCTTTACCAACACTACGCATTTCTTGAGCAAGCTCACGACCGTGGCTTGCCATCCATATAACATGCCAAGAAAGCATAAGAACAGCGATGCATAGGATAGAAGCAGAAAAGATATCCTGCCCGTTGCCAGAAAAAGCCTGAGAGAGTTGCCCCGCAAACATGGCCACAATGGCTGCGCCAACAACACCCGCCCCAATGCCGCCGGAAACCCACCATCCGCGCCCCGGAATGCCCCGCGTGGCTGCAAGCACGATGCCAACAATCAACCCGGCTTCCATAACCTCGCGAAAGACAATAATCAGGCTTCCAAGCATAATTTACTTCTTTTCTTCTGCTGTAACGGTACCCTTGGCCTCGTCTGGATGGTAATCATCAAAAAAAGTATAGGTTCCAGGGTGTAGAGGCCCGGCATGAACTTTGATTGTTCCTTGTGGAACAACAATTTTTTCAAATTTCATATCGTAGCTTTCGAACTCATCAGTTGTCGTGTCCTGATTATTGAGTTCGATCATGAATCGCTCCCCAGCTGGAACGGTGATATGATCAGGCTCGAAATGATGATCTTTGACAGTAAGCTGAAAAACTGTTTGAGAATGGGCCTGCTGAGGGAAACATATCCATGCACCTGCTAACAGAGGAATGGCTGCTACAAGCAGTTTCATTGTATGATACTCCATCAGTCATGCCGTTTGGATTAGTGCGAATCATTGTCAAAGTCAATCACACCAGATAACCCGCGAGCCTAACGCTTATGTCATCTCATCCCTTGGCGTTCCTACGCCTGCCCAACTCCTTGCTTATGGCGTTAGATAGTCGGGCTTATCATTTCTGGTTCCAGCCAGTGCATTACCTTGCAAGAATCGTGCATATTCTTACAATGGCAGCGTTTTTCGGTCTGGAATTTCTGTTTATTCTTGCTGTTATTCAAAATCTGGATCGGCCAACAGTGGTGCGTATTTCACGGTTTATGGTGAAACCACTGCATATCAGTTATGCTTTGGCTATGATCTCCGGCTTTGCTTTGTTTTTTTATGATCCAGTGCATATTGGCAATCGGGCATATCTTTCCCCCAAACTTATCGCACTGGCCGTAGCTGGTGTTCTGGCGTGGTTTGGGCACAAATCCATTTACTGGCCAGTTATGGCTGGGCGCGACAATGAGCTGCCAAAATGGACAAAGGCATTTTGCGTGGCATCCTGTGTGGTATGGGCCGCTGTTATTGTGTTTTCGTGCCTGAATAGTGAAGGTGTGCCGAAAGTTTATTTAAGACACTATTTCTAATAACAGTGATTTTTTGCGGTATAAAAAAGCCCCGGACATATTTGCCCGAGGCTTTTTTAGTATCAATTTGGCAACTTACTCTGCTGGCACATAAACTTTGCCACCAGCTTGCCGGAACTCTTCGGTTTTCTGTTCCATGCCAGCAATGCGTATGGCGTCTTCTTTCAAATCCTGACTGATACGCATTGAACAGAATTTGGGGCCGCACATTGAGCAGAAATGTGCACTTTTATGGGCCTCACGCGGCATGGTTTCATCATGATACGCGCAGGCTGTATCAGGGTCCAAAGAGAGGTTGAACTGATCTTCCCACCTAAAGGAGAAGCGTGCGCGGCTTAGGGCATCATCCCGGTATTTTGCAGATGGGTGACCTTTTGCAAGGTCAGCGGCATGCGCTGCAATGCGATAGGTAATCACGCCTGTTTTCACGTCATTCCGGTCTGGGAGGCCCAGATGTTCCTTGGGTGTGACGTAGCAGAGCATGGAGGTGCCAAACCATCCGATCATGGCGGCACCAATGGCAGATGTAATGTGGTCGTATCCTGGTGCAATGTCTGTGGTCAGCGGGCCAAGCGTATAGAAGGGGGCCTCCTTACATTCTTTTAGCTGCTTATCCATGTTGGCCTTGATCTTGTGCATGGGCACATGGCCCGGCCCTTCAATCATGACCTGGCAGCCTTTTGCCCAGGCAATCTCTGTCAGTTCACCCAGGGTTTCCAGTTCGGCAAACTGTGCAGCGTCATTCGCATCAGCAATGCTACCGGGGCGCAGACCATCGCCCAAAGAGAAGGACACATCATAGGCGCGCATGATGTCGCAGATGTCTTCAAAATGTTCGTATAGGAAGCTTTCACGGTGACCATTCAGGCACCAGCTTGCCATGATGGAACCGCCGCGTGAAACAATACCTGTAACGCGGTTGGCTGTGAGTGGCACATGCTGCAACCGTACACCGGCATGAATGGTAAAGTAGTCCACTCCCTGTTCTGCCTGTTCAATCAGAGTATCACGGAACACTTCCCAGCTCAGTTTGCTGACATCTCCGCCCACTTTTTCCAGTGCCTGATACAGGGGCACAGTGCCGATAGGTGTGGGGGCGTTTCGTAAAATCCAGTCACGGATATTGTGAATATTCCGGCCAGTGGAAAGATCCATTACGGTATCCGCACCCCAGCGGATGGACCATACAAGCTTTTCCACTTCTTCTGCTGCAGATGAAGTGATGGCGGAATTACCGATATTGGCGTTAATTTTTACAAGAAAATTACGCCCGATAATAACGGGTTCCAGCTCTGGGTGGTTGATGTTTGCTGGAATAATGGCGCGCCCGCGGGCAATTTCCTGACGAACAAATTCAGGCGTGATGAATTCTGGAATACTGGCACCAAAGGATTCACCATCTTCCAGACATTGGGCAGCATCATCTGCTGCTTTCTGGCGGCCCAGATTTTCGCGGTGGGCCACGTAAATCATTTCGTCAGTAATAATGCCAGCCTTGGCGAACTCATACTGCGTAACAAGCTGGCCTTCTCGCCCTTTAAGCACGGTATGTGGGGCAGGGCAGGGTGCTACAAGGTAGTTACCTTCTGCATTACCATTGTCTTCTGGCTTAATGTCGCGTGGTTTGATGTGCTCAAAGCCGCGTGCAGCCAACCACGATGCCCGAATTTTTGGCAGCCCTTTGTTAACGTCAATTTCTACAGTGCTGTCTGTGTAGGGGCCGGACGTATCATACACACGCACAGGTGGTTCATTTGCGGAAGGTTCCAGCATGATTTCGCGGAAAGGCACGCGCATGTCCGGCCGATCGGCAGGGCTGGAATAAACTTTGCATGAGCCACGGATGGCACCGGTTGTAACATGCCCCGGAGCGGGTGCAGCCGTATTGGCGGGTTTAGGGTTGCCCCCTACAGTAGGAGGGGCCGCATTTTGTTTGGAATCAACTGAAGACATGACGTTATCGTCTCCTCTGCCGAGAGGAGGACAGGTCTGAAAAAGACTCCGCTTGTATGAGCGGCTAGGTTCGGAAAGAACATAACTGTCTTTTCAGGCACCAGTCCCTCCGCCGGTATAAGCCGGATCAGGTTCCCCACCAAAACATCATGTTCTGGCGGCAGGGTCGCCACGGTGCCCGAAAGAATCGTGCAAAAAGTGGCCTCTCAGTTCCTTACCGGAACCCCCCTTGGTATCAGACAGCAGATAGCCTTAAGCGCGATTATGTCAAGAAAAATCAAAGGGAAACGAAAAACGAATGCGTGCGTTTTGTAAGGGTAAAATGCGTAAGGCATAAAAGCCTATTTGTGACATAATAAATAAAATTATGTCAGCTATGCAATAATTTTCTGATTGTGGCATAATCACGACATGAAATCTGAAAAGAAACGAGCTCAAGAAGCTATACAAAATCTCGAAATTTCTCCGTATGCCAAGCACGTGTTGTGGATTGCAGCATTTGTTTCTGCCATTTGCGGCGGTCTTTACGGCTACGATACCGGTATTATTTCTGGCGCCCTTCTTCTTATTACAAAAGATTTCCATCTGACTTCTGGTCAGGAGGAAATTGTTACATCAGCTATTCTGGTGGGTGCTGTTATTGGTGCCATGGGCATTGCCAACCTGTCAGAACGTTTTGGCCGCCGTGTTTCGGTTATGGTCGTTACCGCAGTTTTTGTTGTTGGCGCATTAGCGTGTTCCTACGCACCTAATCTTACCAGCCTGATTATTGCCCGCGTGTTTTTGGGCTGTGCGGTAGGTGGTGCCACGCAGGTGGTTCCAACATATATTTCGGAATTGGCTCCAGCCAGTAAGCGCGGCAATCTGGTAACGCTGTTTAACGTGGCTATTGGGATCGGCATTTTTCTGGCCAACCTGGTTGGCTTTACCATGCGTGAAAAATGGGGTTGGCGCCCCATGATATCTGTGGCCGCCATTCCTGCTGCCTTTGTTTTCATCAGCATGTTTTTCCTGCCCAAAAGCCCACGTTGGACTGCTGAAAATGAAGGGCTGGAATCTGCTGTGGAGCAACTGGGGCGCGTGCGTTCTTCCCGCAAGGTCATTCAGCGTGAGATCAATGAGATCCATGCCAATGTTGTAAATCTGGATGAAGATGAACGCGGTTGGAAAGGCTTGATGCTGCCGTGGGTGCGTCCTGCACTGATAGCAGCATTAGGGATTGCTTTCTTCACCCAGGCAGGTGGGTTGGAGATGATGATCTACTATACCCCTACCTTTCTGTCTGATGCTGGGTTTGGAAATTCATCCGCGCTGCTGACCAGTTTAGGGATCGCGCTTGTCTATCTCATCATGACTCTGCTTGGCTGCCTGTTTGTAGATAAAATTGGCCGTCGGCGCTTGGTGCTGATTATGGGGCCGGGTTCTGTTGTCAGCCTTATTGGCTTGGGCATTGTGTTTGCCATGCACCCCGCTCAGGGCAGTGTAGGAAGTTGGCTGATTGTGGCCTTCCTGCTGCTGTTCATGCTGTTTAACTCTGGCGGTATTCAGGTTGTAGGCTGGCTGTTGGGCGCTGAACTGTTCCCGCTGCCTATGCGTGCTGCGGCAACCAGCATACATGCGGCCATGCTGTGGGGGGCAGACCTTCTGGTAACATCCACAGCCCTGACGCTGGTGCAAACAGTCTCTCTGGGTGGCACCATGTGGATTTATGCAGGGGTTAACCTTGCTTCGGTGTTGTTTGTTTACTTCTGTGTGCCGGAAACGGCTGGCGCAACATTGGAAGATATTGAAACTGCTCTGCGCCGCGGAGAGTTCCGCCCGCGTGTTGGGCAGGATCCTCGCATTCGTTCTTATGATGAGGAAGAAGAGGAAGCAGTTGGTGTGATGCCCAACGCCTAATGGCTTGTTCTGCTTCCTGAGCATAAAAAACCCGGCGACATCTGGAAAGATGTGCCGGGTTTTTTATGGCTGTCAGAAAAGAGCCGAACCACAGTTTAGTGCGGTTTGGCTGTAAACTGTTCCAGCCAATGAATGGTGTAATCACCCTTCTGGAACTCAGGATCTTCCAGAATACGGCGATGCAGCGGAATAACGGTTTTAATACCTTCCACCACAAACTCATCTAAAGCGCGCTGCATGCGGGCAATGGCCTGCTCACGCGTGGGGGCATGCACGATCAACTTGGCAATCATGCTGTCGTAAAAAGGCGGCACACGGTAGCCGGTGTAAAGGGCGCTATCTACACGCACACCCAAGCCACCGGGTGGGTGGTAAACAGCAACCGTGCCGGGGCAGGGGGTAAAGCTGTCTGGATCTTCCGCATTGATACGGCATTCAATGGCGTGGCCAGAAAATGAAATATCTTTCTGCGTATAACCAAGCTTCTCACCAGCGGCCAAGCGAATCTGCTCACGCACCAAGTCTACATCGCAGACCATTTCGGTCACTGGATGTTCCACCTGAAGGCGTGTGTTCATTTCGATGAAGCAGAATTGCCCATCCTGATACAGAAACTCCAGCGTGCCCGCGTTGCGATAGCCCATTTTAGAGAGAGCCTGCGTGGCTGTCTGCCCAATGGCATCACGCTGTTCTGCTGTCAGGGCCGGAGAACCAGCTTCTTCCAGAAGTTTCTGGTGACGGCGCTGGAGAGAGCAGTCGCGCTCGCCAAAATGAACCACGTTGCCGTAATTGTCCCCCAGAATCTGGAGTTCAATATGGCGCGGCCGATCCATGTATTTTTCCAGATAAACGGCATCGTTGCCAAAAGCAGCGCGTGCTTCGGCGCGGGCCATTTTCCAGGCGTCTTCCAGATCGCCAGCCGTTTGGGCCACCTTCATGCCACGGCCACCACCGCCAGCCGCAGCCTTGATCAGCACCGGATAGCCGACTTTGTCAGCAACTTCGCGGGCTTGTTCCAGGCTTGTCAGTTCACCATCAGAACCGGGCACCAAGGGCACGCCCAGCATCTGCATGGTGGTTTTGGCGGTAATCTTATCCCCCATCATGCGGATATGTTCCGCCGTTGGGCCGATAAAGGTCAGACCATGTGCTTCTACCGTTTCGGCAAAATCAGCATTTTCTGAAAGAAAACCATAGCCGGGGTGAATGGCTTCCGCCCCTGTAATGGTGGCTGCAGAAAGAATCGCAGCCACATTCAGGTAGGAATCGCGCGAGGCTGGCGGCCCGATGCAAACAGCTTCATCTGCCAGCCGAACGTGCATGGCGTCTTCATCCGCAGTGGAATGTACCGCTACGGTCTTGATCCCTAGCTCCCGGCAGGCGCGCAGGATACGAAGGGCAATTTCGCCTCGGTTGGCGATAAGGATCTTGGAAAACATTACTCAATAATAGCAAGCGGCTGGCCGTATTCCACCGGGTCGCCCGAAGCCACCAGCAGGGCCTTGAGCGTACCACCTTTGGGGGCCTTGATCTGGTTGAAGGTTTTCATGGCTTCAATCAGCATCAGGGTCTGGCCGGCGGTTACAATCTGGCCTTCGCTTGCAAAAGGAGGGGAGGACGGATCTGGCGTCAGGTAAGCCACACCCACCATTGGGCTGTTGACAGCACCGGGGTGGCGGGAAAGATCTGCCGGAGCGGCAGGTGCTTCGGCTTCAGCCGGGGCTGCGGCGGGAGCCGGTGCCGGAGCAGCAACAGCCTGCGGCGCTGCGGCCACAGCCTGCACAGGGGCAGGCATGCGGGCAACGCGAATGCGGCTGTCCTTTTCCGATACTTCAATTTCAGTCAGGCCGGTTTCGGCCAGAATTTCAGCCAGAGCCCGAATGGCCTCCGCATCCACGAGCAATCCGCTCATCAGTCATCCTCATTCAGAATAAGATCGGTCATTGCCTGCAATGCCAGAGAATACCCCGCCACGCCTAGCCCACAGATAACGCCTGTAGCGGCGCGAGAGACATAGGAATGATGGCGGAATGGCTCGCGGCGGTGAATGTTGGAGATATGAACCTCAATCACAGGCAAGTCTGTTGTCAGCAGGGCATCCAGCAAAGCGATAGACGTATGCGTATAGCCCGCCGGGTTGATGATGATGCCCTGTGCCCGCTTGCGGCAGTCCTGCACCCAGGAAATCAGCTCACCTTCAATGTTGGTCTGGCGGAAATCTATGGCCAGGCCCAGCTTCTCAGCTGTTTGCAGGCAAAGTTGTTCCACGTCGTCCAGCGTTGCCCGCCCGTATATTTCGGGTTGGCGCTGGCCAAGCATATTCAGGTTGGGGCCGTTGAGCACAGCAATAAGAGGTCTTTCCATAACAGGAAGGGGCCGTAGCACGATGCTGCCCCGTATCCAAGAGAAGAGGCAGGCTGGGGGACAGGAAAATGCACTCTAGCAAAAAAGCATGCAGCGGAGTTACGCGCTTTAAGGCCATATTTTTGTCACGATAAGCGTGTTGAACATAAGTGACTATAAATCTGTATTTGCAACTCGAAGGTCGAAAAAGATTGCTTTTACAGTGTGAACACGGTCTTCTGGCGAACAGAACGATGTCAGAAAATGGAGTAAACAGGCGGATGTCAGCCCTGCGCCGGGCACTTCTTGGAAGTGTGTTTGTTATGTCTTCTCTTTTGTCGGCTTCAGCTGTTCAGGCAGCAGAGGCTGGGCAAGGCGGCACAGCGTGGGCAGATTCTGTCCGCCGTGCTTTGGCTGGGCGTAGCGCACAGACAGTCGCCACCGCGGATTCTGATACCAATCAGGCCCATCGCATTTTCCAGAAAGGTGTTGCCAGTTGGTATGGGGGGCGTTTCCATAACCGCCGCACATCTTCGGGTGAACGGTTTGACAAGGGTAGCCTGACAGCCGCGCATCCTACGGCTCCGCTAGGTAGTAAACTCCGCGTTGTTTCAGAAGATACAGGCCGTTCTGTGGTGGTCACAATCAATGATCGTGGGCCTTATAGCCGTGGGCGCATTATTGATGTGTCCAAAGCCGCAGCCGCGGAACTGGGGATGTTGAACAGCGGCATTGCCCATGTGCGGGTAGAGCCTGCTCCGGTTGAAGTGGCTTCTGCACCAGATGATGGTGGTTTGGCGGATAATACCCTTTCCTTGCAGAATACGGCGCCGCACACGGGTCGCGCCCTTCATAGGGCGCGTCATCGTCGTTAAGAGATAGCGCAATCAATTTTTACGAGAAGCAGATTGCTGTGAATTAAAAAAGGGTGTTCCGATCGGAACACCCTTTTTTTAATGAGTTTTGAGGGGCTGATAGGTCAGACTTCTAAAGGCTGCCGTGTAATGCCGCGGGCATAGCTTTCCATTTCAGCATTCAGTTCGGCACCCATCAGCACAACCCATGCGGTTACAAAAAACCACATCATGATGGCGATAAACGCGCCTAATGGCCCATAGGTGGCGCTGTAACTGGCAATGTGTGCCACGTAGTAGGAAAAGCCGAGCGATGCCGCAATCCACGTTAATGTGGAACATAAGGCACCGGGCAGAACCCAACGCCATTGGGTAGCGATGTGCCGATTGGGGCCAAATCTGTATAGCGCAGAAAGTGCTAGGGTTTCGAAAGTAAACATCACCACCGGGCCGCTCCATCGGGCCATAAATTCAATGGAACCGGGCGGGGTGGGAATATGCAGCCATGCTGGCAGGTTAAGCAGCAAGGGCATAGCCACCATAAGCGCCAATGTGAGCACAGCCCCCAAAATGCCCGAGAGCGTAAGGGCAAAGGCGGTAATCTGGAACACAAAGAAATTACGATTTTCCCGTGTATTATACGCAATATTCAGGGCCGAAATAATAGAGCGCGTTGCGGCAGAGGCAGACCACAATGCCACACTAACCGAAATAATCAGGTTGAATGTGAGCGAGGATGGCGGCTCAGCTACAAGTGTCTGCACGCGATCATACAGCAGATTGAAGGCATTGGGTGGCAGCAGGCTGCGCAAGACTTCCATCTGTGGCGCCACGGTCTGCACATCAAAAGCCAGCCCGTAAATGGAGATCAGGGAGCTGATGGCGGGGAACAGAGAGAGCGTGGTATAAAATGCGCAACCCGCGGCAACCAGCGTAGTGGGGCCGGAAATAAGGCTTTTGACGGTGCGCTGTAAAATGATCTTCCAATCTTTCCGCCCCAGTTCAGAAGGGCGAGAAAAATTGGGCTGCACATTTTCATGAATCGTGTGGGTTGGGGAATCCGGGTGCACAGATGGGCGCGTATCGGGCTGACAGATAACCTGCATCGGGATTGGAGCGTCCTTCGTTAAGGTAAAAGGTACCTTCTGCGGCACCAGCGATAAACTTGTAGCGGCACACCAAACACTAACGACCTGGTGTGAGGTAAAGAGGCATACTTTTTTGCAGGAACAAAAAGTTAACACTGCATGCGTTTGCCAAAAACGACATAAATGCCGTGTATAAAGCTTGCCTTGTCTTATCGGGCATAATGGCCAAGTGCCATGTTTTTTTATTTTTTGCGTGTTTTTGACTTGCACTTGTTGCGCTTTGGCCTCATATGCACGCCCCTACGCAGCAACGCACGTGCCACTGGCCCTCTGAGGTTACGCAACGACGTCAAGCGTTCTGGCAATCGGGATGTTTCGTGCATCTGCCTTTGGTCGCTGGTCCGTTAGACCGTTTCGCAACGTCCTTCTCCGCGCTGTTCAGGCGGGGGAGCCTGATCTGGGGGAGTGGGGATATGAATCCCAAAATCACCCGTTTTATCGCCGAGCAAAAGCCGGCAACGCCTTGCCTTGTTCTTGATGTGGATGCAGTGGCAGACCGCTATCATGCTTTGGGCAAAGCTTTGCCGCAGGCTCGTATTTACTATGCCGTTAAAGCCAACCCGGCGCAGCCTATTCTGCGGCGGCTGGTTGAACTTGGCTCCTGCTTTGATGCCGCTTCGTGGGAAGAAGTTTCCCTGTGCTTGCAGGCAGGTGCCAGCCCGGATGCCATTTCCTTTGGCAATACGGTCAAAAAGGTTTCTGCTATCCGTGCTGCTTATGAGGCCGGTGTGCGGATGTTTGTTTTTGACTGCCGGGAAGAGTTGGAAAAACTGGCCGCTCATGCGCCGGGAAGCCGCGTTTACTGCCGCCTTCTGGTAGATAACTACGGGGCGGAATGGCCGCTTTCCCACAAGTTTGGCACCACAGTGGAATCCGCCAAGGAACTGATGCTGGCCGCCAGAGAACTGGGGCTGGACCCGTATGGTCTCTCCTTCCATGTGGGCAGCCAGCAGCTTTCTGCGGAAGCTTATGAGGTTGCCATTGCCCGTGCGGCTGCCCTGTTTACAGACTTAAGCGCCGCTGGTCTGGATTTGCGCATGGTCAATCTGGGGGGCGGTTTTCCTATCCGCTACCGGGATGACGTGCCAGAGATTGATCATTTCACCACGGCCATTTTCCGCGCCATGACAGAGCATTTTGGCAATGCGTTGCCAGAAATGTTGGTGGAACCCGGCCGCTTTATTGTGGGTGAAGCTGGCGTGGTGCGCTCGGAAGTTGTGCTTGTCAGTGCGCGTGGGCGCAAGGATGGGCTGCGCTGGGTGTATCTGGATATCGGGCGGTTTGGTGGCTTGGCGGAAACAGAAAACGAGTCCATTCGCTACGCGATTCGTACCAGCCGTGATGGGTCTCCCACAGGGCGTGTGGCATTGGCCGGGCCAACCTGTGATGGTGCGGATATCATGTATGAGAAAACGCACTACGAACTGCCGTTGGACCTGGCCGCAGGAGAGCAGGTCGATCTGCTGGGGGCGGGTGCTTATGTCTCCACTTACTGTGCAACGGGGTTCAATGGTTTTGCACCCTTAACCGAGCATTATATCTGATCCGATGTGAGGGCAGGCCAGCCTTGTGTTTGCCTGTCTTTGCTTTCGTGCTTTCTCGCTTAACAATCAGAACGCAAACAAGGCCATTATGGATGGCGTTCGGAAAGGGAGAAATCATGAAAAAAACGGGTATGCTGTTGGGGGCTCTACTGGCAGCAACAACGGCTGTTGCGCCAGCATGGGCACAACAGCAGGCAGCATCTACGGCCGCTGTGCCTGCAACAAATGCTGCAACTGCTGCAGCAACGCAGGACTTCGGCCGCCTTTCAGACGATGGTAACACAGCGTTTGAAGAACTGATGCTGGCACGCCGCGCCATTTTTGATGGTGATCTCAAAGGGGCTAAAACCCTGATTACAAGCGCACAGCAGGCGCTGGATCGGGCACGGGCAGACAACACAGCTTTCCAGAAGGCAGAAGCTGAACTGATGCCAGTAAAAACCAAGCAGGCTCAGACAGCTAAAAAAGGTACGGGCAGCACTACGCCAGTAGCTTGGTTGCCGATTGATGGCGAACTGGTTCTGGATGAAACAGTTGAACCCACAACAGAAAAAAGCGCTGCTGTTGCTGCGGCAAACCGCCACCTGCGCGCAGGTGACCCGGACCGTGCTTCTGAAGTGCTGAAAGTTTCTGGCGTAGATGCAGATTACGTGATTGCTGCAGTGCCGTTGGAACAGACACGGCAGGATGTAAATCGTGCTGCTGACTTTATTAAAAATGATCCGTACAAAGCCAGCGAAGCGCTGCGTGATGCAGAAAATTCAGTGCGCTATGCCTCTGTTGATATTCAGGCTGTAAGCCATCAGCAGGCTGCATCTGGCAATACATCTAAGTAATTTTGCCAAACATGCTGCTGTTATGGCCCCTGAATGGGCCATAACAGCAGGTGTATAAATCTCTAGGTTTATTCTGCCGCGGCTCTCAGGCCTGCACCGGCTGCCAGAGGGCAGAGTGGTAAGGCGCCAGCAACAAATGCTGCCAGAAGTTCTAAATCCGGCTGCCATGGCAGGCCAGTGGATGCGGCATCAATCGCCGCTGCCCCAAAAATCAGTGCAGGAGTTGCAAGCGGCAGCGTGAGCAGCGGCAAGAGGACCCCGCCGCGTCGTGCGCCCAGCACGATAGATGCACCCATTCCCCCAATAAGGGACAGCACAACAGACCCAAGGAAAAGCCCGGTCAAAAGCACAGGCAGGGCAGAGGCAGGCAGGCCCAACATGGTTGCCAGTGGAACAGCCGCCAGAAGCAAGGGGATGCCGGTGGTGAGCCAATGCGCGGTTATTTTAGCCAAGGCTACAAGAGAAGCCGGAACGCCCAAAAGCAGAAGTTGGTCCAGAGATCCATCTTCAAGCTCCGCACCAAATAGCCGATCTAGCGGGAGTAGAGCTGCCAGTAAGGCGCAGACCCAGATAATGCCCGGCGCCATATGGCGCAGCAATTCAGGGGATGGGCCAAGCGCAAGCGGGAACAGGGTGGCCGTGACAATAAAGAAAAGGATGGCCCCCATTGTGTCTGCCCCATGCCGGAGGGCAAGGCGGAGGTCACGCCCAACAATGGCCCAGAACAGCCCGATCATGCGTCATCTTCCTGCTGGTAAAAGGGAGAAGCGGACGAATCGCCCGCGCCCGGCAATGTAAGAGGCTGCACATTTTCTAGCGGCAGGGGCACATGCGTGGTGGCAATAACCAACCCGCCTTGCTGCCTGTGGGCCGTAAGCGCTTGCCCTAAAAGGGTAATGGCATTGGCATCCAGGCCAAGGCTGGGTTCATCCAGCAGCCATAAAGGTGCGTTGGCCAGCAGAACACGGGCGAGTGCCGTGCGCCGTTTCTGCCCAGCAGAAAGCAGGCGGGCTGGCAGATTGGCAAGGGGCAACAAATCCATGGCTTCAAGGGCTGCGTGCATATCGCCTTGGCCTGCACGCGCGAACAGGGCGAGGTTTTCTATAACGGTTAGCCCCGGCTTAAGCGCATCCTGATGCCCCAGATAAGCCACCTTGCTGGCATGGGCTGCGCGATCAGTAAAAATCGATTCGCCATGCCAGAGCAGTTGGCCGGAATCGGGTTTGCGCAGGCCCGCCAGAACGCGCAGCAAAGTGGACTTTCCGGCGCCGTTGGGGCCGGTCAACAGCATGGCGGCTCCGGCTTCCATCTGAAAGCTGACGCCATCCAGCACCAGTCTTTCCCCACGGAAAACACAAAGATCCTCAGCATAAAGTGCCGGAAATGCACCAGTTTCAGGCCCGGTTGGGGCAGATTGCCCGGCAGGGAAAGGACTGTCGGCGATAACACTTCTCCTTATTGTTACCGTGCAAGGCCGCAAAAGCCGGGGTGCTCGCGTTCTCGTGGTCGCTCCCTGGCTTGTGCCTTTTCCAACTGCCGGTATGTTCTAGGCCCAACGGGATATCAAGCCGGTTGCCCGGCAGATCAGGCAGGCACTCGGCGCCGAATGGCATATTTAC
The DNA here is from genome assembly GCF_037901235.1 of Acetobacter sp. AC2005. NCBI lineage: Bacteria > Pseudomonadati > Pseudomonadota > Alphaproteobacteria > Acetobacterales > Acetobacteraceae > Acetobacter > Acetobacter sp. AC2005. Next base: position 1,441,261 of record NZ_CP149625.1, read on the forward strand.
GGTGTCCTGAACGCATCACCAGCCATCGGCTGTGATCGGGGAGAGAGCGATTATGAAAACGGTTGGGCACGATACGCTAAAGACAGGCCGCACCCTTGAGGTTGACGGCAAGACCTACCATTATTTTTCCATTCCCGAAGCGGCAAAAACCATTGGCGACGTAAGCCGCCTGCCGGTTTCGCTGAAGGTTCTTCTGGAAAACATTCTGCGGTTTGAAGATGGGCGTTCCTACAATGTAGAAGACGCCAAGGCCATTGCAGGCTGGTTGCCAAAGGGCAGCAGCAGCAAGGAAGTGCCTTTCAAGCCTTCACGCATTCTGATGCAGGACTTCACCGGCGTGCCGGGTGTGGTGGATCTTGCAGCTATGCGTGATGGGATTGTGAGCCTGAAGGGTGACCCGCAGAAGGTGAACCCGATGGTTCCGGTCAACCTTGTGATCGACCATTCCGTGATGGTGGACTATGCAGGCACAAAAGATGCGCTGCAGGAAAACATTACGCTGGAATTTGAGCGCAACGCAGAACGTTATGCCTTCCTGCGCTGGGGCCAGGAAGCTTTTGAAAACTTCTCTGTTGTGCCGCCTGATACGGGCATCTGCCATCAGGTGAACCTGGAATACATTGCCCAGGTGGCATGGACCGCTAATGTTGGTGGCAAGGAATACGTTTACCCGGATTCCCTGTATGGCACAGACAGCCACACCACCATGATTAACGGTCTGGGCGTTCTGGGCTGGGGTGTTGGTGGTATTGAGGCTGAAGCCGCAATGCTAGGCCAGCCCATTGCCATGCTGATCCCCGATGTGATCGGCTTTAAGCTGACAGGCAAGCTGCCAGAAGGCGCAACTGCTACCGATCTGGTGCTGACAGTCACCCAGATGCTGCGTAAAAAAGGCGTGGTTGGCAAGTTTGTTGAATTCTTTGGCCCAGCACTTGACCATCTGCCAGTTGCTGACCGTTCAACCATTGCCAACATGGCTCCGGAATATGGTGCGACTTGCGGGTTCTTCCCGGTTGATGCTCTTACGCTGGATTTCCTGCGTCAGACCGGCCGTGATGAACATCGTATCAAGCTGGTTGAAGAATACCTGCGTGCACAGGGCATGTTCCGCACGCATGAAACACCCGAACCGGTGTTTACAGATGTTCTGGAACTGGATCTCAGCACGGTTGTGCCGTCTCTGGCAGGCCCCAAGCGCCCGCAGGACCGCGTGGAGCTGAAAAGCGCTAAAACTGCGTTTGAAAAAGAACTCACCAGCTCTCTGGGTGTGGCCGCAAACGATGCCGATAAAAAGGTGCCGGTTGCCGGAACCAACTATGATCTGGGGCAGGGCGATATTGTTATTGCCGCCATTACCTCCTGCACCAACACATCCAACCCGGCTGTGCTGATTGCGGCTGGTCTGGTTGCCCGCAAGGCACGTGCTCTGGGCCTTACGCCTAAGCCGTGGGTGAAAACCTCTCTGGCTCCGGGGTCTCAGGTTGTTACAGATTACCTGAACCGTTCAGGACTGACGACAGACCTGGATGCCATGGGCTTCAATACCGTTGGGTATGGTTGCACCACCTGTATCGGTAACTCCGGCCCGCTACCTTCCCACATTGTAGATGCGATTGAAAATAACGACCTGGTTGCTGTTTCTGTCCTGTCTGGCAATCGTAACTTTGAAGGCCGTATTTCCCCCAACGTTCGGGCCAACTATCTGGCAAGCCCGCCGCTGGTGGTTGCATATTCCCTGCTGGGCACCATGCGTAAGGATATCACCACGGAGCCGCTGGGCACATCCAAGGATGGCAAGCCGGTTTACCTGAAGGATATCTGGCCCACCAATAAGGAAATTGCAGATCTTATTGCTTCTGCCATCAGCCGTGACGAGTTTATCAACCGTTACAAGAACGTGTCCAAGGGCACGAAGGAATGGCAGGGCCTGAAGGTTGCTACGGGTTCTGAAACCTATAAGTGGGATCCGAAGTCCACCTACGTGCAGGATCCGCCGTACTTCAAGCATATGGACGTTGAGCCCAAAGCTCCCGGCAATATTGAAGGTGCGCGCATTCTGGCTCTGCTGGGTGACAACATCACAACTGACCACATTTCTCCGGCTGGTTCCATCAAGAAGGACTCACCGGCTGGTCGTTACCTGATGGAACACGGGGTTGAACCGAAAGACTTCAACTCTTACGGCTCCCGTCGTGGGAATGACCGCGTGATGGTGCGTGGTACTTTTGCCAATATCCGTATCAAAAACGAAATGTTGCCAGGTACGGAAGGTGGGTATTCCAAGCACTTCCCAGATGGGAAGGAAGGCGCCATTTACGATGTGGCCATGGAATACAAAAAGGAACACACCCCGCTGGTGGTGATTGGTGGCAAGGAATACGGCATGGGTTCTTCCCGTGACTGGGCCGCAAAAGGCACCCTGCTGCTGGGCGTAAAGGCCGTTATTGCTGAAAGCTTTGAGCGTATTCACCGTTCCAACCTTGTGGGCATGGGCGTTCTGCCGCTGGTGTTCAAGGATGGTACAACCCGCAAGACCCTTGGTCTGAAGGGTGATGAGGTGATCAGCATCAAGGGTGTTGATAAACTTTCGCCGCGCATGGATGTAATTATGACAATTACAAGAAATGACGGCTCCACGCAGGAAGTACCACTGCTTTGCCGTGTCGATACCCTAGACGAAGTCGAGTATTATAGGCATGGTGGCATTCTTCAGTACGTCTTGCGAGGGATGACGAAAGCTGCCTGAGAACCAATTCGTTCAAGGTGAACGTCAAGATGCCGACCCGGTACGCACCGGGTCGGCGTTTTCTGTGGAAGACCCAGTCGTTTTGAGTGCGGAACATCTGCACAAAAGTTTCGGCGAGGGGGATGTCCTGTGTGGTGTATCCATGCAGGTGCGAAAGGGTGAGCTGGTTTCTATTATCGGCCCATCCGGTTGCGGAAAATCCACTTTTTTACGGTGTTTGAATTTTCTGGAAATTCCCGATAGTGGCAAGATCACCGCCATGGGGGTGACCATAGAGCGCAAAGATGCCGTCTGGCGTCGCGCTGATGAGCATATGGCACATCGCTTGCGCACTCATGTGGGCATGGTGTTCCAGAGCTTTAACCTTTTTCCTCACCTTACAGTTCTGGACAACGTTCTGCTGGCCCCCCGCGTGGTGAAGGGTGAGGGCGGAGAAGTTGAGCGTGCCGAGGCCATGGCCCTGCTGGAAAAAGTAGGGTTGGCCCGCGTTGCGCAGCGTTACCCTGTTTCGCTTTCTGGTGGGCAGCAACAGCGTGCGGCCATTGCACGTGCTTTGGCCATGCGGCCAGAAATTATGCTGTATGACGAACCCACATCAGCGCTTGATCCGATAGTTGCGGAAGAAGTGCTGGGGGTCATGCGCACCCTTGATGATGAAGGGATGACGCAGATTATCGTCACCCACGATATGCGCTTTGCCCAAGTGGCATCGGATACCATTGTCTACATGGATGGCGGCCATATTGTTGAATCCGGCCCGCCGGAGGTTCTGTGTGTGAACCCGGCTCATGAACAGACACGCCGCTTTTTGAGGACACTTCTGTGAAACAGAACGCACAGTATTGCCCGCCCCGCTTTTGGGGTTTGTTTCTGCGCTGTGTCTGTATGCTGCTGGCCGTAAGCTGGCTGGGTGCTGGCGCGCATGTGGCACACGCACAGGAAGAAAAGCCGATCCGCTGGGCTGCGGATGCTTCATCGGATGTGCCCTATACGTTTCATGATCTGAAAGATCAGGACAAGCTGACCGGGTTTGAATATGACCTGATGCAGGAACTGGGCAAGCACATGGGTGCGCCGCTTCAGTTCGTGCAGAATGACTGGGATGGCCTTATTCCCGGCTTGCAGCGTGGTCTTTATGAGATGGTCATCTGTGGCATCGAGATGACAGATGAGCATGCTGAAGGCATTGATTTTTCAGACCCGTACTACATCACATCAGAACGCATTGTGGTGCGGCGTAATGGCCCGCAACTGAAAACCCTTGCGGACCTGAACGGCCATGCCATTGGCACCATTAAAGATACGCAGGCTGAACGTATTCTTACCGAGAACGCCAAGGTTCAGCTTCGGACGTATGATGAAGAAACCGATGCGTTTATGGATCTGGCAAACGGGCGCACGGATGCCATTCTGATTGATGGCCCCATTGCCAAATATTACGGTGATACCAACCCGGCCCTACAGGTGGTGGGTGAACCCATTGGCCGTGTGGAATATGGTATTGCTTTTGCTAAAGGGCAGAATGTTGCTCTGCGCACAAAAGTAAATGCCGCACTGGCAACCATGCAGCATGATGGCACACTCCATCGCGTTTTGCTGCGGTGGGACCTATGGACGCCAGAAATGGCGCAGCTGACCAATGATCACACCACCTTAAACGTTACACCTGCGGCGTGGAACGCATATGTGGCGGAGCTGGAAGGTAAGGGCGGCTGGCGCGTTAAGCTGGAACGCTATATGGGTTTTCTGCCGCAGTTGGCAAAAGCTGCATGGCTGACGTTGCTGGTTTCCCTATGCGCAATGGTGCTGGCTGTTGGTGCTGGTCTGGCTCTGGCGCTTCTGCGTCTGTATGGCCCTACACCTTTGCGGTGGGTGGCGACTACATATGTGGAAGTGGTACGTGGCACCCCATTGCTGATTCAGGTTCTGTTTATTTTCTACGGTCTGCCTGAATTTGGTATCAGTCTTACGCCCTTCCTGGCCGGTGTTGTCAGCTTGGGTATGAACTACGCGGCATATGAGGCTGAAAACTATCGGGCCGGCCTGCAATCCGTTGCGCATGGGCAGATGGAAGCCGCATTGGCCCTGAATATGACGCACGCTCAGGCACTGCGTTACGTTGTGGTGCCACAGGCTTTCCGTCTGGTTATGCCTGTCATGACAAACGATTTTATCTCGTTGTTGAAAGATTCGTCACTGGTCAGCGTGATTACGCTGACAGAATTGACCCAGACTTACATCCGCCTGTCCTCTTCCTATTTCGATTATTTCGGAACAGGGTTGATGGTTGGTGCGGCTTATCTGCTGCTGGGGCTGCCTTTTGTGCGTTTGGCACGTATGGCAGAAAAAAAGCTGGCACAGCCGCATATGCGGCGCCGGTAAAACCTGTTTGGGATATCTGTTCCGTCTTGCGAGACAAATGCAAGTGCATCTGTCACATGGCGGAACAGAGCCTGACGGATGTTGTGCGACCAGCCAGCTTGTTCCAAAATTGTCGATAAATCAGGAATACGCGCAACATTAGATACACTTCTTGCTGGTAAGGGGTTGTAATGTAATGTGCGCGTGTTCGCAGGGACAGTGCTGGACTTCAATGGATCTTCTTTCCGCGCTTCACAGCTTTGTTCGCGTTGCGGCTACAGGCTCGTTTTCTGCCGTCTCGCGTGAGACAGGTGTTAGTCAGCCTACAATTTCCCGCCATATTGCGTTGTTAGAGGCGCATTACGGCACAACGCTGTTTGCACGCACCACACGCAGCCTCACCATGACGGAAGATGGCAGAAGCCTGCTTCCACATGCCTATGAAGTGCTGGAAATTCTGGAAACCGCAGAAACAGTGCTGGGTCGCCGCCGAGCTTCTGTTTCTGGTTTGGTCCGTTTAGGGGTTACCACGGCTTTCGGTCTGTGTCTGACACGGCGGATAGGGGAATTGCTGGAACGGCACCCTGATCTGGCTATTGAAGTGGTTATGCGCGATGCGTTTGGTGATCTGGTAGAAGAAGGGCTGGATCTGGCCGTTCGTGTAGGAGAGATTGCCGAGGGGTCTCTTATTGCCCGCAAATTGGGTGTTGTGCGCAAATGGTTGGTGGCCGCGCCATCTTGTCTGAACCGTTGCGGCACACCTACGCACCCACGTGATCTGCCGGAATATCCGGGAGTCGTCTATAATTATGGCTCTAGCAGGCTGGACTGGAACTTTGAGCGGGATGGCGAAGAAAGCGTTATTGCGCCTTCTGCTGTTTTCCGTGCCAATAGCAGTGAAGCAGTGCTGTATGCCGTAGAATCTGGGTTGGGCATAGGGCTGCTACCAGAGTTTCAGGTGCGTGAGGCTGTTGCGAGCGGTCGGCTCACCCGTCTGTTTGCAGATTGGCAGATTCCATCTTTGCCGTTTTACGCCGTGCACACCGGTCCGCGCACGCTCCCCTTGCGGACGCGGACGGTTCTGGACTTTCTGATTGAAGTTTCTGCAGATCTTCTGCGTGAAGGCAAACTTCACCAAGCTGTTTAACGGTTTTCTATACCTTACAGAAAGCGTTCTAACGGTTGCTTAACCGTGAAACGCAGGATCTGCTGATACAGTTGTGGGCAGCGCAGTGTCAGGAAGCTTGCTGTCAAACCCTTGGCGCAGATAAGGGCTCCATCCGCGCAGCCATGCATTGGTGCGGCGGACAAAGTCTGACACAGCAGCGGAATCGGACATACCTGCGCGAGACCAGTTTTCTGGCGCACCCGGTACGGTTTTGCTGCCAGCTTCTGCCGGGCTTGTCAGCATGTGAACACTCATAAAATCCACACCGGGGCCGGATTTGCTTTTTTCAATCCGGTTCCACCCTGCATCCACCAGAACGGGGGGCAGATCAAAGCCCATACCCGTCAGGCGTTGCACCGCCGGGGGAATAAACATCGGGCTTCCCAGCAAAGCCTGTAATGCGGGATTGGATGTTAGAAAAACGTTGTTCACCACACGGATGGGGGATGTCATCCAGCATTCTGTATGCGTGCCATCCTGCGGCAAGGCTTCGGACATAAAGTTAAAGTTGCTGTGGCATTCATCCTGCACCAACTGCGTATCCGTAATGGGTAAGGATTGTGTGGTGGCCTGCGCAACCAATAGGCCTGTGACAATGCCTTGTTCAGAACGCACATAAAGGGATGTCAGAATCTCTCCATGAGCAACATCATCCTGATAATTCAGGAGCGGGTGCCATTTGCCCGCGGGTAAAGGGAGCTGGCGGCCCGCAAAGGGTAATGTGCCTTCAAATTGTGCATCCATAGGGGGAGCGGAAACGGTGCGCCGGTCTTCATCCGGCCGCAGGGCATCTTCCGACGAATCGGCGGAGGATGCACCGCTAGGCAGCATATGGCTGATTTTAGAGGTAAGCTTTGCATAGGCTGGCAGGCGTGATGTCAGCCAAGGGGCTGGAAACATCACGGAAAACACACTGCATGCGCCAGCGGTAAACAGCGCAACACGCCATACAGGAGCGCGTTGCCACAATCGGGTAAAAGCAGACATGCAGAACAGCCTTGTGCCGGAAGAATAAACAGTAAGAGACCGCTTATGGAATCAGGCGCGCGTGAATGCCATCGCCTTCATCCGTGCGGTTATCCGCCACTTTTGCAACCACAGCGCCATCATCTTCCTTTACCAGCCGCACCATATTGGCGCCCTGCTGGCGGGCTACAATCAGGGATTCGCTGATCATATCTTCAATGGAGCGCACCAGATCGCGGGCAGAAGCTGCATCTCCCATGCGGCTCTGACGGCGCATGACATCCATCAGCAGGGTGGCATCAATCCCGCCGGTTTCTACCTTCAGGCCGTAGCTTTCAATCATGGTTTCAATTTCCAGCGCGGCCACGCGAGCAATATCCAGCCCTTGCAGCGGACGGAATACGAAAATCCGATCCAACCGGTTTAGAACTTCCGGGGCAAACCCGGCCTGACGCAGGGCTTCTACCGATTCGGCACGCATACGGTCCGGGTCATCATGCAGGCGGTCTGCAATTTCTGTGAGCGCATCCGTGGCAATGTTCGATGTCAGCACAAAAATGGCACGTACGGTAGAAATCTGCTGCCCGGTAGAGGCTTCGGTAATGTGTCCGTCATTCCAGGCTGTCAGGAATTTTTTGAACACATCTGGATGCGCTTTTTCAATTTCATCCAGCAGCACAACGGCATCGGGCTTTTCCTTCAGGCCGCCAGTCAGCTTCCCGTAAGTGTCTGAACCTACATAACCTTTGGGGGAGCCAAACAACTGGGTTGCGGCATGGGGGCTGCTCATCTGTGTCATGTCAAAATGCAGCAGGGGGCGTTCAAGCTGGCGGGCAAGCTGCTTGGCCAGATAGGTTTTGCCTGTGCCCGGGGGGCCTGCCAGCAGAAAAATGCCGACTGGTTTGCCGCGCACCTGCAAGGCAAGGCGGCGGCGCAACTGCACAGCCACATCCTCACATACCTGATCCTGCCCAATAACGCGGGCCCGCAGGTTGGCTGCCAGTTCTTCCGCATCAATGGTGGTTTCACGCTGCTCGCGCGCCATCATTTCTTCCAGTGCGGCGCGGTTGGTCAGTCTGGCAAGAACGTCCATGATGAATCCCCGTCGGCGTAAAAGCCCTTTGCGCGCTAGCTTTTCGGCGCGTGTTTCAAACAGCAGCCCTGCTACCGTAAGTATAATGCCACTTGCGGCCAAAATTGGCCACGCGGGAGCGCACCACTGCAAAACATGCGTAATGGAATGCAGGGAAAGATGCAGGCTGAGGGCAATCTGTATGCTGGCAAGCACCAGAAAGATGACCATCATCAACGGCATCAGTCGGTTTAGGGCGGGTAACAGTCCCTTCATTGCGCAATCACCGTTAGTGGCAAAGTATCCCCTTTATACATAATCGGCAGTGTTTGTGGGCCAAATACCGTAATGGCGCCGCTTCCAATGCCAGCAGGCCCAGGGTCTGATGCTGGTATGATATCAACATTACCGCTGATCGTAATGGGTAGAATGACGGTTTGCGGGGTAGGGGACAAATGCACAGTTTGGTGCCATGCTCCGCAAATAAGGGTAATGGTGCCACCAGCGCCTGTGGCATCGTAAACAGGCATGGCCACCAAGCGAATGTCCCGCCGTTTTATGCCGGCCAGAATATCTGCCTGCTCCTGATCCGTGTAATTCGATTTTGCCAAGGTTTGAGCCGCTTTTTGCGAGGCAATGAGCGTAAGGGGAATTCCCATCCGGTTGGCGCTGTTATCGTGGTCTTGGGTATTGTTTTCTGCTGCGGGGATAGAGGTATTTCCATGTCCTCCACCCATAAAATGCACACCAGCTCCCGCCATGATAACGCATGTAGCTAGCCCTATCAGGGCCATGCGCACGCCAGAGGGTTTATCTGCTGCCTGAGGTTGCGGCTGTGGCTTCCATGCGGGTTCTGGCTCTTTGTGCATATTGAAAGGTCAGCCCTTAGTGGTGTGTAGGATGGTAAAAATGTCGCAATAGAGGTAATAAAAGCATGTCCGGCGCACCCTGCAATGCGCAATTTGCATCCAGCCCGTAAAATTGTTTTTTATAAAGGGTAAAGATTTGCATAACGGGCAGTAACTTTATTCTGCCCTTGCGGTTTCACTCTGCATCCCTTACATAAAGAACCATCCTTCTCAATTTGTTTTACGTTTCGGGGGGTGGCCTTGACGGCCGCCTTTTTTGCATTGGATACAGACCTTTCTACTCACTCTGGCCTAGAAGCCCGCGTTGCTGCGCTGATAGCCCCTGCCGTTGAGGATATGGGTTATGAGATTGTGCGTGTTGCTGTGCTGGGGCGTGAGCGTCCGACTGTGCAAATCATGGCAGACCGCAAGGACGGTTCCCTGATCAATGTGGAAGATTGTGAACGGATCAGCCACGCGGTAGGTGCCGTGCTGGATGTTGAAGACCCCATTCCCGGGGCGTGGACGCTGGAAGTTTCCTCTGCCGGGATAGATCGGCCCCTTACCCGTGCGAAGGACTGGAACCGCTTTGCCGGGCACCAGGCCAAGGCAGAAGTTCTGCTGCCGGTAAATGGGCGCCGCCGCTTTTCCGGTACGGTTCTGGGGTCTGATGGAACTGTTGCGCGGATGCGTCTGGATGATGGCACGGAAGTTGCCTTGCCGCTGGAAGAACTTCGGCGTGCACGGTTGGTGCTGACAGATGCTCTGATTGAAGCTAGTGCCCGTATGGTGCAATCTGCGCCCGGCACTGATCCCGCCCAGAAGAATGACGACGATTCTTCCGGGCCCAAGGTGCATTGATAAAGCTGCCTGTTTTGGAGAGCTGAGAGTATGGATACCTCTGTTTCCCGTCCTGAACTTTTGCTGGTTGCAGACGCTGTCTCGCGCGAGAAAGGTATCGAGCGTGAAGAAGTGCTGGAAGCCATGGAACAGGCGATCCAGAAAGCCGGACGCGCCAAATATGGGCACGAAAAGGACATTCGTGCCACCATCGACCGCAAGACAGGCGATGTGCGTCTGTCCCGCTGGACGGAAGTGGTGGACGAAGTGGAAAATGAAGATACGCAGATTGCGCTCTCCATTGCCCGCAAGTTTCGCCCTGAAATTCAGGCAGGCGAATATCTGATCGATCCACTGCCCCCGATCGATTTTGGCCGTATTGCCGCGCAAACCGCCAAACAGGTGATTGTGCAGCGCGTGCGTGAATATGAACGCAAGCGCCAGTATAACGAATTCAAGGATCGCGTTGGCGAAATCGTAAACGGTACCGTCAAGCGGACCGAATACGGTAACCTGCTGGTTGAAATTGGTTCGGCAGAAGCGCTGCTTCGGCGTGATGAGCTGATCCCGCGTGAAACGTTCCGTAACTCAGACCGCGTGCGTGCCTACATCTACGATGTGCGTGATGAACCACGTGGTCCGCAAATTTTCCTGTCTCGCACGCATCCGGCCTTTTTGGCCAAGCTATTTGCGCAGGAAGTGCCTGAAATTTATGATGGCATTATTGAAATTAAGGCCGTTGCGCGTGACCCGGGTTCTCGCGCCAAAATGGCTGTGATTTCTCGTGATGCGTCTATTGATCCCGTTGGGGCTTGCGTGGGTATGCGCGGTTCCCGTGTGCAGGCCGTTGTGGCCGAGTTGCAGGGCGAAAAGATCGATATCATCCCGTGGAGCCCGCAGGCCGCTACTTTTGTGGTGAATGCATTGGCTCCGGCTGAAGTCAGCAAAGTGGTGATGGATGAAGAAGCCGGGCGCGTAGAAGTGGTCGTGCCGGATGAGCAGCTTTCTCTGGCTATTGGCCGCCGTGGGCAGAACGTCCGTCTGGCCAGCCAGCTGACTCGTTGGGATATTGATATCCTGACAGAAGCGGAAGAATCCGAGCGCCGCCAGGAAGAGTTCCGTCGTCGGACAGCGCTGTTTGTTGAAGCTCTGGATGTGGATGATGTGATTGCGGGTCTGCTCGTCACAGAAGGTTTCCACTCCATCGAAGAACTGGCTTTTGCTGATCCTGATGAACTGATTGGCATTGAAGGTTTTGACGAGTCGGTGGTGCAGGAGCTGGTTCAGCGTGCTGAATCTTATCTGGTTCAGCAGGAACAAAAGCTTGATGATCGGCGGAAAGAGCTTGGTGTTGTGGACGAGATTGCCGATATGGGCGTGTTTACAAACCAGATGCTTGTGACATTGGGTGAAAAAGGTGTAAAAACCTTAGACGACCTTGCAGATCTGGCTGGCGATGAGCTGGTTGAGATCTTGGGCACCGATGCCATTGAGGAAGATGCCGCCAATGAAATTATCATGGCAGCACGTGCTCATTGGTTTGAGGATGAAAATCAGCAGCCTTCCGATATCAAGGAAGGTGAGGCCAACGCCTGAGGCCTGATATAAAGTGGGTGGTGATTTCTTGCCAGAAACAGAAGAGAAAGGCAGCCTTCGGAGGTGCGCGGTAACGCGTGAAGAAGGCGAACCTTCTTTAATGATCCGGTTTGTAATTTCACCATCTGGTGAAGTGGTGCCTGATCTGGATGCACGTCTGCCGGGGCGGGGAATATGGTTGAGCCCCCGCCGGGATGTGATAGAACAGGCGCGTGCTCGGGGCGTTTTTTCACGCGCCGCACGCCAGCAGGTTAAGGTGCCGGAAGATATAGTGGCCCGTGTAGAAGCGGGGCTGCTCCGGCGGATGAGTGAACTTGTAGGGCTGGCTCGCAGAGCTGGTCAGGCTACAAGTGGATTTATGAAGGTGCGAGAATGGCTGGTACAGCGTAAAGCTGCCATTGTTGTTCATGCGCTGGATGGAAGCAGGGAAGAGCGGGAAAGGCTGGTTTCCGGCCAACGTGATATTCCTGTCGTTGAGGCGTTGTCATCTGAAGATCTGGCAAAGATTTTTGGGCGGGAACGAGTGGTGAACGTAGCGCTTTCAGCCGGTGGGCTGGCACAGCGCTTACGTTGTGAGAATAAGCGTTTTACGGGGGTTGCTGAAGGCGGCCCTCGCATGCCCCGGACCTTTCCGGCGCATGGGTGTGAACAGGCGGGTCAATGAGCGAAGGCAAGGATCAGGATCAGGGTAAGGGGCGTTTGTCCCTTCGGCCGGCAGGGCGTTCGGAGGTCGGACGGACGGTTGATGCCGGGTCCGTGCGGCAAAGTTTCAGTCATGGCCGCTCCAAGGTTGTGCAGGTTGAAGTGCGCAAAAAACGTGGTGCCGGGCCGGGTGGCTCTGGCGGACGTGCCGGTGGAGCGCGCGGTGGCGGTCGTACGCTAACAGCCGCTGAACTGGCCATGCGTCAGCGTGTGCTGGCGGAACAGAAAAAAGCAGCGGAAGAAGCCGCACGGCGTGAAGCCGAGCAGCGCGAAGCTGAAAAAATTCGTATTCTTTCGGCTGCTGAAGAAGCACGTCGTAAGGAAGAAGAAGATAAGCGCGCGGCTGAAGAAGCCGAAGCCGCAAAGGCTGCTGCTGAAGAGGATGAGCGCAAATCGCGCATTGAATCCATTCAGCCTATTGCCGTGAAAGAACCAGTTGTTTCTGCTGTGCCCATTCCGGGTGAAGTAACGCTGGCTCCGCCGGTTGGGCGTCTGCGTCCATTGGCTGAACGCGCAATTATGCCAGCCAAGCCGCTGAAGCCTGTTCCTTCACGCTCTCAGCCTGCTGAAGCCAAGGAAAAAGAACCAGCCGCTGCGCAAACACTGCGTCTGCGTAGTGGCCGTGACATGGAAAGTGATGATGCGCCGCGCCGTGGTGCATCTCGTAAAACACCTGCTGGTAACCATCGCAAAAGTGGTGGCGGTCGTAAGTCCGATGTTGGCGGTGGCCGTCGTGCAGGCCGCATTGACGTGCAGGCCGCGATTGAAGGTGATGACGATAAGACGCGTTCACTCGCATCTGTCCGTCGTCAGCGCGAGCGTGAACGCCGTCAGGCTGAACTGGAACGTCTGCGCTCCGATCAGGTGAAGGTTGTGCGTGATGTGGTTCTGCCGGAAAACATTACCGTGCAGGAACTGGCTAACCGTATGGCAGCCCGTCAGGGTGAAGTTATCAAAGCGCTGATGAAAATGGGCGTAATGGCAACTGTCACTCAGACCATTGATGCTGATACGGCTGAACTGATTGTTGAAGAATTCGGCCACCGCGTGCGCCGTGTTTCTGAAGCAGACGTTGAACTGGGGATTGAAGGTGTGGAAGACGCACCGGAAGATCTGCGTCCGCGTCCGCCGGTTGTGACAATCATGGGTCATGTTGACCACGGTAAGACATCTCTGCTGGATGCTCTGCGCACAACAGACGTTGCGGGTGGAGAAGCCGGCGGTATTACCCAGCATATCGGGGCTTATCAGGTTACGCTGCCTTCCGGCTCCAAGATTACATTCCTGGATACCCCGGGCCATGAAGCCTTTACGGCTATGCGTGCTCGCGGTGCATCCATTACGGATGTGGTGGTGCTGGTTGTGGCAGCTGATGATGGTGTTATGCCGCAGACGGTTGAAGCCATTAAGCATGCCAAGGCTGCAAACGTGCCGATGATTGTTGCTATCAACAAGATCGACAAGCCAGGCGCCAAGCCTGATCGGGTGCGTCAGGAACTTCTAAGCCACGAAATTGTGGTAGAATCCATGGGCGGTGACGTTCAGGATATTGAGGTTTCCGCGCTTAAGCGTACCGGGCTGGACAAGCTGGAAGAAGCTATTCTTCTGCAGGCAGAAATTCTGGAACTGAAGGCAAACCCGGACCGGGCTGCTGAAGGTGCCGTCATTGAAAGCCGTCTGGATCGTGGTCGCGGTTCTGTTGCCTCTGTGCTGGTGCAAAAAGGCACGCTGCATAAAGGCGATATCGTGGTTGCTGGCACCGAATGGGGCCGGGTGCGTGCTCTGCTGGATGATCGTGGCCGTCAGGTTACGGATGCAGGGCCTTCCATGCCGGTTGAAGTGCTGGGTCTCTCTGGTGTGCCATCTGCTGGTGCTCCGTTCGTGGTGGTTGAAAACGAAAACCGCGCGCGTGAGATTTCCGAGTTCCGTCAGCGTAAGCTGAAAGAACATCAGGTGGCTGGTCAGGTTGCTGCCCGTGGCACGCTGGATCAGATGCTGGCCCGTATTCAGGCGGGTGATCAGAAAGAAGTTTCTGTTCTGATCAAGGCAGACGTTCAGGGTTCTGCGGAAGCTATTCAGACAACTGTGCTCAAGCTGGCAAATGAAGAAGTGGGCGTTCGCGTTCTGAATGCTTCTGTTGGCCAGATTACAGAAAGCGATGTGCAGCTTGGTAAGGCATCGGATGCAGTGATTATTGCATTCAATGTGCGCGCCACAGCACAGGCACGTCAGCTGGCGCAGCGCGAAGGTGTAGATATCCGCTACTATTCCATCATCTATCAGGTTGCTGATGATGTGGAACAGCTTGTGCGTGGTAAGCAGGCACCTAAGCACCGTGAAAAGTTCCTTGGTTATGCCGAAATCCGCCGTGTGTTCGAAATCAGCAAGGTGGGCAAAGTGGCTGGCTGTTACGTTACGGAAGGCGTTGTCAAACGCGGCTGTGGCGTGCGTCTGCTGCGTGATGGCGTAGTGGTTCATGAAGGTGATTTGAGCCAGCTCAAGCGCTTCAAGGACGATGTGAAGGAAGTCAGCAAGGGTTACGAATGTGGCCTTTCCTTTGCAGGCTACAATGATCTGCGCGAAGGCGATGTGGTGGAATGCTTTGAAAGTGAGCTGGTTCCAGCATGAGCCGTAAGAACGGATCAGGCAGTAAAGTAGCAGGGCCGGCGGGGTATCTCGCCGGTCTTGCTCCATCTGGCCCCTCCCAGCGTCAGTTGCGGGTGGGGGAAGAGGTGCGGCGTGTGTTGGCTGAAGTTTTTGCACGCACCACGTTTCGTGATCCGGATCTGGCAGATGTTGACCTTACGGTTACCGAGGTTCGGCTTTCTCCAGATTTTCGTCACGCAACAGTTTTTATTACCCGTTTGGGGCGTAGCGATGTTGCGGAACTTCTGCCCGCTTTAAAACGAGTAGCTCCGTGGTTGAGAACACAGCTTGCGCATAAAATACGTGCGCGAACTGTGCCGGAACTGCATTTCCAGCCAGATACAGCCCTGGATACGGCCATGCACATGGATACACTGCTGCGTTCTCCAGAAGTGCAGCGTGATCTCAATGCGCCATCGGAAGATGAAGAGTCGGAAGACTAGGTATTCAGCTACATTTGCCCTGTTGCACAACGGGGCGAATGGCAAAGTTGCTTTGAATACGCACCACACCCGGCATGCGGGATAATTCCTCTTTGTGGATACGCTCATAATCCTGCATGTCTCGGGCTTCTACACGCAGTAGATAATCAGCATCACCTGTCATCAGGTAACATTCCTTAACATCAGCACATTCTTTAATACGGCTTTCAAAACGCCGCAGGCATTCCTCTGTCTGCTTTTCCAGCGTGATCTGCACAATAATGGTGGCAACTGCCGGGCTTTTCTGCCGAGCAATAATGGCGTGGTAGCCTTGTATGGTGCCCTGTTGTTCAAGCATGCGCACACGGCGCAGACAGGCAGAAGGGGAAAGCCCCACTTTTGCAGCCAGCTCTGCATTGCTCAGGCGACCATTGTGTTCAAGGTGCCGCAAAATGGCTTCGGTTACACGATCTGGCATAATCTGTCTTTTATGGTCTGGTATTGAAATTTTATTCTAAAATACAGGAAAAATAATATGTTCTGCAACACACAGGCAGGATATCTTACAAAACACCTGTTAAAATTCTGAAACCGAAACAAATAAGGGTGGCGGTTGTGAATACTGTTTCGTCCTCAGCTAGAACAATGTGGCCTGCATCTCGCGCGGGGGCGGTTCTTACGGTTAATCTGTCCGCTATTGCTGAAAATTATCGCTACCTTGTAAGCCGGTTGGGTAAAACGGCTTGTGCTGCAGTGGTTAAGGCTGATGCCTATGGGCTTGGTGTTGCGCAAGTGGCTCCCGTTTTGGAAAATGCCGGTGCAAAGCATTTTTTTGTCGCACATGTAGATGAAGGGCTTGCCCTTAGGCCCTATTTATCTCCTCATACATCTATCACAGTGTTACATGGCCCTCGGCCAGAAGCTGCTGAAGTATGTGTACGCAACAATCTGCGGCCTGTTCTCAATAGTTTGGAACAAATTGCGGTTTTGCGAAATCTGGCTGCCAAGATGGGCAAACCCTTGGATGTCGCCATTCAGCTTGATACGGGTATGTCCCGTTTTGGGCTTTCAGAGGCTGATATTGATACGCTAGCAGCGTCTCCAGAACTTCTTACAGGTTTGTCTGTCAGTTTGGTCATGAGCCATCTGGCTTGTGCCGATACCCCTGAAAATCCAGCAAATACCATGCAGCGCGAACGGTTTGAGGCCTATGCGCATGTGCTCCCCAAAGCTGCTTTAAGCCTTTCTGCATCATCCGGTATTTTTCTGGGGTCGCAGTTTCATTTTGATCTTGTCCGCCCCGGTGCTGCTTTATATGGCGTGGCGCCACAGAATGAAGGTGATAACCCGCTTAAGCCTGTGGTTGGCCTGCAAGCGCATATTCTGCAAATTCGTCATTTATCCAAGGGAGACCGGGTAGGTTACGGGCTGACATGGCAAGCCGGTGGCCCGTGCCGTGTTGCCACTATTGCTACCGGTTACGCAGATGGTTTTGCCCGCGCCGGGGCTGCTGCAGGATGCGCTTGGTATAAGGGCTATCGGCTGCCAATTCTGGGCCGAATTTCTATGGATTCCATGACTGTTGATCTTTCTGCGGTGCCTGAAGGCCTGCTGGAGGAAGATAGCATGGTGGAACTTCTGAACGAGTCTTACGGCGTAGATGTTGTAGCCAAAGCAGAAGGCACAATTGGTTACGAAGTACTGACATCTCTGGGGCGGCGCTATCATCGCGTTTACACAGCGGCTGCCTGAACAGTTTACCCAACAGAAAGATAAGCAGAAATGAAAATTCTGGTTCTGGGAAGTGGTGTTGTAGGGGTTACATCTGCCTGGTATCTGGCTAAGGCCGGGCATGAAGTTACAGTGGTGGACCGCCAGCCGGAAGCTGGTATGGAAACCAGTTTTGCCAATGCGGGGCAGGTTTCTCCCGGTTATTCTGCGCCATGGGCTGGCCCGGGTGTGCCGCTTAAATCCATTAGCTGGCTGCTGATGAAGTATCGGCCATTTGTATTTTGGCCCATGCCAGACCCGCATTTGTGGAAATGGCTTTTTCAGATGCTGGAAAACTGCACGGCCGCTGCGTATGACCGCAACAAAGGCCGTATGGTGCGTTTGGCTGAATACAGCCGTGATGTCATGCAGGATTTACGTGCGACAACAGGCATCACGTATGATGACCGCCAGCAGGGCACGCTACAGGTTTTTAGAACCCAGAAGCAGCTTGATGCAACAGCCAAGGATATTGCTGTTCTTAAACAGTATAATGTCCCCTACGAACTTTTGGATGTAGATGGCTGCGTAGCGGCAGAGCCGGGTCTTGCAGCATCTCGCCAAAAGATTGTTGGTGGTTTGCGTTTGCCGGGTGATGAAACCGGAGATGCATTTAAATTCACACAGCGTCTGGCCAGCATGGCGCAGGAAGCCGGTGTAAAGTTTCTGTATGATACGGTTGTGCGCCGTGTTCGGTCTGAAAGTGGGCGTGTGACGGGTGTAGAAACCTCTCGCGGCGTATTAACGGCAGATTCCTATGTGCTGTCATTGGGCAGTTTCTCTCCCGCACTGCTACGGCCTTTGGGGATTGATCTGCCAGTTTATCCCGTAAAAGGTTATTCGCTTACAGCATCTATTCAAAATGCAGATGCAGCGCCTGTTTCTACAATTATGGATGAAACCTTCAAAATTGGTATCACCCGTTTGGGGGATAGGGTGCGTATTGGGGGCACGGCAGAACTGGCTGGTTTTAGCCGCCGTTTGCGTAAACCCCGGCGTGAAACATTGGAACATTCTGTAACAGATCTGTTTCCCGGATGTTGCGATGTAGAGCAGGCACTTTTCTGGACAGGTCTGCGCCCGATGACTCCAGATGGCACACCGGTTATTGGACGCACAGGTTTGGACAATCTGTTCCTTAACACCGGGCATGGCACGCTTGGGTGGACCATGGCATGTGGTTCTGGCAAAGTGTTGGCAGATCTTATGTCCAACAAAAAGCCTGAGATTGATGCGGCAGATTTGAATATCTTCCGGTATCGTCAGTCATAATTCTATCACCTAAAACTATTTTCAGGTACGGACGGAAAGCGCTTTATGCGTTTTCCGCTTGTGCGCACCGCAAAAAATCTACCCTCAAAAGCATTGTTTTTGCATACGCTGTGTTTCATGCTCACGTTTGTGGGAACCTTACACAGTTGCTGGAATGTTTTCATGCGTCTTGCATACAGGCCGCTTAGCTGGGCGGTTGTGTAACGTAATGGTCGGGACGGTCTGGGGTAACAATCGGATTTTTGGCGGTTATGAAAACAAAGTGCGTGCCTGATGTGTGGAAAAACAAGAAGCCGGATCTTTCAGAAAAAAGAAAATCCTTTCTAAAAACTGGGGCTTTGCTGCTTGCCGGAAGCCTCTTTCTAGGTGTTGCCAGTGTTGGCGGGCAGGCTTATGCGCTTGCCCCTTCTGCACAAGCACCACAGGCTTATACGCCCACACCGGCTGATGTGGCGATGGTATCTGATCTGGAGCAACGCACATTCCAGTGGTTCTGGGATTCAGCAGATCCGGCTACGGGGCTTATTCCAGATCGTTATCCATCAGATCAGAAGCAGGATAGTGTTGCATCTGTAGGTTTTGGTCTGACTGCTTATGGTATTGGTGTTAAGCGCCATTATATTACGCGCCAGCAGGCTGTAGAGCGTACGCTTACAACGCTGCGCTATATGTGGAAATTGCCGCAAAATGAGAGTGCGGATAAAGCCTCTGGCTATCACGGGTTTTTCTATCACTTTCTGGATAACCGTACAGGTTTGCGCCTGAACCCAGATATTGAACTTTCCAGTATTGATACCGCATTATTAATGCAGGGTGTTCTGTTCTGTCGTAATTTTTATACGCAGGATACAGCGCAGGAAAAAGAAATTCGCCAGCTTTCAGACCAACTTTTTAATAGAGTGGACTGGAAATGGATGGAACGTCCAGACCATCGGCTGAGCATGGGTTGGTCACCCGAGCATGGCTTTCTTCCCAACTATTGGGAAGGGTACAGCGAGGGTATGATGCTGTACATTCTTGCCTTGGGGGCTCCCGAACATGGGTTACAGCCTGTTTCCTGGCAAGCATGGCTGGCAACAAATGATAAGCGCTGGGGTGAAGAATACGGGCAAACATTCCTGAACTTTGCACCTTTGTTTGGGCATCAGTATTCCCACGCATGGATAGATTTCCGGGGGATTCAGGATAATTGGATCAGTGGCAAGGGTATTGATTATTTTGAAAACAGCCGACGTGCTGTGTATGCGCAACGTAATTATGCTGTGTCCAACCCCGGAAAATGGCAAGGTTACGATGCCAACACGTGGGGCTTAACAGCCAGTGATGGCCCCGGTGATGTGACCAAAACAGAAAACGGGCAGACACGTCACTTCCTGTCTTACAGTGCCCGTGGTGTGGGGCGTGACTATACACAGGATGATGGCACCATTGCGCCAACGGCGGCTGGTGGTTCTGTGGCATTTGCGCCGGAAATTGCCATTCCGGCATTGCGCACCATGAAAGAAAAATATGGAAACCATATTTACGGCAAATATGGTTTTGCAGATTCGTTTAATCCCAGCTTTCATGATGAGAAGCAGGATTACTGGGCCGATAATACTTACTTGGGTATCGACCAAGGGCCCATTTTGCTGATGGTGGAAAACTGGCGCAGCGGCCTTGTGTGGGACACAATGCGGCAAAGTACTGTTATTCGCCGTGGTTTGCTGCAGGCCGGTTTTCATGGCGGATGGTTGCAGCAGGTCGCGCAGCAGCCTTCATCCGTTGTGCGTCGTAAGAGCTGAAAGTAAAAAGCCTCCCTCTTTTATAAGTTTCAAAGAGGGAGGCTATTTTTTTTAACCTTGATAAGATGCAATTTCGATCAGATTTTCATCCGGATCATGGCAGTAAACGGATGTAATCGGGCCTAGCGCACCAAGGCGCGCCACAGGGCCTTCTACAATTGTTACGCCGCAGGTTTTAAGGTGTTCGCAAACATCTTCACTGGTAATGGCGGTTACAAAACATAAATCGTTTCCGCCGGGCAGGGCGTGTGTGGCTGTTTCCCACCCTTCGGCATTATAAGCACGCAGGTTTAGCTTCTGGCCCCCAAAACGCAGCGCAGTGCGATTGTTGCGGCCGTATTCTTCCCGGTCCATTCCCAGCACGCGCTGAAACCATGAAGCGGAAATTTCTACATCCCTTACAGTCAGCACCACATGGTCTAACCGATCTACTGTAAAACGCATGAAACCGCATCGCTCCCTTGCTGTGGGCCCCTTTGCAGCAAAGGGGCCAAGGCTGCTGTCTTACAGCTCAGCGTAGAAGTCGTTGCCCTTATCATCAATAACAATAAACGCAGGAAAATCTTCCACTTCAATTTTCCATACGGCTTCCATGCCCAGTTCAGGGTATTCCAGCACTTCCACCTTGCGGATGCAGTCCTTGGCAAGCCGTGCAGCTGGCCCACCAACAGAACCCAGATAGAAGCCACCATATTTCTGGCAGGCATC
Organism: Acetobacter sp. AC2005; assembly: GCF_037901235.1. Taxonomy (NCBI): domain Bacteria; kingdom Pseudomonadati; phylum Pseudomonadota; class Alphaproteobacteria; order Acetobacterales; family Acetobacteraceae; genus Acetobacter; species Acetobacter sp. AC2005. The sequence goes on from NZ_CP149625.1 coordinate 1,462,162, forward strand.
CTTCACGGCCTTGGAGCGGTTGCCCTTGGCCAGCATGACGTAGGAACCACCATTGGCTTGAAGTTCCGCCACGTAAGAATCCATCCGGCCAGCCGTTGTGGGGCCAAAGGAGCCTGTAGGCATGCCAGCAGGGGTTTTGGCCGGTCCAGCGTAATAGACGGGATGATCTTTCAGATACTGCGGCAGGCCTTCGCCTTTTTGCAGGCGTTCGCGGAATTTGGCATGGGCGATATCACGCGCAACCACCACAGTACCCGTAAGGGCCAGACGGGTTTTGACAGGGTATTTGGAAAGCTCTTTGCGGATTTCATCCATCGGCCGGTTCAGGTCGATCTTGATGGCTTCGCCTTCCAGATGTTCATCTGTGGTTTCTGGCAGGAAGCGGGCAGGGTCATGCTCCAGCTGTTCCAGAAAGAAGCCTTCTGCTGTTACGCGAGCCTTGATCTGCCGATCTGCCGAGCAGGAAACACCAATGCCAACCGGCAGAGATGCACCGTGCCGGGGCAAGCGGATAACCCGCACATCGTGGCAGAAATATTTGCCGCCAAACTGAGCGCCAATTCCCAGCTTGCGGGTAAGCTCTAGCACCTTCTGTTCCATCTCAACATCACGGAAGGCGTGGCCGGTCATATCCCCTTTGGTTGGCAGGGAATCATACCAGTGGGTAGATGCCAGCTTAACTGTTTTGAGTGTCTGTTCAGCAGACATGCCACCGATAACAATGGCCAGATGGTAAGGCGGGCAAGCGGATGTGCCGAGTGTCTTGATCTTGGTATCCAGCCAGTCCAGCAACTGCTGTTCAGACCCCAACAGGGCGCGCGTTTCCTGAAACAGGAAGGTTTTGTTGGCAGAGCCACCACCCTTGGCAACGAACATCAGGTCCATCTGCTCATCGTGCTCACCAGCTGGGCTGGCAAAAATATCGCACTGAACGGGCAGGTTGGTGCCGGTGTTCTTTTCATCAAACATGGTGAGTGGCGCCATTTGGGAATAGCGCAGATTGGTGCGTGTATAGGTTTCGTACACACCTTTGGAGAAGGCAACTTCCTCGTTCCCTTCCGCCCAGACACGCTGGCCTTTTTTGCCAAACACAATGGCGGTGCCGGTATCCTGGCACATGGGCAGCACGCCCCCTGCGGCAATACAGGCGTTTTTCAGCAGATCAAGCGCCACAAAGCGATCGTTATCCGAAGCTTCGGGGTCTTTCAGGATGGAGGCAAGCTGCGCCAGATGTGCGGGGCGCAGAAAATGCGCCACTTCATGAAAAGCCTGCGCAGTGAGTTCCGTAAGGGATTCGGGCGTAACGTGCAGAACAGTTTTGCCACCGCACTGTGATGTGCTCACACCTGCAAGATCCAGCTTGCGGTAGGTGGTTTTATCCTCCCCCATCGGGAACAGGGGAGAATAGGCAAATTCCGGCACCGGGGGGCGAGGGGGCTGGCTGGTCATTTCTTCGTGTCTTCTCCGTCAACCTGGCCCCGTTTGCGCCGGGGCTTCAGGCGGGTGATGGTCCTTTCTTACGGAAAGCGTCAAGACTCACGACCTGTGAGGACGAGTCGCTTTCCTCCGGCCCGTCCTGTTCGGGCTGGCCGGTGGTGGGTTCTTCCGGCGCGGGTTCCTCTGTTGGCTCCACGGCAGCAAAATGCAGGCTGAACCTTATGGCAGGATCAGCAAACCCAGTAATAGCCTGCACAGGAATAACCAGTATGGAGCCAACACCCCCAAAGGAAAGACCGACAGAAACAGTTTTTGCTTCCCGGTCCACCTTCAGATCCCAGAACTGGTGCTGGAGCACGATGGTCATTTCATGCGGATACTGGGCGCGAAGTCTGGCAGGAATATCCACGCCGGGAAAATCCGTAAGGAAAGTCAGATAGAAATGGTGCTCTCCTGCAAGCCCTTCGCGGCTCACATGTTCGAGCGCATTCAACATCACACTGCGGGAGGCTTCATTCAGCCAGCGTTCATACGGCAGCAGGCTGGGAGCCGGAAAAAGGGAGTCGTCCTGTGTGGGGTCGTGGTCATCAGCCATATTATTTGCTCCTTGCCGCCACCGGGGTTGCCCCGGCTTTTTGATCGAATATTTATATAACGCAGGGATGCGCGAAAGATCACGCCAGTGCAAGCACGCCGGACATGTTTGTTGCAACACCAGCCATGCAGGCCAAAGTATAGCATTTAAAACAGAGCTGAATTTGGGAAATTGAGGTGGGAGGGCTTCTGTTGCCCGGTGCCCTCCCGAACCGCGCTTATCGCTTATGCAGCAACAGCGAGCACCTCAGAGTTATCATTGGCACTTGTAAAAATAGCCCGATAACGGTGGTACAATACCGGGCAAAAAGAATATCTTTACTGCGCGTGTCGAGCCTATTTCGTCCCCATCTGTCCAAACCCTTGAGAGGCCGGATGATTGGTGGAGACGCCGGGTACCGCCCCCGGGTCCACTACGCCTATTCCATATTCCGTTTATTGCCATAGTCAGAAGCGAACTTCTAACACCCCAAACATAGGCGGGAGCGTAAGGCTGCGCAAGGTGTTTGCAGTAAGAAAATTACAGGGTGCAACAGTAGCATCCATAGTGCTGTATGGAGTATGGAGGTCTGAATTCAGACCACGGTTAGGAATAAGGCGGCATGGCACTTACGGAAGAACAGCGGGCGGAAATAGCAGCTCACGGGCAGGAAACCTTTGCCACGCGCAGGCCTACCGTGCCAGCGCTGGAAGCCATGCTGTATGAACCGCAGGAAGTGCTGGATCATGGGTTCCTGCGCGTTATTGACTATATGGGGGATGATGCTGCCATTGTGCAGGCAGCGCGTGTTTCATACGGTCGGGGCACTCGCAAGGTTTCAGAAGATGCGGGGCTGATCCGGTATCTGATGCGCCATCGCCATTCTTCACCGTTTGAAATGTGCGAGATGAAATTTCACGTCAAACTGCCCATTTTTGTGGCACGGCAGTGGATTCGGCATCGTATGGCCAGCGTGAATGAATATTCTGCACGTTATTCCATTCTAGACAGTGAATTTTACCTGCCAGCACCAGAACATATGGCCGCACAGAGTGAAGTGAACCGTCAGGGACGAGGACAGATTCTGGCTCCACAGCAGGCTGCTGAAGTTCTGGATATCCTGCGTGATGATGCCATGCGGACGTATCGTGATTACGAAAAAATGCTGGATGCAGAAAACGGGTACGGTCTGGCCCGTGAGCTGGGCCGTATTAACCTGACCCTGAACACCTACACCCAGTGGTACTGGAAGATAGATCTCCATAACCTCATGCATTTTCTGGCCCTGCGGATTGACCCGCATGCGCAGTATGAAATTCGTGTTTATGCAGAAATTATGCTGAAGATTCTGCACGCGTGGGTGCCGGTAACAGCCAGTGCTTTTGAAGAATATCGCCGTGGAGCAGTCACATTCTCTGCAACCATGATGCAGGTTCTGCGTCGTATGTTGGCCGGAGAGAATGTGGAGCAGAAAGGTTCTGGCCTCAGCCGCCGTGAATGGGATGAAATGATGGCCAGTTTAAAAGGCTGATTGCCAGAGTGTTACCCTAACCATGACAAGCAAGTTGGACGATAAAAACGCATCAAAGAAGGAAGCCCCCTTCTTTGAGCAGATTAAGAAGGAAGGCTTGCGCGGTAAAAAGTTACGGCAACCTTTTAGCACGGCACATCTGCCGCCGTTGTGGCCTTTCGTGGTTATTGCTGTTGTGCTGGTGGTTGTATGGGGGGTTCTGTTTATGAATGCTCCAGCCACCAAAGATAAGTGGCATTTTGAGTTTTGTGATCAGGCGCAGGGTGGAATGAAAAATATTTGCCCTAAGCTGGGTCCGTAAGAATGGCATGTTATAGATGCCTCGTAATTTCTAAAATTTAATGGAGTATAGAATGACAAATTTTATGCGACGTATCTCTATAGTGTTTTCCGGTATGGCTCTGCTCGGGCTGGCATATCCTGTTCATGCAGACACATTGCGGGAAAAACAGACAGAAGCTTGCAAAGGGGATGCTCTGCGCCTTTGTGCGCTGGCTATTCCCAATGAAAAGAAAATCACACAATGCATGGAGCGTAAGCAGGATAAGCTGAGCCCCAAATGTCGTGCTTTTTTCAAAAAAGGTTCAAAAACACCTCCGGCACATAAGCCAAAATCCAAATAATTACTTGTTCAGTTTGTAAGAAAACCAGCCGCCCGTTGAATGAAGGGGACGGCCGGTTTTTCTTTTAAAACTGTTTACTTTTGCAGTTGTGGCCGCAGCATTTCTGTAACTGTATGTGCGATGTGGCGCCATGCTTTGGCACCTTCACCATCCGGGTTTTCAATAATACCGGGCACGCCTTTGTCCCCACTGGCGCGAATATCTGCCAATAGTGGAACTTCGCCTAAAAAAGGCACACCCATGGCTTCGGCTTCTTTCTTGGCGCCGCCATGGCCAAACAGTTCTGTATTGTGCCCACAATTCGGGCAGCAGAAATAGGACATGTTTTCAATCAGGCCCAATACAGGCACATTTACTTTTTCAAACATTGTCACGCCGCGGCGCGCATCAATCAGTGCGATATCCTGCGGGGTAGAAACAATAACAGCGCCGGTTAAAGGCACTTTTTGTGTAAGAGAAAGCTGCGCATCGCCGGTGCCGGGTGGCAGGTCCACCACCATTACGTCCAGATCTCCCCAGGTTACATCTGTCAGCAGCTGATTAATGGCGCCCATCACCATGGGGCCGCGCCAGATCATGGCGGCTTTTTCATCAACGAGCATGCCCAGGGAAACAGCTTTAATTCCCCATGCTTCAACAGGCTGCAGTTTGCCGTCTATAACCTCGGGCTTGCCCGTTGCGCCCAACATGCGGTGCAGGGAAGGGCCATGAATATCTGCATCCAGAAGGCCAACTTTCAGGCCTTCCAAACCAAGCCCAACGGCCAGATTGGTTGCGGTAGTGGATTTGCCCACGCCCCCTTTGCCCGAGGCCACGGCAATAATGGTTTTTACACCGGGAAGAATAGGGGCATTGCCATCGGCCGGTGCCACACCCCCTAAAGGACGATGCCCACCAGATGCTGCTTTGGGTTTTGCTGCGGCTCCGGCAGGGCGATGTGCTGTAAGAATAATACTGGCACTTTGCACACCCGGAAGGGTTTCTAGCTGACGGGCAGCACCATCACATAAAGCAGAAATGGTTTGGGCATGTTCCCGCGCGACAGCAAAAGCGACAGAAAGTTTGCCTTCCGTAAGTGAACAGCCTTCCAGATGCCCATAAGCCAGCAGGTTTTTGCCCGTTTGTGGGTCTTTTACATTTTCCAGAACACGAGTGATGTCCTGAGAGGAAACGGAGGGAGGCTGGGCCACAATTTTGCTCCTGTTAAGGGTGATGAGGTCTGTTGTGTTGGCAACAGCAAGTATGGCTTGCCGTCAAGGGGAAGGCCTGCGCGAGATGTTGTGCAGGTTCAGTATGTTTCCTGCGTGTGACAGATTTTTTCTGGCACAGAACAGACGAGGCCGGTAGATGACGCACATGGTAAATGCAGTGGCGGATGGCCGGGTGGATAAAATGACCTCACAGGCTGAAAAAACTTCAGGATCTGGTGTTGTCTCTGCACCGCCTTCCAAGTTGACTGTTGGCCGAGGGCGAGATCATCGGATTGATGCCATGCGTGGTGTGGCGTTGCTGATGATGTTTATAGACCACATCCCTCAAAACCTGCTCAACCGTTTTACCATGCGCAATGTCGGGTTTGCAGATGCGGCGGAAGTGTTTGTGCTGCTTGCGGGCTATGCATCATGGTTGGCATATGGGCGTGGCTTTAAAAAATATGGTGTGCCCACAATTCTCAAGCGGATTTTCCGCCGGTGTGTGCAGCTTTACATTGGCCAAACCATTATGGTTGCAGCTTACGTCTTTACTGTACGGGCATGGCGCCATTTTACGCCGGTTTCAGTCGATTATCTGGAGCCAGAACTAGCACATGGCATGGGCTGGGTCTGGCGTGTGATGATGTTTGATGCCTTGCCCAGCAACCTCAATATCCTGCCACTTTATATCGTTCTGCTGGGTGGGTTCCCGCTTTTTTATGTGTTGATGCGTGTGCACCGCTCACTCGCGCTCGTGCTGTCTGGTGCTGTGTGGCTGTTTGTCAATTTTGATCCGGAAATAAACTTTCCCAACTGGCTGGACCCGGATGGATGGTATTTTAACCCGTTTGCGTGGCAGTTTCTGTTTGCGCTGGGGCTGACAGCTTCTGCCGAAACAGAACGGCGCGGGGGGGATCTGCCACGTAAGCGGTTACTGGTGATCGCCAGTATTTTGTATCTGGTGTTTTCTGCCATTCAGGCGTTTCCATGGACATTGTGGGGGCTGCCAGATTTCCGCCCGTTTGGAGATTCCATAGCGCCTGCCAAAACATGGCTTTCTCCGTTTCGTCTGCTGGATGTTGTGGCCATTTTTTATCTGGTTCAGTCTTCAGATAAAGCGCGGCAGTGGGCAGCAGAAAGCAAGCTGGGGCAAATTCTGGCGCGGGTTGGCCGTCATTCGTTGGAAATTTTTGTGGTGGGCACGGTGCTGGACCTATACGCGCGGCTCATTTTCAGCACGTTTGGTGAAGGCTGGGGCTTGCAGGTAGCGGTTAACATTGTGGGGCTGGCAGTTCTGTTCTGGCTGGCAGCTTGGCTGGATGCCCGCCGCACACGCCAGCGTGCTGCGTTGGTGGCCAGTAAGTAACGCAGTGTTGGCCGTATTACGTAAGGAAACACCATGTCTTTCACAAAGCTTTCTTCTCTGCCGCATGTGGCCCGGCTTTTGCGGCATAAAAAGCCTGTAAAAATTACGTTGTTTGGGTCTTCCTCTACAGAAGGTGTGGGCGCTTCATCAATTGCAGCCAGTTACGCAGGTGTTTTTGAGCAAACATTGCGTGCTGCCGTGCCGGATAAGCTGGAAGTCATCAATCGCGGTATTGGTGGGCAAGGGGCCGTGCAAATGCATGCTCGCTTGGCGCAAGTTCTGGCAGATAAGGCCGATCTTGTAATCTGGCAGGGCGGTGTAAATGACCCGCTAACAGGCGTAAATCTGGCAGACTTTGAGCAGCTAACGCGAGATGATCTGCAAGCGCTGCGCGAAAACGGAGCAGACATTGCGCTTATGGATTTGCAATGGTGCCGTTTGCTGGATGAATGCCCCCTAGCCCCGGCTTTTCAGGCATCTGTGCATGCACTGGGGCGGGAATTGGAAATGCCTGTGTTCCCACGTTTTGATCTGATGAAACAGTGGAGCAAAACATACGGTTTGAGGCGGGAAGATCTTTCGCCCGATGGCATCCATATGGGTGATATTGGTTACCGATTGTTGGGTGAGGCCGTAGCGAAGTGGGTACTGGAACTGGCGGAGGGGTAACGGCTTTAAAACCGGGCTGATAGAAGCGGAACAACAAGCCGCCTGTGCAAAGCGGGCTGACCTTTCAGCATGTTCATGCCATAAACTCAGAATACATTTTCCTGCCGCTGTCTGACAGAAAGACTGTTTCTTCCATGCATATATCTGTCCGTTTTGCCCGTGTTTTTTCTCTGTCTGGCCTTTTGCTGGCAGGTGCAAGTTTTGTGCATCCTGCACAGGCAGATCAGGCTGCCACGGCTGCGCCGCCTGTAGTGGTTGCGCAGCGCGTGCCAGAAAGCTTTGCAGATCTGGCCGCAAAACTTCTGCCTGCTGTGGTGAATGTATCTACCACCCAGACTGTGCGGGCAGATTCGGACGATGATGAAGAAGATGACCAACTGCCACAGATGCCCAATTTTCCGCAGGGCTCTCCGTTCGAGAAATTCTTTCATGATTTCATGAACAGGCAGACAGAACCGGATGCACCGCCACGGCGGATGCAGGCATTGGGTTCTGGCTTTATTATTGATCCCACTGGTTACATTGTAACCAATAACCACGTTATCCGTAAGGCAGACCGTATTACAGTTACCTTGCAGGACAACACGGTGCTGACAGCCAAAGCTGTGGGCCATGATGACAGAACAGACCTTGCCCTGCTGAAGGTGGAAAGCAAAAAGCCTCTGCCTTTTGTGCAATTCGGTAATAGTGACAGCCACCGGGTAGGGGATTGGGTGCTGGCCATTGGCAACCCGTTTGGTCTGTCTGGCACTGTTACGGCCGGTATTATTTCCTCACGCGGGCGCAATATTGACCAAGGCCCGTATGATGATTTTATCCAGACAGATGCGCCCATCAACAAGGGCAATTCCGGTGGCCCGCTGTTTGATATGAATGGGCAGGTTATTGGCGTAAATACAGCCATTTATTCGCCCTCTGGTGGGTCTGTTGGTATCGGGTTTGCCATTCCTTCCAACGAGGCCCGCAATGTGGTCGAACAGCTGCGTAAAACCGGTAAGGTGTCACGCGGGTGGCTGGGTGTCAGAATCCAGAATGTCACGCAGGATATCGCCGATGGTCTGGGCCTTACGCCAGCACGTGGCGCTTTGGTGGCTGGGGTAGAAAAAAATGGCCCAGCAGCCAAAGCAGGATTGCAGACAGGGGACGTGATTCAGGCGCTTAATGCGCAACCGATTGAAGGCAAGGCATTGCCACGCCTTTCTGCCCAACTGCCGGTGGGAAGTGTGGCGCATCTTGGCGTATGGCGGCATGGCAAAACTTTGGATCTGCCTGTCACTATTGCGGCCTTGCCAGAACCTGCGGATGAAACGCCTCAGAAACCAACGGCCCCATCTAAAACCAAGGAAACTGTCAGTTTTGCAGATTTTGGTTTTTCTGTTGGCATCATTGATACGGCAGCCCGGCAGAAATACGGTCTGTCTGCCAATCAGAAAGGGGTGCTGGTTACATCCGTGCAGGAAGATGGCCTTGCCGCAGACCGAGGGCTAAAGCCCGGAGATGTGATTACCGAAGTACAGCAGGCTGAGGTGAACACACCAGCAGATCTGAAAAAGCGGATTGAAACCGCCAAGAAGGACAAAAAGCGGTCCGTACTGCTTCTTGTGCATGATTCGGACGGTTTGCGCTGGATTCCGTTTTCCTTAACGGGTGAAGATACGTCTCAATAAATGGTTCCATTTTCTATTCAGGCGCCATGGCTGAACAACGCCGTGGCGCGGCAGACCGTACGGCTACTGAGTGCCGTTGGCCTTTCTGGTTTTATGGTGTGGCTGACCAATCTGCAGGAGCCGGGCTGGGCCATTATTACATCCGTTATTGTCACGCAGAACAGTATCACGGATACCATTTCCAAAGGGCGGGATCAGATTGTTGGCACCCTTATTGGGGCGGCTGTCAGCATTGTACCCATTACACTGATGATGTTTTTGCATTGGCCTTTGTGGGAGGCCTTTGCCATTGCTTTTATACCACTTGCCGTATTGGTAAGCTGGAAGCCCGCCGCGCGCATGGGTGTGGTGACACTCATGATTGCGACGTTGTTCCCCACAGAGGGAGATCCCTATCTTCGCCCCATCGAGCGTGTGCTGGCTATTCTGATCGGGGTAGGGGTTTCCACGTTGGTGACGTACGTTGTGCTGCATGAGCAGGCACGGCGAGACGCTTTTCGCAATGCAGCGGAAACAGTGACGCAAATTGTGGCCATGTTGCAGAAAGCCCGTTCTGGAGACACAGATTGGGTGACCATTCAGGATATGAATGATGATTGCGCGGCTTCTTTGCGCAAGGTGCAGGCCGCGTTGGAAGAAGCGCGGCGTGAACACTGGAAGCCGTTAGAGCAACGAGATCCCATGCTGGCGCAACTTCCCAAGGAAGTGCGGCAATTGCAAATGGACGCATTGGTGGTGGCCCGTGCCATGCTGCGTTTTCCACACTCTGGCGCCACTATTCCTGCACAACAGGTGGCCACCATTAGCGCTGGTCTTTTGCGTGGGTTTCAGTGGGTTATCCAGCGTTGTAATGATGAAGCCACTGCCCGTTCAGGGGATGACAGCCGCGTGGCCGCAGAAGTTATTTCTGCCCTTCCGGCTGAAGATGAAACGGCAGACCCTATTATACGTTTTGTTGTGGGAATCCTGCTGACAGATCTGAAACATATTATCAGTTTTCTGGGCGAGGATGATGCAGATCGGCCTTGATCTTCAGGTAGGTCAATCTGTCTGAAACGCTATAAACCTGTCTGGCGGCCGGAGTGCTTGAGGCATGATGAAGCCCCATTGCGGCTGACAGCGGAGAAATGGGGCAGGCAATGGTGAGTGATCTCAACACGGTTGTGCGCGTGCATCAGACAGGTTCCCCCGAGGTATTGCGTGTTGAAACGTTACCTGTGCCAGAACCTCAAAAAGGAGAGGTTCTGCTGCGGCAGGAGGCCATAGGTGTTAATTTTATAGATACTTATTTCCGTTCCGGCCTCTATCCATTTCCGACTTTGCCAGCAACTCCCGGAAATGAGGGGGCAGGTATTGTGGAAAAACTGGGCGAAAGCGTACAGCATCTTCAGCCTGGAATGCGGGTTGCCTACGCTGGAGTTTCGGGGGCCTATGCCCGTTATCGCACCATTGCAGCAGACAGGCTTGTGGTGCTGCCAGATACTATTCCGTTTGATATTGCAGCAGCAGTGACCTTACGTGGCCTGACAGCCCATATGTTGTTGCGCCAAGTTTACCATGTGCGTGCAGGGCAGGATATTTTGGTTTATGCCCCAGCCGGAGGGGTAGGGCAGCTTGTCTGCCAGTGGGCGCGCCGCTTGGGGGCCCGTGTGATAGGCGTAACATCTACAGAGGAAAAAGCGGTCATTGCCAAAGCGTGTGGTGCTTCAGACGTTGTTATTGGAACGTCAGATTTACCTGCCCGGATAAGAGAGCTGACTAACGGGAAAATGGTGCCTGTGGTATATGACAGCATTGGGCGCGATACCTTTGAAACCAGCCTGAACTGCCTTGCCCAACGTGGGCTTATGGTCAGTTATGGAAATGCATCCGGGCCGGTGACGGGAATATCTGTGGGCACATTGAGTGCGCATGGCAGCTTGTATCTGACACGCCCTTCTCTGACGACATATATTGCAGATCGTAAGGAGTTGGAGGCAAGCGCGCAGGAACTGTTTGCGATGGTAGAGCAGGGTGTGTTGAAGCCAGAAATTGGCCAGCGCTTTGCACTTAAAGAAGCAATGCAGGCCCATAGGGCGTTGGAATCGCGCTGCACAACGGGCAGTACGATTCTGACAGTCTAGGTTTTTGCGCAGCTGTCATGAACATGCGCCAACACGCATTTCAATGGCATGACGTGCAGGCGCGTATAGGGTAGGATAACTTATCTGCCTGATTGTAATGGGCGGAATAGATCAAGGATAACAGAACATGTCCAAGTGTGCGGTTAAGTGCCCGAAATCTCCGTGTGTGCGTGGTCTTCTGGTTGCCGGACTGATTGCAACAGTGGTGTATTTCCTGCGTAAGAAGAAGTCCTGCGCATAAAATTTGCTTCTTGCAGATTTCATGCAGCAAAGCCCGTCTGGTCTGCCAGACGGGCTTTCTGTTTTCTGCTCGCGCCGTTGTCAGACCCCATAACATGGCGTCATGGCTTGTGTTATGGTGAAACCATTGTATCACGGGCATTAAAATAACCCAGTGTCTGGCGCATGGCTGCATCAGACTGATGTTGGAAAGGATTAAGAGCGTTGCATCCTCTCGTTTCCCGTATGTCTTCTTTGGTCACAGGTTCAGTGGCCGTGTGCACGCTCGCTGTAGCTGGCTTGGCTGCTGCTCCTTCCGCAGCTCATGCTCAGGCTTCCGTGCTTCTGAAAAACCAGACCGCAACCGCTGTGGTTGAAACAGTGGACCGTGATGCGCGTGAAGTGCTGCTGCGCGAGGGCAATGGGCATCTGATTACCGTTGAATACGGTAGCGCTGTGCGTGATCTGCCGCATCTGCATGAAGGTGATCACCTCAAGATTCGGTTTGTGGAAACGCTGGGCGCACAGATGGCTCCACCAGATAGCCCGCTGCCCGAATCCACGCTTACAACAGCACGTGGTTATGCGCATGGTCATCCACGCGGCGTGATTGCAGCTTTCAACCGTGAACGTGGCACCATCAAGGCAATCGACCTGAAAACGCACACGGCTTCCTTTGTGACGGACGATGGCGCGCTGCATGTTGCTGTTCTGCGCACGCAGGCCATGCAGGATTTTCTGGCGACCCTGAAAATTGGCGATTTGGTAGATATTACGCGTGCGGAATCCATCTCCTACGTTATCACCAATGAAAACGTGCCGCAGCCGCCAACCAATGGTCAGCAGCTTGCTGTTCCGGCTGGTGATAGCGTAGCCGCCACTCCTGCTACGGCAACACAGGCTGCCCCTCCGGCGGCTCCGCTTGAAGCGCCTCCTGTCGCTGGTCAGTAAGTTTCATTGTGTTCGGGATATCATCTCTGTTGCGGTGATATCCGGCTTGTTTGAAACATCATAAAAAAACCCCGGTGGATTATTTTCCACCGGGGTTTTTGTAACTTATACGCTCACAAACTGCGTTTTAACGAGGTGTGCGCCGCGTAAGCTGGCTTACATCTCTTACAGCACCACGGGCAGCACTGGTGGTGAGGGCTGCATAGGCTTTCAGTGCGTTGGAAACCACGCGGTCACGCTTGGGCTGCCATGCCTGATCCCCCTGATCATCCATGCGGGCGCGGCGGTCAGATAGCTCGCTTTCTGGCACAGCTACAGCCAGTTTGCGGTTCGGGATATCAATTTCAATAATATCACCTTCTTCAACCAAGCCGATCACGCCACCTTCGGCAGCTTCAGGGGAGATATGGCCAATAGAAAGGCCAGAACTACCGCCTGAAAAACGTCCATCCGTAATCAGAGCGCATTTTTCAGCCAGCCCCTTGGATTTCAGATAGCTGGTGGGGTAAAGCATTTCCTGCATGCCGGGGCCGCCTTTGGGGCCTTCATAGCGGATCAGCACTACATCACCGGGTTTGATTTTGTCGCCCAGAATGGCGGAAACAGCGGCATCCTGGCTTTCAAAAATACGGGCCGGGCCAGAAAATGTTTCCAACCCTGCGGCAACGCCTGCTGTTTTAACAATGGCGCCATCTTCAGCCAGATTGCCGTACAGAACAGCCAAACCGCCATCCTGATTATAGGCGTGTGCCCCGTTGCGGATGGCGCCGTTTTCCGTATCCATATCCAGCTCATGATACTGGCTGGACTGAGAGAACGCTTCCGTAGTGCGCACACCGCCCGGAGAAGCACGGAAGAAGTCTCGCGCTGTGGTGTTGGTTTCAGCACCCGGAGCACGAATGTCCCATTTTTTCAGGGCTTCGGGCAGGTTGGCAGAATGCACCATAGGCACATCGCGGTGTAGCAGGCCAAGCCGATCCAACTCACCCATAATGGCCGGAATGCCGCCCGCACGGTGCACGTCTTCCATATGCACATCCGGGCGGGAAGGGGAAACCTTGCACAGATGCGGCACCTTGCGGGAAAGGCGATCAATGTCCTTCATGGTAAAGGGCACATCGCCTTCATGCGCAGAAGCCAGAAGATGCAGCACAGTGTTGGTGGAACCACCCATGGCGATATCAACGGACATCGCATTTTCAAACGCATCCATGGTGGCAATGCTGCGTGGCAGCACAGAGGCATCTTCCTGCTCATAATAACGGCGGGCCATATCCACAATGCGCTGCCCGGCTTCTACAAACAGGCCACGTCGTGCGGAATGTGTGGCTACAAGGCTGCCATTGCCGGGCAGGGAAAGACCCAGAGCTTCTGTCAGGCAGTTCATGGAATTGGCGGTGAACATGCCGGAGCAGGAACCGCAGGTAGGGCAAGCCGAACGTTCAATGGCGAGCGAATCGGCATCGCTTACATTCGGGTTGGCTGCAGAAACCATGGAAGTGACAAGGTCTGCCCGCTGTTCAATATCCGCCAGTGTTACGCGTCCGGCTTCCATCGGGCCGCCGGAAACAAAAATGGTGGGGATATTCAGCCGCATGGCGGCCATAAGCATGCCCGGCGTAATTTTATCGCAGTTGCTGATGCAAACCAGTGCATCCGCACAATGTGCGTTCACCATATATTCCACGGCATCGGCAATCAGCTCGCGCGAGGGCAAGCTGTACAACATGCCGCCGTGGCCCATGGCAATGCCATCATCCACCGCAATGGTATTGAATTCACGGCCAATTCCGCCAGCTTCGGCAATGGATTGGCACACAAGCTGGCCCATATCCTTAAGATGCACATGGCCGGGCACAAACTGGGTAAAGGAGTTGGCAACCGCAATAATGGGTTTGCCAAAATCGGAGTCTTTCATCCCGGTGGCGCGCCACAGGCTGCGAGCGCCTGCCATGTTGCGCCCGTGTGTGGTGGTGCGGGATCTGTAACCGGCCATGGTGGGGTCTTCTCTCTGGTTTCTGTCTGCTGTGTGGTTCCGGAGCAATCTGGCGTCCGCCAGATATATGGGGGCTGCACATTAGACTACAAAGAAACTTCAGACTACAAAGAAACTTCTGTCAGGCCGGGATTACGGCCTAAGGGCGGATAGTGGTTTTTCCTGCTACAGTTTTGTGACAAATCTGCTTTTCTCCAGCTTTCTTGCGGGGATTATGTTGCAGGAGACGGAGGCGTTCAGTATTCCTCCTCGCATCCGGCGGACGTTCGGAACGGAGAGCAGATGGAAATTTCCGCAAGGCAGCCCCTGCCCGCAACAAAAAAGAACCACCCAGCCGGAGGTGTTCGCACAGCAGATCCTTTCTTTAGGATGCTGGTGATGGCAACCGGTATTGGTGTTCTGGTGGTGCTGGGGGCCATTATTGGTGTGATGGCAGTAGGGGGCTGGAAAGCCTTTGCTGTTTTTGGCCCTGAATTCCTTATATCTGCGGTGTGGAACCCTGTTACCCAGCATTTTGGGGCAGCGGCACCCGTTTTTGGCACTATTGTTAGTAGTGCGATGGCGCTTGTTGTGGCCGTGCCATTGGCTTTTGGTACTGCATTCTGGCTTGCAGCACTTGCCCCTCCGGCAGCCGCAGCTTTTATTGGCATGGCTGTGCAGCTTCTGGCTGCTGTGCCTTCCATTATCTTCGGGATGTGGGGCTTTTTTGTGGTGGTGCCGTTGGTGGCCCACTATGTGCAGCCTACGGCCCGGCATCTGTTCGGGCACGTGCCTGGGCTTTCTGCGCTTGTAGCTGGTGCACCATTTGGCACGGGCTTGTTCACCGCCAGCCTTATTCTGGCAATCATGATTACGCCTTCCATTACCGCCGTGATGCGGGACGTGTTTGTTTCCATGCCAACGGTATTGCGTGAAAGTGCCTACGGCCTGGGCGCTACGCGGTGGGAAGTTATGCGCAACGTGGTGTTGCCGTGGTCTCGGCAAGGTGTGATTGGCGCGGTTGTGCTGGGCATGGGCCGCGCCATGGGTGAAACAATGGCTGTGACCTTTGTTATTGGTGATAGCAACCATATCGGTTGGTCACTTTTCGCCCCGGCTAACACCATTGCTTCTCTTATCGCTCTGGAATTCCCTGAAAGCGCGGCAGGTAGCCTGAAGTTGGCGTCTCTCATGGCGCTGGGGGCTATCCTGATGGCAATTTCGTTCCTGACACTCTGGTTCTCTCGCTGGCTTCTGGCCCGTGGGCAAAAAGCTGCGGGAGGTTAAGAATGGCTACGTCACGTTCTCTCCTTCGGTCTGATCGTTCTGCCTCGCTTCTGTTGCGCAGAAAAATCACCGACAGAATGGCAACCGGCCTGAGCTGGCTGGCCATGCTGATTGTTGTGTGTGTTTTGGGGTCCATTTTGTGGACACTGATTAAAAACGGGTTGGCTGGACTGAGCATTAACCTGTTTACGCATTCTATGGCGGCACCGGGCCAGAATGGTGGGCTGGCAAACGCCATTATGGGCAGCCTTCTGCAAACCGGGCTGGCCATTTTGCTGGGCACACCGGCTGGGCTGCTGACAGGTATTTATCTGGCAGAATACGGAGCAAACAGCGTGCTGGCGCGCACGGTGCGCTTTGTTTCTGACATGCTGCTTTCTGCCCCATCCATTCTGATCGGTCTGTTTATCTATATGGTGCTGGTGGCGCCGCTGGGGCATTTTTCTGGTTATGCGGGGTCTTTGGCTCTTGCCATTCTGGCTATGCCGATTGTGGTGCGCACAACAGAGGACATGCTTTATCTGGTGCCCGTTGCCATGCGTGAAGCAGGTATTGCGTTGGGTGCCCCCAAATGGCGGGTCATTCTGTTTATCTGCCTACGTGCAGCGCGCGGTGGCATTCTTACTGGTGTGCTGCTGGCCGTGGCACGTGTGGCGGGTGAAACAGCGCCGCTGCTGTTTACATCACTGGGGAACTCCGAGTGGTCTGTTGATATGAACAGGCCCATGGCCAGCCTGCCCGTAGCTATCTACCAGTATGCAGGTTCCGCTTATCAGGATTGGATGCAGCAGGCTTGGACAGGTGCGCTGCTGGTTACACTTGGTGTATTGGTCATTAATATTGTGGTGCGGGTAGGAACCCGTGGAGGACGGACATGAGCGTAGAGGTCCAAACGGAAACCGTTGCCGCAGAGCAGACAGTGACTGTTGCTGAGACAGAAAAAGATGCCCGCCCGATTGCCTTGCAGGTGCGGGATCTGAATTTCTATTACGGCAAGTCACACGCGCTGCACGATATTTCTCTTAATTTTCCCGAGCGCAGCGTAACGGGCATGATCGGTCCATCAGGGTGTGGTAAATCTACCCTGCTGCGTGTGTTAAACCGGATGTATGACCTGTATCCGGGCCAGAAGGCCACGGGCGAAGTCATATTTGATGGCCAGAATATTCTGGCCGCCGGGGTGGACTTGAACGTTCTGCGTTCTCGCATTGGTATGGTGTTTCAGAAACCCACGCCATTCCCGATGTCCATTTACGATAATATTGCTTTTGGTATTCGGCTGCATGAACGTGTTTCCCGTTCAGAAATGGATGGACGGGTAGAAGATGCCCTGCGGCGCGTGGCTTTGTGGTCTGAGGTGCAGGATAGGCTCAGCAGTTCTGCTACGGCCATGTCTGGCGGCCAACAGCAGCGTTTGTGCATTGCGCGCACAATTGCTGTACGGCCTGAAGTTATTCTGCTGGATGAACCTACAAGTGCGTTGGATCCAGTTTCCACAGCCCGTATTGAAGAACTTTTGGATGAACTGAAAACGGAGTTCACCATTGCTATTGTAACGCACAACATGCAGCAGGCTGCGCGGTGTGCGGATCAGGTGGCGTTTTTCTATATGGGCAAGCTGATTGAAGTAGACAGCACGGCACGCATGTTCACAACCCCGCGTGAGCAGCAGACGCAGGATTATATTACCGGCCGCTTTGGGTAAGCAGAAAGGAACACGTTATGGGAAACGAACCCGCACATACCGTTACCCGATACGATCAGGAGCTTGATCGGCTGCGTGGAATTGTTGCCCGCATGGGTGGTTTGGTGGAACGCCAGACAGCGCAGGCCATTGCCGCAGTGGTGAATCAGGACGAAGAAGCCGCGATTGAACCACCCGAACTGGATACAGAGGTGGATGCGCTGGAGCGTGAGGCAGAAATGCTGGCAATCCGCATTCTGGCTCTGCGCGCGCCAATGGCGGTGGATTTGCGCATGATTGTTGCCGTTCTGAAAATGAGCGGTGATCTGGAACGTATTGGCGATTACGCCTCCAGCATTGCCCGCCGCGCCATGAAGGTGGAACCGCTGGACGGTGCATTTTCCTTTAGCCCATTACGGGCCATGGCGCGCCTTGTTCAGGAAAACCTGCATAAGGCTATTGAGGCTATGGTGGAAAATGACAGCACCCGCGCCATGGAAGTATGGAATGCGGATACCGCTGTGGATGAGCTGTATACAGCCATGTTCCGCGAACTGGTGACGTATATGATGGAAGACCCGCGCAAGATTGGCCCGTGTATCCATCTTCTGTTTGTTGCGAAAAATCTGGAGCGCATTGGTGATCATGCCACCAATATTGCAGAACGGGTTTATTACGCAGTTACCGGCAATATGCTGCCTGCAGTGCGCCCAAGAGGCGGAGCTGCCAGAAAAGACGCCAACAAACAGTCTTGATTGTCTAAAAGTAAGGATTGGCGGGTTTTTACCTTTTAAAGGTACGCGCCAATCCTTCTTGCAGGTCTATGGGCTGCACACCCAGAAAATCCTGCATCTGCGAAATATCAAAATTTTTGTTTTCAAGCAGACGCCGAATTTCATCCGGCCCAATTTCAGGTAGCCCGGGAACCCGAGATGTTACACGGGCACACGCCATAAGCAGTTTGGCGGATAATGAAATGAATGGGCGCGAGCGTAATCCGCTAGCCTGTTCTACCAAAGTTACAAACTGTCTGTAGGTTACGGCATTTTTCCCGGCAATCACAAGGCTGCGTGGGCCATGCCATGTTTGTGCAAGTGCGGCCAGAATACTGGCAGTCACATCTCCCTGCCAGATGGGTTGCACCAGTGCTGTGCCGCCATTGGGCAAAGGGATAACAGGCAAAAAACGTAGGAGTGCCGCCAGACGCTGCACGTTATTTTCACCCTGTGCACCATAAATCATGGTGGGGTGTAAAATAATACCATCCCGCCCGGAGTCCAGCAGGGCTTTTTCACCCAACAGAACCCCATTACCGTGTGCATCGGGCCAGCGGGTAAATTTGCGCGTGCTGCCCAAACATACCAGTTTGGCAGAAGCAGGTGCCGCAGCTAGCAAGGCTGGGATATTACGCGCATGCGCTGTGCAAACAATACGCGTGGCATCTGCCAATGCGGGTTTTACCAGCTCTGTAGGGGCTGTGAGATCAGCAACGCGGATATTTTCTAATCCTGCTGCCCGGCTAGCGTTACGCACAATCGGAACAATAGGAATACCTTGATCCCGCAAAGCCTGACATACAGCTTGCCCGGAGCGGCCTGATGCCCCGATAACATGAACAGGCTCTGCGGCAGGTTGGGATGTCTGAGGAGGCAGCATTACGGCGTGTGCAGGGAAAGGCCGACCTGCTGCGCAATTTGTGGTGCCACGCCCACAGCCCCCAAAGATGCCAGAACTGTCATGAGGGGAAGAGGGCGCTGTGGCTGGATATAGATGTCCAGCGGGCCTTTTTCAGGGTGTAGAGCGTAGGCAAGTGCTTGCGTTAGAATCGGGTTGTTGCCCTGTTTGGTCTGTTCCTGCCAGCCGGACAGCATATCCTGCAGGTTCATGTTGCGTGCCTTGGCAGCCTGATCCAGTATTTTAGGCACAAGCCCATGATCCATATAGTTCATGTGCATGTGTAAAACCTGCATATCTGCATTTGCAGCTACAACAGTATGAGAACCTGCCTGCGCAAAATCTCCATCCAGATGCAGGCGGCCCATCTGGGCAGCATCAACACTCAATTCTTCAATATGCAATTTGTCTGTTTTGAGATCATGTGTGTCGTTCAGAACCACAGAGGCACGTAGGCGATCGTAACCCAGGGCGGGTAGCCACGACATATTAGGCAAGCTCGGCCAGAGTTCTGCATCCTGCACGCTGGAAACTTCCTGTTCAGCAGCTTCAGACCTGCTGGAATGGGAAAGAATTTTTACAGCGCGTAAAAGCGGGCTGTCACCATCAATGGCAAGGTGGTCAATCTGGATATCGCGGGTGCCATTGCGGCCGGTATAAGCTGTTCCGGTTGTAAGGCTATTGTACAGTCCGGCCAGATCCAGCCCATCAATGCCAACATGGTCAGCAGAAACATGGCGTGCAGGCGGCACATCCGCAGAAAATTGCAGCTTTGTGGCCTCAAGGTGTGAGGCCATGCTTTCTCCAAAGTCATCTACCGTAACGGTATCGGCTGCAATGTCGGATTGCAGGCTATCAATAAATCCGTGCAGCTTTGTGGCCTCTGCATGCTGGATGGAAAGCGTATGCGCTGGTGTGTGCACATCTTCCTTTACAGGGAGTGTCACGCCCTCCATGGCCAGTTTTGCCAGATGCAGGCTGCCTGCCGTATCTGCCATTTGAAAGTTGCGGAAGGTAAGGTGCTCAATAAGTGGAGACTCGGAGCCTTTGGTAACAGGCTTAGAAACCTCTGCTTCATCTGCAGTTATGGTTTCGGGCCCTTGGCGGAACACAAGGCTGGTAAACTTTACACTGCGCCCCAGTACACCGGGTGTGGCTTTCTTATATGTAAAAGAAGCATCAGGCCCCAAGGTTTGCCTAAAACGCTCTATGCTTTTGTCCAGCATAAGGTGTTCGGCATGGCGTGCACCAAGCCAACCAATGCCACCTAGAATGGCAATGCCGGAAATCATGACCAGAACGTTCTTCTTCACCCGTTGGAAATCCTACTGTTTCGGGACACAAAACCAGCTTTAGTGCATGGCGGATGGGGCTGCAAGCGCCGATACGGTAATATGTTACCTATAGAAAACCCCCTGAAAATACAGACATCAACGCAAACAGTGCTTGACCTTTTGTTTTGAGCACCGCATAAGGCGCCATCTTGGATACACAACTGTTCTAGTATGGAATCAGTGTCATGAAGACCACCCTCTCGCTGAAGCCCGCGGAGGTGACGAAGAACTGGATCCTGATCGATGCCGAAGGTCTCGCTCTAGGTCGTCTCGCCGTCATCATTGCCCAGCGCCTGCGCGGCAAGCATAAGCCTCAGTTTACTCCGCATGTTGATTGCGGTGACCACGTTGTTGTCATCAACGCGGAAAAAGTTGCCCTGACAGGCCGCAAGGCTGATCAGAAGCTCTTCCACTATCACACCGGTTACCCCGGCGGCATCAAGGAACGCACTGTAAAGCAGCGCCTTGAAGGCAAGAATCCGGGTCAGCTGGTTGAAAAAGCTGTGGAACGCATGATCACGCGCGGTCCGCTGCAGCGTCAGCAGATGCGCAGCCTGCATGTTTATGCTGGTGCAGAACACCCGCATGCTGGCCAGAACCCCCAGCAGCTTGATGTTGCGGCCATGAACCGCAAGAACGTTGTTAACGTGCAGAAGGGCTGAGCAGAATGTCTGAAACTCAGGAACGTACAGGCACGCTGGCCGATCTGAAGACCGTGGTTCCAGAAATTGCTTCTGACGCCCCGGTTTATGAAGCCAAGCGTGACGCTCAGGGCCGCTCCTATGCAACGGGCCGTCGTAAAGACGCAGTTGCTCGCGTGTGGATCAAGCCTGGCAAGGGTGAAATCACCGTTAACGGCCGCCCGGTTGGCACCTACTTTGCACGCCCCGTGCTGCGTATGCTGCTGACCCAGCCTTTCCTTGTATCTGACCGCTACAACCAGTTCGATGTGGTTTGCACCGTAACCGGTGGTGGTCTGTCTGGTCAGGCAGGTGCTGTTCGTCATGGTATCAGCCGTGCGCTGACACATTATGAACCAGAACTGCGCAGCATCCTTAAGGCTGCTGGCTTCCTTACGCGTGACTCCCGTAAGGTCGAACGTAAGAAATACGGTCGCGCCAAGGCACGTCGTTCCTTCCAGTTCAGCAAGCGCTGATCTGTCGGGAAAAACGGTTTACCGTTTGGCAAAAACGGGTGGGGAAGAAATTCCCCACCCGTTTTTTTATGGCGTCATGAAAGTTTTGGCATCTTGCGCAAGGGCTGCGCGGCTGTCTGCACGGATATAAAGCATATGCCCGCCGGGGTAGGTATGCAGGGCAATACGGTTTCTGCCTACAGGGATATGCTCAGCAACCCAGCGTGATGAAGCAAAGGGGCAGACCAGATCATAATACCCGTTGGCAATAAAAACCCGTAATGTCGGGTTAAGTGCTAAAAGACGGCGGAGAGTAGGAATGGGGCGGATAAGAGGGGTGCTTCCATCTCGATAGTCCCACGCTTCATTCACCTTCATGTTCAATAGTGAATAAGTCAGTGGCGTGCGAAAGTTCAGGTTTGTTGCGGCATATTGCTCAAATGCACTGCCATAGGCACGCGTAAAGCCGTCCAGAATCGGGTCTGGGCTTGCACCATTTTCCACACCTTCGGGGAATGGATCGGCAATAGAAAACGTACCATCGTACAGAGAATAAAGTCGCCCACCACGGCTGCGCACATCATGAGCCTCTGGTTGCAGCATGCCGCTTTCTTTTACGACAGTTTCAAGCGGTATGCCGGAATGCGCGGCAACGTCTTCATAAAAATCTTGTGCAGCATTTCCGGCAAGTGGCGTATTGGCCAAGGTGCTGAGGTATGGGCCAATGGCGTAATGGTATGCGCTATCCAAATGTCCGGCGGCATTTTCTGGTGTGAGCTTATGTTGGAGCGCCAGTTGGGATGCTTCCAGAGAGGGCAGGACAAAGCTGGTTGCCAAAATATCATTGGCTGTGTCCAGCAGTGTCATATCCAGTGCAGGTGAGATCATGATGATCCCGTTCACCAGAATGTTTTGTTCTTGCGCGAGGGCATCTGCAACTTCAATGGCCCGTAGGCCACCGTAACTTTCACCTACAAGATAGCGCGGAGAAATCTGCCGATTATTGCTTTGTGCCCAAAGTTGAATGGCCTTGGCAAATGCGTGGGCATCCTGTTTGACACCGTAAAATGTCTTGGCGGCTTTTTTGGCATCTGTGGGGATAGACCAGCCCGTGCCGGGTGCATCTATAAACACAAGATCCGCCGCAGCTAGCCAACTTTCAGTGTTGGGGGTAAGCTGGGCATTGGCCCCATCTGCCGGGTTGCCATTGGGGAAAGAGAGAACGGAAGGTCCAGCTGCACCTAAATGCAGGTAAGCCGTGCCTGCACCCGGGCCACCGTTAAAGAAATAGGCAACGGGCCGATGTGCCGGATCTACACCATCCTGCGTATAGGCAACGTAAAAAACACGTGCTGTAGGGGCGCCTTCATCATCCCGTAGCGTCAGAGTGCCGGTATGGGCTGTGTAGGAGATCTTGCGCTTATCAAAAATGCCAGTGTGATGCGTGATGGCATCCTGAGGCAGCAGGGCTGCTTCATTGTGAAATGTATCTGTTTGCGTTTGTGCCGGAGCTGGGCCTGTTAATGGGGGTATGGGCTTGGTTGGCGGTGGTAATGGCTCGGTTGCGGCTATGGCTGCGGTGGATAGGCTAAGGGCAACCGCCAAAGAGCCAGCAAGCTTCATCTTGCTAAAACTTGGCCATTTTGCCGGGTAGAAAACAGATTTCATCACGATACGCATGATCCTTGAGTTTCTCGAAAATACTTGTCGCTATGCTGCGTCTGCAATCGTGTTCTCGCAAGGGCCGGGGTGGACTATTTTTTGCCAGAATTACATGTCTAAAAATTCATTAACGCTCCACTTCGTGTGGACAGAATTGAAGAAAGAATAGGTTATTATGAGGTTTATTCAGAAATTTGCGGTGATGAGTTTATCTGTGGCAGCGTTGGCTGGCACGGCATCTTTGGCACATGCTGATCCATGCCTGTCTCTGACAGGTTGCCTGCAGCAGGATGCACAAGACCAACTGAATGCAACGCGTGATAGCGTGCGCAATGATGCCAATAATCTGACATCTGGTTTCAGAAACAGTGGTCAAGCTGCGCGGGATCAGGTGCGCAACAGTTGGAATAACAGCACTGAAGCAACGCGTGAACAGCTGCAGGCACAGCGTGACCGTGTCACCAACGCGGAAAAGAATGTGCGGGACCGCTGGAATAATAGCGGTGAGGAAGCACGTGAGAAACTGCAGGCGCAGCGTGACCGTGTCACCAATGCGGAAAAGAGCGTTCGGGATCGTTGGAACAACAGCGGTGAGGAAGCGCGTGAAAGACTACAGGCGCAGCGTGACCGCGTAACCAACGCAGAAAAGAACGTTACAGACCGTTGGAACAATGCGGGGGAAAATACGCGTAAGGCTTGGAAGGCTCAGAAAGACCGGGTTTCTTCAGACCTGCGCGATGCAACCACTCTGCCGCCTTTGTAAGGCTGGCTCAAACTGTATCAGGCCGCTTGAGTGCGGCCTGATGGGTTGAGGAGTGTAAAGTTTATTTTGACTTACGCTTGCGGGAAGAACCGTTTTTGCTGGCACCTTCCCGACGTGGCGCAAAAGAGCGGCCACCTTTTGGTTTCCGATCAGCATAAGCTGGGCGAGGCCCACCACCACCGCCGCCTTTGCGGGGTGCTGCTGCTGGTTCTACTGTAATTTCATCCGGGTCTGTGGCAGAGGCGCAAGACGCAAACTGCTCGGCTTTATCGGGAGAAATTTCAACCAGTGTGTGGTCCTGCGTGATACGGATAGAGCCGATATCCTGCTTTTTAATATTCCCCAAGCGGCACAACATGGGCACCAGCCATTTGGGGTCTGCCCGATCTTCACGGCCAACAGAAAGGCGGAACCATTTGCCATCCATCGCAGGGGCGCGTTCTCTTTCGCGCACAGGGCGGTTTGGATCACGCTCACGCGGAGCACGGCGAGCATCTGGTGTAATGACGCGCACAGAAACAGGTGCCGGCAGGCTTTTATGCCATAGGCCAACAAGTGCTGCAGCCAACTGTTCTGGCGTGTGTTCAGCTGTAAGGCGGCCGATTAGCGTTTGCGTTTCTGCATCTTCTGGTGCCGGCGCAGAAAGGAACGGGGCACCTAACAGGCGTTCGGCATCGGCTGTGGCAATGGCAGCCGGGGTAGGGGCACCACTCCATTCTGCGGTGACCTTGGCGGCCTGAAGCAGGCGCTCTGCCAATCTTCTGCGTGCGGGCGGTACCAGCAACACACAGGTACCTTTTTTGCCCGCACGGCCTGTACGGCCGGAACGATGCAGCAGGGTAGCTGGGTTGGAAGGCAGGCTGGCATGAATAACCAGCCCCAAATCTGGAATATCAATACCGCGGGCAGCCACGTCTGTTGCCACGCACACACGGGCTTGGCCGTGGCGCAGGCTTTCTATGGCGCGGCTACGTTCGTTCTGCCCCAGATCACCTGAAATGGCGACGGAGGAAAAACCGCGTTCTGTCAGAATCGCCTGCAACTGGCGCACCGCTTCACGCGTGTGGCAGAAAACGATGGCAGCGGAGGATTCCATCAACCGCAGCACGTTTACAACCGTGCCAGCCATATCGCCCTGTTCTGTCAGAACGGCGCGGTAGGTAATATCAGCGTGGGGCGTGTTAGCACCTACTGTATCAATGCGCAGGGCATCGTGCTGATAGCGGCGGGCAAGGGCCGCAATATCGCGTGCAATGGTTGCGGAAAACAGCAGGGTACGCCGCTCTTTGGGCATGGCGTCCAGCAGGGTTTCCAGTTCATCACGGAAGCCGAGATCAAGCATTTCATCTGCTTCATCCAGCACCACTGCTTTGAGGTGTGAAAGATCAAGCGCACCGCGGCGCAGATGGTCACACAAGCGGCCCGGTGTGCCCACAACAATGTGGCAGCCAGAGGCAAGGGCGCGGGCTTCCTTGCGGGGTTCCATGCCACCAACGCAGGAAACAATGCGTGCACCGGTTTCGGCATACAGCCATTCCAGTTCACTGCGCACCTGCAAGGCAAGTTCACGCGTGGGAGCAATAACCAGAGCGATAGGCGCGCCAGATGGCACGCAGCGGCCTGCATCATTCAGCAGCAGGTCAGCCAGCGTTAGGCCGAAAGCAACAGTTTTGCCAGATCCGGTGCGGGCTGAAACCAGCAGGTCGCGATTTTTGGCATCATCGGCCAGAACGGCGGCCTGAACAGCGGTAGGAGCAGTAAAGCCACGTGCAGCAAGAGCACGAGCGAGAGGGGCAGGAGCATTCTGAAAAGGCATACAATCCGGATCCGGGCAACGGGAATAGAAATGCGAGATAAAGGTTCCTGCCCGGAAAAGCTAGTAGTTTGACGGCAGAACCCTGTACTGCATGATTTTATAGCACAGGAATTATGCGCTTTTACTGGAAAGGAAGATAGCGGAAATCCATGAAAACCTGGCTCATACCAGCACTTGGGGCGCCACCCAGCCCTTCCCAGGCCTTGCGGCGGGAATAAGCAAGCTGCAAACCGGCTTCTACAGTGCCGTAATGGCCCTTGAAGAAACGATACCACGCGCCAACGGTTGCTTCCATAACGCTGCGGGTGTTGCCTGTGCAGCCAAGGGTTGAAAGTTCTGTGGCCATTTCAACATTACAGCCGCTGTTATCAAACGATGGGTTGCCATACCCATAGGCAGAGCCATTGGCATCAAAGTAACGACGTCCAGCCTGTTGGTAGCCAAAATACCCATACACATCGATAAGCTGGTTGGGGTGGGCAATCACGCCAGCCGTGCCCTGTACGGATGGAATGGGTGAGGGCTCGCCTCTGGAATTGAGGGTGGCATCAGGGAGCAGCACGGAGCCATAGCGGCCAATACCTACCCCAGCCAAACCAGCAAGCCGTACTTCCACCTTATGCGGAAGGACGGGAAGCACCACAGAGCCACCGCCACCGCCAGCAATGGCAGTATGGTTGCGTCCGCCACCAAGTTCGGAAACGCGGGTATGGGGGAAGTGCAGAATACCCTCAACTTCGTAATGGCCCCAGTGTGGGTCCCATGCCAGTTTACCAATAATGTCTGGGGCAATTTCGTTGGGGAAGAGGGCATTGTTTGTCAGACCGGTGCCGTCATACCCGACAGTTGCAATGCGTCCGTTTGGTAGGCGTACCTGCCCATCTGTCACGCTTGAAAAGCTATCAACATTATACAGCGTGGCCGAGTTTTCGATGGAAAGCCCAGCCCATAATCTGTGCTGGAAGAAGTCTTTTACAAAGCGGAACTGGAGCTGCCGCGCCCATGTCTGGCCTGCCAGCATGGAGGATTCGATGGTGAGTGGCAGATTTTCCTGGCGAGGAATAATACCCACGCGGCCCGGTGTCAGCATGCTCCACGCTTGCCCGGCAAGAAAGTGGAAGTTCAGAGCACTGTTATCGTAGGCCATATAAAGCTGACGCATACGGAAGGTGTAACTGTTACTTTCGTATGGATCTGTTGTGGAAGCACCCGCCCCAAAGTCCATTTCGTAAAACCCGGAAATGGTGGAGTTCTTATCGACGTTGCCGCGGGCCATAAGGGATATACGGCTGTAACGTGCGCTGCCTTCAAAGTTATCGGTATGATAACGGGCATCGCCTTTGTAAGGCATATCTGCCCAATAGTTAAAGGTGCCGGTAGATGTGTGGCGGTTTGATTCCACAGCTGCCGCATCCAGAAAACCACCCAAAATCAAGGTTATTGGCCCTAGGTGGAACACGCCGTGGTCACCCAGCGCACCGGCGGCCTGTGCGCCAGCCGTTTCACGCTGGTGCGGGCCAACCTGGTTTTCTGCAATGCGGGCAATCATGTCTTCTGCACGGTGCCCAACAACAGATTCCACTTCAGGGGTATCATTTTTACCAGAAAATACGGGCTGTGCATCTGGGCCCATGGCATGGCGCATGGAGCGTGTGGAAGCTGGTGCGCTAATGCCCGGATCTGTGGAGGCTGTGCTGGCAATCGTGCCATCCTGCATGGCAACAGTAACGCCAGAACCAGAACTGGCAACAGCATGGTGGCTGCCAGAAACAGCCCGCGCTGTAGTGGAAGTGCCATTACCGGCGTGTACAGTGCCGCGGCGCTGGGCAATCTGTTTTTGCACGCTTACGAGTGCTTTTTGCAATTCGCGCTGTTCGGTTTGAATGCGCGCAATCTGCTGTTCCAACGCATCAAGCGAGGCCGCATCATCCGCTGCCGCATAGGCGTAGTTTATGGCCATTCCGCCAGAGGCCAGCACAGTGCCCATGCATAGGCCTGTTTTGATATGACGTGCCATGCGGCAGGAAAACTGGCGGAAGATGCGCATTCGCTTTTCAAATATTGTTGAAGTGGTTCTTGTATGAAGGTGAACCATTTTCCTTGGCTTGTCGTAAAGAGCTCTCTCCTTAAAAAATAATTTCAGGGAAAAAAGATGTGCGTTAAGCAACAGGCGTTGGTTTTTATTATGCTCTGTTTGGTAAAGGAATATTTTTATGGCCAAGATGATCCACAGCATGTTGCGGGTGTTGGACGAGGCGCGTTCCACGCATTTTTACGCAGATACGCTTGGCATCAAACCTGTGGGCCGGTTTGAATTTGAGAGTTTTACATTGGTGTATCTGGCCAATGATGAGCAGACTTTTGAACTTGAACTCACAATCAATCACGGCCGTACAGAACCTTATGATCTAGGGGAGGGTTACGGCCATCTTGCTGTGTCTGTTGCGGATGTGCAGGCAGAACACGATCGTATGGAAGCAGCCGGACATCCGGTTACGCCGGTTAAAACGCTGGAAAACAAAGGTCAGGTGGTTGGGCAGTTCTTTTTTCTGACCGACCCGGACGGTTATAAAATTGAAGTATTGCAGCGCGGTGCTCCGGGGCGCTTCCTGTAAGCACGTTACAATTATGCCAGTAGAGCGCGGGAAAGACCGATTTCCGGGCCTGCTGGCTGCTTTCTCTCATGGCATCGGCGCTTAAAGTGGCGTATAAGCCACAGCATGCTGACATCTTTCCGTAAAATGCATGGTCTGGGGAATGATTTCGTCATTCTGGACGAGCGCGGTGGGCATTTGTCCCTTACGCCAGCCCGTATAGCTGCCTTGGCGCATAGGCGCCGTGGTATTGGGTGTGACCAGTTGGTGACGCTGCGCCCTGCCTGTGCAGAAGGGGCAGATGTTTTTGTGCGTTTTTTCAATCCTGATGGATCAGAGGCAGGTGCGTGCGGGAATGCTTCACGTTGCGTGGCAGATCTGATCTGGCGGGAAACGGGAAACAGAACGCCTGTATTGCAAACGCGTGCCGGGTGTTTGCCTGCCCGGATAGAAGAAAACGGCCTGATTACGGTAGATATGGGTGAACCCCGCCTGAATTGGCAGGATGTGCCTTTGGCTGCGGAAATGGATACCCTGCATCTGCCATTGGAGGGTGATCCTGCCGCGGCATCTATGGGGAACCCCCACGCAACATTTTTTGTGGAAGATTTTGCACGTCTCTCGCAAGGGGATGCGCTGGAGCATGATCCGCTTTTTCCCGAACGGGCGAATATCGGGTTTGCGCGTATTGATGGGCCTGCACATATGCGGCTCAAGGTGCATGAACGCGGTGCCGGTGTAACAGAAGCCTGTGGTTCAGGCGCATGTGCTGCGGTGGTGAACGCAGCACGGCGCGGTTTGATCGAGCGTGTGTGTGAAGTGGAGTTGGACGGTGGCGTTCTGCGGATTGAATGGGCAGCCAACAATCATGTGCTCATGACAGGGTCTGCAACAACAGCTTTTGAGGGGGCGGTTGATCTGGCCGCGTACCCGGAATGAGCAAGCCAGAAATTCTCACATTTGGCTGCCGTCTGAACACATGGGAAAGTGAAGTGATGCGTAACCACGCAGCTTCACTGGATAATGTGATTATCGTGAACACCTGTGCCGTTACGGGAGAAGCAGAGCGGCAGGCGCGGCAGGCTATTCGCCGTGCGCATCGTGAAAACCCGGATGCCCGTATTGTGGTTACTGGATGTGCGGCCCAGATTAACCCCGAAAGCTGGAGTGATCTGCCCGGCGTAGCCCGTGTGCTGGGGAATGAGGAAAAGCTGAAGGCCGAAAGTTGGTCAGCTTCAGCCTTATCTGAGCCACTTGCTGTGTCCGATATTATGGCAGCTAAGGAAACGGCCGCGCATCTGGTAACTGAGTTTGCAGGTCGCACACGGGCCTTTGTGCAGGTTCAGCAAGGGTGCAATCATCGGTGCACGTTCTGCATTATTCCTTTTGGGCGAGGGCCTTCTCGGTCTGTCCCCGTGGGGGCTGTGGTGGAGCAGGTGCGGGCTCTGGTGCAATCAGGGTATCGGGAAGTGGTGCTGACCGGGGTGGATATGACATCTTGGGGAGAAGACCTGCCTGGCAAACCGGTGCTTGGTCAGCTTTGCCGCCGCGTGTTGCGCCTGGTGCCAGAACTGGAGCGCATGCGCCTTTCTTCGGTTGATCCGGTCGAGATTGATGAAGATATCTGGCAGCTTCTGGCTGAAGAGCCGCGTTTTATGCCCTATCTGCATCTTTCCTTGCAGGCTGGGTCTGACCTTATTCTCAAGCGCATGAAGCGGCGGCATTTGGTGGCAGATGCAGCAAGCGTGGTAGAGCGTGCGCGGAACCTGCGGCCAGATATTGGCATTGGCGCGGATGTTATTGCGGGTTTTCCAACAGAAGACGAATCGCTGTTTGAAGAAACCCGCAGTTTTCTTGCACAGCAGGCGCTGCCGTATCTGCACGTGTTCCCGTATAGTGAGCGGCCAGGAACGCCAGCTGCGCGTATGCGTGCTGTGCCTGTGCCTGAACGCAAGGCGCGTGCTGCGCAGTTGCGGGAAGTGGGGGCAGCCTCTGCCGCCCGGTATTATGAAAGTCTTATAGGTCAGCCCTTACGTGTGCTGATGGAAACCCCAACCACCGGCCATAGTGAGCAGTTTGCACCGGTGCGGCTTGCGCAGGGTGAAGCCGAGGTGGGGGAAATTATAACCCTTCAGCCCACAATGGCCGAAAGTGCAGGGCTGGTGGTGGAAAGGATCTGAGATGGCGCTTGGTTTTTTCTCTCGTCTCAAGCAGGGATTGTCACGTTCTACCCAAAAGCTGGGTGGGGGTATTACGGGCATTTTCACCAAGCGCAAGCTGGATAACGAGGCACTGGAAGAGCTGGAAGATCTGCTGATTACAGCAGATATGGGGGCGGCTGTTGCAGAGCGTATTATCGAATCCTTCCGATCCTCCCGTTTTGGCACTGAGGTGACGGACGAAGAAATTCGCACCACCTTGGCAGACGAAATTGCCACCATTCTTGAGCCAGTTGCCAAACCTTTTGAGCCTGATCCCGCACACAAACCGCATGTTGTGTTGGTGGTGGGGGTAAATGGCGTGGGTAAAACAACCACCATTGGCAAAATGGCCCGCTTTTTTACTGAGGAAGGTAAGAAGGTGATGATGGTGGCGGGTGATACCTTCCGCGCCGCTGCGGTGGAGCAACTGCAGATTTGGGGGGAAAGAACCGGTTGCCCGGTTATTGCTGGCCCCCCCGGTGCAGATGCCGCCGGTTTGGCCTTTGAAGCGCTTAAGCGCGGCAAGGCTGAAGGGGCTGACCTGCTGTTTGTGGATACGGCTGGCCGTTTGCACAATAAAAGTGCGCTTATGGAAGAACTTGCCAAGATTATTCGCGTCATGCGTAAGTTCGATGAAACGGCGCCACATTCCGTGCTGTTGGTGCTGGATGCCACAACAGGCCAGAATGCTGTGGAGCAGGTGCGGGTGTTTCGCGAACTTGTGAATGTGACCGGTTTGGTGGTGACAAAATTGGATGGTTCTGCCCGTGGAGGCATTGTGGTGGCGCTGGCTGATCAGTTTGGGCTGCCCGTGCATGCCGTGGGTGTGGGTGAACAGGCAGAAGATCTGCGACCTTTCTCCGCAGTGGATTATGCACGCGGTTTAGTGGGTGTGGCTGACACAGTCTGATTTTTTGTGGAGAATTATGGTGGAAAAGACAGATTTTGATGCTTCTATCCATCATGGTTTCTTGACAGGATATGACAGCCCCGTTAGCAAGCGCCTGCACCCCTCTGAAGGGGCGAAGAATGAGTAAGAACGGTGACGATTCCTTTGATGCTCGGCTAAAGGCGGCAGAACGCCGCTCTGGCCTGGAGGAAAAAGGAGATTCAGCCGAGAAAGAAGATGCTGTAGAGCAATCTCTTCCTGGGCTGGCGCTCAGAGCTGGGGCAGAAATGCTTTCAGCACTGATAGTAGGCGTTGCTATTGGGTGGGAGCTAGATCACTGGCTCAAAACCCGGGCAGTTTTTCTCGTTATCTTCGCGCTGATGGGCGGAGGTGCTGGCGTGCTGAATGTTTGGCGGCTGGTCAAGTCGATAGACGGCAAGTAAGAAGCTGTAATCCGACACGATTCGGATGCAGTAAAGGGTTTTAGGAGAGCGGTTGTGGCGGGCGGTTCCAGCATCAACGTACTTGAACAGTTTGAGCTTCATCCCGTTCTTGGTGGGCTGGGCGAAGCATTGCGTTTCAGCCAATCCCCCCTGTACATGATTGTGGCAGTGTGTCTGGTTCTGGCGTTCCTGTATTTTGGTATGCGCCCAGCAGCAGTTGTTCCCGGTCGTTTGCAGGCAGCGGCAGAAGTTTGTTACGAATTTATTCATAACATGGCGGTTGATACGATCGGCCCAGAAGGCACGGCGTTCTTTCCGTTCATCTTTACGCTGTTCTTCTTTATTCTGGCCGGTAACTA
The DNA here is from genome assembly GCF_037901235.1 of Acetobacter sp. AC2005. Lineage (NCBI taxonomy): Bacteria > Pseudomonadati > Pseudomonadota > Alphaproteobacteria > Acetobacterales > Acetobacteraceae > Acetobacter > Acetobacter sp. AC2005. Next base: position 1,494,331 of record NZ_CP149625.1, read on the forward strand.
TATTGGTCTGCTGCCGTTTTCCTTTACGTTCACCAGCCATATTGCCGTAACCTTTGCGCTCGCCATGATGGTGTTTGTGCTTACGGTTATTGTCTCCCTTAAGGTGCAGGGGCTGCGTTTCTTTGCGCACTTCATGCCGGAAGGCGCTAGCCCGTTTCTGGCTCCGCTGCTGATCCCGATTGAAATTCTTTCTTTTCTTTCGCGTCCTGTCAGCCTCTCCATCCGACTGTTCGCCAACATGGTTGCCGGGCATGTCATGTTCGATATTTTCGCAAGCTTTGTTATCATGCTCGCTGGTTTTGGTGTGGTGGGTGACGTGTTTGCGGTTGGGCCGATTGCCATTAACGTGGCACTGATGGCTCTTGAGTTGCTTGTTGGTGTGTTGCAGGCCTATGTGTTTGCCATTCTGACGTGCATCTACCTGCGGGAGGCCGTGGCTCACTGAGGAGCTGCTTTGCCCGTTTCGTTTGAACTGTACTTGAAACAAGGAAGTGACTGATATGGACATCGCTGCAGCCCGGGAAATCGGTGCAGGTATCGCCGTGATCGCCCTTGCCGGCGTTGGTATCGGCCTCGGCAACATCTTCTCCACGCTGGTAAGCAGCATTGCGCGCAACCCGGCTTCCCGCCCGCATGTGTTCGGTCTGGGTATGCTCGGCTTTGCTCTGACAGAAGCTATCGCTCTGTTCGCGCTGCTGATCGCGTTCCTGATCCTGTTCGTCTGAGAAAGCTTTCAGGAAAGAGGAGAACATTCCTGTGGGTGTGATTAAGAAGATGCTTCGTGCCGGCCTGTTCGCAACGGTTTCCGGTGTGTCTCTTCTGGCCGTTTCCGCGCCTGGTGCATACGCCACGGGAATGCCTCAGCTAGATTTTGCCAACCCCCTTGTAACCGGTCAGGTTATGTGGGGCGCGGTAATTTTCTTCGTCTTTTATATGGTGCTCAGCAAAGCCATGCTGCCCGGCGTTGCCCGGGTGCTGGAAGACCGTAGCAAGCGTATTTCTGGGGATCTGGAAATTGCACGCGCGGCTAAGCAGGACGCCGATAAAGCTGTTGCTGAACTTCAGCAGGCCCGTAAAGATGCCATGGCAGAAGCCCAGGCACATCTTGATCAGGTTCTGGCAGAAGAACATAAAGCTGCCGAACAGCAGATGCAGGAAATTAATGCGCGGGTAACAGCAGAAATTGCTGATGCCGAAAAACGCGTGGCTGAGGAAAAAACGCGTGCATTGAGCGCGCTTAAAGAAATTGCAGGTGATACCACGCAGGCTCTGGTTCAGCGTCTGACGGGTATTGTGCCTGATGCTCAGCTTGTTGCCCAGAAGGTTGAAAGCGCTTCGGCGCACAGCACTATCTGACCAGCTCCGGGGGAATTTTCGTCATGTCTGGCATTTTTCACGAAGCGGGTTTCTGGGTCGCTGTTTCGTTCGTTCTGTTCTTCGTGCTGGTTGGCAAAAAGATTTGGGGGCCTATAGCCACCATTCTGGATAGCCGCGCCAACCGTATCCGTGAAGAACTGGATGAAGCTGCCCGCTTGAGAAGAGAAGCTGAGCAGATGCTGGAAGATGCCGCGCGTGATCGTGAGCAGGCACTGGCAGAAGCTAAGTCTTATGTAGAGCAGGCACATCAGCAGGCTGCTGAAATGGCCCAGAAAGCACGTGCAGAGGCAGAAGCCGCTGTGCAGCGCCATGAGCAAATGGCGCGTGATCGTATTGCCGCTGTAGAACGCGCTGCTGTTAAAGAAGTGCGCCAGTTGGCAATTGATGTGGCCGTACAGGCTGCCAACGGTGTTATTCCTCAGACGCTTGATGAGCAGAAAGCCGCAGGGCTTGTTGATCAGGCGCTGGCTGGTTTGCCTGCCGCTCTTGCGCGCAAGGCAGCCTGAAACATTATCAGCTGAATGGTGAATACGTGACAGGTCTGGTTTCAGCCTCACCGTCACAGCATAACGATGCTCAGTGTGAACTGAGCATCGTTATTGCTGTTTTGGATGAACAGGATAATCTACCACAGGTTTGCCGGGAACTGGCCGAGGCCATGCAGCAATTGCCTGCGGCCGAAGTTGTTTTTGTAGATGATGGCAGCCAAGATCAGACCGTAGAAGTTTTGCAGCGCTTGCGGGATGAATGTTTGCCAAGCTTACGTATTCTTTCCCATGATCGACGTTGCGGTAAGTCTGCTGCATTGCGCACAGGTATTACAGCGGCTCGTGGTACATGGATTGCCACTATTGATGGCGATGGTCAGGATGACCCGCGTGAACTGGGCTCTTTAGTTTCTCTTGCTCAAGCGCAGGCATCCAAGGGCAGGGCACCGCTTGTGGTAGGGGTGCGCACACGCCGTAAAGATGGTTGGTCCCGCCGTTTTGCAACGCGTTTTGCTAACGGGCTGCGGCAGAAACTTTTAAATGATCAGTGCCCGGATACAGGCGCACCTATCAAAATTTTCCAACGAGCAGACTTCCTCCGCTTACCGCAGTTTGAAGGTTTGCACCGTTTTCTTCCGGCGTTGTTTGGCTCTTACGGTGTGCCGTTGGTGTGCCACCCTGTTACGCATCGGCCGCGTTTGCACGGGCAGTCTAAATATACCAACTTCAATCGTGCGGTGGTTGGCGTGCGTGATCTGCTGGGCGTGATGTGGCTGCGGAATCGTACACATCTTCCAAAATCGATTCGTGAATGCTGAATCAGAAAAACGGTCACCAGCCACTTTCTCTTAAAGCCCTGCTGCTTTTAGGCCTTGCTGCTTTTTTGCTGTTTCTGCCAGGGCGAGCTGTTACGCCACCAATTGATCGGGATGAACCCCGATACATGGAAGCCACGGCGCAAATGCTAGAATCGCACAATTTTGTAGATGTGCGCTTTCAGGACAAACCACGTTATTTGCAACCCGCTGGTATTTACTGGCTGGAGGCCGCGGCTGTTTCTCTTACAGGAATGCAGCATCAGCGGGTTGTTTGGCCGTATCGTATCCCCTCACTTCTGGCCATGTCTGGCGCTGTTGTTCTTACGGCGCTTATTGGCTCCATGCTGTTTGGGGCTTCGGCCGGCTTGGGTGCAGGCTTGTTGTTTATGGCTTCTGTGCTGGTTGCAGCAGAAAGCCGTATGGCCACAATCGATTCCTGCCTGCTGCTTACAGTTTTGCTCGCGCAGTTGGCGCTAACAGGTGCTTTGCGGGATCGCCAGCAAGGTGTGGCCACACCCATAAAACGTGCTTTGCTGTATTGGGGCGCCATTGGCTGCGGCCTCATGTTGAAAGGGCCGGTTATTCTTATCCCATCTCTTGCAACACCGTTGGTGTTGGGAATGCTGGATCGAGATTTTGGTCTATGGCGCAGAATGCGTCCGGCATGGGGCTGGCTTTTGTCTGCCGCTATTTTGGTGCCGTGGTGCGTTGCTATTGGGGTTGTGAGCCACGGTGAGTTTTTTCGGAATGCTGTTGGCACTAATTTCTTAGGAAAGGTTGCGTCTGGGCAGCAAGCACATGGGCTGCCGCCGGGCTACCACCTGTTGGTTTTTTTGCTGGCGTTCTGGCCTGGTTCATTTTTTGCAGCCTGTGTCGCACCTCTGGTCTGGCGCGCGCGCAAGCAAGAAACGGTGCGCTATCTGCTGTGCTGGATTGTTCCACATTGGGTGGTGTTTGAAGCGATTGCTACCAAGCTCCCGCATTACGTGCTGCCTACTTATCCCGCTATAGCCATTCTTACAGCTGCTTTCTTGGTTCAGGGCGGGGATGTATGGCGTAATTGGCCTGCCCGTGTTTGGGGCAAGGTGCTGCTAAGCATTTATGCTGTTGCGTGGGCTCTGGTGGGCATTGCCTTGGCCGTTGCGGGCCCAACTTTAGTGTGGGTGTTGGAACACAAAATATCTGCAGCAACTATTGTTCTGGCCTTGGGTGTATTGCCGTTGGTTGGTCTTGCAACGTGGTATATTTCACGCGCACGTTTGCAACAGGCTGCTTTAACCAGTGTGGCTGCGGCTGTACTGCTCTATGTGGGTTTGTTTACGGTTGTGGTACCACAGTTGCAGAGCATCTGGTTGGCCCCGCGTCTGACAGCATTGGTGCAAGCACATCAACCGTGTGCAGAGTCGCATGTGGTGTCAGTATCATTTTCTGAGCCAAGTCTGGTCTTTCTGCTGGGCGGCAAGGTGTTGCTAACAGGTGTAGAAAATGCGGCAGCAGCCATAAAGGCAGATGCAAAGTGCACTGTGGCACTTGTTGATCAGCGAGATACCCCCGCATTTATGGCAGCCTTGGGTCATAAAGCAGCGGATGCCGTGAGCCTTGGCACAGTCGGTGGGCTGAATTACTCGAACGGCCATCATTTGCTCATAAGTTTGTACAAGCTGAATACGCCGCCAAAGCAGTAAAACTGTTTGAATGGGCGGATATAAAACGCATTTTTACAACACAATGTAAAAGTGCGTTCAGTATTTTGGGAAATGCAAAGGGAAATGCCCGCTGGCGGATTCGAACCACCGGCCCCATCATTACGAATGACGTGCTCTACCAACTGAGCTAAGCGGGCACATTTTGTTTGCGGGGCGGTGACTATCATGATCCCTGTGCCTACGCAAGGAAAAACTGCAATTCACCCAGAGGTTTGGACGACAACAAAACGTTATTTCTGGCTTTAAGCAGGGGTGCCATTCTGTTTTGAGTGTGACGGAACAGTTTTTTCGTTTTAAGAACTATCCGTATGAACATGTCGCAGTTATTTGGCTTGGTGCGGGAGGCCCTTAATCCCGGGCAGAATGTTCCGGTTGATCAAAAACGGCATGTTCGGCTTGTAAAGGGAATTGTGGAATGCCCTTGCTGTGGTCATTACCAGCACCTGTCAGAACTTAAACCCGGAACACAGGCCCGTTGCTGCCGATGTGGGCAATTGCTGGATCGGCGCAATCGTACTTCTCCCATAGCAACACCCTTGGCTTTTTGTATCAGCTCGGCGTCTCTCTATCTGGCCATGCTGCTTTCCACATTGATGATGCTGGATCTGTATGGGCGAGAGAGAACCGTAGATATTCTGACCGGCCCGATAGAATTGCTGCATGAAGGCTGGGGCGAAATTGGCGTGTTGGTGGCCATAGCCACCATTATTGTGCCTGGGCTTGTGATCAGCATGATGATGCTGGTGCTGGTTGGCGCGCTTCAGCCCAAGTTGCCATTCTGGGTGCCGCACCTTCTTAAATGGTATGAACGCTTGCGCCCGTGGTCGATGGTGGAAGTGTATATTCTGGGCGTTTTTGTGGCCTACACCAAGCTGTCAGACATGGCTTATGTGCAGGTAGGGGCTGCGGTCTTTCTGGTCGCCTCACTTATGGTCACCATGTCTGCCACAGATGCCACATTGGATACGGAACTCATTTGGCGGCGCCGGCAAACAGATACCAGCTTGCGGCGTATGGATAACCAGCGCGTATGCCTATCCTGCGAGGAGATAGGCCCAAGTGACCAAATGCCACCAGCCAGCCATATGGTATCCTGCCTGTCTTGCTCTGCCGTGCTGCTGTTTGATGAAAAGCTGGATCAAACAGCCCCGTTAGGGTTCTGCCCTCGTTGCGGCCATGTGCTGCGCCAACGCAAGCCAGATAGCATTGCTCGCACTGTGGCACTGCTTGTTTCCGCTGTGGTGTTCTATCTGCCCGCCAATATCTACCCGGTTATGACCGTTATTCGGCTGGGTGCAGGTACGGGGCATACCATTGTTGAAGGGGCCATAGAGCTGTGGGAAAGCAACATGATACCGCTTTCCCTGCTGGTGCTGTTTGCCAGTGTGCTGGTGCCCGTTCTTAAAATTATCGGGCTGATGTTTATGGTGATCAGTACCAAATACCATTCTGCACGAAATCTGGCTGCCAGATCCAGACTTTACAGGCTGGTAGATGTTATCGGGCGCTGGTCTATGATTGACGTATTCATGGTTTCCATTCTGGTGGCCATGGTGCGCTTTAGCAGTATGGCCAGCATTAGCGCCAATGGCGGTGTGGTATGTTTTGCCGCTGTTGTGGTGCTGACAATTTTTGCAGTGCATGCATTTGACCCTCGGCTGATGTGGGATGCAGCGGGCAAAAACGGTGATTCGGCCCCAGCCGATGCCGGGCAAAATTGTCCGGCAAAAATTGAGGCCGCTGCACATTGGGACAACATGGAGCCGGACAGGGCGTGAACGGACACAGTCATAATCATTTCTCTCCTCCAGAAGGGGAAAGTGCTCAGGATGCTCTGGTAAGGCGCATTCGGTTTTCCATTATCTGGATTATTCCCATTGTTTCCGTGCTGATTGCGGGCTTTTTGGTCTGGCGCAGTTTTATGGACAATGGACCAGAAATTACCGTTGTATTTGATACAGCTGATGGCCTGACCAGTGGCCAGACACAGGTCAAAAATAAATCTGTGGTTCTGGGCACGGTGGAAGGTGTTTCGCTGACTGATGACCTGCGGCATGTCAAAGTGCGTATCCGTATGAACAAGGGTACGAATGATATGCTCACGGATAGCGGCCGGTTCTGGGTTGTGCGTCCACGTATCAATGGTGCCAGCATTACTGGTTTGGAAACCCTGATGTCTGGCGCGTATATTGCGTTTGACCCGGGGCTGAACAAGGATGGTCACCCCGCAGGCAAACGCACCACAACCTTTGAGGGGCTGGAAGCTCCTCCAGGTGTGCGTTCAGATCAACCCGGCCGTATTTACACGCTGGTAGCCGGTAATATTGGGTCTATCGGGCAAGGGGCACCTGTTTTCTTCCGTGATGTGGATGTGGGGGAAGTGCTGGGTTACACCATGCCACCTGGTGGGCGCGGTCCTGTACTGATCCAGATTTTTGTGCGCGAACCTTACGATCATTATCTGAACACCAATTCCCGTTTCTGGAACGTTTCTGGTGTTAAGGTTGGGTTTGGTGCAGGTGGTCTTAAGGTGCAGCTGCAATCCTTGCAGGCGTTGTTTTCTGGTGGTGTGGCTTTTGGTCTGCCGCCTGTTGCAGAAAGCCGTTTACATCCAGCATCAGAAGCTCCGGCCAACACAGTTTTCAAGCTGTATGACACCCATGAAGATGCAGATAACGCAGGTTACCGTGAGCGCGTGCCACTTGCCACTTATGTGATGTCTTCGGTCAAAGGTTTGGATGTTGGCAGCCAGGTGACGATGTTCGGGATCCAGGTGGGGAATGTGACCAGTGTGAAGCTGGATCTAAGTTCCAACCCGGGGCACCCGCGTGTGCGTATTGGTATGGAAGTTCAGCCTGAACGCGTGCTGTCTCCGGCTGAACTGCGGAATAATAATCTGACAGATATGTTCCGTACTCTGGTGGCGAATGGCCTGCGTGCCTCAACAGACAGTGTCAGCTTCCTGACGGGTGAAGGGATGATTTCCCTGAACTTCATCAAGAACCCCGCACCGGCCACAACCAGTATGGAAGGTCCTACGCTGGTTATTCCAAGCCAAGCTGGTGGTATGGGTGGAATTATGGATTCGCTGTCCACGATTACGTCTCGTCTGGCGGCTATGCCGTTTGAACAGATTGGCACAAACGCCAATAACCTGTTGGCCCATGCAGATCAGACGTTGGTTAGCCCGGAAGTTAAGCAATCTCTGGTTGGGTTGCGCAATTCCATGCAGAACCTGCAGGCCCTTACGCATGATCTGCGCAATGGCATGGCACCGTTGAGCAAGCGTCTGCCAGAAATGGCACAGCAACTTGATCAAACCCTGCAGAATGCCAACCGCCTGCTGGCCAGTTATGGCGGCAACAGTGATTTCCATCGGAATCTGCAATCCATGGTGGTGCAGTTGGGGCAGACAGCGCGCTCCCTGCGGTTCCTGTCAGATTTCCTGACCAACCATCCTTCTGCGCTGCTTTCAGGACGATAAGATCATGACGCAAACTGTTTCTTGCAAGCCCATGAACACCCGTCTTGACCGGCGTATGTTGCTCCGCCTGAGCGGTGTGGCCGGACTGGGTGTTATGGCTGTTACGCTCACGGCCTGTTCTGGCGGGAGCCCATCACTTTACACATTGGCAGTTACGCCTGGCCAACCGCAGCCAGGTGGACCACGCTTTGTAGAAGTGCGCCTGCCTACTGTGGCATCTGGATTGGATAGAGACCGGATTGTTACGGCAGATAGCGGCTATAAGCTTACAGTCTCTTCTGCTGATGCATGGAGCGATTCCCTGCCAGCCCAGATCAGCCGCGTTATGGCGGGTGATCTGGCGCAGCGCCTGCCGGGCACAGGCGTGTTTGTAGAGAATGATACCGTGGCGACTGAGCCGGAAGCCTATGTGGATATGTCCATCAGTCGCTTCTCAACCGGTCCGTCTGGCAATGTGGAGCTGGATGCCACGCTTTCCATCCAGCCCGCATCAGCTGGTGCTCCTGGCAAGGATGAGCAGTATTATATGCAGAACTTTACACTGCAGGGCACACAGGCCAGTGCCACCATGCCAATGGTGCAGGTGTTAAGCCAGTTGCTGGGCCAGTTGGCGGATGTTGCTGCCCAGCAGCTACGTCAGCTTCCTTCTGGTCAATCCACCGGGCGGCACACCATTGTGCGCAAGAAAGCACAGCACGGATGATATCGCTCTAAATTGTGGTGCGTGAAGGTTACAAAAAAAGCGGCCAATTTGGCCGCTTTTTTATTTGGTCATAAAGCTGGCCTCAGGCGGTGCCTGGGCCAAACTCTGCATCATGGTCGATCAGGGGAATAGGGTAGTCCCCCGTAAAGCAGGCATCGCAATAGCGGGCATCGCTTGCCTGACGGTCTTTGTAACCCATAGCGCGATACAAACCGTCTAGCGAAATAAAGGCAAGGCTATCCACGCCAATCAGTTCCGCCATGGCTTTCAGATCGTTCTGGGCTGCCAGCAGTTTGCTGCGTTCTGGCGTATCAATGCCATAGAAGCAGGAATGCCGAGTAGGTGGGGAAGAAATGCGCATATGCACTTCTGTTGCCCCTGCAGCCCGCACCATATCCACAATCTTGCGGGATGTGGTGCCACGCACAATGGAATCATCCACCAAAATAACGCGCTTACCGCTCAGAATTGGGCGATTGGGGGAGTGTTTCATCTTCACACCCAAATGCCGGATCTGGTCTGTGGGTTCGATAAAGGTGCGGCCCACGTAATGGTTGCGGATAATGCCAAGTTCGAACGGAATACCGCTGGCTTCAGCGTAACCGATAGCTGAAGGCACGCCGGAATCAGGCACCGGCACTACCACATCGGCTTCTACGTGGCTTTCACGCGCCAGTTCGTGGCCAATCTGCTTACGCACTTCGTAAACAGGCAGCCCTTCCAGAACAGAGTCGGGGCGTGCGAAATAGATGTATTCAAACACGCAAAAACGTGGGTGTGTATCACCAAACGGGCGCAGAGAGCGGATACCGTTTTCATCAATCACAACCAGTTCGCCCGGTTCCACATCACGCACAAATTCTGCGCCGATAATGTCCAGACCACAGGTTTCGGATGCCAGAACCCAAGAGGGTTCTTTGCCATCTTCAGAAGGCAGCTTGCCAAGCACCAGCGGGCGCACACCCATGGGGTCACGCACACCGATGAGGGCATCTTCAGACAGCACAACCAATGAATACGCGCCGGTTACCCGTTTTAGCGCATCAATCAGCCGGTCTTCCACTGTTGCGTAAAGAGAGATGGCAATCAGATGGATGAAAACTTCCGAATCCGTGGTGGACTGGAACAGGCAGCCACGGCGGATAAGTTCGCTTCGCAGGGTATCGGCATTTGTCAGGTTGCCGTTATGGGCCACAGCCAAGCCGCCAAACGCAAATTCAGCAAACAGTGGCTGTACGTTACGGAGCAGCGTGGCGCCTGTTGTGGCGTAACGGTTATGGCCAATGGCGCGTGTGCCTTTGAGCGTAGCCATAACGCGGGAATCTGCAAACACATCACTGACAAGGCCTAGGCCTCGGTGAGAGTGAAAGCGACGTTCCTGCGGGTCAAAACAGACAATACCGGCGGCTTCTTGCCCGCGGTGTTGTAGGGCGTGCAAACCCAGAGTGGTAAGGGGAGCAGCATCCTTAGCGTTCCAGATACCAAAGACAGCACATTCTTCGTGTGGATGATCATCATCCAGTGTCAGTGGATCAGGCAAGGAAGCAGACGGCGTGGGATGGGCGAGCATAAGCGTGCAGGGCCTCCGCAGAAGGTCAGAAACTGGCCGTATGGGATCACAAGGTGGCGTCATGACCTGTAGAAGGATTCCGCGCAACCCCTTTTGCGCTTAAATCCGGTAGATATGGCTGGATATGGGATGCGCCGAGCCGGATGTAAGGGGTAAGCCGGCTATCTTCTGTCAGGGCGGCCATGTCTTGGGGTTGTAGTAACCATTGTGCGGCCATGAACAGCACGACCACCAAAAACATCCCCCGCACAATTCCAAAAAACAGGCCAAGTAACCGATCCAGCGCATCCAAGGGTGTAGCTTTAACGATTCGGACAATGGCAGCAGAAAGCACATAACCCGCGCACAACACCCCAAGCAGAAGCAGAGCAAAGGAGCCTATTTGTGCGCCTGTAGGAGAGGTGATAAAGCGCTGCACAAAAGGCAGAAAAGCTGCATGGAAACGCAGCGCCAGCACAATGGCAATGCCCCAGCTTACAAAGCCGAGCGCATGCCGGGTGAACCCTCGCCAAGCACCATGCAGGGCAGACAGGCCAATAATCAGCAGGGAAAGGGCATCTATGGCAGCCATGAGGCAGGCTTTATGCCAATGAATGAGCGACCTGTCATGCGCTTCTGTATTTTATGGCAGCTTGCTGGTGGTAACGCGCCAAGGGCGCATAACCTTGCCATTTCTTTTTTTTCGATGCGGCGGTTGATTCAACTTCATCAACAGCTCTGCCACTTCCAGCCTACGCAGCAGTTCTGTCCATACTTCAGCCGGATCAACATCCTGGCTTTCCCACAATTTGTGCAGGGTTTGCAGAAACAAAGCGCTTTCATGCACAATATCCTGCTCCCGGTTATCTATAAACGCGGCAGTGCAGTTTGTGGCATGAAGCCCGACCTGCCGGCAGAGCCGCTTGAGCGCGGCGCTGGCTGGAGGAGAGGCAGGTGGGGGTGAAGTAACCATAAGGTGAATGATGCGCTGCATCTTCACCCTTGGTCAATGGTATTAGATTGTGAAGTATTTTGCGTGCTTGTTGAGAATAACAAGTGCGGAGGTAGACTGTTCTGGATGGAGTTGATCTCCATCTGTTAAGGAAACCCCAATACGCTCGGCGTCTAGCAGGGCTAGAATCGGGTGTTGATCTTCCAGTCGTGGGCAGGCCGGATACCCGAAGGAATAGCGAGAGCCGCGATATCCCTGCTGAAGCAGTTTTTCCATATCCCGCGCATCTTCCCCAGCAAAGCCGAGTTCTGCCCGGATACGCTTGTGGGTGTATTCGGCCATTGCTTCGGCCATTTCAACAGAAAGACCGTGCAGATACAGATAATCTTGGTACCGGTTTTCTTCAAACCAATCACGGGCGATGTCGGATGCTTTCTGGCCGACAGTAACAACCTGCAGGCCGATAACATCACGTTCTGGTTCTGAGATATCGCGCACAAAGTCAGCAATACATTCACCATCTGCCTTTGGCTGGCGTGGGAGTGTAAAGCGGCAGGCTTCGGTTGTGCCGTCTTCTTCAAACAGCACCAGATCATTGCCATCCCCGGCAGCTTTCCAGTAGCCGTAAATAGCTTGCGGTTTGAGAATGTTTTCTTTGGCCGTTAGGTCCAGCATCCGGCGCAGGATTGGGCGGAGTTCCTGCCGTGCCCATACTAGGAAATCATCCAGGGAGCGGCCTTGTTTACGGAAGCCCCACTGGAACTGATAAAGCGCGCGTTCGTTCAGGAACGGCAGAACGGCTTCTGGCGTAGCTTCCAGAACGCGAGAACCCCAGAATGGTGGAACCATGGGCGGTTCATCTGCTGTCAGGCGTTCACGCCGTGCGCGGGCCGCAGCAACATCAACTGGGCCAAAGCCGCGTGTTTCTGCTGTTTCTGGCATGCGGGCGTTGGTGCGCGTGGCTTTGCCTTCGCGCCGTTTCTGGATGGCGGCCAGATAATCATCAAACTTATTTTGGCTGATCTGATCCATAAGTGTCAGACCATCAAAGGCATCACGCGCATAGGCTACACGGCCTGTAGGCGCATAGGCAGCAACGCAATCTTCTTCCACATAGTTACGGGTAAGAGCCGCACCGCCTAGCAGGACAGGTGTATCCAGCCCCGCGCGGGAAATTTCTTCCAGATTTTCGCGCATGATAACGGTGGATTTCACCAACAGGCCAGACATGCCAATGGCATCGGCCTTTTCCTTGCGTGCAGATTCAATCATGTCCTGCACAGGCACTTTGATGCCCAAATTGACAACGCGGTACCCATTGTTGGTGAGGATGATATCTACAAGGTTTTTGCCGATATCGTGCACGTCCCCTTTAACCGTAGCCAGCACGATTGTGCCGCGCTGCTGGCCATCTATCCGCTCCATATGCGGTTCCAGATAGGCAACAGCGGCTTTCATGGTTTCGGCAGATTGCAGCACGAATGGAAGCTGCATCTTGCCTGCACCAAACAGTTCTCCAACCACCTTCATGCCATCCAGCAGAACGGTGTTGATGATGTCCAGCGGGGCCATGTTTTGCATGGCTTCGTCAAGGTCTGCTTCCAGCCCTTTCCGATCCCCATCAACAATACGGTCTTTCAGGCGTTCTTCTGCTGTTTCTGCTCGTTTCCGCTGTACCGCATCTGCCGCCTTACGATCTGCAAACATGGCCAGAAGCGTTTGCAGTGGGTCGTAATCTTCTGTGCGGCGGTCGAAAATCAGGTCTTCTGCAACTTTTACCTCTTCGGGGGCGATCAGGTGCAGCGGGCGGATTTTGGAAACATGCACAATGGCGGCTGTCATGCCCGCCTTAACGGCATGGTCCAGATAGACTGAGTTCAACACCGCACGTGCGGCCGGATTCAGCCCGAACGAGATATTGGAAAGGCCGAGCACAATCTGAATATCCGGGAAGGCATCCCGAATCATTTTAATACCCTCAAGAGTCCACTGCCCCAGTTTGCGGTCATCTTCCGCACCGGTGGCGATGGTAAAGGTGAGGGGGTCAATCATCAGGTCAGACTGTGGCAGACCATATTTTTCGCAGGCAAACTCTACAAGACGGCTGGCAATGCGCAGCTTGTCTTCCGGCTTGCGGGCCATGCCTGCTTCATCAATCGTCAGGGCAACAACAGCGGCACCAAACTTGCGGGCCAGCTCCATGCGGTCTGATGCAGGGCCTTCGCCATCTTCAAAGTTGATGGAGTTGATGATGGGTTTGCCGCCGTGTAGCTTGAGGGCAGCCTCAATAACCGGCGTTTCGGTAGAATCAATTACCAGAGGTGCGTTTACGGATGAGGTGAAGCGTTTGATCACTTCATCCATTTCTGCACGTTCGTTACGGCCAACAAAAGCTGTGCAGATATCCAGTGCGTTGGAGCCTTCACGGATCTGTTCACGCCCTACGGTTACACACCCATCCCAGTCATGTGCTTCCTGAAGTTCACGCCATTTTTTGGAGCCGTTGGCATTACAACGTTCCCCAATGGAGAAGTAGGCGTTTTCCTGCCGGAGGGGCACTTGAGAATAAAGGCTGGCAACAGAGGGTACCCATACAGATGTGCGTGGTACAGGGGCAGGGCGTAGGCGTCCTGTTCCTTCTGCACGGCGGCGCAACATGGCATCTAGAGCTTCTGTATGCGGGGTGGAGGTCCCACAGCAGCCGCCAATTAGGTTCAGGCCATCTTCTGTAATAAAGCGCTCAACCCATGTGGCCATTTCTGCGGGTGTAAGGGGATAATGGGTCTGGCCATTTACAAGTTCTGGCAAGCCCGCATTGGGTTGCACGGAAATCAGCCGTGGCCAGTTTTCAGACAGCCATTTCACATGCTCGGCCATTTCCTGCGGACCGGTGGCGCAGTTCAGGCCCATCAGATCCACATCAAGGCTATGAATAACTGTGGCTGCCGCAGCAATGTCCGGCCCTACAAGCAGAGTACCTGTGGTTTCTACGGTAACCTGCACAAAAATCGGGGTTTTGGTGCCCAGTTCTTTCCGTGCAATCTTTACGCCGTTTACAGCTGCCTTGATTTGAAGGGTATCTTGGCAGGTTTCGATCAGGATTGCGTCTACACCGCCTTCAATCAGGCCGCGGGCCTGCTCTGCCAGAGCTGCTTCAAGGCTATCGTAATCAATATTGCCCAGAGAGGGCAGTTTTGTGCCGGGGCCCATGGAGCCCAGAACATAACGGGTGCGGCCATCGGCAAAGCTTTCTGCAGCTTCACGCGCCAATATGGCGGAGTTTTTGTTGATCTCACGCGTTCTGTCTGTCAGCCCAAATTCGCCCAGTGTGATGGGGGAGCCGCCAAACGTATTGGTTTCCACCATGTCTGCGCCGGCTTCAAAATAACCGCGGTGGATTTCACGGATAAGTTCCGGGCGTGAGAGCGTAAGAATTTCGGTGCAGTTTTCCTGCCCCCAGTAATCACGCTGGACATCTAGGTCCAGCATCTGGATACGTGAGCCCATGCCTCCATCACAAAGCAGAACCTGATCACGGAGGGCATCAAGAAGGGGCAGACGAGAAGACATGGCGACCATAAAATATAAAAGGAAAGGGAAGGGTGCTTTCCCAACACCGCAAAGCACAAGGCTTCACGTTATTCCAGAGAGCAGCCCATATGTCCACTAGCCTTATGGAACAGAGCGTAAAGCCGAGAGATGGGCGGATTACACTGCATATTTGTACATCAGTGCCGGATATGAAGTCTGATCATCATGAAGATGCACTTTTATTTGTTAATACAGAAATAACGCAAGAACAGAATGCAGAGTGGTGCCATGTTTGGCGTTGGAATGGACAAGTAGGGCATCATGCTGCGCATTGTGTATGCTGTACCGGGCAAGGCAGCTTATCGGCATTTTTGCTGGCGCGCGCTCAGGAAAGCGTTTTAGGGCGCTGTGCACCGTATCAATCTGTGTGGATTATATGTTGCAAAAATGAAGCAGAACGTGTGCAGAACCGATTGAAGAAAGAAGGATTTTTAAATTCTTTTTATAAATTTGTCGGTTAAAGCCTGTTTTCTGCCTTTATTACTACTCAGTTTTCTTTGCATATTTTGCAATAACCTACGCAGAAAAACTTGGAGACTGTGTCTTCTCCTGTCATAACGGCGCATGTGCCGGGCAGGAACGTATCTGCTGTATTTGTGCGGTACGCTGTATTGTTAAGTTGGTTTAACCAAAAGGGTTGTGCGTGGACCAGACTGATCATGTGCCGGAACAGGCCGGTTCTCCTTCAGATACAGATCGCGGTCAGGGAGCTCCTGTTTCTGCGCCTGTTATCCGGTTAAAAGCTGTTGTCGCAGCTGCCAAATATCATGGTCTGGAACTGGACATCCGTGATTTTGCAGCGGAACCAGGAGAGGATACGCCATCCCCTGCAACATTAGTGCGCTGGTTAGAAGATCAGGGTGCTGTCGCAAAGGCCGTGCGGATTAAGTGGCGTTATCTTGTTAAGATGACCAACTCTCCGCCGATTGTTCTGATGTTCCGGGACGGTTCCGCGGCGCTGATGGTGAATGCGACACCAGATCGTGGGGTCGTATGGTTGCAGGATCCGCTCAAAGGTGCAGCTGTAGCAGCTGTACCGGTAGATGAACTGCGCCTCTCCCAGATATGGACTGGTGATATTCTTCTTATCAAGCGGCGTAAGGGGGAATCGGAAGCAGATGCTCCGGTCAGTCTGGGATGGCTGGCCCAAATGGTGCTGCGTGAAAAGCGCTCTTTGCGGGATATTGGTATCGCATCCATGACGTTGAGTGTGCTGCAGATTTTTCCACCACTTGTTGTGATGCAGGTGGTGGATAAAGTCGTGGGTTATCACTCCATGTCAACGCTGGTTTCAATTTCTGGTTTGTTGTTTATATTTTCACTTTACGAGATACTTATCAGTTATGGGCGGCGTGAACTGTCTATGGTGCTGACAACACGCATTGATTCTCGTATTTCTTTACATCTTTTCAGCCGCCTTGTGTCTTTGCCGTTGGAATATTTTGAACGCCAGCAGGCGGGGAATGTGCTTGGGCGTGTGACAGCCATCTATAAAGTGCGAGATTTTTTGACCGGACGGTTGATGAACACTGCTCTGGATATGTTTACGCTCGTTGTTATTCTGCCTTTCCTTTTTATGCTCAGCTCAACGCTGGCTTGGATGACAGTTGCTTGTGCCGGTCTTATTGGGTTGGTCGTTGTGGTTGCCATGAACCCACTTGCCAAGCTTATGATGCAACAACTCGCTGCAGATCGGAACAGAAGCGCTATCCTGTATGAAAGTGTGGCTGGTATCCGTACTCTCAAAACGCTTGCTTTGGAGCCTATTCGTAAACAGGCATGGGATGATGCCACAGCAGAGGTTATTCGCTGGAAACTTGCTGTAGGGCGTTTTTCAAACTGGGTCCAAACAATAGTCATGCCGCTTGATCTGTTTATCAATCGCGGCATTATTTTGGTGGGTGCGTATCTGGCGCTTGTGAGCCCTTCTACTGTGGGAGTGGGCGGCCTGATTGCATTCATGATGCTTGGGTCGCGCGTTGCTTCTCCGTTGGTTGGTTTGGCAAGGCTTATGGATGACTTTAACGAAGTTATGGCATCACTAGGGGAAGCCTCATCGGTTCTAAATCAACCAACAGAAACAAAGGCACTTACGACTGGGATGCGCCCGCGTATTAAAGGGGCACTATCTTTCGAGGGCGTTAATTTTTCCTATCCTGGATCTACTCAGTTGGCTTTGAAAAACGTCAACTTTTCGGTGCCAGCAGGCACTATGCTGGGACTTGTTGGGCGAAGCGGATCTGGTAAATCTACCATTACCCGTCTGTTGCAAGGGGTTAGCCGGTCCTACACGGGTTATCTTAAGCTGGATGGTGTTGATTTACGTGAAATCAATCTGACCCACTTGCGCCGGTCTTTTGGGGTGGTGTTGCAGGATAACTTCCTGTTCCGCGGTACCATTCGCGAGAATATTACGGCTGGCCGTCCCGGGCTTACGATTGATGATGTTGTGCATGCAGCCAGAATGGCCGGAGCCGAAGAATTTATTGAACGAATGCCTGCAGGTTATGAAACTTTCATTGAAGAAGGTTCAACCAACATTTCTGGTGGCCAGCGTCAGCGGCTTGCTATTGCACGTGCCGTCATTACTGATCCTAAACTGATGATTTTGGATGAAGCAACGTCTGCGCTGGATCCAGAAAGTGAGGCTTTGGTAAATGCAAATCTGGAGCGGATTGGTCAAGGCCGTACTATGGTCATTGTTTCGCACCGTCTCTCTTCTCTCGTGAACTGTGATCAGATTTGTGTGATGGATCAAGGGGAAGTGGCAGATATTGCACCCCATAATGTTCTGCTTGAACGATGTGATATTTATCGGACGCTTTGGATGCAGCAAAACCGGCATACAGAAGGACGAGCTTCTTCTGAAGGTGCATCTTTGATCGCGGAAGGGGAGTAGTTCCATGAGCGAACAGGATACACGGATCGTGCCTAATGGCGGCTCATCTGATGAAAATCAGCAGAACTCTGTGATGCCCGCTTCAGATGATTTTCTTAAGCAAGCTGACGATGCTTACGCACAAGGTGATATGCCTATTGCGCTCTTGGAGTTTCATTCTCCTACAGCGGCACTGGTCAATATGCCGCCTACCCCCAGTGCGCAATATATTGCGTGGGTTATTGGTGGGTTGGTACTGTTTTCCATGATCGGAATGACAATCTTCCCGCTGGATCGTATTGTTTCCACTCAAGGTCGTTTAATTTCGAGTGAACCATCGCTTGTAATCCAGCCTTTGGATACATCAATCATACGCTCGATTGATGTGCGGGAAGGGGATTTTGTTCATAAAGGCGATGTTTTAACGCATCTGGATCCCACGCAAACAGGCGCAGATAGTGAAAATCTGAAAAGCCAGATGGATCAGTATCAAGCTGAAGTGGATCGTCTTACGGCAGAAGCTAACGGGCAGGATTATAAGCCTGATCTGGGCAATATGGCCGCGTTACCACAGGGTGAGGCCTATTTGCGGCGTATGGCGGAATTTAACGCTAAAGTTGAAAATTATAATAAACAGATTGCCAGTTTGCAGAGCGATTTGCAGGGATATGTTGCAAGTGCAGCAATGTATGCTGCGCGTGCCAAAGTGGCCGGTGACGTTCATAAAATGCGCATGGAGCTCCAGAAGGATCAGGTCGGAAGTCGTCTGTCTACTCTAAGTGCCCAGAATGAGTTGATGGAAGTTGAACGTTCACAGATTTCAGCTCAGCAGCAGGCAGCCTCTACACGGAATAAGTTGGCAGCTGCGGTTTCTGAAAAAGAAGGTTATATTCAAACTTGGAAGGCCGAAGTTTATAAAGATTTGATAGCGGCACAGCATAAGCTGGCAGAAGCAAAGGGTGCTTATCAAAAAGCTATTTTACATAGCAGCATGGTGGCACTGAAAGCTGATGAAGATGCCATTGTCCTGAATATAGCTAAAATTTCCGTTGGGTCTGTTGTTACTCCGGCAGAAAAAATTATGACCCTTGTGCCTGTAGGGAAAGGGTTAGAAATTGAAACTGTTATGTCTGGGCAGGATGTTGGTTTTGTACGGCTTGGAGATAAGGCGCAGATAAAGTTTGCGACTTTTCCTTACCAGCAATATGGCGGTGCCGAAGCAACAGTTAAAACCATTAGTGCAGATTCCTTTGTATCAGGTAGCAGTAGTGGACCTAGCTCGGAAGATGTTACGCCAGACAATACTTCTAAGTCGTTTTATACTGTTCGCTTGCGGGTAGATAAATATACATTGCATGGTGTGCCTAATTTCTTCCATCCGCAGCCTGGTATGCCAGTTACGGCAGATATTCGCGTTGGTAAGCGTACAGTCATGCAATATATGTTGAATAGCTTTGTGCCGTTGATGACAAATGGGATGCGTGAACCCTGATTGGTAAAGCGTGTATATAATACTCTGTATATAGAGGATTAAGAATTTGGTCTGGAAACTGTTTCAGAAAACGTTTGGTAGGTCGGGTAAAAATATTGAAACCCGCCTTGAACAGGCCAAAGCGCAACTCAAAGAACAACCAGCAGATGCCTTTAGCAAGCTGGCTGTTCTTGCGCGAGACGGAAGCGCAGAAGCCCAATTTTTAGTTGGGCAATGTTATCTTACGGCACAGGGGGCGCCACCAGACTTGGTGGAAGGAGCGCGCTGGGTACGTCGTGCGGGGCAGAATGGATGGGCTGAGGCTTCTTTTGTTCTGGCAACGCTATATTTGCACGGTTTGCCGCAAGAGGTAGATGCAAATACTCCGAAATCTATTTTTGACGATCCAACAGAGCAAAGAAAGCGGGAACCAGATTTTGTTAAAGCAGCAGAGTGGGCCCATCGTGCGGCAGAGGCCGGGTATGCTGATGGGCAGGCTCTGTATGGATATGTTTTAACGGCTGGCCCGGAAAGTATTCGCAATCCAGAACAGGCTCTGGAATGGTATCAGGCTGCCGCGTCTCAGGGGTGCGTGCAAGGCCATTTAGGGCTTGGCCTTGCAGCGCTCGCAAAGGCGAAAACACAGGAAGATTATACCGCGGCTGCTGTAGAGCTCAAAAAAGCAGCTGATGGTGGTATGGGCACAGGCCTGTATCTTATGGGCGTCATGACGGAGCGTGGTATAGGCGTTCCGCAAAACATTCCTGAATCTACATCATATTTTGCAAAAGCGGCAGAAAAGAAAGTGCGTGGTGCACAAGCAAAATATGGCTTGGCCCTGCTTTCTGGCAAAGGTGTTGCGCGTGATGTGGTGCGAGGTGAAACGTGGTTAAGACGTGCAGCTTTGGCAGGGGATGCTGAAGCTGCAGCCATTCTGGGAGATATGCACGGGCGAGGTGGGGAACTGCCTCCCAACTATGCAGAAGCGATTTCTTGGTATCGTTTTGCTTCGGATCAAGGGCATGCGGCATCTAGCCGTACTTTAGGTAATATTTATCTTAGTGGTGTGGGGGTTCCGAAAGATCCGCAGGCCGCAGCGCAGTGGTTTAAGATTGCTGCAGAACAGGGAGATAAAGAAGCTACGGCTGAATTGGGCAATCTGGCTTTGGCTGGTATTGTACCCACAGTAGAGGCAGCGGAAGTTCTGGAATGTTATCGGAACGCCGCGGCACAGAATGACTTTCTGGCTGCCTTTAATGTCGGGGTTGCGCTTGCTCAAGGTATCGGTGCTCAAAAGGATGAGGAAGCAGCCCTTAAGTGGATACGTAAAGCAGCAGATAAAGTTGTGAATGCCCAGTATTGGTATGGGCGTATGCTGCTGGAAGGCCGGGGTGCAGAACGTAATCCGCAAGAAGGGCGGGAGTGGGTGGCAAAGGCCGCTGAATCCGGCATGACCGAAGCGCAGCTAGCCTATGGCCACTTGCTTATTACCGGAACAGGTGGTCCAAAAGATCATCCTCAAGCACTGCAATGGTACAAAAAAGCGGCTGAATCTGGCAATATAGATGCCATGTTCTCTATGGGTGCCATGTATGGTGGAGGCCATGATGTTCCGGCAGATTTGGTTTTGGCCCGCTCATGGTTTCAACAGGCGGCAGAGGGCGGTCATAGCCTCGCACAGTTGATGATGGGGCGTTATCTGGCCAATGGAATTGGCGGAGATAAGGATATTGAGGCCGCTCGGTCTTGGTATCGTAAAGCAGAAAAACAGAATGTTCTGCAGGCCAGTATCGAACTTTCCAAGATCGGAAACCAGGAAGTCACGCAAGCATCTTCTTAGAAAAGATCGTGCACTTTCCAAGATTCTGATATTTTATTTTTACGACATACTTAAAAGAGTAGGTGCACATCTATGGCAACCCTGAAGCAGTCTGAAAGTCAGCAGGCGGGGTTTGTCACAGAGGCAGATCGAACGGTATATGAACAATATGCAAGTGCTGCAGCACAAGAATCTTTCAGGCAAGGAAATGCTGCTTGGCAGGCTGGTTCTTATGCTCTTGCATGGGATTGGTTAGAAAGAGCCAATAGGCAGGCGCGTGATAACCCACATGTTATGTTTGCACTGGTTTTGGCGCGTCAGGCGGTAGGACATCATGACGCTGCTATTGAGCTTTTAGGACAGCTTTTAGAAAAATTTGATTTTCGTGAGGGCTGGAGCCTGCTGGCAACGTTACAGCAGGCGCATGGCGTTGGGTATCAGGCTTTACGTGCTCTTCGGCATTTGCTCACAGATTATGCTTGCACCCCAGATGTAGAAAAGCAGGCGACAATTATTGCGCGTTTAAATGGTGTTGTTAGCTGGTATGGAGTGCAGGGGAATGGCCAAATTGTAGGGGCGGGCCTGCCAGAAAAAGGTTTGCAACTGGTTATCGATGGTCAGTTAAAGAAAGCAGTGCGTAAGAAGGGAGCATGGTTTTGCCCTTCAGGTTGGCAAAAGGCCCATACGCTTTGCATAGTATCTGCACAGAACAATATTTTTCCAAATGAAGGTGTGTGTCCACAAAAGATTGTTCAGTGTGAAGGGTTAGTAGATGTGGGAGAGGAAGGGCTAACTGGCTGGGCCTGGTTACCCCATGATTCGGATAATGCACCTGTTTTGAATGTTCTAGCCGCGCAGACAGGAAAGAAAATTCTAACACTTTGCGCAGAAAATTTTTGTGATTCTGTTAGTTCAAAACAACCATTAGCGCGATATAGAGCATTCACTGTTCCATTTTCTGCATTGCCAGAAGGTCCGGTGAGAGTAATAGGGCCAGATGGGAAAGATCTGCCAGGTAGCCCAATAGATGCAGATATGCTGTATTTGGCAGCTAATCAGATTGCACACTACGTGGCAGATCAGAGTAAAGGTAAAGAACAATCTCGCATACGCGTATCTATTCCAAAAATTATGCCTCTTCCTGTTGTAGAAGAAGGAAGAACACAGCCAAAAGTTTCAGATCATAAAGTTGAAGTTGCGGTTGTTATTCCGGTTTTTAAAAATGCTGCGCGTACTTTAGCCTGTTTGCGTAGCGTGCAAGCGAGTTTGAAACCCAAGGTAAGTGCGCACGTTTGGGTGGTGAATGATGCATCTCCGGAGCCAGATTTGATAACTTCTGTTGTGAGTTTTTGTCAGCAGGCTGGTTTCCATTATCTAGAAAGAGCACAGAATGGTGGGTTCCCATGTGCGGTGAATGAAGCACTACGCCATCTCACAGCGCATGATGTTGTGTTGCTGAATAGCGATACGTTGGTACCAGAAGGGTGGCTGGAAGCGTTGCGGAAGGTTGCCTATCTAGAACCGGATACAGGTACAGTTACCCCTTTTTCGAATGATGCCAGTATTTTTTCCTATCCAGATAAAAATGGTGCAAACCCGGTACCAGATCTGGAAGAAACAAATATGTTTATGCAAATGGCACAGGCTGCCAATGTGGGCCGTACTGTAAAAGTGCCTACTGCTCACGGCTTTTGTATGTATATCCGGCATGATTGTTTGCAGCAAACAGGGCTGTTGCGTGAAGATGTGTTTGCGCAAGGTTATGGTGAAGAAAACGATTTTTGTATGCGTGCCCGTGCCCTTGGGTGGAAACACGTAGCTGCTCCTGGTGTTTTTGTGGCGCATGTGGGGAGCGGATCGTTTGGGGAAAGTAGCAACCCCTTAATGCAACGAAACCAAAAATTTTTGGAACGACTGCATCCTGGCTACCATGATTACGTTGCACAATGGGTTAAAGCAGATCCTCTTTTTTTGGAACGCAGGCGTCTTGATCTGGTTCGCTTCAGAGGTGATAGGGCAGAAGATTTTTCAGATCAGGCCGTTTTATTGGTGACGCATGCGGTTGGCGGAGGCGTAGAAAAGGTTGTGCAGGAGCGTGTTGCCTTTTGGCGTAAGCATAAAATACGTCCGCTGATCTTACGTCCATCTGAGCAGGGATGTGTGCTGGAAGATGGAACGGGTGAGGAGAAGTATCCTTCCCTATGTTTTGCATTTTCTAAAGATATGGCGCTTTTTCTGCGTCTTTTGCGTGCAGAGGGTATTGGGCGGATTGAGTTCCATCAAACTACAGGACATGATCAGCGTGTGATGGAGCTGCCGGCACGTTTGAGATGTGACTATGATGTATTTGTGCATGATTATATCTGGTTTTGTCCTCGCATTTCATTGATGGGGTTGAAAAATCGTTATTGCGGTGAACCTGATGAGGCAACGTGCGAAGTTTGCGTTACTGTAATGGGACGCCGCATGGATAACACGCTTAGCATTGCGGCCTATCGTAAAGCGGCACATATCTTTTTAGAGAAGGCAAAGCAGGTTTTTGTGCCATCGCACGATACTGAGCGAAGAATGCAAAAATATTTTTCTGACGTTCAGTTTTCGGTAAAAAAATTAGAAAACGATCGTTTTTTTAAAAAAACATTTCAATTTCCAAAACCGAAGGACCGTAAAACAGCACAGGCGAGTGCATTTTTGGCACAGGGTTCTAGGCGCGATGTCTCTCGTATTCGGGTATGTGTTGTTGGTGGAATATGGTTTGAAAAAGGTTATGATATTTTGTTTGAGGCGGCAGTAGATGCTGTTTTGCGCAATTTACCGTTAGAGTTTGTGCTTGTAGGCCATACGCGCGATGATGCGAAATTGTTAAAAACAGGACGCATTTTTATAACAGGTCAGTTTCAAAAACAGGAAGCTGTTTCCTTAATTCATGCAGTAGATGCGGATATTGCTTTACTGCCATCTGTATGGCCGGAAACATGGTGTTTTGCTTTGGGAGATATCTGGAGGGCCGGATTGTATGCTATTGCATTTGATCTGGGAGCTCCGGCAGAGCGCATCCGTTCCACAGGTTTGGGGAGTGTGGTGCCGTTTGGTATTTCCATACAAGAGTTGAATGAAAAATTATTGGAAAAGGGTAAGGAAATGGCACAAAAAAGAAAGCTTTCCCTTACTTAACTCTTTCTTTACTTGCCGGTGTTTTTTTGTTTTACAGTTTAGCTGAAAATTTAGGACGGAAGAGGTTTTATGTCTCAGGCAAGCCAGCAGCGGATTACTGATCTGAAAGTCACAGGTCATCTGATGACACTCCAGACCGGTCTGTTCTGTATCAGCCATGCAGCAGGGCAGCAGCCACCAACTGCTGCCGGGTTGCCCGGAGTGCGCATTTCTCTTCCTCCTGTTTCTGCTCCGGGCAATGTTCAGATTGTAACGTTTGAGCAAGATGGTTGGTTGGGTGGCAGAAACAATGCTGCTTTAGTGCGTGTGCGCCGTGGCCCAGCGCAGGTGATGATCACCATTTATCAGGAAATGAACACGCGGCATGATGCGCCGCGTTTGCAGGTGATTCAGCTGAGTGCAGAATCTGACCCGCTGCCGGTTCCTGTGCCTGTGGCATCTGAGGCTGCTGCCCCTAAAGAAGTTCCGCCTGTAGAAGCTCCTGTGGTTCAGAAGCCTGAAATTGGTGCCCATATTCAACGTCGTGGCGATGTTACTGGTATTCTGGGTGAGTGGATGGGTGTACCCGGCAGTCAGGCATGGATTGAAGGTTTTGGTATCGCACCAGCGCATCTTATTCAGTCGGATGATATTGAGTATCAGGCTGTTCTGGGTAAGGGGTGGCTTTCTCCGTGGGTAGAAGGGGGCCAGTATTGCGGTAGCCGTGGCATGGCCCTGCCTATTTTGGGTTTGTGTGTGCGCCTGAAAGGTGCAGCCGCTAAAAAATTCATTTGCCGTGTTACAGCCAGCTTTACCGATGGTACCAAAATCGGGCCGGTTGAGAATGGTGAACCTGTAGAAGCTGATAGTCTCGCACCGTTGGAAGCGTTCCTTGTTGAAATCCTTCCGCGAGATGCAGACAGTAAAGCCAAGCGTGGTGGACGCAAACGGAAGCAGAGTGCTGCAGAAGATCTGGCGGCCCTGCTAGAAGAAGAGATAGACGAGCTGGAAGCAGAAGTTCTGGAAGAGGCTGCGGAGCTTCTTGAAGAAACAGAGCTTGAAGACGAAATAGAAGAAGTTATCGAAGAGGAGATTCCGGTTAAACCGGTAAGGCGCACAGCCAAATCTCAGCCTCGTCGTGCTTCTTCTTCTGCCCAGCAGGCTAAAAAGCCAAAAACGACAGGGCGCGGCGGAGCGCGCGGGCGTAAGCCTTCCCGCCGTTAAGATATTCAGGGAACAGGTCTGGTTGAAATACCGGGCCTGTTTTTATTTGTGATCTGAGCAGCACGCAGGTGCAGGTTTGAAATACCTTTTTATCCATCAAAATTTTCCCGGCCAGTACCTGCACATTGTGCGCCATCTGGTGCAAAACGATGAAAACGAAGTTGTTTTCATTAGTGAAGATAACCAGAACGCCATTAAAGGTGTGCGCCGTGTAAGGTACCGTATGCCCCGAGGGGCTGCGGCGCAGGCCCATTTGGCCGTGCGCGAGCTAGATATGGGCATGGTACGGGCTAATGAGGTTGAAAAGGCCGCACGTACCTTAAAAAATCTGGGATTCCAGCCTGATATTATTATCGGCCATCATGGGTGGGGAGAGCTTCTGAATATTCAGGATGTTTATCCCGATGTGCCTGTATTGGGGTATTTCGAGTTCTATTATCATACAGAACCCGGGTTTGATGTAGGCTTCGATCCAGAATTCCCGCTTCAGCCCCAAATGTTGCCAATTGTGCGGGCCAAGAACGCCATTAACTTGCTGGCCCTTACAGGCCCTGGCTATGGCCAGACGCCTACGGATTTTCAGAAAAGCGCTTATCCTGCATGGGCAGCAGATAAAATTACCGTGCTGCGCGAAGGCGTAGACTTGGAAACCTGCAAGCCAGATCCGAAACTTGCAAAGAAGATTTTCAAACTGGGTGACATCAAAATCTCACCTAAAAACAAACTGATTACCTATGTCTCGCGTGATTTAGAGCCCTATCGCGGCTTCCATGTGTTTATGCGTGCGCTTCCTCGGATTTTGGAAGAGGAACCCAACGCACACGTTATTATGGTTGGGGGGGATGGAGTCAGCTACGGGGCACCATTGGCATCTGGTTGCTGGCGGGAGAAAATGCTTCAGGAGCTGGAAGGTCAACTGGATCTGAGCCGTGTGCACTTTGCCGGTAAAGTTGATTATCAGGATTTTCTACGTCTTCTGCAGCGTTCAGATGCTCATGTTTATCTCACTTACCCTTTTGTAGCCTCGTGGTCTTTGCGTGAGGCAATGGCAATGGGGTGCGCTATTGTTGGAAGCGCTACAGCCCCCGTGCAGGAATTTCTGACAGATCAGGAAACGGCTGTGCTGGTACCGTTTACGGAGCCAGACAAAATTGCCGATGGTGTGTTAGAGGTGCTGCATAATAAACCGCTGGCAACCCGTTTGCGCCGCACAGTAAGAGAAAAAGCTGAGCAGACTCTTTGTATCAAGTCATATCTGACTGAGTATGAAGCGCTGATTGCCCGTTTGGTTGCGAAGCACAAACCGGAAGCGGAATTGTCTTCTCAGGAAAACGCGGAAGAAGTTAAACAACCGGCAAAATCTGTGAAAAAGCCAGCGTCACGCTGTGTTGCCAGTAAAACGGTTGCTGCGCGCACCCCGCGCACCGCTAAAAAAGCGGTATCCACTGTTGCAACCACAAAATCCCGTCCTACGGCCCAGAAAGTGGCCGCAAAGCCCCGTAAAATTGCATCCGTTAAGAGGCGAAGTTAAAAGCTTTGCCCGATATAACTACCCGGAAAGTGCGGGAATGGTTATATCGGGCCGCTTTTTACTGTGTGGGTGGAATGGAAAGATTAACTTGATCTGCCAGCTGAATAACCAGCTTGCGCATTAAAGATGCTGTATCTGCATCCGTAGAAACAGATCCTGTGGCCGTGAGGTGCGCACGGTTGCGAATGAGCGGTTTTTTAGGATCCCGCGGGATAACAGCCCAGTTTGCATCCAAAACTGCCTGACCATCTACATTCACATCAAAGCGTGAAACGTTAATCTGAACGCGCATATTGGCTGCATCTGCCAATGGCTGGTCTGTAATCAGTTCATTGGGGTGGGATGATGCAATTTCGTTGGTCACCAAATCTGTAATGCCGAGAGAAAGCCGTGTTGCCCAGCGCGAACGCGGGCTGCGAATGACCTCTTCTCCCTGCCGGGTGATCATGTCCTGACTATCCAGATAATCAGGCAATACCGTGCGGCTGATTTCTATTGTGGTCAAACGGGCGGAAAGATGCGGCTGTTGAACATCCCGGTCGCCCGGCATCCCAAGTGTGTACAGCCGAAGAGGGGGGGAGGCACAACCTGCAAGCAGGGTGCATGCTCCCAGAAAAGCCAGAGCAATACGGCGTGGAGGAAACATCATGGACGGCGTCCCATCAGCAGAAGTTGCGGGTTACGTTCCACATCGCTGGCGAAGCCACGTAGCGAGGCTGCAGCAGCAGCAATATCTCGCAGGGAGGCATCCAGATTTGCTCGGTCGATAGAACGTGGTGAAAGAATATCCTGCAAGGAATCCAGAGTTTTTGTAGCAGAGGCCAATGTTGCGTGCAGATCCTTGCCACGGGCATCAAGCTGCGTATTGCCGGTATCCATCAGCTTGTCCATTTTCAACAGCGTCACATCCAGCTTGGCCTGTAGATCCTTAATGGCATCTGTTGCGGCCTGTACTGTCTCATGGGAACGATCAGCCGTTTCCTTCACGCTGGAAATCAGCGGCGGCAGGTCCTCACGCAAATGATCGCTCAAGGAGGTAATGGAAAGCAGGGCCAGATCAGCATGGTGGCTGATATCCTTGATGGGAATCTGGCCAATGGTGTCTTTCAGCTTTTCCATAGTGGAAAGACGGACAGGAATTTCCGGCAGGTTGGTAATGCGTGGGTGCAGAACAGGCGTAACGGACTTATCAAAATCCAGCTCGATGTTGGACTGTCCTGTTACAAAGCTTTGCAGGTTCAGTTCGGCACGTAAACCATTGCTGATCATTTCCTGAATGCTGACTTTGGTGCCTCCCGGCACGTCTTTCACCACATGGATCTGGTCTGGCTCTAGCGTGAGCACAACAGGAATGTAAGCTTTACGGTCCTGCGGATCAAAGCGCAGGGTAATGCTTTTAACCGTTCCCACCTTAACGCCGCGGAAATTTACGGGCGCACCCACAGACAGGCCGGTGATGGAGTTCTGGAACACAACGGCAGCTTCACGCGAGGGGGTGAAGAAGCGCATGTGCCCAAAAGCCATGATAATGAACAGGCCCAGCAAGCCGCCAAGGATCACAAACGCGCCGATCAGAGTTTTCCGGTTTGTGCTTTGAGACATGCCGTTCAGCCTTCTGTCTTGTCTGCGGAGGGAATAGAGGCAGATCGGTTCATAAACGCCGTTACCTCAGGAATCTTGCAGGTGTCGTGCAATGCGCGCGGTGAACCATGCGCAATAGGTGTGTGTGTTTTGGCATCTAAAAAGATGCCATCGTCTGCAATGGCAAACAGGCTGGGCAGTTCGTGGCTGACAATCATAATGGTTGCTCCCAGCCCATCCCGTAATGTCAGGATCAGATCATCCAACCGGGCAGATGTAATGGGGTCTAGCCCTGCGGAGGGTTCATCAAAAAACAGAATGTCGGGTTCTAGGGCTATGGCACGCGCCAGACCTGCACGTTTGCACATGCCACCGGATATTTCGGAGGGGAACAGATCAATCGCCTGTTCCATACCCACAAACCCGAGCTTGAGTTCCACCAGACGCCGAATGGTGTCGGGCTTAAGCGAAGTGAACATCTCCAAAGGCAGGGCGACGTTTTCACCTACCGTCATGGAGCTCCATAAAGCACCGCTCTGAAACAGCACGCCGTATCGGTGATTGATATCCGTGCGGCGGGCATCGGATTGCGCCCAGTAATCTTCTCCATCTACCAAAATTTGCCCAGCGGTGGGGCGCAGCAGCCCGATCATGCTTTTAAGCAGCGTGCTTTTGCCACAGCCTGAACCGCCCATAATGGCAAAGATAGAACCGCGCTTTAGATCAAAGGAAACATTTTTCTGAATGATCTTGGGGCCGAACGATAACTGCAAATCACGGACGGAAATAAGGGTTTCAGCGTCAGACATCATCAGATTCCAAGCGCGTTGGCTATCACGGCAAAAATGGCATCCATGGCAATAATGCCTACAATACCAATCACCACGGCGCGTGTGGCGGCAACGCCCACATCAGCGGCACTGCGGCCGGCTTTCAGGCCCACACGGCAGGCGGCCAGAGCAATGAAGCTGGCAAAAAAGAAGGATTTGATAAACCCGAAGATAAATTCCTTCAGCTCAACGCCATCAAAAGTGGAAATCCAGTAGCCGATGGGGGAAACGTCCATCATGCTCATGGATACGGCAAAGCCGCCAAAGATCGCAATAATGGTGCCATAAAGATAAAGCAGCGGCATCATCAGCGCTAGAGACACAATGGATGGCAGCAGAATGTAGCTGGAGATAGGGATGCCAAATACCTGTAGGGCATCAATTTCTTCATTGCCCAGCATGGTGGAAATGCGGGCTGCATAAGCGCCACCGGTCCGGCCCGCCATGATAATGGCTGTCATGATGGCTGAAATTTCACGCGCACAGGCAATGCCAACCAAATCTGTAACGTAAATTTCTGCAGCAAATTTCCGCAGTTCAACCAAGCCGACAAAAGCCAGAATGGCACCAACAAGAAAGTTGACGATGCCAACAATCAGCAAGGCATCAGGGCCAGCATTCCAGATATCCAGCAACAGGTCTTTCATGCGCATGGCACTTTTGCCACGTACAGCCTGCGCGGCACCTTTAGCTGTCTCTAATGCCAGCTCACTTACTGTGCCGGTTTCGGCCAATCCATTGAGAGTTGCGTCACCTACCTGCGCAAAAATGCCTTCGTTATTGCGTGGTGGTTGTGCGGGCTCAGCAGGTGCATCGGGTAAAAGGGCCAAAAGTCTTTGTGCGGGAGCAGGAAGGTTTTGCTCGTCAAAGTGAAGCTGTGCCTTGCTGGCAGCTTGTTTGACATCCCACAGGAAGGCAACAAAGGCTGAATCCCAGTTTTTTAAACCGGTTGTATCGATGTGAAGAATATGGCCGGGTTCAACAGGTAGTTTATCTTGCGGAAAAGGTGTTGTTCCGCCAGCCTGAACTGTCCAATCCCCTTCAATACTCAAGCATACGCCATCTGCCGTGTTCTGAAGAGACCACGAAGGTGTATCGGCAGCCTTGTTAAGACCGGAAGGGGGAGATTGATCAGCCATAATTTGGTGGCGACATTACGGCACAGGCAAGCCTATGACCAGCCCCTTTGGCACACACATGCTAGAAGTGGTAAACCTTGGGTTTACCTTGGTTTAAGAGCAATAACTTGGCTGACAGTCTTTTCTGACAGGCCAGCATTGCGCCTGATGGCAACATTGCATGGCATGGTGGCCTTCGGCTACATGCTGCGCCAGATGGAGTATGCGCTCCATAATTATTAGGTCTTGATACAAACGCAAAAACCTTCTGGCTGAGCCGTTCATGGCTGCTGCATGGTATTTGATGAATCGCATACGGGAGTTTTCATGCGACGCAGACGTGGGCGGCCCCTTAACGGCTGGCTGATAGTAGATAAGCCTTCCGGCATGACATCAACGCAGGTAGTGGGGCGTGCGAAGAGGTTGTTTGATGCGCAAAAGGTAGGGCACGGCGGCACATTGGATCCGCTGGCAACAGGGTTGCTGCCTTTGGCTTTTGGTGCGGCCACCAAAACTGTGCCTTATGTTATGGATGGCACCAAGGTGTACCGCTTTACCCTTAAGATGGGTGAGGCGCGTGATAGCGATGATGCTGATGGCAATGTTATTGGTACATCTGATGTACGCCCTTCAGATGAAGAACTGCGTGCTGCCTTGCCGGCGCTTACAGGTGATATCATGCAGGTGCCGCCCGTTTTTTCTGCCTTGAAAGTGGGTGGAGAGCGTTCTTACGATATGGCGCGAGAAGGCCGTCCGCCAGAATTGCCGCCACGGCCTGCACGGGTTGATCGGTTTGAGCTGATTGAACGGCCAGATCGGGATACCGCGGTGTTTGAGGTCGAATCCGGCAAAGGTGTTTACATGCGTGCGCTGGCGCGTGATGTGGCTCTGGCATGCGGAACTGTGGGCCATATTACTGTGCTGCGCCGCCTGCGCGTGGGGCCTTTTACAGAAGCCGATGCGATTGTGCTGGACAAAATCACCCCAAACGACGACAACGCCCATGCTTCACCGGAACTTCTGCGTCCGGTCTCGACCGCGCTGGCCGACATCCCGGCGCTGGCCTTGACACAGGATGAAGCAGTTCTGCTACGGCACGGGCAAGCTCTCGGCCTTGTTGATCTGATGGGGCGTATCCCACAGACCGCCGAGGAAGGGGGCGTTGTGCGTGTTATGGACGGTGAGCACGTGCTGGGTATTGGCCGTCTGGAAGACGGATGGCTGAAGCCGGTACGGATTCTCTAAAACCTGATATGTTTTTTGATGGAGACATGTGATG
Organism: Acetobacter sp. AC2005; assembly: GCF_037901235.1. NCBI lineage: Bacteria > Pseudomonadati > Pseudomonadota > Alphaproteobacteria > Acetobacterales > Acetobacteraceae > Acetobacter > Acetobacter sp. AC2005. The sequence continues at coordinate 1,525,883 of NZ_CP149625.1, forward strand.
TCGATTACTGCTGAACGTCGCACGCAAGTTATTGCTGAATACCAGACTGCACCGGGTGATACGGGCTCCCCGGAAGTGCAGGTGGCGATCCTGACCGAACGGATTAACAACCTGACCGAACATCTGAAGACCCACGCGAAGGACTTCCATTCTCGCCGTGGTCTGCTGATTCTCGTTGGTCGTCGCCGTAGCATGCTGGACTACCTGAAGGGCAAGAGCCAGACGCGTTATGAAACGCTGATTGGCCGCCTGGGCCTGCGCCGCTAAAAACGGCTTAACGGGCGGGAAGAGGTGTTGTGCATACATGATCTCTCTTCCCGTTCGGGATTTTCGCTGGCACTTGTTTGTTGGCGTTACCATATTGGATACAGCCACAGGTTTTACATCAGGGCGTTTCGTGCCCGGTAAGCCACGGCGTTTCCGACCACATGGCGCCTGGGAGGTTTGTTCCGCCAGTCACCATGCCGTCCGAGGCGCTGTCCGCCCAGCCGGTCTGTCCTGTTGTTCTGTGGCTCTGAAGCGAAATAAAAACAGAGGCTTACAGAATGTTTAACTACTTCCGTAAAGAGATTGAATGGGGCGGCCGCCCACTGATTCTGGAAACCGGTAAGGTTGCCCGTCAGGCTGATGGCGCCGTTATGGTTACCTACGGTGAAACCGTTGTATTGTGCACCGCCGTTGGCGCAAAAGACGTCAAGCCGGGTCAGGATTTCTTCCCGCTGACGGTTAACTATCAGGAAAAAGCTTACGCTGCTGGTAAGATTCCGGGTGGTTTCTTCAAGCGCGAAGGTCGTCCTTCTGAAAACGAAACCCTGGTTTCCCGCCTGATTGATCGCCCGCTGCGTCCGCTGTTCCCCGAAGGGTTCCGTAACGAAGTGCAGGTGATTGCCACCGTGCTGACGCACGATATGGAAAATGATCCTTCCATTCCTGCGCTGATCGGTTGCTCTGCAGCTCTGACCCTGTCTGGTATTCCGTTCTTTGGCCCCGTTGGCGCTGCCCGCGTTGGCTTTAAGGATGGCGCATTCATCCTGAACCCCACACAGGAACAGATTAAAGAATCAGATCTGGAACTGGTTGTGGCTGGCACGGCTGAAGGCGTGCTGATGGTGGAATCCGAAGCTTCCGAATTGTCTGAAGAAGTGATGCTGGATGCCGTAACATTCGGCCATACAGCGTTCCAGCCGGTTCTGGATGCCATTATCTCCTTGGCAGAACATGCAGCCAAGGAACCTTGGGCGCTGGCAGAGCCGACCAAGGAAGAAATTCAGCTGCGTAAGCAGGTTGAAAAAGCTGGCCGCAAGCTGATTGCTGATGCCTATAAGGAAAAGCAGAAGCAGGTTCGCTACGAAAAGCTGAAAGCTGCGCGTGAAGCGATTATTGAAAAGCTGACGGCTGATGAACTGGACGTTGCAGCAGCCAAGCCGATGATCAAGGATCTGGAAGCTGACGTGGTGCGGTCTTCCGTTCTGAAAACCGGCAAACGTATTGATGGCCGTGATCTGGTAACTGTTCGCCCAATCGTGCCGGAAGTGGGTATTCTGCCGCGCGTGCATGGTTCTTCCCTGTTCACTCGCGGTGAAACACAGGCGCTGGTTGTGACCACGCTGGGCACCGGGCAGGACGAACAGGTTATTGATGCGCTGGAAGGTGAATACCGCACCAACTTCATGCTGCATTATAACTTCCCGCCCTTCTCTGTAGGGGAATGTGGGCGTATCGGTTCTCCGGGACGTCGTGAAATCGGGCATGGCAAGCTGGCATGGCGCGCTATTCACCCGCTGATGCCTTCCCGTAAGGAATTCCCGTACACAGTGCGTGTGGTTTCCGAAATTACGGAAAGCAATGGCTCTTCCTCCATGGCAACCGTATGCGGTGGCTCTCTGGCTCTGATGGATGCTGGTGTGCCGTTGAAGCGCCCGGTTGCTGGTATCGCCATGGGTCTGATCAAGGAAGGCGATGATTTCGCTGTTCTGTCCGATATCCTTGGCGATGAAGATCACCTTGGGGATATGGACTTCAAGGTAGCCGGCACCGAACAGGGTGTGACAGCCCTGCAGATGGATATTAAGATTACCTCCATCACGCCGGAAATCATGAAGATTGCTCTGGGTCAGGCACGTGATGGCCGGATGCACATTCTGGGTGAAATGAGCAAGGCGCTGACAGAAACACGCACCAACGTGTCTTCCACAGCACCGAAGATTACCACCATGAAGGTGCCCCGGGAAAAGATCCGTGATGTGATCGGTTCTGGCGGTAAAGTGATCCGTGAAATCGTGGAATATTCTGGCGCCAAGGTTGATATTGGGGATGACGGCACAATCACTATTGCCGCAGCCTCTGATGATCAGGCACAGAAAGCCATTGATCGGATCAACGGCATTGTAGCGGAACCAGAACTGGGCCGCATTTACGATGGTAAGGTTGTTAAAACCGCCGACTTTGGTGCGTTTGTAAACTTCCTTGGTGCGCGTGATGGCTTGGTGCACATTTCCGAACTGGCGCAGGGTCGCGTTGGTAAAACCACGGATGTGGTGAAGGAAGGCGATACCGTGAAAGTTAAGGTCATCGGCTTTGATGATCGCGGTAAGGTTAAGCTGTCCATGCGTGTTGTTGATCAGAACACAGGTGCGGATATCACGGAAACTGTGGGTGAAAAGCCCTCACGTGGTCCCCGTCGGGATGCTGAATAAGCATCCCTTTTCGGGTCAGTTTCAACCATACGGATAGTTGCAGGAACGATAGGACGGTCATGAAGGCGATCAATACGGTTCGCATGGGGGGGGTGGATATCCTACCGCTGGTGGAAGGCGGTAAGGGGGTTTCTGTCTCCACAGGCGTATCGGCCGGGGCGTGGGCTGCAGCAGGTGGCGCAGGCACGGTTTCTATCGTCAATGCAGATAGTTATGATGAAAACGGGCAGCCAGTTCCCCAGATCTATCACGGTCGTACGCGCCGTGAACGGCATGAGGAACTGGTAGATTACGCCATTCGTGGCGGTATTACCCAAGCGCGTGTTGCGCATGAAATGTCCGGTGGAAAAGGCCGGATTCATGCCAATATTCTGTGGGAAATGGGATCAGCCGAACGGGTGATTACCGGCGTGCTGGAAGGCGCACCGGGCCTTATCCACGGTCTTACATGCGGCGCAGGTATGCCGTATCGGCTGTCTGAAATTGCAACACGGTTTGGGGTGCATTATTACCCCATCGTGTCATCTGCACGTGCTTTTAATGCGCTGTGGAAGCGGGCTTACCATAAATCTGCCGATTTGCTAGGCGGCGTGGTTTATGAAGATCCTTGGCGTGCAGGGGGGCATAACGGCCTTTCCAACACGGAAAATCCGTTAAAGCCGGAAGATCCTTATCCACGCGTTGCGGCTTTGCGTAAACTTATGCGCGGATTTGGATTGGATACTACGCCTATCATCATGGCGGGTGGCGTATGGTGGCTGGAAGAATGGGAAGACTGGATTGATAATCCTGAGCTTGGCCCCATTGTGTTCCAGTTTGGCACACGCCCACTGTTGACGAAGGAAAGCCCTATTCCAGAGGCATGGAAGCAGCGCTTGCTTACCCTGAAAAAGGGTGATGTATACCTGAACCGCTTCTCTCCCACGGGCTTTTACTCCTCTGCAGTCAATAACAGTTTCTTGCAGGAACTACGTGAACGGTCAGAGCGGCAAGTTCCTTTTGCTATGGCAGCAGAAGAAGATCTGGTCGTGCCCTACGGCATTGGTGCGCGTAAGCGCGAAGTGTTTGTAAAGGCTGATGACCTGCCGCGTATCCAGCAGTGGGAACAGCAGGGCTTTACTGAAGCCCTTCGTACCCAAGATTCTACGCTGATTTTTGTAACACCAGACAGAGCGCGTGAGATTCTGGCAGATCAGGCCGATTGCATGGGCTGTCTGTCTGAATGCCAGTTCTCTAACTGGAGCCAGCGTGGCCCCAATTATTCCACGGGCCATAAGGCAGACCCACGTTCTTTCTGTATTCAGAAAACACTGCAGGCTGTGGCGCATGCCAGCGGGCCGGATGCGGCTCAGGTGCTGGATCATAACCTGATGTTCGGTGGCACAAACGCATGGCGTTTTGCGACCGATCCTTTCTATGCCAACGGGTTTGTGCCAACGGTGCAGCAGTTGGTGGATCGGATTATGACCGGGCGTTAAATCCAGCTAGGGTAAATGCTGATTATCCAAGGAAAAGGCGGTTCCCATAGGGAGCTGCCTTTTTTTCATTAACCTATGTATTGGGTTTTTATCGGCCCATCCGGGAAAGTTTTTTATCTGTTTCATATTGGTTGAGCGCATAAACAGACCAGATGGCTGCTGGAATCCAGCCAATAACAGTTATCTGCAATATCAGGCAGATAATGCCCGAAAATGGGCGGCCAATCGTAAAAAACTGAAACCACGGAAACAGTAATGCCAAAAGTAGGCGCATGGCTGGAACTCCTTATAGTGTGCATCATGATGGGCACAGCCTTTTGCCCGAAGCAAGTCTGCTATTTCAGCCGCTAGGTGGTGCGGGTTTTGTGTGCTAGAAAATATTCTGCAAGTGCCGGGTAACCGGTGCAGAAGTGGATTTGGCACATGCTCCATAATCTGGAGCGTGCAGCATGACAGAGCGGATAAACCTTGACCGAGATTTCTGACCAGCCGGGTGTACCGGAACCCTCAGACCTTCTGCCCGTAACCATTGAGGAGGAGATGCGCTCCTCCTACCTCGCGTATGCGATGTCGGTTATTGTCAGCCGTGCGCTGCCGGATGTGCGAGATGGTCTTAAACCTGTTCATCGTCGCATCCTGTATGCCATGCATGAGAGTGGTTTTACCTACGATAAACCTTATCGCAAATCTGCCCGCGCAGTTGGTGAGGTTATGGGTAAATACCATCCGCATGGTGACTCCTCCATTTATGATGCCATGGTGCGTATGGCTCAGTCTTGGTCCATGCGGGTCAAGCTGATTGACGGGCAGGGTAACTTTGGCTCGGTGGATGGTGATAGCCCCGCCGCCATGCGTTATACCGAAGCTCGGCTGGCCAAAGCTTCCACATTTCTGTTGAATGATATTGACCGCGATACGGTCGATTTTCAGCCGAACTATGATGAAAGTGAAGAAGAACCAACCGTTCTTCCTGCCACTTTTCCAAATCTGCTGATCAATGGTGCCACGGGTATTGCGGTGGGTATGGCCACCAATATTCCCACGCATAATCCATCAGAAGTTATTGATGCCACGCTGGCACTGATTGCCAATCCAGATCTCTCGCTTGATGATCTGATGGAATATGTGCCGGGGCCGGATTTCCCCACAGGTGGTATTATCCTTGGGCGGTCTGGTATCCGCAGTGCGTTTGCTACTGGGCGCGGGGCCATTATTATTCGTGCCAAGGCAGATATTGAAGAAATTCGCAAAGACCGTAAGGCCATTATCGTTACGGAAATTCCGTATCAGGTTAACAAGGCCACTTTGCAGGAACGTATTGCCGATCTGGTACGCAACAAGCAGATCGAAGGCATTGCCGATATCCGTGATGAATCTGATCGCTCCGGTATGCGGGTGGTTATCGAAATCAAGCGTGATGCCACACCAGAAGTGGTGCTGAACCAGCTTTATCGTTTCACCCAGCTTCAGACATCCTTTGGCGTGAATATGCTGGCGCTGGATGGTGGCAAGCCCCGCCTGATGGGCCTGAAGGATGTGCTGGAAGCCTTTATTGCGTTCCGTGAGGAAGTGATTCTCCGCCGTTCGCGGTTTGAGTTGAACAAGGCGCGTGATCGCGGGCACATTCTGGTTGGGCTGGTTATTGCCGTTGCCAATATTGATGCCGTTATTGCTCTGATTCGTGGGGCACCAGATGCCGCCGCAGCGCGTGAAGCGCTTATGGCTGCGGAATGGAATGCCGCAGATGTAGAACCCTTGCTGGCTCTGATTCATGATGACGGCAACGTGGTTGTAGACGGCAAGGTACGTCTGACAGAAGCACAGGCACGCGGTATTCTGGAACTGCGTCTACAACGCCTGACAGGTCTGGAACGCGATAAGATCCAGCAGGAACTCTCGGAAGTTGCTCAGCGCATTAACGAGCTTCTGGAAATTATCGGCAGTCATGTCCGCCGCATGGAAGTGCTGCGTGATGAACTTTCCGTAGCACGGGCGGAAATTGCCACCCCACGCATGACCGAAATTGCGGATTATGCGGGGGATCAGGATGATGAAAGCCTGATCGAACCTGGCCAGATGGTTGTAACCATTACGCGGGAAGGGTTTATTAAACGCACGCCGCTGGATGTGTTCCGTGCGCAAAACCGTGGTGGTCGCGGCCGCACAGGTGCCAGCACCCGTGGCGATGATATTGTTGTACGGTCCTTTAATGCCCACACCCATCAGTGGGTCATGTTCTTCTCTTCTGGCGGTAAAGTGTATCGTCAAAAGGTCTGGCGTCTGCCAGAAGCCGGGCCAGCCGCCAAAGGCCGCGCCTTGGTGAACCTGTTGCCAGATCTGGGTTCCGATAGCATTACGGCTGTGCTGCCACTGCCGCAGGATGAGGAACTGTGGGAGGCCCTGCATCTGGTCTTTGCAACAGCCAGCGGCAATGTTCGCCGTAACCGTTTGAGTGATTTCCGCAATATCCGCTCGTCCGGCATGATCGCCATGAAGCTGGATGAAGGGGATAGCCTGATAGGCGTTGCCACCTGCCGAGAAGGGCAGGATGTGTTCCTTGCGACACGTGGGGCACGGTGTATCCGCTTCCAGATTACCGATGACACATTGCGTGTGTTTGCTGGTCGTGGGTCTTCTGGTGTGCGGGGTATTCGCCTTGCAGAAGGTGACCGCGTGATCAGCCTTGCTGTGCTGAATCATGTTGAAGCAACGGTAGAAGAACGCTCAGCTTACCTGCGGATGGCAAATGCCAAGCGTCGGGCTGAAAACGCAGCAGAAGCGGCTGAGGAAGATGCAGATACCGTGCAGGCCGATTCGGATGAAGAAGAAGGCAGCAACACCGATGCACTGCTTTCTCCGGAACGTTTTGCGCAGCTCGAAGAAGCTGAAGAAATTCTGCTGATTGTCAGCGATGGTGGCTTCGGGCGTCGCTCTTCCGCGTATGATTACCGTGTAAGTGGGCGTGGCGGGCAAGGCATTACCAACATGACGTTCTCCGCCAACAAGCGCGGGAAAGAAGTGGCTGCCACCTTGCCTGTTCTGGAAGGCACGGATGTGATGCTGGTAACGGATGCTGGTCGCCTTATCCGTGTGCCGGTTGATCAGGTGCGTGTCATGGCGCGTCAGGCTAGCGGTGTAACGCTATTCCGCCTGAATGATGATGAACGCGTTACCAGCGTCTTCCCCGTTATGGATGATGGTGAAGATGAGGCAGGAGAGGCTGAGGGGGAATGAAAACCCCCGTAGGCTCCGTGCCCAAGCGGGTAGGCTTTTACGCTGGCACGTTTGATCCGGTAACGGTTGGCCATCTGGATGTGATTGAACGTGCATCCCGTTTGGTGGATCGGCTGGTGATAGGTGTGGCCCACAACCCCGGCAAAAATCCGCTTATGCCATTGGATGAGCGGATTGCCTGTGTGGAAGAAGCCTTACCTGCCATTCGCCAGAACACGGGTGGGGATATTGTGGTGGTGCCATTTAATTCCCTGTTGGTGAAGGCTGTGCGAGAACACGGTGCAACGCTGATTTTCCGCGGTCTTCGGGTGCTTTCGGATTTTGATTACGAAATCCAGATGAGCGGCGTAAACCGCAAACTGGATGCCGGAATTGAAAGCGTGTTCCTTATGGCTTCGGAACACACCCAATTTATTTCTTCGCGTCTGGTGAAAGAAATTGCCAGTTACGGCGGAGATATTTCGGAATTTGTAACACCAGGCACGCAGGCGCGTTTGTTGGCACGTCTAGCAGACAGAAAAAACGTTTCTGTCTGAAGTGGCAAGCATGGGTGTTGCAAACACAAGGAGAGTTTCTGATGTCTTCAGAAGATAAAAACGATATCATTCATATGGATATCCCGCACGGTCGCGTCATTATTAGACTGCGGCCGGATCTGGCCCCCAAGGCTGCGGAACGTATTCGCACGCTGGCGGCAGAAGGTTTTTACGATAACGTACCTTTCCACCGTGTTATTCCTGGCTTTATGGCGCAGGGTGGTGACCCAACGGGCACGGGTATGCATGGCAGCAAACTGCCGGATCTGCCTGCAGAGTTCACCAACAAAGCCAAGTTTGAACGTGGCACCATCGGCATGGCTCGGACGTCTGATCCGAACAGTGCCAACAGCCAGTTCTTCATCATGTTTGAACCTTCTCCGCACCTTGATGGTCAGTACACCATTGTGGGTGAAGTGATTGAAGGCATGGAAAACGTAGATAAAATCAAACATGGTTCTGGCATGTCCGGCATGGTGAAGGATCCGGATCGGATTTCTCGCATGCGTCCGGCAGTTGGCGAAAAATCCTGATTTTTCGAATATCTGCAAAAAAGCGTCACTCCTATTGGGGGTGGCGCTTTTTTTATGTCTGAAAGCAATCAAACCATCTGATTTTACAGGAATGGCACAAAATTCTTTCTACTGCTTGACAGAGGCAAGGTAATCCGTTTAGGAACACCTCCATCGCGCAGACATCAAGTTTTGCACGGTTAAAGGTGTGAGCCGGTAGCTCAGTTGGTAGAGCATTCGACTTTTAATCGAATGGTCGAGGGTTCGAGTCCCTCCCGGCTCACCATTTTAAAATCTTCCAAAATATAAAAGACAATTTTGCCCATATATCTCTTGGGCTACGCCGCGTTTTCCCATGGCGGAATTGGGCCATAACACTGAGCAAGATAATCAATCATGGCACGGACTTTTAAGGGAATACTTGTGCCGGGCGCATAAACGGCGTGTAAGTCTGGTCCCGGTGTGGTGGGGTAATCTAGCGATAAAGCAATAAGTTGGCCGCGTTGCAGTTCTTGACTCACAACAAAAAGCGGCAAATAAGCAATGCCAGCGCCAGCTACTGTGGCCTCCCGCAAGGCATCTCCATTATTGGCGGAGAGCAGGCCGGAAACAGAAACGGTTTTTTCTCTGTTTTCTCCAAAATGCCAGCGGGATGCGCTGTTGTTCCCGCTCAGGGTATATCCAAGGCAATTATGATGCTGCAATGCATCGACATGCGTGGGTGTGCCAGCTTTTGCCAAATAAGCAGGTGAGGCACAGATAACCATACGCACAGCAGCCAATTTACGTGCACGCAGCGTGCTGACCGTAAGGTTGCGAATACGTAGTGTAAGATCCCAGCCTTCCTCAACCAGATCTACAGGGCGGTCATTCAAGCCAAGCTCTATCTGAACCTTCGGATATCGTCGGCTGAATTCAGGCAGATAAGGTGCAACATACCGTATGGCGAAGGAAACAGGGGCATTCAGGCGCAATTGCCCACGCGGTTCACGGTACTGTTCGCTTACGGTTTGCTCCATGTTTTCTACATCGGCCAGAATGCGCTGGCAGCTTTCCAAAAACAGGCGTCCCGCTTCAGTTAAGGAGAGATGCCGCGTGCTGCGTTGAAACAGGGAAACGCCTAACCGTGTTTCCAATGCTGTAACATGTTTGGTCACCATGGTTGGAGAAAGCGCCATAAGGCGTGCGGCACCCGTAAAGCTGCCTGCTGCTACAACTTTGACAAAAATCTGCATACTGGTGATGCGATCCAGCATTTATAGCGCCCCAGCATGATGGAAACGGTTAGTTTTTTCTAGCATAGGCTGTGGCTCCTTTGTCATGCAGGCCGTATGCTGCCAAAAGCAGCATTGCAGCATGTTTGAGGTTGGAGGAGATGTGGCAACAGGTAAATCTGTAATGGGCAAATATATGTGCGGAATGCTTTCTGCCTGTTTATTGCTGCCCATGTTGCCAGCTGTAGCCGGTGAAGATGGCCTGCATGCTCTTCCCGTTCCTGCTGTGCAGGAAGAATCTCTGGATGGTCAGCAAGGGGCATCTCTTTTTCTGCCTATAGGGGCAGAGGTTGCGCTTGCCGCTTTTTGGTCTGGGCCTGATCTACTGATAGTGGCGGATCGTCCTGTAGCATCTTTGGCGCACAATTTTGCAGGCCAAGGCATTTTTGCAGATACGGATGTTACGGTTCTGGAAAGTGCCACCGTTTTGCGTGTTCATATGCCATCTCATCCGCATATTGTGTTGCGTAAAAAGCTAGATGGCTGGCTGGTGGTGCAGCTTCAAAAAGACGATTCAGATCGCACAAAGTCTGCACCGCCTGCGGTTATGATGCCAGAGGCCGTTCTCTTTCCACAAAAACAGTCTGGTCACGTTATCTCGTTTCCAGATCCAGCTACCGGCACACGGTTGCTGATTGTGCCAGCTGTTACGGAAACCGGAAATCGCTCTCCCTATAGGGCCATCGGGTATGGCGTGCGTGCATCTGCCCAAGGTGTTGTGGTGGCAGCAGATTCATCGCAGATCAGATTGGACGTTGTCACAAACAAAGGCGTCTTTCTTTCTGCATTGGGGCTGGATGCTTTGCCAGTAGGGCTGGGAACACCAGAAACAGCACCGCTGGAAGGTGGGCAGGATTGGTTCTGGTTGGGGTTACGTTCGGCGCCAGCTGCTGTTTTACAAAAAAACTGGCTCACAGCAAAAACGGATGCTGAAAAGGCTCCACCTTCTTTGCGGTGGCCAGCGCAGGTTTCTGCTGCACGTGCTGCTTTTGCGGCCGGACATCCAGAAGATGCGTGGCATCTTGTTAAGAATATGCCCCAGCGTTCTGAACCGGGCGGCCCACCAGTGGGAGTGCTCTTTCTACGAGCTTGCGCCGCGTTGCTAAGCCACGATGTAAATGCTGCAGCGCCCGTTCTGGCGCAGATAGAAGGCGCAGTTCCAGAACTGGAGATATGGCATGCGCTGTATCTGATGTTGAGTGGTGCAAACAGCAAAGATGCATCTGTTCTGCTTGCACGCCATTACGAACAGATCCTGCGCTATCCACAACCGTTGCGTGATCTGCTTCTTTCTCAGGTTATAAATTATATTGCACGTTATGGCACGGATGAAGCAGCATCCATTCTGGAACCTCTGCCCACTGATGGCGTTTATGATCTTGCGCGTGCGTTTATGCAAAACCGTGAAGGAAATGCAGAGCCTGCACGGATTGCGCTGGAAAATCTGACAGCTGCGGCAGACCCGGAAAAAGCCGCTTATGCGCGTGCAGATCTGGTAAACTTTCTGTTGCAACATGATCAAATTGATGCCGGCATGGCTGCGGAGAGCTTTCAAAACCTTCTTGATGGGAAAGAAGGCGTTGGAAAGGCTGTGCCTTCTGCGCGCGCATATACCAATTTCTTATTATCTTCAGCACTGGTACAATGCGGTTGGGCAAAACAGGCTTTAACAGTGCTGGACGGGCTTTCTGCCTCGGCACAAATGCCACAGGATAGGTTGGAGGTTTTACGGCGGCAGGCCTTGTACGTGCTTGCGTTTAATACTCTGCCATCAGGCAAAGCAGTGGGCGGAGAGGACGGGGCATTATCTGCAGAGCAACGGGTGCATATTTTGCAAACCCAACTGCCTTTGCTGGAAGATAATACATACAAGGCAAAACTGTTGAGAGGTTACGGAGCGCTTCTGTTGCAGATAGGGCAGGCCGATGCTGCGCTTATGGCGTTTAAACAAGCCGTTGTGCTGACAGCTGATCCGGTAGTACGAGCGGAAATACAGGAGCAAATTGTTCAGGCCGCTTTCAAGGCAGGCAATGTAAATGCCGCTATGGTGGCATTGGAACAAAGCACTGTGCCCGGTTTGCCGGAGGATATGGCTGCACGCCGCCATTATGATGAAGCGCATCTTGCGCTGGCCAAAGGGGATAGAGCAGGCGCATTGGCCCTGCTGGCTGATGATGAATCCGATACGGGTTTGGAACTGCGTGGGCAATTGTATGAGCAAGGCAAGCAATGGGCAGATGCCGTGCAGGTGGTTGGGCGTTTGGCTAGTCATGCCTTGCCAGAAACAGGGGCTTTAACACAGCGTCAGCAAGACCTTGTCATGCAGCTTGCGGCCGATTCTGCCGCAGCACATGATGCAGATACCTTGCAGCGCCTTAAGGCTTGGCTGGGAGGGCGAACGCTGGGAAAAGGGCAGGATCGCCAGTTTGACATTCTTGTGAAACAAACTGTGCATTCTTCTACAGAGCGTTGATTATTCTGTATTTTAGGGTGGCGGGTTTCTGAAAAATTGATGAAACACGTAAATAATGCTTGCAACGTAGGCGCAGGGGTCCTACCAAGCGCGCTCTTGGCCCAAGGGGGCAATTTTTGCCCAACAGGCTGTCTACTGGTTTGGGGGTACGTCAATGAACGCACTTGCTCAACTGGGGATGGTCTCGGAACACCCGAGCAATAACCAGGCATTTTCTGTTCCGGTCTCGTCTGCTGACGAAGAGCGTAAAGATTACTTCGTCGAAAAGAATGGCGAGAAGTTTGCAGGTACTCACCTGCTTGTCGATATGTGGGGCGCCACAAATCTGGATGATCCAGAAAAAATCGACGCAACACTGTGCGAAGCAGCGCGTGCTGCCGGGGCCACAATCCTGCACAGTCATTTCCATCATTTTTCACCCAACGGGGGTGTTTCTGGCGTGGTGGTGCTGGCTGAAAGCCATATTTCCATTCACACTTGGCCAGAACGCGACTTTGCTGCGGTGGACATCTTTATGTGTGGTGCGTGTGATCCGCACCTGTCCATCCCTGTTATGCAGCGTCTTTTTCAGGCCAAACGGCTTGAAGTGGATGAAGAACGCCGCGGCCGCGTAGTTGCCTAAAGGCTGTTTTTCTTAAAGTTGTAAACTCTGTTTGACGGTCGTGCTGATACAGTTCTGAAAAAGGGCGGTGTCAGCACGGCCCATCTGCGTATGTGGAAGATAAAGCTGGTATGGCAGAAACATGGATTGAAGAAACCCTGTACGATAACTGGGGGCAGCGTTTCCGTGTGGTAAAGGAATTGGCACGCACGCGTAGCCCGTTTCAGGATATTGTTGTTTTTGAAAGTGACTCCCACGGTCGTGTGCTCATGCTGGATGGCGTGGTGCAGATTACCGAGAAGGATGAATTTGTTTATCAGGAAATGCTCACGCATGTTCCTCTGTTTACACATGCTAACCCAAAAAATGTGCTGATCATTGGCGCAGGGGATGGCGGCGTTCTGCGCCGTGTTCTGGAGCATCCCGGTATTGAAAAAGCCGTGATGGTGGAAATTGACGGTGCTGTTATAGAACTTTCAAAACAGCACCTTCCGTCTATCGCTGGGGATGCATGGAACAACCCACGCGCAGAAGTGATTGTGGGAGACGGCATAGATTACGTTGCCCGCGCGGCGGATGCCTCGTTTGACGTGATTATTGTTGATAGCACAGACCCGATAGGTGTGGGCGAAGTGCTGTTTACAGATTCCTTTTACGAACACTGCGCACGCATTCTTACCTCTGAAGGGCTGATTGTGAACCAGTGCGGCGTGCCCTTTATGCAGGCGGATGAACTGCATGAAACCAGCGAACGGCGTGCAAAGTTCTTTCCGCATGTGTCTGCCTATGTGGCCGCTGTGCCAACCTATGTGGGTGGGTTCATGACACTGGGGATTGCCAGCAAGGGGAGCAACCTGCAAGCGCAGGACGTGGAACAGGTTCGTGCCCGTGCGCAGGTAGCCGGTATTTTGGAAAAGACCCAATACTGGACGCCCGAAATCCATGTAGGTTCGTTTAATCTGCCGCCTTATATTGCCAAGCATTTGCCCAAAGCTGCTGGCTAATACGTGTAACAGGGGCCGTGATTGACTTGAAAGCGAAATGATGTCACGGTTCCTGAGCGCAGAGGGAGAGACTGGCTTGGCCAGCGCCGAAGGAGCAACCGCCCCGGAAACTCTCAGGCAGAAGGACCCTGCGTTTTAAAACTTCTGGAGAGAGGTGCAATCGCACCCGCCGACGGGATAGCGATCTCAGGCAAAAGCACAGAAGGGGCAGCGGATTGTGTAATCCGGAGCCTCGTGTTGTGCTGATGTGTCTGTCAGATTGCAGTGGGTTCCGGCCTTTTTGGCAAGGCGGCGTGCATGGGCACCGATACTCTCCTTCATACTCCCCTCTATTCATTGCATGAAGAATCCGGCGGCAAGATGGTGCCGTTTGCGGGTTATGCCATGCCTTTGCAGTATGCAGATGGCATTATGGCCGAGCACCGGCATGTGCGTGAGCATGTTGGGCTGTTTGATGTTTCCCACATGGGGCAGGTGCTGCTGCGCCCGCGTTCGGGCGATGTAGATGATGCAGCTTTGGCGCTGGAAAAACTGGTGCCTGCAGATATTGCTGCCCTTAAGCATGGTCGCCAGCGTTATACCCAGTTCACCAATGCCGAAGGTGGCATTCTGGATGATCTGATGGTGGCGCGTCTGGAAGATGGCCTTCTGCTGGTGGTGAATGCTGCATGTAAGGAAGCTGATCTGGAACTCCTGCAATCTGAACTGGTGGCAGAATGTGTTGTGGAGTTGCAGGAAGATCGGGCGCTGCTTGCCTTGCAGGGGCCAGAAGCCGAACAGACTTTGGCTGTGTTTGCCGATGATGTGCGCAAGATGGTGTTCATGGATGTGCGCACTCTGGATGTGGATGGTGCTCGCTGTGTGATTTCCCGTTCCGGCTATACGGGTGAAGATGGGTTTGAAATTTCTGTTTCCGCCAAGGATGCAGATCGGGTTGCCCGTAAACTGCTGGAACAGCCCAACGTAAAACTGATCGGCTTGGGTGCGCGAGACAGCCTGCGGCTTGAAGCAGGTATGTGTCTGTATGGTTCCGATATTGATACCACTACCACGCCGGTTGAAGCTGCACTTGAATGGTCTATCCAGAAGTCTCGCCGTAACGGTGGCGCACGTGCTGGTGGGTTCCCCGGTGCGGATATTATTCTTGGCCAGCTTGAAAATGGCGTAAGCCGTCGCCGCGTTGGGTTGAGGCCGGAGGGGCGTGCGCCTGTGCGGCATGATGCGCCTTTATATGCAGATGCAGAATTTGCCACGCATATCGGCAAAGTTACGTCTGGTGCATTTGGCCCCACAGTGGGTGGGCCGGTAGCGATGGGCTACGTGGCTACCAATGACAGCCAGATAGGGCATACCGTTTTTGCAGAATTGCGTGGGCGTTCCGTGCCTTCCGTAATAAGTGCACTGCCTTTTGTGCCAGCGCATTTCAAACGCTAGGCCGTTGAGACGCAGATTGACTTTACCCTTGGAGAAATTGAGAAAATGACCCTGTATTTCACAAAAGAACATGAATGGTTGCGCGTGGATGGTGAAACAGCAACCGTAGGCATTACGCGCCATGCAGCCGATGAACTGGGTGAACTGGTGTTTATTGAAGCACGCCCATCCGGCACAGAAGTAAAAGCAGGGGAATCCATTGCAGTTGTGGAATCCGTTAAGGCTGCTTCTGATATTTATGCCCCAGTTGATGGTGAAGTTCTGGAAAACAATGCTGCGCTGGCTGATGATCCGGCACGGGTAAGTTCTGACCCAGAAGGGGAAGGCTGGATTGTTAAATTCCGCATTACCAACCCAGATCAGCTTTCCGGGCTGATGGATGCCGCAGCATATGCAGCTTTTGTAGGCTGATTTCTGCCTGATTGGAAAAAATGGCCCGTTCCAGACGGGCCTTGTTCAGGAAAATTTTCTACATGTTCTCCCTTGCTCCCGGTTCGGATGCACGTGCTCAACAGAGTATTGAAGCTCTGCCCGCTTTTGCTGCTTTAAAAGCCGAAGGTGCGGCGTTTGCCACACGTCACATTGGCCCAACTGCAGCAGATCAGGCCGAAATGCTGCGTGTTGTTGGTGCTGCCTCTTTGGATGATCTGATCGATCAGACACTTCCTGCTTCCATTCGCGCCCAGAAACCCTTGGGGCTTGGCGTTGGGTGGACGGAAACGCAGGTGCTTGCGCGCTTGCGTGAACTGGCCGGACAAAATCAGGTTATGACATCCCTGATTGGGCAAGGGTATTACGGTACGGTGCTGCCTGCTGTTATCCAGCGGAATATTCTGGAAAATCCGGCATGGTACACAGCTTACACACCGTATCAGCCAGAAATTAGTCAGGGCCGCCTGGAAGCTCTGCTGAATTTCCAGACCATGATTACAGAGCTAACAGGGCTGGATATCGCCAACTCTTCTCTGTTGGATGAAGCCACGGCAGCGGCAGAAGCCATGGCATTGGCCCGTCGGGTAGCTACCTCCAAATCCACCGTGTTTTTTGTGGATGCGGAATGTCTGCCGCAGACTATTGCTGTATTGAAAACCCGTGCAGAGCCTATGGGCATTACGCTCCAGATAGGTCGGCCCGAAACGGATCTAGATGCCCAAAACGTATTTGGGGCCATTTTCCAGTATCCCGGCACATCTGGCCAGATTACAAACCCGCAAAAACAGATTGAAAGCCTGCATGCTGCAGGGGCTATTGCGGTTATGGCGGCAGATCCGCTGGCTTTAACATTGCTTGCAGCCCCGGGTGAACTGGGGGCAGATATTGCTATTGGTTCTACCCAGCGCTTTGGTATTCCCATGGGGTATGGTGGGCCGCATGCAGCGTATATGGCTGTGCGAGATGCCTATAAACGCAGCATGCCAGGGCGCTTGGTTGGTGTTTCGGTCGATAGCGCTGGGCGTCCGGCATATCGTCTTGCCCTGCAAACCCGTGAACAGCATATTCGGCGCGAAAAAGCCACGTCCAACATCTGCACCGCGCAGGTGCTGTTGGCTGTTATTGCTGGCATGTATGCTGTTTATCATGGGCCAGAAGGTTTAAAGGCGATTGCGCAGCGCATTCACGGTCTTGCTGCTACATTGGCGGCTGGCTTGCGGGTGCTGGGTGTAATCGTTGAAACAACCGCATTTTTTGACACGCTGACGGTAAATGTAGGCGAAGGCGCTGCTGATTTACTGGAACGTGCACGTTCTGCAGGCATGAACCTGCGGGATGCAGGGAACGGACGCATTGGCATCAGTCTGGATGAAACCAGCACGCCAGAAACCGTTTACGCTGTATGGTCTGTTTTTTGTGCCGAGCACGGACGTGTAGAAAAAATGGCGCAGGCCCTTCCGGCAGCTTCCATAGCATTGCCCGAGGATGTGCGCCGCCAGTCTGGCTTTATGGCGCAGCCTGTGTTCCGTTCCTGTAGCTCAGAAACAGATATGCTGCGTTATCTGCGGCGCCTGTCAGACAAGGATCTGGCGCTGGACCGGACGATGATCCCGTTGGGGTCTTGCACCATGAAGCTGAATGCCACGGTGGAAATGTTGCCGATTACGTGGTCTGGCTTTTGTGACATCCATCCGTTTGCACCAGCAGATCAGGCAAAAGGCTATCAGGTTCTTTTGCAGGATCTGGAAAAGTGGTTGTGTGCTATCAGCGGTTATGATGCGGTTTCTTTCCAGCCCAATTCTGGTGCGCAGGGTGAATATGCAGGCTTGCTTGTTATTCGTGCGTATCATCAGGCCCGAGGGGAAGGGCACCGGACAGTTTGCCTGATTCCTGCTTCTGCCCATGGCACCAACCCGGCTTCGGCTCAAATGGCGGGCATGAAAGTTGTGGTCGTAAAGTGCGATGCTGGCGGCAACATTGATCTGGAAGACATGCGTGAGAAAATAAAAGCGCATGCCAATGATCTGGCTGCTGTCATGATTACCTATCCTTCCACTCACGGTGTGTTTGAAGAAAACATGCGTGAAATCTGTGATCTGGTGCATGCAACCGGTGGGCAGGTATATGTGGACGGCGCCAATATGAATGCTCAGGTGGGGCTGGCCCGTCCGGCAGATTATGGTGGGGATGTGAGCCACTTTAACCTGCATAAGACTTTCTGCATCCCGCATGGTGGCGGTGGGCCCGGTATGGGGCCAATTGGTGTGCGGGCGCATCTGGCACCTTATCTGCCCGGAAACCCGGCAGACGCAGAGGTTCCCATGGCTGTAAGTGCGGCTCCTTTTGGGTCAGCCTCTATCCTGCCGATCTCATGGGCCTATATTCGCCTGATGGGGGATGAAGGACTTAAACGGGCTACGCAGGTGGCTATTCTCAACGCCAATTATATTGTGAGCCGCCTGAAAGATGCTTACCCTGTGCTTTATCAGGGCGCACATGGGCGTGTTGCGCATGAATGTATTCTGGATTTGCGTCCGATCAAGAATACAACGGGTGTGACCGTAGATGATATGTCCAAGCGTTTGGTTGACTACGGTTTTCATGCACCAACGGTGAGTTTTCCGGTGGCAGGTACTTTCATGATCGAGCCAACCGAATCTGAAGGAAAAGCAGAGCTGGATCGTTTTTGCGACGCCATGTTGGCTATGCGTGAGGAAGTGCGTGCCATTGAAAATGGTCAGGTGACAGCTGAAGATGCAGTGCTGCGTCATGCGCCCCATACAGGCCTTGCGCTGACAGCAACGGAATGGGCGCATCCTTATACACGGCAGGAGGCATGTTTCCCCGGCAATGTGCAGCCAGAAACCAAATATTGGCCACCAGTAGGCCGAATTGACAACGTATATGGTGACAGAAACCTAGTTTGTTCTTGTCCGGATATTGCGGAATGGATGGAATAAACTAGACGTTTCTTCTTGCTATTAAAAAGGGGAGCAGCCAATGAGGTTGCTCCCCTTTTTATATTCTGCCCCGGCGGTTTTGGAGCATGGAAAAGGCAATAAAAAAACGCCCGACAAAGCCGGGCGTTGAAAAAACTGTTTCGTGCAGAAACTAAACGTAGATTTTAGTTATTATCATCAAAGGCAATATTGGGGTCTTCCTGACCAGCGGATATCTGGCGAGGTGTTGCCGGGGCCTGAGCCAACTGTGTTGTCGTGCTTTTCTTGGCCCATGCCGTCATAACTTCCTGCTGCATGTTCCGTTCTGCACCAGGGTGGCGGGCATAAATAAAGCCATAGGTTGGATAGATAGACCCGAAGCCACCAGAATGATTGTTCAGCGCCACACGCACAGCAGACCAATCATTGTTGGGGGAAACATCAATCACGGCCACGTTGCGGCTGATGCCTGCCTGTGCCCAGTGTGACTGATCAATCATAATCGTACGGTTATCTACAACATTGCGCACTACAGCAACGTGACCCAAGGGCATGCGGCGTGTTGCGCGGAAGTTCAGCACACTGCCTGCCTCTGGGGCATGGCCGCGGTCATAAACGCCGCTTGCATTATGCCACCAGTCACGCGCATTGCCATGTAGCATTACTTCAGATGCGGATTTGGCGTAAGCAACGCACTGGATAACGTGCCCACCATGATACCCGGACCGATAACGCCCCGTAGCAGGGTGCCAACGGCCACCTGCATATCGGCCAGCAGCATGACCGGATGCAGAGAATACAATTTTATGCACACCGGTATGATGAGAAGCCGCATGATAGGTGCGGGCAGATGCAGATGCAGTAAAAGCAGAAACGGACAGAAAAGATAAAACGGCCAGCTTCAGTTTGAGAATTCCGGACCGTCCGTGCCGCATTGTGCTTACCTTTCCTGATCGCATTTGCCGTGAGTTGGGGTACTGCAATGTTCGGGTTCAGGTATTAAACATCCATGCAGATCAGGCAAGCGTTCATTGCGCACCAAAATCGTTAAAGTTACTCTTTGCTGTATTAATGGGTATCAAAAAGAAAAATTAGGATTTTAATCCTAACTGGTGTCACGAATTCGCCTGATTCCGTTTCATTCAGGGCTTTGTTTAGGAGAACAGGGAATGCGCGCCAGTTGGTGATGATTCGGGGGAATGTTGCATGAATGCCACGTTCTTTCTCATCACCAACTGGCAGAGATCAGGTCTTATTTTGTGGTGGTGACCATGATTTCCACAAGGATACGTGGGTCAGCCATCACAGCCTGAACGCAAGCACGGGCAGGGGCCATATTTTCTGGCAGCCACGCGCTCCAGATTTTGTTCAGCTTATCGCGGTCATTAATGTCTTTAACCCAGATTTGCGCCTGCAAAATGCGGGTGTTGTCTGTGCCGTGCTGTTCCAGCAGTGTATCAATCTGTTCCAGCACATCACGTGTCTGGCCTTCAACATCCTGATCCAGATTGCGGGCGACAACACCCTGCGTGAAAATAAAACCGTGGTATTCAACCGCCGCAGAAAGAATGGGGTTGGGGTTGGTGCGTAGGATTTTGCTCATGATGATCCCTTGTTGAAAACAGACAAAACGACCGTTCAGTGAAAACTTGCGGCCTGTTTTGAATTGTCGGAGGGTGTGTCCCTCTGGTCAACTGTCTGGAAAAGACATCTGACGATATATTGCCAGTCGTTCTGGCGTATCAAAATCAACCAGTTCGGCAGAATTGGCTGGAATAAGGCGTATATCAGCGCCCAGATTGCGCAAAACGGCACGCCCTCCCTGATCTCCCGTAATCTGAAGCAACTTGCTGAATTGTGATGGATTCCAGACAACAGGGTTGCCAACCTTGCCGTTCCGTAAAGGAGCAGTGGCGGCAGGAGCATAGTGGTGCTGGGTTTCCATCAGGGTATTCAGCAATGTTGTAGAAACCAGCGGCATATCGCTCAGACACATAAGCAGGCTTTGTGCATTTCCTGCTTGAGCAGCCTGAACGCCTGTGTGCAAAGAAGCAGAAAGGCCAGAATGTGCATTCAAAACAGTTTGTAACTGTAGCCTTCCTGCTTTGAGGGCATGGTGGAAATATGAGCGGATAACCGCTTCAAGCTCCGGCTGCTCTGGCGGTAAAAGTGTCAGAACAGTTTCAGCTTTGCTGTTGAGAATATTTTTGAGTGTCTGAACCAACATGGGTTGCCCCGCCGCGTCTGGAGCTAACAGTTTGTTGGTGGGAGCTGTGCGAGAAGAACGGCCAGCGCATAGCACGCAGGCCCATGTTCCAGGCAGGAATGGAGGTGTTACCACCCGCGTATATCTGCCAAGGGAGCATGACGGCGGGTGGCAACAATTTCTGCCATAATGGAAAGGGCAATTTCTTCGGTCCCTACTGCGCCAATAGCCAAGCCAACCGGGCCGCGTATGCGTTTAAGGTCTTGTTCGGTAAAGCCGAGAGTTTGCAAGCGTTGTAACCGGCTTGCCTGTGTTTTGCGTGATCCTAAAGCGCCAATATAAAAAGCAGGGCTTTTCAAGGCCGCTTCTAGGGTTGGGTCATCCAGCTTGGCATCATGCGTCAGGGTCACAATGGCGGTCATGGTATCAACCCCCAAGGCTTCCAGGGCTTCGTCCGGCCATTCTGTAATAAGAGTGGTGCCACTTTCCAGGCCCGGGAAGCGGTCTGGTGTCGCCAATGCTTCCCGCGGGTCTATGACGATGGGAGAAAAGCCGGTTATCTGCGCCATGCGCGCGAGATACTGCGCAATATGTACCGCTCCTACAATAAGCAGACGCGGAGGTGGAATAATGGGTTGCACAAACCATTTTTGGCCATCTGCTTCTTCTACAGTTGTGCAACGCCCATCTTGTAGCTGATGGAAGGCAGCTTCCTGCACGGATGGAGGAAGCCCTTCGTGGGTATTTTGTGGGGGAGCTTGTACAAGCACATGCTGTTTACCATCCAAGTTGCGCACGAGTACTGCCGCTTTGCGGGAAGCTTGAATGTCACATATCTGTTCCAGCAAATGTAGAGGCCATGTGCCTGTTGGGCAGGCAGGGCTTTGAATAGCCTCTACCATAACATCCAGCTTGCCACCGCAGGCCAACCCAACTTCCCATGCTTTGGCACTGCTCACGCCATAGGAAATGACGGTTGGTGCTTGCCCATCCATAATGTCTTGGGCGTGCAGCATAACATCTGTTTCCACACAGCCGCCGCTTACAGAACCTTCCATAAGGCCATTTTTGCTCATGACCATATTGCTGCCTGCAGGACGGGGGGAACTGCCCCACGTGCCTGTTACGGTTGCGATGGCAACGGCCTGCCCCTGGCGTGCCCAGAGGAGAGCGTGATCAAGAGGCGTAACAAGTTGGGAAAAGGGGGCTGGAACTGTCATGCCTCAATCCTATATCACTCAGCACGCAGACTGCACATCAGCAGCGCAGCAGCGCTGGTGGTTAAATGTCGCATAATACGGCATGCTGGCAGGCTGATAGAGTGATTTGAAAAGGATGTATTCCATGACGGAAGCAAGAGATGGCCTGGTAGTTTACGTTGTTGCAGATGGTGGCAAAGTACGTTTTCTGCATGATGCAGAAGGCGAAATGCGCGATGTGCAGGATTTTGATACGCGTGGCCATGAAGGTACACCGGGTAAAATGCCTTCCGGCTCTACCCCGGCAGATGATGCAAAAGATGCTTTTGCCCGCGTTGTGGCAGACCGCATGAACAGCATGATTGCTCATGGCGGTAAGGTTGATGGTTTTGTGGTTGCTGCTCCGGCACCCATTATTCATGAAATCAAAACACATCTGAGCAAGCCGGCAACGGCAAAGATTATCAAAACATTCACCAAGGATCTGACCAACGTGCCGGCGCATGAACTGCGTAAGCACTTTGATATTCCGGAAACCGGCTGGGTGCTGCCTCAATAAGCAGAACACTTTGTTGTATAAAAAACTGCCAGACACTGGTTCTGGCAGTTTTTTTTTGTGTAAAACCCATCAAAGCATTGCTCAGGTAATATAGAGAACAGAGGAATTAAGGCATGCAGGTCAATTACCCGGATATGCAGTTGCGTATCGTGCCGGTTACGCCATTTCGGCAGAATTGCTCTGTTCTGTGGCATGAAAAAACACGTAAAGCCGTTGTTGTGGATGCTGGTGGGGATGCGGATGTCCTGCTTGATTTCTTAAAAAAAAATATACTGGAAGTAGAAGCCATTCTGCTCACGCACGGTCATCTGGATCATGCCGGAGGGGTGGCGGCTTTGTGCCGAGGGCTGGAAAATACGCAGAAAACCCGGCCAGATGTTATTGGGCCGAATATTCATGATCAGTTTTTGCTCCAATCCATTGTAGAGCAAGCCCGTCATTTTGGGCTTTCGGATTTAGAAAATGTAGATGTTGACCGTTTTACCGAAGACGGTGAAAGTCTGAACTATCTCGGATGTACATTTCGTGTTGTGCATGTTCCGGGGCATACGCCCGGGCATGTTGTATTTGTGGATGAAAAGGCGCGTTTTGCTTTTGTGGGAGATGTTCTTTTTAGAGGAACAATAGGTAGAACAGATTTTGCATACGGTAATAGCCAACAGCTTATTCAAGGCATAAAGGAAAAACTACTTCCTTTAGGGGATGACATTGTTATCGTGCCAGGGCATGGCGGACTGACGACACTAGGGGCAGAACGTGCCAGTAATCCATTTCTGCAAAGATGATGGGACCAAGGAGAACAGATAAGGTGCTGACAAAAAAACTGTTGGGGCTGATGGCAGCCTGCATGATCGGCGGTGCCGCGGGTTCTCTCTTACCTGCTTGTGCGGAAGAAACCGGAGAGCCAACACAAGCTCAGTCTGAATTGCCGCGGGAAGAATTGGCTATAGTTTCTCCAAGTGGGCGGCATGTTTTTTCAGTTGAGTTGGCAAAAACCCCGCGTGAACAGCAGGTGGGGGAAATGTTTCGCCAGCATCTTCCAGAAAACTCAGGCATGCTTTTTGTGTGGAAAACACCACAGCAAAGTGACATGTGGATGGAAAATACGCTGATTCCGCTGGATATTGTTTTTATAGATGCGGATCATCGTATTCAGGCTATTACAGAAAATGCAGTGCCACGTAGCTTGGCGCGCATCAGCAGTCATGGCCCGGTAGCTGCTACGCTTGAGCTGGCAGGGGGCGTAACTGCCAAGTTTGGCATTACTGTAGGTGATAAGGTGGAAGCTCCATCTTTAAGTAAAAAGCTTTAATCAACAGCCGTTTTGGCGGCTAAGATTCTTGCAGTCATCATGGGTAGGGCCAAAAGGTTGCCCTGCGGCGTAGGGCAATAAATTTTGACACTTTTGGTAACTGGAGCCGCCGGTTTTGTAGGCTTCCATGTCACGCAGGCCCTTTTGGCACGTGGCGAACAGGTGATTGGGATTGATAATCTGAATGGTTATTATAATCCCCAACTCAAGCAGGCACGTCTTGCCCTGC
>NZ_CP149625.1:1555000-1800000 GCF_037901235.1 Acetobacter sp. AC2005
GGCAAATTGCTCGTGTAACTTCGGGATAAGCGAGACCCGTTGGTGGGCAACCATTGGCGGGTGGCACAGACCAGGGGGTAGCGACTGTTTATTAAAAACACAGGACTCTGCGAAGTCGAAAGACGACGTATAGGGTCTGACGCCTGCCCGGTGCCGGAAGGTTAAGAGGAGGTGTGAGAGCGCTGAATTGAAGCCCCGGTAAACGGCGGCCGTAACTATAACGGTCCTAAGGTAGCGAAATTCCTTGTCGGGTAAGTTCCGACCTGCACGAATGGCGTAACGACTTCCCCGCTGTCTCCAGCATCGGCTCAGCGAAATTGAATTCCCCGTGAAGATGCGGGGTATCCGCGGTCAGACGGAAAGACCCTATGAACCTTTACTGCAGCTTTACAGTGGCATCAGAGACATTCTGTGTAGGATAGGTGGGAGGCTTTGAAGCAGGGGCGCCAGTTCCTGTGGAGCCATCCTTGAAATACCACCCTGAATTTTTCTGATGTCTAACCGTGGTCAGTTAGCCTGATCCGGGACCCTGTATGGTGGGCAGTTTGACTGGGGCGGTCGCCTCCCAAAGTGTAACGGAGGCGCGCGATGGTGGGCTCAGGCCGGTCGGAAACCGGCTGTTGAGTGCAATGGCATAAGCCCGCCTGACTGCGAGAGTGACAGCTCGAGCAGAGACGAAAGTCGGCCATAGTGATCCGGTGGTCCCGCGTGGAAGGGCCATCGCTCAACGGATAAAAGGTACTCTAGGGATAACAGGCTGATCTCCCCCAAGAGTCCACATCGACGGGGAGGTTTGGCACCTCGATGTCGGCTCATCACATCCTGGGGCTGGAGCAGGTCCCAAGGGTTCGGCTGTTCGCCGATTAAAGTGGTACGTGAGCTGGGTTTAGAACGTCGTGAGACAGTTCGGTCCCTATCTGCCGTGGATGTTGGAGACTTGAGAGGATTTGTCCCTAGTACGAGAGGACCGGGATGAACATACCTCTGGTGCACCGGTTGTCGCGCCAGCGGCACCGCCGGGTAGCTAAGTATGGAAGGGATAACCGCTGAAAGCATCTAAGCGGGAAACCCACCTCAAAACTAGGTCTCCCTGAGGGTCGTGGTAGACCACCACGTTAATAGGCCAGGTGTGAAAGCGTGGTAACACGTGCAGCTAACTGGTCCTAATCACCCAATAGGCTCACTCTCTTACTGTCCCCTTAAAAGGACAGCCCGTGCACAGAAATCATCCATATAACGCCTACTTCTTCATAACCAACCGTCCTCCACACACCCCTTACAGGGTGGACTGGATGACCTGGTGGCCATGGCGGGGAGAGATCCACCCGATCCCATCCCGAACTCGGCCGTGAAAACCCCCAGCGCCTATGATACTGTGGCTTAAGCCACGGGAAAGTCGGTCGCCGCCAGGTCTTCCAATCCACCCTATACAAATCTTACCCCTACAAATTTCAACACATCTTCAACCGCGGGGTGGAGCAGCCCGGTAGCTCGTCAGGCTCATAACCTGAAGGCCGCAGGTTCAAATCCTGCCCCCGCAACCATATCTAAAGCCCTTACAAGTCATAAACTTGTAAGGGCTTTTTTGTGCCCAAAAAATTCTCTAGCTGCTGCTTTGGTGTCCGCGGCGGGATTCGAACCCACGGTTTGTTATGGGGGGAATTTTACCAATACCTGCCGGGCAACACGGAAAAGAGTTTCTCGCAACCAGCGATGCACTGGGTCCATATCACGGCGAGGATGCCACGCTTGAAAAGCTTCTACAGATGGAAGTGAAAGCGGAAATTCAAAAGAAGTCAGCCCCAGAGCATCTAAAGAGATATGATCAATTACAATACCCGGTAAAGGTAGAATGAGATCTGTATTTTTCATACTTTCTATCATTGCATGGTAATTGGGCACCACCATCGCAATCCTACGGGTGAGCCCATATTGATTACGCAGCATCCAATCAATAGGTCCTTGTGCCCGGCCTCTGCGTGAAACGCTGATGTAATCGTAACGCACCATGCTTTGAGGTGTGATGGGCTCTGCCAGAATTGGATGTTCTTTACGTACAAGGCCCCGCATATAATCGCGGAAAATGGTCTGGCGGCGTATTTCGGGCTTCATCGTGTCTGTCGCACCGATGTACAAATCTACACTGCCATCGCGCAGTGGATCAGATGCAGCGGCATCTAGCTCGGGTGCCCAGATAACTTCACAGCGTGGGCAATCTTTTTTCAAGGCTTCTAGGAGTGGAAGGGCCAAGGCTGCCACAACCAGATCATTCGCCCGGATGGTAAAAGTAGGTGCCATGTTTGCCAGATTGGCAAGTGCGCGTGTTTCTATAAGGCTATCTGCGGCTACAACAACATCCTGCACACGGTTGAGTATGCCCGCGGCAAAGGTCGATGGGGTCATGCGTCGGCCAGATTGCACAAGAATGGGGTCAGCAAACGCTTTGCGTAATTTGGCCAGTTGGCGACTCATGGCCGGTTCGCTGATTTTTAGCCGACGTGCAGCAAGAGAAACGCTTTCTTCTTCAACAAGAACCTGAAGGTAGCGCAATAGGTCGAGATCATAACCTTTCATCCTTCCAGAAGTAGATGTTGATTTATGGAATGGCCAGAAGTTTCTATTCCGAAAATCGAATTCGTCACTTATCAGAAATGGAGGTTGTCGGGGACGCAGCGGGCGGCTTGAACTGCGCTTATGAATATTGCCGCTCCTGCACAGGGAGGAGGTGCAGCACCTGTTATTCACGCTGCGCCACCACGCCCTTCTTACATCCCTCCCTTTGGCCTACGTACTGTTATTGGCTGTTTGGGCATGCTGCTTGCCGTGCATGTTGCAGGATTTAATGAGCATGTGACCGAGATTGGTCTGTCCGATATTCGTGGCGCCATGCACATTGGGCATGATGAAGGCACGTGGGTTATTGCCATTTATGAGGCATTCAATATTGCCGCCATGGCGTTTACGCCGTGGTTTTATATGACGTTCTCAATCTATCGTTTTTCCATTTTCATGACAGCAGCCATGGCGCTGCTTTCCATCCCTGCACCTTTTATGCCGGATGTGACGTCGCTTTGTATTTTGCGTGCCTTTCAAGGTTTAACAGCCGGGTGTCTGCCGCCTGTGCTGATGACCGTGATGTTAAAATACCTTCCACCGGAAATACGCGTATTTGGCATTGGTGGGTACGCCATGAGTGCGACCTTCGGCCCTAATCTGGGTTTGCCGTTAGAAGCATTCTGGTTTGAACGTATGGGGTGGCACTGGCTGTATTGGGAAATTATTCCAACTGCAGTGTTGGCCATTGCGATGATGGCTTATGGTTTGCCGAAAGACCCAATGCATTTTGAGCGGTTTGAAAAGTTCAACTGGCTTGGCTTGTCGGTTGGGCTACCGGCCATCTGTTCCTTGGTGATTGTGCTGTATCAGGGAGACAGGTTGGATTGGTTCCGCTCCTCCGTCATTACGGATCTGACATTCTGGGGTGGAGCAGCATTTATTGTCTTTGTGATTAACGAGGCCTTTCATCCCAGCCCTTATTTTCGCATTCAATATTGGCGGTCTCGTAATATCCAAGCGGCTTTGCTCTCACTGGTCGGTATTCTCGCCATCTGTGCGATTATGGGGGATATTCCTGCAACCTATCTATCTGCGGTGCGAGGGTATCGGCCTATTCAAACAGCGCCAGTTTCTTTGGTTGTGGCTTTGCCACAGCTGATTATGCTGCCGCTGATTGCCGCTTTCTGTAACAGCCGTAAGGTAGATTGCCGTTTTGTACTGGCGGGTGGCATGTTGTGTCTGGCTGCTTCTGCATGGTTGGGCACATGGCTGACTGTGGATTGGGTGCGGGATAATTTTTATCCGCTGCAAATTCTGCAGGTTTTTGGCCAGCCCATGACCGTTATTCCCACTCTTATGTTGGCAACCCTTGCTATGGGTCCCGCCGATGGCCCATTTATTTCTGGCATGGTCAATATGCTTAAAGGCTTGGCCAATGCAGTTGCTTATGCACTGTTTGCAGCATTAACCCGCCGGCGTGAACAATATCACTCCACAATGTTGCTTGATCATCATGGCACGCATGGCTTGGCCCTGCAGGGCATGGGCAACCCTATTACGCAACAGCTTTCCGTGACATCGCCCGATAGTGCACATGTTGCACGAAATTCACTGCAGGTTTTCCATACCTATGTGCATGAGCAGGCGCTCGTTCTGGCGTTGAACGATATCTATTATGTGCTGATTTGGGTCTGCCTTGGTTATGCCTGCATGAACCTTGTTTTGCCGCGCCGGGTGTATCCACCGCGCGCGCCTTCTGCAAATACTCCAGCCCGCTAATCCGGAATACAGATTATGATCTATAAAAAACCGCTGCTTTATGCTGGCTGTGCCGCTGCTGTGCTTGCCCTTGTTGCATGGGGTGGTTCGCGGCTGATCAATGGTGATGGTGTCAACCAATATACCAATGATGCGTATGTAACAGCAGATTTCCCTACAGTTGCACCTAAGGTGTCAGGCCGTATTGATAGGGTGATTGCGCAGGATAACCAGCTTGTGCATGCAGGTGAAGAACTGGCGCATATTGAGGATGATGATTACCGGGCAGCCTTGGAAGTGGCAAAAGGTAATGTGCTGGCAGCCCAAGGTGATGTTGCTAATCTGGAAGCCGAACTTGGCCGGCAGGATGCCATTATTGCGCAAACACGTGCTGCTGTAATGGCAGATCAGGCAGCGTTGATGTTTGCTCGCCAAAATGCCACCCGGTATCGCAATCTTTCTTCTGGCGGTGCGGGCACAATTGAGCAAAAGCAATCTTCTGAAGCACAGGAAAAAGAAGCAGTTGCGGCCATAGCGCGAGATCAGGCTGGAGTAGATGCGGCTATTCGGCAGGTTGCTGTTTTAAAAGCCCAGCTTCAGCGGGCCCGTGGTGTTTTGCTGCGTATGCAGGGTGATGAAAAACAGGCAGAACTGAACCTGTCTTACTGCACCATTCCGGCCCCAATGGATGGCGTGGTGGGTGAACGTGGCGTGCGTGTAGGGAATTATGTGCATCCCGGTACGGGTATTTTGGCTGTTGTGCCTGTTCATGAAGCCTATGTGCTGGCCAATTTTCAGGAAACACAGCTTACAAAAGTGCAAACCGGCCAGAGTGCGACTGTTTGGGTCGATACATTTCCCGGTCATCCGCTTAAAGCTCATGTGGATTCCTTGGCACCTGCCACGGGTGTCGCTTTTGCACCTATTCAGCCAGATAACGCGACGGGTAACTTCACCAAGGTTGTGCAGCGTATTCCCGTTAAACTCACGTTTGATCCAGACCAGCCGCTTGCTGCAAAGGTGCGTGTTGGCATGTCTGTTGAGGTGAATATTGATACGGCGTCAAAGCCAGAAGGCCCGCATGCCAATAACTCCCGTTATATCTGGCAGTAATGTCATGAAGCGTCTTTTCCTTTCCGGCTTGTCTGTACTCGTGCTTTCTGGCTGCACAGTCGGGCCGAACTATCATAAACCGCAGGTGAAAGCGCCAGCAGATTGGCGCGCAACGCAACCGCCAGCAGAAAGCCAGATTACAACGGCATCAACAGATCCGCAGTGGTGGACGCTGTTTCATGATCCAGTGCTGACAAAGCTGGAAAATGAAGTTGCAGTCTCTAATCTGGATCTTAAAGCCGCCAGCCTGCGTTTGATGCAAAGCCAGGCAGAGCGGCGGATTGCTAGTGCCGCACAGTTTCCGCATGCAGAAGCCAACGCATCTTATGGGCGAGAACGGGCCAGCACCAATGGTGTTTTGGGGTTGCTGGGCACTATGGAGCGTGAACAGGCAGGGTCTATTGCATCTGGCTCTCAAGGGTTTGGGCCAACCGCCTTGCCCGGAAGTGTTGGGAACCCATCATTCAACTTGCCTCAATACGGTATGAACGCATCGTGGGAAGTGGACTTCTGGGGGCATGTGCGCAGGCAGGTGGAAGCAGCTACAGCGGCCATGCACGAAACGGAAGAAATGCGGCGTGATATTCTGGTGTCTCTTATGGCAGAGGCAGCGCAGGATTATATAGATTTACGCGCCACACAAACGCAGATTGGCATTTTGCAACATAATATTCAGGTTGCAAAAGATAGTGTAAAACTCACAACATTGCGGTTTGAGCAAGGTGCTGCAACACGCTTGGATGTGGCGGAAGCTACAGGACAGCTTCATACATTTGAAGCACGTTTGCCGCCATTGCAGGCGCAGGCAACACATATGCTGAATGCTCTGAGCTTTCTGGTTGCGCGTGAACCCGGAGCCTTGGATGCAGAACTTGGGCCACCAGGCCCCATTCCGCTTGTGCCTGCTTTGGTGCCAGTTGGTTTGCCATCTGAACTGGCAGAACGTCGGCCAGATATCCGTATGGCTGCGGATCATTTACATGCTGCCACAGCCAGTATTGGTGTGGCCATTGCAGATTTCTTTCCGCGGGTTACGCTATCTGGCAGTTTGGATGTGCAGGCGCTTCAGTTTAGCGGTTTAGGATCATGGGCATCACGCCAATATGGTTTTGGCCCCACGGCAACGCTTCCTTTGTTTGAAGGTGGGCGGCTGACAGGCCAGCTGCATTTGCGCAAGGCGCAGCAGAAAGAAGCTGCCACCATGTTCCAGCGCACGGTTTTAAAGGCGTGGCAGGAAATTGATGATGCCATGGCCGATTTTACGGCGGCGCAGCATCGGCGAGATGAATTGGCCGAAGCCGTGCATGAAAACGAAATTGCAGTAGATACGGCCAAGGCTCAATATGTGCAGGGCTCATCCGATTTCTTGAATGTGCTGACATTGCAGAATGCACTGTTGTCTTCTCAAAGTGCGTTGGCTGATGCCACGGCCCGCGTGGCAGGGTCTGTTACGCATCTTTATCGTGCGGTTGGTGGCGGCTGGGAAGGGATGTACCCAGAAAGAACAAAAGCAAAAAAACATGTGTGAGATTGGCGTATGATAACAATCAGGCAAGCACCTACGTTAGGCAGTGCACATTCAGATACGTTAATACTCCGCTGCCATTTTGCATTTGCTGATTATCAAGACCCAGCACATATCCATGATGGGCGCTTACGTGTGCTTAACCTTGGCATGCTTAAGCCAGAGCAGGCGTATCATCTTGGGCCAGAAGCCAATGTGGATATTCTCACATGGCTATCTGCGGGAAGTCTGGTGAGTCATGCAGATGGTTTTGAGCAGGAAAAAGTAGGGCAGGGCGGACTGCATCTTTTAAGCACCGGTACTGGCTGTAAAAGACTGGAATGGTCTGCTGGTCCAGAGGGTGCCACGTTTATTCAGTTCTGGTTTATGGCTGATGTAGAAGGTGTGGCCCCTGCGCAGGAAGTTCGTGCAAGTTTTCCTCAGTTGGAAGATGGCGGTTTTAGAATTCTTGCATCAGGATTTCCTGAAGATGATCCAGAAGAAGATGGTCAGATTACAGATGGCGCACCTGTTACCTTAACGGCGCGGGCCCGTCTGTTACATGCCGTTATACCAGCGGCAGAGGGAGCTGCTTACAGTACCACGTTAGGGCGAGATCTATATCTGTTGGTTGTATCAGGCATTGTGACAATAGATGGGTGTGTTCTGCATTGTGGTGATGCAGCGGCAATAACAGGTCAGCAGGATATTGTTGTGATTGCGCAGGAAAAAGCAGAGCTTCTTCTGGTCGATGTCGCATCTCGTTAGATATATGGGCTCAAGTATCAGAATGCTTGAGCCCATATATCTAAAACCATACGCTCATTCTTTGGGAGAAAGATGAGGCATATGGTTGCGCTTACTTTATAATAGTTCCAGCACAACATCAGCCGGGCGGCAGGCTTTTGCGCCTTTGGGTGTAACCACAACGGGGCGATTGAGAAGCTTGGGGTGTTCTGCAATGGCATCAAGTATCTGATCATTGCTGATGCCGGGCGCATCAAGCCCCAATTCCTTACATAAAGCTTCCTTACTGCGTAAAATGTCGCGCGCGCTCAACTTTCCTTTGGCTAAAATGTTTTCCAATTCTGCCCGGGTTGGCGGCGTTTTGAGATAAAGGATAATGTTCGGTTCAATTCCTGCATCTCGAATAAGGCCCAAAACTGTGCGTGACGTGCCGCAAGAAGGGTTGTGGTAAAGAGTGACAGACATAGGTGCATCCTAAAGAGTGAGGCCTCAATGATGATATTTGAGGGTATCATGGCACGTAAATAGAATGGGATAGAGAAAGTATGTCGCCCTTGTTAGGCATAAAAAATTGGCTCGGCCAACGGATAACCAAAAAATCCGGGTCATGGTCGGATATGCTGGCGGGGCTTTCTCTGGCTTCCATGAACATTCCTCAGGTTCTGGGGTATGCGCGTATTGCCGAAATGCCTGCGGTATGCGGGTTATATACTGTGTTGTTTCCGTTAGTGGCGTTTGCTCTGTTTGGTTCATCACGTCACCTCGTGGTGGCGGCAGATTCTGCCACAGCAGCCATTTTTTCCAGCGGCCTGTCAGAAATTGTTTCGCCCGGCAGTGCCAGATATATGGAATTGGTAAGTGCGGTAGCTCTTCTTAATGCGGGGTTTCTGCTGGTTGCCCGCTTATTTCGCCTAGGCTTTCTGGCAGATTTTTTGTCTCGCACCGTGCTGGTGGGCTTTTTGGCAGGTGTAGGTGTACAGGTAGGCCTAAGCATGTTGTATGACATGACAGGCTTGGTCTCGTCCTCTCACAATACACTGGTGCAGGCGATAGGGTTGTTCCAGGGCTTTGGGCAAATGCAAGGGTTAAGTATGGCCATTGCCAGCCTGAGCTGCGTGGTGCTGTTGGCAGGTGCAAGGCAGAGGCCCCATTGGCCTGTAGGCCTGTGTGTTGTGGTTGTGAGTATTTTGTGTAGCTGGGGGTTGGATCTGCAGCATTACGATGTTGCCATTTTGGGCAGCATACGCGGTGGCTTGCCGGCGTTTTCCATACCTCTTCCGGGCTGGCATGATATGCTGGCCCTGCTACCTATTTCTGCATCCTGTGTTTTTGTTATTATTGCGCAAAGTGCGGCCACATCACGTGCTTTTGCAAACATGTTTCATGAACATGTTGATGAAAATGCAGATATTGTGGGGTTGTGTGCGGCCAATGCTGCCGCAGCTTTAACCGGCACATTTACGGTGAACGGCAGCCCTACGCAAACAGCTATGGCCGTGCAGGCTGGAGCAAGATCACAAAAAGCGCAGCTTGTTTTTGCTGCCGTAACGGCATGTGTGCTTTTGTTTTTTCCAGAACCTTTGCAGTATCTTCCCCGCTGTGTGTTGGGTGCCATTGTGTTTTGCGTAGCCGTGCGGATGATAGATCTTCAGGCGCTTAATGGTATCCGCCAAGAAAGCCCCGGAGAATTCCGTTTGGCGCTGGTAACAGCAGCTACGGTTGTAAGCGTAGGGGTAGAGCAGGGTATCTTTATTGCTATTGCACTCTCTCTGTTTCGGCACGTGCGGCATAGCTATATGCCACATACGTTGATAATGGCACCAGAAGCCTCCACCGGGATGTTGGAAGCAGAAGCGGTTGCCCCCGGAGAGCAAAGTATGCCGGGTATTATCATTTATCGTTTTTGTGCAGATCTGTTTTATGCAAATTGTAATTTGTTTGCTGATGATATCATGACACTGATTTCATCAGCACCCAATCCGGTAAAATGCGTTGTGGTAGATTGCAGTGCCATAACCGATATTGATTATTCAGCAGCACAGGTTGTGCGGGATGTTTTGCAAAGATTACATGCGCGCGGAATAACCGTTTTGTTTGGGCGTGTAGCTCCATTCTTTCTAAAAGATATGGAGCGTCACCATATTACTGCCGTGCTTGGAAAAGAGAATATTTATACACAACTGCATACGGCGCTGGCGAGCGCACGCAAGCTATGTGGTAGCGCAAAAGCTTTATAACTTCTGCACACCTTGCCAGATCATGTAGATGGCCACGATAAAAATGATACAGGCAAACACTGTTGTAAGATGATTGGAAGAGCCTGACATACGGCGGGCTGTACGTGTGCCAAACAGGCTGCCAAGCGCTCCACCCAAAATGAACAAGGCCGCTAATTGCCAATCTATATAGCCAGAAAGCATATAGCTTAAAGCTGTGCTAAACCCAAAAGCGGAAACGGCAACCAGAGATGTGCCTACGGCATTGAGAATGGGCATGCCGGTAGAAGCAATAAGGCCAGGCACAATTAGAAACCCACCGCCAATGCCAAAAAAGCCAGAAAGCAGACCGGTGCCAAGGCCATAGCCCATAACTTTGGGGGCATTATGCCTGTTGCAACTTGCCCCTTGGCAGCCAACGTTATGCCGCCCGCGGAGCATAAGAATGCCTACGCCAATCATCAGCAGAGCAAAAAACAAAAGCAGCTTTTTGCCATCAACTGTTTTGCCAATGGCTGCGCCAATAAAGGCTCCGGCAACCCCACAAGATGCAAAAATACCTGCGCAGCGCCATTTTACCGTATGATTGCGGGCATGCTGTGCCAGCCCCACCAATGCGTTGATAGCGACAGCCAATGCGCTGGTGCCAATAGCTACATGGGGGTTTTTTACCCCCACCAGATAAACCATAAGTGGCACAGCCAGAATGGATCCTCCGCCACCGATTAATCCCAGAGTGAATCCAACCAGAACGCCAGACATAAGTTCCAGCAGGAGATGGGCAGAAAATAAGGTGAGCATGCGGGGTATCCAGAAAAGATCAGTAAATTTTAGAGCTTGTTGATGGGGATCTTGATGTAGCTGGTGCCATTATCTTCCGGTTCTGGCATGTGTCCCCCGCGGATATTGACCTGCACGGAAGGCATGATCAGATTGGGTAGAGCGAGCGTTGCATCGCGCGATGTGCGCATGTTTACAAAATCATCTTCACTCACACCTTCATGCACATGCACATTGTGCGCGCGTTCTGCGCCCACTGTGGTTTCCCATGCATAGGTATCACGGTTTGGCGCTTTGTAATCGTGACAAAGGAACAGGCGCGTTTCTGCTGGCAAGGTAAGAAGGCGGCGGATAGAGCGATACAGCATGCGGGCATCCCCACCGGGGAAGTCTGCGCGGGCGGTGCCGTAATCTGGCATGAACAGTGTATCGCCAATAAAGGCGGCATCACCGATAACAAAAGCCATATCTGCGGGGGTGTGCCCCGGAACGTGCAGGGCAATAGCGTTCAGGTTGCCCAGCTTGAACTGTTCACCATCTTTAAAAAGATGATCAAACTGAGATCCATCACGGGCAAATCTGGTATCGGCGTTAAAGATTTTGCCAAAAACTTCCTGCACCTGCACAATGTTGGCGCCAATACCCAACTTGCCGCCCAGCTGTTCCTGCAACCACGGCGCAGCGGAAAGATGATCAGCATGCGCATGTGTTTCTAATTGCCATGCAACCTGCAGCTTTTCGGCGCGTACATAATCTACAATTTCTTGGGCAGAATCGTATTTAATGCGGCCAGAAGCCGGATCATAATCCAGTACGCTATCAATTACGGCAGCTGTGAGGGTTTGTGGATCATGCACCACATGGCTGGCCGTAAAGGTTTTTTCATCAAAAAAGGTTTTTACAACAGGCCGTTGTTCGGGGTGCTGCACAGCCATCAGAATCTGCTGGGTGGCTGTGGCGATAGCTGGATCTGACATAAGGGAAACTCCCAACAGTTTATTATTTTAAGTAAACATGAATATACACTTTAATTAAGAATGAAAGCGTCTTGCGTCAAGGGAAAGAATGCGCGTAAACACTGCAGCTATGAATGACCGCATCATAGATACCAGTCAGTTGGAGCCGGTAGTGGCCGCACCCAGAATTGGAGACATGGCTCCAGATTTTATGGCGCGGACAACCCAAGGCATGCTTACGTTAAGCGCATTGCGTGGGCAGTGGGTGCTGCTGTTTTCGCATCCGGCAGATTTTACGCCGGTTTGCACCAGTGAATTTATTGCGTTTGCACAAGCTGCTTCGCAATTTGCTGACATGAATTGTGCGCTAGTGGGCCTTTCCGTGGATAGCCTGCCCGCGCATCTTGCATGGATTGAGGCCATACGGGAAAGGTTTGACGTAAGGATTCCTTTCCCTGTGGTGGAAGATCCCTCCATGGCCATTGCACGTGCCTACGGCATGCTGGACCCAACAGCCCGCAATAGTGCAACGGTGCGCAGTGTGTACATGATTGACCCACAAGGGATTGTGCGTGCCACAACCTGCTACCCCATGACTGTGGGCCGTTCTGTAGCCGAACTGTTGCGTTTGCTTGCGGCTCTTCAACGGGTGGATGAAGGGGATGTGCTGACGCCAGAAGGCTGGACGCCCGGAGGGAACGTGGTGCTACCTACAGCGCAAACCCAAGATGCTGTCATGCAGGCGGGGCCATCGTGGTTTATGTGTTTAAAGCCTGATCAGGGGCGATAAGCTCATGGTGGAAATGTCTTTAGATGAAGCAAAGCAGTTGGTGGAGCAGCTAAAGCTGTTTGCTCAGCCGCAGCGGCTTATGATTCTGGATGCGCTTTTGCAGCATGGGGCGCTGGCCGTAGGGGAACTGGAAAGCAAAACCGGAATCGGCCAGCCGACTCTGAGCCAGCAGTTGGGCACGTTAAGGCGTTCTAACCTGATTGTGCCACGCCGCGAATCGCGAACGATTTACTATAGCTTGCAGAGCGAAGATGAAGCCTTGCGGGTAAGGATTCTGATTGGTCTTTTAAAAGGTGATAAAGGCCTGCTGTCCGCCACGCATGAAATTGCAGATAAGCTCGGGACAAAATCGACCAAAAGAAAAGACCAGATCCTTCGGGAAGAAGGCGCGCAGTTTGCTTTTGTGCAAACACCACAGCCACGCCGCTTCTAAAACCAAAAATTAGCATGGATTCTCCTAAGCATCGGTGCAAATGGGCATGTGGAAACATGCTTTTGCGTGAGTACCATGATGCTGAATGGGGTAAGCCCGTCAAGGACGCACGCAGCTTATGGGAAATGCTGGTGTTGGAAAGTTTTCAGGCTGGGCTTTCATGGAATACGGTGCTGCAGAAGCGCGAAAATTTTCGGAAAGCTTTTACTGGGTTTGATCCTGAAAAAATCGCGCAGTTTACAGAGCACGATGTGCAAAGGCTGATGCAAGATGCTGGCATTATCCGCTCGCGTCTAAAAATAGAAGCCACCGTTAAAAATGCACATGCCTATTTGCAGATGCAGGCAATGGGAGAGGATTTTGCAGATTTTGCATGGGGTGTGGCGCAACAAAACCCCGTAAAGGCAGAGCACCCGCATGCACTTGCGCAAACGCTAGCTTCACAGGTTCTCTCCAAGGAATTGAAAAAGCGCGGTTTTCGTTTTGTGGGGCCAGTTATTGTTTATGCATGGATGCAAGCTGCAGGCATGGTAAATGGGCATGAACCAGATTGTTTTCGGTATCACGCCTGCGATTGATTCGATAAGCCTCGTGAAATGGCTGTTCTCAGGCGTATTGTGGAAAGCAAAATTATGACTGAGGTAAAACATGACAAAAAATGTAATTCAGCAGCGCGTTGAATGGGCGAGGGAAGGAAAGTTCCCTCAAGTTATCGGGCGTATGCCTTCAGGTTGGCTTATTGTAGCCGATACACAGCCTGTGCAAGGTTATTGCCAGCTTTTGTCAGACCCTATTGTGCCAAGCCTGAATGACCTGCAAGGGCAGGAACGCATGCAATATCTGGCAGATTGTGTAACGGTAGGTGATGCCCTGCTGAAAGCCACGGGTGCTGCCCGCATTAATTATGAGACGTGGTGTAATCAGGAGCCTTCGCTCCATACCCATATTGTGCCGCGTTATCTGACAGAAGCGGATGCCGTAAAAACAAAGCCTGTTTGTGTGGGCTATGCGGGTATTTTTGCACGCCCGTTTGATCTTGAGCAGGATACAGCTTTTATGGAAGAAATGCGGAAACTTCTGGATATCCAGTCATAAAAGTTGCTTTGCCTTAGGAGGGTTTATGAGCGCGCCAATAACGATATACGGAATTAAATCCTGCGATACGATGCGTAAGGCCATGAAGTGGCTAGAGGCGCACGGTGTGGCATATGACTTCCATGATTATAAAAAGCAGGGAATAGATGTCGCTACACTCAAGCAGTGGGCACAAAATGTTGGGTGGGAAAAGCTTTTGAATAAAGCTGGCACCACGTTTCGTAAATTGTCTGATTCTGAAAAAGAAAATATTGATGAACCACGCGCATTGGCGCTTATGGTTGCTTATCCTTCCCTTGTAAAACGGCCTGTTTTAGAAGCGCAGGGAAAAATCACGGTTGGCTTTAAGCCAGAAATCTATGCAGATTTATTTGCGAAAAATTAAATGGCACGGAAATATGGGGCGTATGAAACGCCCCATATTTTTGATCAGTGATTATTCCTGATCAGGTGCAGCTGCGGAGTTCAGCTGGATGTAGCGTTCAATGCCAATCTGCTTGATCAGATCAAACTGACGATCCAGGAAGTCTTCGTGCTCTTCTTCGTTTTCAAGGATCTTCAGCAGAAGGTCACGGGAAACAAAGTCACGCACGCTTTCGCAGTAGGCAATGCCTTCGCGCAGGTCAGCCAGAGCTTTTTCTTCCAGCTTCAGGTCGCATTCCAGAATTTCCTTCACGTCCTGACCAATCAGGATGGTGTTCAGACGCTGAACGTTGGGCAGGCCACCCAGATACAGAATGCGTTCGATCAGCCAATCAGCATGACGCATTTCTTCAATGGATTCTTCGTATTCTTTCTTGCCCAGCAGGGTAACGCCCCAGTGGCGCAGGGTGCGTGCGTGCAGGAAATACTGATTGATAGCCGTCAGCTCATTTGTCAGCTGCGTGTTCAGATGTTCGATAACCTTAGGATCTTTTACCATGATACGATTTCCAGATTTTGATGGAGGTTTGTGAGGTCTTTTTACGGATATTTCAGGCACAATGCAATCAGAAAATCGTTAAATATCAAGGAGTTTTAATAAGTAATTCTTATTCGCAAATGTTATTGGTGTTTTTTGTTGTCGAAACAGCATCTTATGTATGTAGTGTCCATTATAACATTTCTGTTATTTGGTTTGTGAAAGTTTAGGTGTGTCATCTAAAGGTAAATGAGCGCGTATTTCTTGCGAATAGTATGCATCTGGCGTTGCGCCATCAGGCCTTTGTATGCGGCTTAGGCGTTTAAGGGTAGGGAAGTCATACTGCGTGTTTAAGAGCCCCAAATCATATGCCAAGGAGGCCGTGTAGCCACTTAGCAACACGCGCCAGTCCAGCCGATAATGCAGTTGTGCACCAGCGCGGGAGAGAATTTCTGTTGTGCAGTTATCTGCGAGCGTATTGTACCAGCGTGGATGCGTATGCAGGAAATGAATTTCCGAAAGATAGCTTTTAAATAGGCGCTCACGTGTTTGCGGTGAAATGAAGAGCCGGTAAAGATAAACACGCTCCTTACGGATATCTGTGCGCACGCCAATCAGATCCTGCTCATCAGCCGTAACATAAAACATTTCATAATGATGGAAAAAGCCAGCAATCGCAGAATAGGGGAAACGCTTTTGCCTGCGTGTTTCAATAGATATGGCAAGGTGGCGCCCATCCTTAAATCCAAAGGTCAGGAAAACATGGGCAATGCTTTCCCCTGCCCAATAGGAGGTGATCATATCTACGGATGAAAGGTCATCCAGATTATACGTGGCATCATAATAATGTGGTGTATAATCCGTTTCTGTTTTGTATTTGAAATTGCGTATATTTTGAATATGCACAGTTCGACCGGTCAAAATGGCATCTGCCGGCAACGCATATTCTCCCGCCCAATCTCGATGATTGCGAGGGGGATCAGTTAAATACCATATTGCAAAAACAGCACATAAAGCAGGAATGGCAGGGCGGCGAAGCCGTGCAGGAGCAAAAAAGAACGCACCTAACACAAGCAGCGGAAAGACAATGCTCAGGCCTAAGCGCAGAATATCTGGTGTTAAGGTAGAATAATAAAATGCCGCAGCTGAGTAGAGGCTGAATAAGCATATGCCTGCTGCTTTTATCCAAAAAATCCAGCCATGCGTCGAAGAATTATGAGGAAGCTTGCTCATGGGTGTACTGGGGGTGTGGTTGGTTGATACTCACCGCCGATACGTGTGATATTTTGTTTGTTCATATCCCCTGTTTCTGGCGCTCCCGGCGTAAGGTGCGCCAGATGCTCCAGCAGAATGCGCCGCACCTCTGCAATAGTGATTGGGTTGGACTGTGTGGAATGGCCCGAATGCCGCACAACCAGTTCGGAATCAGCATAAGGAATGTGCGCGCTGCGGTATTTTACCACGCCATCATCGGCTGTTGCTAAGGGGCCATCCCCCAAAACCGGAATAATGGAATGTGTGCGCACTTCCGGCACTACAGGTATGGAGGCAAGAGAGCGGATAAAAGCACTATGGGGTGTCATGCCATACACGCTGCCCATACGCCACGGGCTCATGTTTACGCGTATTGAACCGGACTCTCCAGCAACAACTTGCTGCATCACCTCTGTCAGACTAACGGGAAATGTTACCATACGGCCTACAAGATGCGCTAGAGAAAGTGCAGCCAGGTAACTTCCGTGTTGTGGTGTAGAAATAAACACAACTTGCTGCACCTCAGGCAACGGTTTTGGAAACAGGGTTTCTTGCAAAAAGCTATGGGCTTTTGGGGTAAGGTGTAAACTGTTGAAAGGGTGGTGCGTGAGTCCATTCCAGAGTTTATCTTTGGGGTCTATCACTTGCATTTTTGCTAGAAGGCCGCCTTGGCTATGGCCAATAAGCACCATATGCCCAAGCGCAGGATCGGCCTGCGTGCCACCGTTGTTTTGAATGGCAGCTTCTAGAGCCTCGCGAAGTTGGAAGGCAGAGTAAGGGATAGGATTGCCCGTAGCGTAAGAAAAAAACCAAAATTCAAAATGGGCGCGGATTTGAGGATCTTCCAGAAGATCGTTCACCATATCAGCCCATCGTCCCGGGCTGGAAGCTGTGCCGTGAACAAGCACAACAGGAATACACCCATAGCGGTGAGGTTCTATGGCAATGAGCTGAGGTTTGCGGCCGTTATCAAAAAAACGACCGTCCAGAAAACCTTTGTACTCACTAGACCAATCTACAGCATTGCTAAGGCTCAGCGCGCGCGAGGCTGTTTGATCATACTGCAGAGGGATGGCTGTTTTGTTGGCTATAAGAATATGCCCCTGATCATCCAACGCTGTTAGGGTCAGATGTCCAGAAATATGATCGGAGAGAACTTGCCTGCGTGGATCAGGTATTTCCATAAACAAGCTGACAGGGATACGCAGTTTGTCTGTTACGGTAAAGGAAGATGGGGCGCGGCCATCTACATGCGGAATAGCGGCTAGAGGTTCGCCCAGCCCCATATGGCTATAAATATTTTTAACGCCATTTACTGTCAGGCGTGCTGTGGGGCGAAAATCGGTTAATTCGTAACCATGCCATATATGTTCTGCCGGGTTTGATGAAAGATCCAGATCACCAAATGGCAGTACCCAGTGTTGAGCATTCACATTGGCGGGTGATCCTAAGGCCTCTGTCAGGCTGAGCATATAAAGATCACACGCTTGCCGAAAATGTGGATCATACGGATCGGGGTGGTCCGATGTTTTATCCGCTGGGTTGAGGTACGCATATGCATACATGGCAGCAGCCATGAAATCT
Organism: Acetobacter sp. AC2005; assembly: GCF_037901235.1. Taxonomy (NCBI): domain Bacteria; kingdom Pseudomonadati; phylum Pseudomonadota; class Alphaproteobacteria; order Acetobacterales; family Acetobacteraceae; genus Acetobacter; species Acetobacter sp. AC2005. The sequence goes on from NZ_CP149625.1 coordinate 1,572,688, forward strand.
GTGCGAGACTTATGTTTTTTGCCACGTAAGTAGCTGAGTTCAGCCAACGCAAAAAGCTGGTCATTTAGATCTGGTGTGTAAAATTGGTCTTGCGTGCTTTTGCGCAGGATATCAATGGCGGCACTTGGGTGTGCTTGCCATATGCCCAACAAGTTTTGGCGTTCCAACACAATCCGGGTGGTGTTGCTAAGGATTGTTCCGTTAAGGGCCGTATGAGTACGGTCCAGATAAGCTTCTGTCAGGCTGAGTTGCTTGACAGATACAGGGGGGGTGCATCCTGTAAGGGCCAGAAAAACAGCAATGTAACAAGTTTTGTGATTTAATTTTCTTATAAATCTTATAGAAAAAACAGACATTATGCTTTCCGGAAGAACACACCCAAGCGTTAAAATATGCGGCGGAACTTACGATGTTCACGACTATGTGGCAAACAGAATGAACAGAAAGAGAGTTCTCTAAAATATTGGAAGATATTATGCGCAATATGCCAGCATTACGTGTTGTTTTATTGGGAAGTTGTATGCCTGATAATGTGCGTAAAGGGTATATACCAAAAAAAAATGAAATAATAAAATTTCAATTACCCAAGTTATTTCAGGAAAATATTTTAGAAAAACAGAATATCACACGTATTTTTTGTGCGCCTGATATTCAGGTTTCTCCAGAACGTTTTTTTTCTAAATATAGTATTGAATTAGAACCAAAGTTGGAAAATAGGAATTATGGCATTTGGGCCGGGCAACAGTTAAAAAATTTGTTGGTGGAAGATCAGGTGCAATTCATGAACCCCACATATTCTCCAAATGGGGGGGAAAGTATGTGCGTGTTTCATATCAGATTAAAATCCTGGCTTGATAGCCTATTTCATAAAGCTCAAAATCAAGATACATTCTTGATTATAGCTTCACCTGTTATCATACGTGCTTTGAGTGCATGTATTCTAGCTGATGAGATAAAAAATTCGTTTTATATTCTAAATAAATTAGATATTTATCCGGAAAGTTGGAGCGTTTTTTCAGGTAGGGCGGGAAAGTGGCGCATTCTCACACTTTCTGCTCCTTTTTGAAGTCATAAGGTGAAGTTATAAAAGCATCCGTAAAATTTTTGTTTGTTAAGAATAATCATTCACGATGTGGTGACATTTTGTGATATATTATATAAATATATATAAACAATTTCAGTGTAAAATTCGTCTATTTTGAAAATTAAATACTTAATATCAATAGGTTATCATATATTTTATGATAGAAATAAAAGATATTTTCTTGGATATGGAATATATTTTTTATATGAGAAACCGCAGTTTCATATATTGGACATTTGTTTGATTGAGGGTCTTAGCTAAAGGCCGTTTTTTGAGGCTATTCCGATAGGAGTGATTACACCATGACATATACAGTCGGCATGTATCTTGCTGAGCGTCTTTCTCAAATCGGATTAAAGCACCATTTTGCCGTAGCTGGAGATTTCAATCTGGTTCTTCTGGACCAGTTACTGGCCAATAAGGAAATGGAACAGGTTTACTGCTGTAATGAGCTGAACTGCGGTTTTAGTGCAGAAGGTTATGCACGTGCGCATGGCGCGGCGGCGGCTGTGGTAACCTTTAGTGTGGGCGCTATTTCTGCCATGAACGCCATTGCAGGTGCTTACGCAGAAAATCTGCCTGTTATTTTAATTTCAGGCTCACCCAATAGCAATGATTACGGAACAGGCCGTATTCTGCATCATACGCTGGGCACGAATGATTATACCTATCAGTTGGAAATGATGCGGCATGTAACGTGCGCGGCAGAAAGCATTACAGATGCAGCATCTGCTCCGGCTAAAATTGATCATGTTATCCGCACGGCCCTGCGTGAACGCAAACCAGCATATGTTGAAATTGCTTGTAACGTATCTGATGCAGAATGTGTGCGTCCTGGTCCGGTATCGTCTTTGCTGGCAGAATTGCGGGTAGATGATGTCAGCCTAAAAGCTGCGGTAGAAGCTTCCCTCAATTTTCTGGAAAAATCTCAGCGTGTGACCATGGTTGTGGGGAGCAAAGTGCGCGCTGCACATGCACAAACACAAACAGAACATCTGGCAGATAAGTTAGGCTGTGCTGTTACTATTATGGCAGCAGCAAAAAGCTTTTTCCCAGAAGATCACAAAGGTTTTCGTGGTCTGTATTGGGGAGATGTGTCTTCACTTGGCGCGCAGGAACTGGTTGAAAAATCTGATGCGCTTATCTGTGTCGCGCCCGTCTTTAATGATTACTCCACAGTAGGTTGGACAGCATGGCCCAAGGGTGACAATGTTTTGTTGGCAGAGCCCAACCGCGTCACTGTGGGTGGCAAAACATACGAAGGCTTCACGTTGCGTGAATTCCTTGAAGAGCTGGCAAAGAAAGCCCCCAGCCGTCCGTTAACGGCGCAGGAAAGTCAAAAACACACGCCAGTTATCGAATCAGCCAAAGCAGATGCACGCCTGACGAATGATGAAATGACCCGTCAGATCAATGCAATGCTCACATCAGATACTACTCTGGTTGCTGAAACAGGTGATTCCTGGTTCAACGCCACGCGTATGGATTTGCCGCGTGGCGCACGTGTTGAGCTAGAAATGCAGTGGGGGCATATTGGTTGGTCTGTGCCGTCGGCTTTTGGGAACGCTATGGGTTCTCAGGAACGCCAACATATTCTTATGGTAGGTGATGGGTCATTCCAGCTGACTGCGCAGGAAATGGCGCAGATGGTGCGTTATAAGCTGCCAGTCATTATCTTCCTTGTGAACAATCGTGGTTACGTTATTGAAATTGCTATTCACGATGGTCCGTATAATTACATCAAAAACTGGGACTATGCCGGTCTGATGAAAGTGTTCAACGCTGAAGATGGGCATGGCTTGGGCATGAAGGCCACTACGGCAGGTGAACTGGCAGAGGCCATCAAAAAAGCCAAAGCAAATCGTGAGGGTCCAACCATTATTGAATGTCAGATTGAACGTTCTGATTGCACCAAAACATTGGTGAAATGGGGTAAGAAGGTTGCTGCAGCTAACGCCAGAAAGCCTCAGGTATCCTGATACGTTGAGAGTTGAAATCTAGAATATTTACTCCCTCTCTTTTTTATGAAGGGAGAGGGGGTATGAACCAGATTGGCAAGAGTTTTTATATCAGGTAAAAGGCCTGATTAAATCGGACTATAAAGTTACACAGATTTTCCAGAATGAACAGGCTTTAATATTTACTTATAACGATATGGCTGATGATAGCGTCGTGAGACAGATGCAAGCTGCAATCTTAGTTGTATGCCGGATGCATTTCTTGTTCAAATCGAATTAAAATTCAAGCGTGCATTCTGGGAAGTGGCATTAGATTTACAGACCAGCCAGATTTCCTATCTTTGTCATAAATATTTCAGGAAAGGGCCGACAATATTGTTAGGGCTATCTGTTTGGCATGCCTGCGTATGACTATATTAGAACGTCTGGAACGAGTTTCTGAATAGAGGAATATTATTTATTCTAAATATTACAAGGAGTTTTCAAAAGGTATGAGCTTGGTATGGAGTCGGGCGCCGTGGATTGCGGGCGTTGTTCTATGTGGACAGAGGAAGCACGACGAACGCACTATAAACACTTTGCAGCATCTATGATGCTTAATGACATGGATGCTATCCTATATTTTATCGCCATTCTAGATAATCAACAAATAACCAATATTGTAAATTATATTCATACATATTTTAATAGTTATTATATCTATGTACTCGATAGCCTAAAAAATTCTTTAGACTGATTTTCTAAAAAGAATTTAAGAAGATTGAATTTATAATTGAGAATGGATATTATTACCAAAAAATGTATTACTATGAAACTAAATTATATGATTTATATTATAAATAAACCTATAATAGAGATTTTTCTGTAAAATGTTCTCAACATTCAGTAGAATGCGGCTATTGTCCTGTATTTGTGCGAGTGTCAAGATAAGAATATTTTACTTTAAGCGTAGTATAAGATAAATTTACATAAATGAATTAAAAATAAAGAATATAAAATTTTTATCTTATTTTTTTAAGATTCAGCAATCTTGATGGGTTATAATTTCAATATGAGTAAAACGTCTAGAAGATTATTGATTATTCAAAAATAGCTTAAAAAAGGTGACTAAACGCATGACATCAGAGTCGAAATGGCAGCCGTCAGCTGCACGCACTAATGGAAAGAGCGGCAGAGAGACGGTAAAAGAAGATATGGCAAAATTGAAAGCTGCTGTATCACTCATTGATCGGTTAAGTGGTGGCCAGCAGGAGATTTTTCTTCAGAAATTGATAGACGATCCCGCAGCAGTAGATCATATAGCTTCCGAATTGTCAGTATTGCCGGCTGTAGAAGTTCTGAGGAAGCTGGCAAGAACTAGCAATATTATGACATCAGAGCCAATTAAGGCCGACTATAATTATGTTGGTCTTCCAATAGAGGCAAGTGAATATCCTTTTTTTACTGGATTCCAAAAACTGATTATACCTAAACTAGGGAAAAGAGCGAAGGGATTTTCTACCCTTTTCCACCGACTTGATGCTTTTTCTAATCCCCTTATCATTGAAACTGGTTGTCTTCGTGTACCAGGTAACTGGGAAGGCGACGGTCAGAGTACATTTTTATTCGACTGGTATGCACGTGAAAAATATGGGCATGTTCTTACGATAGATATAAATCCTGATAGCATAGATAGTGCGCGTCGGGCTTGTAGTAGTGTGACGAGTACTATTCTTAACGATTCAATTTCTGCACTCGACATGCTGAGTAAAATGTTAGATCGCCCAGCATCCTTACTTTATTTTGACAGTTTCGATCTTGATCTTGAGAATCCAATGCCGAGCGCCATTCATCATGCCATGGAAATGATGGCGGCTCGACGATTGATCGGTCCAGGAACTTTGGTCTGCGTTGATGATTTTTCACTTCCCAATCAGAAGCAAGGAGGGAAAGGACTGATTGTTGATCAGTTTTTATCTACAGTTAATGCAAAAGTTCTTTATGAAGGTTATCAAAAGATTTGGGAAATTATGGGATAGATAGAAAATTAACTTTCTCGAATTTATTACATATTATTTTAAAATTTTGGGGAAGGGAACCGAGTAGTTCATCTCACAGACGAAACATCAACGATATGGAGAACCGTTGATTGGAGTGGTTTTCCATATGACGATCGTCTAGTGCTACAAGAATGGTGCGAAAGTCTGCGTGATTGCTGGCAGCTATAAAAAGGCGATCAGTTTTCATTCTAGTATCTAGTCTAGGTAGACTAATGAACTGCCCCTTAACCCCTAATATATTTAACCTGCGCATTTTGCCATTTTCGTGAAACGATATACGCACTGTCGTAGCTTGGCTCAAAAGCTGACAGAACCAAGAACGTAACTCATTGGTATCGCTACGGACAAAAAATCAGATAGGCTTTTCTTGTCTTTCATTGGAACGTGAAATGAAGCCAATAGAGCAAGTAATGCTCTATTGGCTTCTCACAAGTTTATATTATGAGCGTGCGTAAACGTCTTCAAGACGCACGATGTCATCTTCACCGAGATAAGGGCCAGATTGAACTTCTATAAGAGTTAAGGGGATCTTACCGGGGTTTTCAAGTCTATGGATTGTACCAAGTGGAAGATAAACACTTTCATTTTCTCGGACCAAGATATTGTCTTTATCCCGTGTAACAATAGCAGTCCCAGCGACAACCACCCAATGTTCAGCACGGTGGAAGTGTTTTTGAAGTGAAAGTTTCTGGCCAGGTTCAACGTGAATTCTTTTAACTTGAAAGCGATCTCCTTCAATGAGGCTTTCGTAGAATCCCCAAGGCCGATATATACGATTATGTTTGGTAGCTTCTGGACGTCCAGCTTCCTTGAGACGTGTAACCATCTTTTTAACGTCTTGTGCACGATCCCGGTGTGACACCATAACGGCATCACCCGTCACGATGACGATGAGATCCTCTACACCGGTTGCTGTAGTGACCATACTATCAGAGCGGACATAACAGTTTTTCGTTCCATCAAGAAAAACATCTCCAAAGGTTGCGTTGCCATCAGCATCTTTGGGGGTGATTTCCCAAACGGCATCCCAGCTACCAATGTCAGACCACCCGAATGCTGCGGGCACCACAACAGCCATCTTGGTACGTTCTGCTACAGCATAATCAATTGAGATATCATGACATTCATTAAAAAATGTAGCGGCCAAACGTTCAAAATCATGATCAGAAACACGATTTTGAACGGCATCTTTTACATGAGCGAAAATCTTCGGTTCAAAGGTTTCTATTTCTTTCAGCAGAACACTGGCTTTGGCGACAAACATGCCAGAATTCCAAGAATATCTCTTATCCTGCATAAGCATTTCTGCATGCTCAGCATTGGGTTTCTCAATGAATCGTTCAATATGATAAACACCCGGAACAGATTTTAATTCTGCGCCACGTTCGATATATCCATAACCAGTTTCGGGCTTTGTTGGATTGATACCAAAGGTTGCAATATATCCTTCAGAGGCGGCTTCTACAGCAGAATTAAGCGCTTTTTTTAGTAATTCCTGATCCTGAATGGCAGCGTCCGCTGCCATAATCCATAAAATGGCATCTGGATTCTGTTGCGCAATAAAAAATGCAGCAGCAGCAATAGCTGGAGCAGAATTGCGTGCAGCCGGCTCCAGTAAAATATGGCTGTCTTTAATACCGATTTCACGAAGCTGTTCTGCTACAATAAAACGATGTGCCTCGTTACAGACAACAACCGGACTGCTTAGATGCGCGTTGACCCCACGCATGGCGGTTTGCTGAAGCAGCGTATTTTCGGAAAGAAGTGGCCAAAATTGTTTTGGAAAGCTACTGCGAGAGACCGGCCAGAGACGGCTTCCTGAACCGCCAGACAAGATAACAGGTACAACATTACTGGAATTAGGACTTGTTTTTGCCAATAGGGAAGACATAGAAAAATTTCTCCGAAAAATTCAATGTAACTAGGTTCTTAAAAGAATAGAGCGAGCATTCCTATTAATTTCGTGCGTTAAGCGCACCATTTAGCAATGCGTTCCATCCCAAGCGTTAACAGATCATCCGCCCGTTTAGGGGTTTTGGCTTCAACATAAACGCGTAATTCCGGCGCATTGCCCGATGGGCGCAGATGGATGATATCACCATTTTCAAATGTCATGCGTAGTCCATCTGTTTCATCCACATCTTGTAAAGCACCACAGATTTCCAAAAAACCAAGATTTTGCAATTCTGGAATTATATTTTTGCGTAAAGCGCCAATTTTAGCACGGCTTTGATATGTTGGTATTTCAGCCACACGGTCACTGCGAGTGAAACGCGAAGGAAGGGTTGCCAAAAGTTTGGTCAGATTGTTCCCATATTTCTTTGAGGCAACAAGAGCGCATAGAATTGGAAGCACAGCATCCCGAGTGGGAAGGGATGCCAGTGTTCTGCCGTTTTTCTCAATATCTGAGGCGAGCAAAAACCCTCCATTGGCTTCATATCCAACTGACGTAAAGCCATCTTTGGCAGCCTTCATCATTTCAGCTATAACAAATGGAGAGCCTATAGCTGTCCGACGAATGGATTTGGCAAATACGGCTTGTTCCAATGCTGTGTTACTGTTGACGGGTGTCGTCACAGCCGTCGCACCTAGGTATTGTGCAGTAAGAATGCCAAGCACATCACCACGCATCCAATCACCATAACGATCAGCGACTAATGGACGATCTGAGTCCCCATCCGTTGTAACGATTGCATCATATGTATGAGATGATGCCCATTCATGTGCGAGTGCTATGTCTTCTGCCCGGACGGCTTCTGTATCTACAGAAACAAACTTTGAGGATCTAGCGAGAGGAACGGCTTTACCGCCTAATGCCTCAATAATAGTGACAAGAACATCTCGGCCGACAGCAGAATGTTGATAGACACCAACTGTAAAGCCAGAAAGTGCATCTGAACCAAAAAAATTACGATAACGGGCCACGTAATCGGGAACGATATCTGTAATTGATGGTAGTGAAATATCTTGTTTTAATGTGCCGGAAGCATCAAACCAATTTTTAGGGAGTGTAACATCTTGTTCCCGCATGGGAGTTTCATCACTTTTGAGGAATTCACCATGAGCTCGATTGAATTTGATCCCATTTCGATCAGATGGAATATGACTTCCAGTAACCATCAGGGAGGGAATTTCACGCGCAAAAGCATATAGACTTAATGCTGGTGTAGGGACAAAGCCGCAGAATACAGGTTTACCTTGCATATATGTAATTGCAGCTGCACATGCACGTAAAATACGTGGTGTGCTTGGGCGCAAGTCACCCGCAATGGCAACTGATTTACCAGGAACGAATTCATTTAGGGTTGCAAGATATTTGAGATAGCCCACTGTATAAGCGAAGCACAGAGAGTCAGTCATGGAGCTTACTAAGCCTCGTGCACCGCTTGTGCCAAAAGCAACACCAGAAGATGCCATCCAGTCTGCTATTTTCATTCTTGAGCACTTTCTTTATTCAATGTTGTGAAAAAGAATAATCAAATGAATTGAGTTTAGAAAGATGGCAAAAACTAAATTTTTGATACGATAAATTTTAGTTTCTAGGTATCGTTTTTAAAATGCCTTATTTCAGGTAAATTTAAAAACACAGTTTTTGAATCTGGAAGGTTCGAAGAACCATTGATTGTTTTCCCTTGCGCCTTATTTCAGGTTTTTGGTGTGTTGATTTCTGGTTCCATGTCCTGATTTCGCCCTGCGTTTTGAGCAGAGAGAAGTTTCATGCTCTGGATATTGCTACGCAGTGGCGTTAATCCGCTTCAGGAAGAGGCGCATATTAAAGACGATATTGGCCAGCCCGATCCTCATACTGGCTCGAGCAATGCTTACGGTCCTAACGAACAATCCCGTCTGAGACTTCTGGTCAGCAAAGACATGCTCGACACGCGAGCGGATAACTGATTTTCCAGCATTCGATTTCTGGATATGCCGGAGCATCGGCTTGAGATGCGGCTTTTTTCTGTAAACCTTTGAGACAAAGCTCTGCTTCTCCATGAAGTCTTCAGTGTCCAGCGCGCATGCCTGTTCTTGTGGGGCCGCTTTGAGGGCTTGTCCTGCCAGTCCTGTTGCCCACAAATCCGCTTTCTCCGCATTTGTGTTCGTTGTTTGCGAGCAGCCACCAGTGTGGCATCCAAGATCTGGTCCGACATTAGCAGATAGCCAGCGTTCCGCAGGGTCGCATCAAAGCGATCAAACAGTGTTTCAATGACATCCGCCCGGGTCAGGCGTTCGCGAAACAGCAAGACCGTTTTTGCATCGGGCACACGGTCTGATAGACATCATCCCAAAAAACGCATGAAAGAGAGACGATCGTTAATCAAATACTCCGTCCGCTCGTCGAAGAGATTGTTCAGCATCTGGATGACCAAAATTTTGAACATCAGCACCGGATCAAACGCCGGACGCCCGCCTTTACGTCCGTCTGAATATGCCAGTACCTTGTCTAGGTCAGCGTGGAACACTTCAAAATCTACAGTCCGGGAAAACGCTTCGAGTTGGTCTCAAAGTCCACTCAATCGCGCAAGCCGCTCTTCAACATCAAAGAAACCAGTTTGCTTCATCTTCCATTCACTCCAATTAACTCAGAAGAAATGGAATCACAGGGAGTGTACCAAAGCCAGAGGGTTGTTCGAACCCTTCCTCTTTATAGGGAATGGAAAGCAATGCATATAATTAGCGATATAAACCTAGCCATTTCTTACGGTGGTTTCCGCTAAAGGGAATATTCTCATGGTTCTGAGGCTTTGTTTTCGTGAATTTCAGCATCCCATAGGGCAGTATTAAATATCTAACCAAAGGTTCGATCATAATCCCTTATAACAGACACTGACGTAGTAGCCAAATTTTTTAAAATCAGACATATGATCTGACAGATTCAGACAAGAAAAATCTATAGAGGATAAATAATTATCGTCGAGATATTTTGTTTATTGTTTAAATTTTCAACATTGCAAACATCACTGTCGTGTAAAGGCTGGGTGTTCGCTTTTCGCAATCCACAATTCGAAAGTGGTATATAAGTAGGTCGCTTAATTTTCTTCCTTTATAAACTTCACTCTGAAATAATGGGGTAGAATTTCAGGAAAAATTAAAATTTATGGTACATTTCTATGCCTTCATCAACACTCGGACATTCTATCATTTTTCCATCTTTTAACAGGCAGCATCGTGTGCAAGTTTCTTTTACAAAACCCATATTATGCGATACGATAATCATACTGCGATCAGCTTTTTTTTCAAACATTTCACGATTACATTTCTCTGCAAATCGTGCATCTCCAACCATAATGACTTCATCAATAAGATAACAATCAAAATCAATGACAAGAGATAGAGCGAAACCCAATCTTGCTCTCATACCTGAGGAATATGTTTTTACGGGCTCTAAAAGCTGGCTACCAAGTTCTGCAAAATCATCTACAAAAGCACGTGTCTCTTCATAATCTTTTTCATATATACGGCAAATGAATTTAAGATTATCTAAACCGCTCAGACTTCCTTGAAATGCACCAGTAAATGCTAACGGCCATGATATAGACATATCCTTTTCTATGCGACCGGAGGTTGCATATTCTACACCGCCAATAATGCGTAATATTGTAGATTTACCAGCACCATTTTGCCCTAAAATACCTAATTTTTCTCCCCGTTCGACTCTTAGGTTGATGCCTTTTAGAACTTTACGTGGTCCTGCACTTGTATGGAATGTCTTAGTAATATCTATACATTTTAGCATAACTCACCTGCATTTATTAGACAATTTCGATATGTTTTCTAATATTGGATGTTACCATAATACCAAGTAGGAGTAGTAGCAGGGTGGACCATGTATCATAAAAAAGATCATATTTTATACGAGCACCGATTCCAAACTGACCGGCACGTATTATTTCTGTATTGTTAGCCATGGGAGAAAGAAGAAGTATCCACTGATATTTTAAGGGAAGCCAGCTCACCATAACAAAAGCGCCGGAAAGTGGAATGGAGAGATAGCCAATTACTCCAATAATTTTTTCAAATAAATCTGATATTTCACTTAATGACGCGGCTAAAAGAGCAGTAGCGAAACTAAATACAGATTGGTAGAAATATCCCAAGAACAGAAGACCATAATCAGCAGGTGGTTTCATATACCCAAAAGCGATGGCGCCACAATGCAAAATAATACCAGCCATTATAGTGCCAATTATTTCCAAGAATGTTCTTGCGGTAATAATATCAAATGGTGTTACTTGTCTGTGGAATAAAAGACTTCCGTTAGCTTCATATGCTTTAATTGCACGGCCCAAACAGTGGCGCCACATTGTAAGAGGTAGGTATCCAGTTACTACAAGCGCCGTCATGGCCAATCCATGTTCACGAGCTGGACGTATTGCTGTCCATACAATGGTGACCCCAGCACAAAATAGAATTGGTTCACCTATAACCCAAAGGAAGCCAATATTTTCTCGTCCATAACGAGTATGAAGTTCACGTAGTATCAGCGCGTGGATAACTTTGTATTGTAAACAGAAGCATTTCCAGAGTGAAGCAGGCTTCCTATGTTTTATATTGGTCATGTTGTTTTATGTTCCCGAGCACCGGCGACCAGCAACCGACCCATAATATATAGTCCGTATGTTGCAGCAAAGAATACAGCCATAAAGACAGCAGTAGGCGGATATTCTGGATAATCAGGAGCATCAGGTTGCGTCACTTCTTCCAAGAATACCATCTGTCTGTCTGCTTGCGCTTTAGCGGCTTCAAGCGAGCCAACTTCTGATATTAAAACTTTTTCCAGCAATTGGCGTTGAATGGTTAGAGAATCAAATTCCGTTAATTTTGGAACTAAAGATTCTGCATTGCCCGTTAATTGAGCGCTTGCACGTTTAAGCTCTTGCTGAATAATGGCAATTTGATGGCGATATACAGCTATAGAAGGACTATCAGGGGTTGTTTTCAAGGTTTGATCTAACTGCATTTGTGTGGCAGTTTGCATTGCTTGCAAGGCATATTTATTACTGACAAGTGGAATTGATTGTTTTTCTGGATCAATTACAGCATTGGTGTTCCGAAATGTTGCTAGTTTAAGTTGAAGTTGTTGAAGTTGTTTTAAAGATTCATCGACTTCTTTTTGTGCCGCTCCGATAAGATTTTGCCGTTGTCTTGTGTTAATATCATTTATCAGGCTTTCAGATGCTGTTAGTAATGCCTTGGCAATACGTTGAGATTCTGCCGCATTAAAGGTACGAACACGCAAAACTGATAATGATGTATCAGCATCGATTTCTGCTTTGATATGTTTTTTATAATATCTATAAAAACTCTCTTTATCGTTTCTAGAATAGAAATTTGGATATCGCGCAATAAAGTCAGCATGGGGAGGATTAAATACCTTATCCAAATTATGCTTTTTTAGCAAAGTATTCATGGCATCGCGAGACATCATGTAATCTTGCACTGCATAGGTATTTTCGCTGGTAATGGTTTCACCACCGGCCTGCAACAACATGGAAAGCGGCGTACTTTGCGAGCGCTCACTTCTTACCATGAAATGAGCTTCTGAGATGTACTGTGGACTTGCAATACAAGATAAATATATAAAAAATAAGATATTAGGGAATATAACGAACAAGGCCAAAGCGGGCCTGTTTTTTATAAAGTTCACAAATAAGAACATAATGCGAGAAAAAGAGGAAGGTTGTGTTGGTGGAGCAATCGGTTCACGCTCTTCTACTTGATTTATCATACACGTCCTCTTGTTCATCAGGTATTGAATAAAATATGAGTGGCAATTAAATGCCACTCATTAATATGTCGTTTAATATTTATCGTGCCATGTATCCTGCAGTAATGCCAGGTTGAATAATAGTACTAATAAGGCCAAAAAGCTTATAGAACTCATTGGCTTTTGCATTCGAGAAATAAAGCATATCTTTGTCTTTCATGACAAAATGCTGCGCTAAGAAGTAGTTGCCAGGATTCATCATATCTATTTGGTAAACAATAGGCGTAACTGGGCTGCCGGGGCTGGTAGGTAATCCCAGTCTTTGCACAATATTGTTGTCTTCATAACGTAGAAGGAAAATACCATTAGGATCTGCTTTGCCATCAGCCGGACCGCCAACTCGTGCGATTGCTTCGGCCAAGGATAGTTCAGGCGCAGCAAATGGTTTTTCTGTTACGGTTCCTGCTGCACCAAATACTGTAAAGCTTCTCGGTTTATAAATTACTTCCACCCTATCGCCAGGTTGAATTTGAATATTTTGCGATGGGTCAGTTTCAGGAACGGACATCGGGACACGAACAACGTGGCCAGCACGTGTTAATTGAATAACAGAATCTTCTGACGCATGTGTCGAGCCTTGAGCTAAGGCAATAATATCAAGCAAACATTCTCTGTTCGGTGTTAAGACAATGCGCCCAGGTTTTTTGACATCTCCATAGATGATGGCAGAGTTCGTCAGGCTTTGAACCAGTCTGACCAACACTTGTGGAGCCTGAGATTTTTTTGTAAGCGCAGCTTTGATTTCTGCGGCCACAGTATCTGTGGTTTTTCCGATCACATACAGCTTGCCAACGTAAGGAACATCTATTGTACCGTGCCCACTTACTACCATGGGCGGCAGATTGCTAAGGGTGGCAGTGGTGCCGCTGCGAGTGGAGGAAGTATTGCTCATAAGGAGGCTGCTAGATGATCCAGATCCACCACCTGCTCCTGCAAGCGCCTCTGCCGTCGGAGAGTCGGCAACGTTACTGCCGCCGCCACTGAAAATAGCGCTGCCGAGTTCATACACAGAAATTTGAAGTATGTCGCCGGGCCCGATTTCATCATTGCTACCATGTTGAGAGGTAACTTCTTCTTCTAATGATGAAAGCGGGGTTGCATTCTCACTTGCTATTAATGTCAACAGATCCGCACTGATTTGTACAATACCAAATCCAAGATTATTTTTTTGAGGATCCTGTTGTGATTTCAGGACCTCCGATTCTGTGGGGCCACTATTGGGAAGAGAGCCGCAAGCAGCCAAAGAAACAAGGCACACCGCTAGTGTCATCAGGTCACGAGGGAAGAAACGATGTGGGTATTTTTTAGGTTTATTTGTGAGACTTAATTGGCGCACAATGTGTTCACCTAATGGCTGAGATGGCATAATGACGAATGGTCCCCTTCGTAACTCTGCTCATATGTCAAACATAACGGTGATTGACAAGAAAAAGTGGTTGCATCAAATTTCGATTGTAGAAATGCGCATCAAAATATTCTTTCAGAAGATATTTTAAGGAAATTTTTGGTCAGCGTTCATTGGAATAGAGAAAATTCATAAATTTAAAGCGCAAAATCCTAAAAAACACAAGTGCAATATATTCAATACATTGATTTCGTAAAGAAATAAATAATTTGCGCTCTGATCTAAATTATCGAAAGTCGACCAATCAGAAAGTGTATGTTCTGTGAGGAGGCTGTATAAAGTAATTTACAGCCAAACTAGACTGTTATTTTTTGCGTAGGTTTATATTTAACCATCATAGCGCAGTAAACTTCCTGTAATCTTTTTGTGTATTTTTCTTGAGAAAAAAGAGTAAATCGTTGCGCACCCTTTTTCTGAAGTTCCATATGCAATGCTTCGTTCTGATCAAGAGAATTTATGCCCTTTACAATGCTTGGAATACTATAGGGATCGACGATAAGTCCTCCTCCTTTTGCAACGTCAGATAGCCCACCTTCTGCGGAGGTAATTACAGGTGTGCCACACTTAAAAGCTTCCAAGACAGGCAGGCCAAACCCTTCTGCTATTGAGGGAAACAAAAGAGCATAGGCGTTACGCAATAGGGCAAAAAGCATCTGAGAAGGAAGGTAATCTATGTACAGGATGCGCCCAGTTTGGATGCCATGTTTTAAGAAGCGTAATTCATTCTCATTTTTCCATCCCATGGCCCCAACAATTACGAGCTTTTTGTTGGTAGATGAAGATAGGAATGCTTCTATAATACGGCCTATATTTTTTTTGGGTTCAAGAGATCCGAAAAACATGAAATAGGATAGTGGCGTGACACTAAATAATTTTTCTATATCTATATTCTCTTCTGGAGTCATTAAAGATAAATCTTGATCTACTGTCTGGTATGTATTGTATATATTGTTAGCAGATTTTGGGTAGAAAGAAATAATCTCATTTTTTGATGCATTTGATACAGTAACTATAGGGTCTCCGCTTAGAACAATTTTCTTTATAAGATTAAAATAATACGTTTTATTATCGAGTGTTGTTTGCGGTAGGTGCAAAGGCACAAGGTCATGTATTGTATATAAATTAATGGAATTTTTTACTCTGATTGGCAGTGGGTATGTCCAATGCATAATATCAGGAGGGGAAGGTAGCGTGATATGCGCAAATCTTCCTGTACGCTTATAATAAGAATGAGCTCTTTTGAAGAGATTTCTGAGATTATAAAGTTGATGATGAGGGGGAAGCCAATGACCCATTCCGCGTGTTTCAACATGGCCCGATAGCGGGATATTTATGGCTTTCCAATTAAAGGAATTAATGATTTTTTTTGTTTTATTGAGTATCGGATTGCCGGAACGTTCTGACTTTTGTTCATTCCCGCCGAGCGCATTGAAAAAAAGAACTTCCCGTAAAATCTCATTCTTACTGGCTGGAATATCCAAGCCATATAATAAACTAATATCATAGCCGGCTGCATAAAGCGTTTTTGCCAAGGAACGACCATATGTTGCAACACCCGTACCTTTTGGAAGAGCTAAATTGAAGCCATCAATACACACAGACAGGCGTTGCAAGAGATTTTACTCCTTACTGAAAATTTCATTCAGTTTTAAATACCGTGACAATTCTTTATTATACAATAGGGTGGTTATCACCATCAATGGTTTAGATTTATGGCATTTAAAAATTCCAATCCCAATTGAACTTGGGACGGCCAAGGGGAGACGGTGGCAGATGCTTCATAGGAAGTCCGATCTTTCCTTGTTTTGTTTTCTGCACATGAACCAAGATCTATGATTGCACGTGTCCAGGCGGGGCCATCCAGTGGATCCAAATAGATCGCTGCTGGTCCGACAACTTCTTTAAAAACAGATATATCTGAACACACAACCGGAGTTTGCACCGCCAAGGCTTCTAGTAAAGGCAGCCCAAACCCTTCTGTAAAAGAAGGAAATAATAGAGCGCGGGCATGACGTAGAAGGTGGATTACTTGTTGGTCGTTCAGGGCATTATATTCTTTTACATTATCTTGTAGGGCAGGGCAGCGTTCCAGCATATCCAGTATATTTTCGTTTTCCCAACCTCGTCGCCCAATAATAATTAATTCGGGCGTATCTTTTCCTAAAGAATGCGCCAGATTGCGCCAGATATTTAGAAGGAGAAGATGGTTTTTGCGTGGTTCAATTGTACCAATACAAACAAAATAAGGCTTGGATGGAATTGTAATATTTGGGTTTTGAACTGTTTTTTCTAAACCCCATATATGCAACCCATGTGCAATTGTCTGTATTGGAAGCTGCGCTGGCATAAAAGGCCGGAGAGACTGTTTTACGCTCTCGGTAGGAACAATCACGGCATCTGCCAACCGTGCCACCGTTTTGAGGCGTTGAAGGTGACGTTTGTCTTCCCCTGGGCGGCTGTACTCAGGGAATTCTATTGGAATGATATCATGAATCATAACCACTAGTCGGGCATTGGTTTGGCCGAGAAAGCGCTGGATAGCGTGTTCTTTCATCAAATGGTGATGTGAAAGAAGCAGATAAAAGGCAGAGCTTTTTTTGTGGGATTTGTGAGCGATGGCATGAGAGAAAGAAAGTGAGAAAAGTATTTTACGGGCCATCCATTTCAGGACGGTTGGTTTTACATTTTCTCCATTCCATAAAGCCGCAGTAAGAGACAGAAAACGAGAGGCTTCCGAATGATCGACTGGGCAGATGCCGCGTATAGGATGATATGCAACAAAAATGAGGGAATCCCCCCAATGTTTGTCAAGATATGCTGCGTATTCGTATTCTGTCCGATCTATCCCAGTTGGTACGCTATGGCCTGCACGTGAAAGCAGGCGTGAAATATCCATAAAGAGTGGAAAATTGGCAGATTGTGTGTGTGTCAATTTATTATTCCTCTAGATGAGAGGGTAGGAACACAACATCATCGTTTTCTGATCGGATATTCTGAATTCTTTTGAGTGCGCCGGAAACCAAGGAATCCAATCCTTCATCCGAGAAAAATCCACCTTCAATGAGGCAGCGGTTCACCAGCACAGTCATGAAGGCTTGGAGTGCAGCCGGATCAGGAGACCTAGGTGTAACCCAGAACGTATCAAGCGGTTGTTGGTCTGTAACGTGATCAACATTGTAAACAGCACGGCCAAGCACTTTTACCGGAACGTTATTGGCAAGTGCTAACGTGCCTGTTGTACTATTGATGGTGACAACCCCCTGCGCCTTGGCAACAATATGCGCAATATCACCATATTCCATGTAAATGACTCTATGGCTGATACCCAAGGTCTTGGCGAGATCATAAACAAGCTTGCACCAGTTTTTGACGCCATTATCGAGTGGGTGCTCTTTGATGACGAGGTACAAATTTTTGGGTGCGTGTTTGGCAAATGAAATCATGACCATACTGAGCGCGGGTGTCATGCCGGCAAAATCAGAATGGAGATGAATTTGAGAATCTGCATCCAATTGCAGCGGAAAGAGCATATACGGCGTACCGGTCTCTTCCAGCCATGCGAACAATTTTTGTGAACGCGGCAAGGCTTTTTTCTTCTTGGCCAATCGGCGTAGCCAGCTCATACCTTCATACCAAGCGCCCCAGGGGCGATAATCCTGCCAATGGCGAAAATGCCAGCGGGTCAGGATATCTGCGGCGTTATAGGCGACGGCTTCCAATGCGCGGCGCTTGAAAGAGGATGGAACGGTTTTGTGCGGTGGAAGAGGCGGAAAATGTCGTGCCTGTTCGATATACCATTGTGAGTTGCGGGGGAGGGTGGAATGTCCATTCACACCGTCTCTTTCCAGCGTAACCCAGTCTGGGCGAATATAGCCTTCCTCAAAAACATAAATGCGTATCTTCAGTTCCTGGCAGATTTTAATGGCAGTTCGGTGTAACGGCCGGCAATCTCCAAAAAGAATTATATCTGTAATGCGCAGTTTATCGAGCACATTTAGGAGGAAAACAGGCCATTCCGTATCTGTGCCGGTGAAGGAAATTCCATTTGGCAGTTGCCAGAAAAGGCAGTCACCGCCGTTAAAATTGATTTTCCAAACATCATGCTGTTTTTCGCGTAGAGCGGTTCCGATTTTTTCGAAAAAGGGCCCCATAAGGCCTTGCAGCAATAAAAAACGGCGACGCTGGGAATGATCTAAAGATTTATTATGCATTACAAGAAATCAAAAAACCGATCAAAAGGTAAGGCTACGACATAAAGCAGAAAATGTTTTATGCAAGGTAATTTGAACTTTCCTTAAGCGCATCCAATATGTTGGACGCCATACGTCAGGTTGTTCAAATCGGTCTAAAACTGTTTCCAATGTGCAGGGAAGATGTGTAACCGGATCCAGGTAGCGAGGATAAACCAGCAAGGTTCCTGCTACAAGCTCAGTTAAGCTGAGTGTGCGATGACGCCTGGCAGGTATCAGCCCCTTGTCCTGCGTTAACCCCCAGCCCGCATAAAATGGTGTGCCATAAGTGGTAACGGGGATGTTTCGGATGAGTGCTTCAAACCCTGCAAGGGAGGTGAGTGTATGCACTTCGTCAATCTGATTGAGAATCTCAGTGATAGTGCCATCCCGATTGATTTCATCTGCAAAAGAAAGGATATCCTTGTCGGAAAGAGCGCCTTTACGATAACCACCTTCGACATCGGGGTGGGGGCGGTAGATGATATATGCTTCTGGCCGAGCTTTTCTAACCGCTTTGAGCAAGGAAAGATTATCCTGAATGTCTCCCCCGCCTCGTAAAACCGAGAGATCATCAGCAACTTGACCCGGCACCAGAATTTTCAGTTGGTGTTTGAGCGAAGGGAAGGCTGTAAATGTTGTATTTGCGCGTGCGTATTTTGAAATGCCACGCATTCGTAAACGTTCAATAACGGCACGGGTTCTGACGAGAAGAGATTCACTGAATTGGTATGTTGCAAGAATCTGTTCCAGATCACTGGTTTCTGCCGGGTCGTAATATATACCGCGTGTATCCAGAAAAATAGAAGCAGGAGGTTGCAAGGCGCTGCCAAGTCCTATGGAGCGTATAAAACCGTCTTCTACCAGAACAAGATGTATGTTGGCGAGGCTGAGAACTTCTTGAATGCCAGATGGTAGTCGTGTTGCCCAGATAGCAACTTTCAATTTCCCGGAGGCAAAGCAGGCTTTAATCGCTTGCGTAGGAGAAATAAAAAAGCGCGGCTTACCTGGGGCCATTGCAAGGAACGCACCGATTTGATGACGTTTCCAGAGCGACATCCCCATACATGCCCCGATCTCACGGTTGGCAAGGAGAATACGTTTCCACAATGCAAGAAGTTCAACGGTGTGCAGGCAGCTCACTTCCTGTCGCGTGAATGGGCTGAAATAGCACGTTTCATGGCAAATAATGGAGAGAGCTTCAGAAGAAGAAAGCTCCTTGCTGGAACTGGCCTGGCTATTCCAGAGCGTAACCAGTTTGCCGTGAAGTGCCGCCAGTAAACAGATATCAAGTTGGAAAGTCTGTGGTGTGATGGCAACAACTTCTTGCACCGTTTCCATAAGGAAGTGAGGGTCCTGTTTGCCAGCTACAGCACAAGAAAGATGAAGTTTTTTTGCCAGTTTTTTTGTGTGGCAGGTCAGTTCTGGAACAAGTAATAAAATATCTGTCTGTCGGAAATTTTGTTTAAGATGATGGAGGGCTTTTTGCGCAGTTGAAAACTCATATTGTGCAGGTAAGGCTAATATGGCGCGAAAACAGCGTGCAAGAGGCTTTTCCCAGAATGTGCCACCCACTTTATGTGTTAGAATAGCCTCCCGGATTTCTTCAGTTGTCTCTTTGGAAATGGAAGATGTGGTCGAAGCAGCAGGGCGTGCTTCGGCAATGCAAGGCATTGTTGATTTGAAAGGTGGAGGCGCTAAGAAAAAATGTTTTTTATTTTCTATCTCCTTTTTTCTTAGGGGAATCACTGGAGGCCTCTTTATTAACAAATAGTATATAGAAATTTGAATAGTTTGCCTTTTTTCGAGCATGGATTATAAACTGCTTGCTTAGCGATAGGCAAGACAGAGCGTAAAATTTAAGAAATTTGCAGTTGGGCATGTGAGTGGTGATATTTGAATTTCTTGTAGGGGGTTTGATAGCTTTTATCGTCACTTTACCGGCTCTTTTTCTTCCCGTGGCGGGGAAAAAGCAGAACTATCAGCTATTTCCTCTATTTTGTTTTCATTTAATTAATATCTCAGCATTATATGCGTTGCTGATTTTTATGTTTGGCTCCGTATCATTGGGGTGCGCTGTAAGTGTCATTTTATTTTATATATTTTCTGTGATTTCGTGCATTAAATACGATATATTGCAAGAACCAATTTATTTTTCAGATATTATTTCTTTGGGAACATTGGTAAAAAACCCTAAGTTTTTCATCTTTTCTATTCCATTCATTGGTTGGCTTGTACTGATAGTTATTGCTTTATGTATCCCCACTTCTTTATGGTATTGTTTTTCCATTAATGTAGATTTGCGTATATATGCATTGGTTCTGATTTGTTTTTCGTATTTGGGTTATAAAACTTTTTTTATACGTTACCGTATTACTGAACCTGACTGGCAGCGTGACGTCGGTCGGTTTGGTGTGCTGGGGATGTTGATTGCTTATTGGAAGTGCTGGAAAGAGCAGGCACCTCCAGTTCCTCTGTCTGTAAAGGGCGGAAAGGCGAAAGCAGATATTGTATTGGTTGTGCAGTGTGAGTCTTTTGCCAGCCCATCCATTTTTTGTGATCCCAAGGCGCGGAATATTGCATTGCCCTTTTTCAAGCGGGCGGAACATCAGGCCGTGGCGCGGGGTAGCCTTCTTGTTAGTGGATTTGGCGCTTATACCATGCGAACAGAATATGGTGTGCTCTTTGGACGGACTGAAGCTGAATTGGGTTTTTGCTGCTATGATCCGTTCCTTACGGCTCAAAGAGATCAAACCTATGCACTGCCCTACCAATTAAAAGCTGCAGGGTATCATACTGTTTTCATGCACCCGCACAGTCTGGAATTTTACGGGCGTGGTCAATTGATGCCTGAAATCGGATTTGATGTCGTTGATGACTGTGCTGCCCTGCAGAGCGCACCGCGTGCGGAGACGTATATAAGTGATACCACATTAGCTGATGAAATTATTGAACGGCTTGAAACCGCCACGTCTCCGCTTTTCCTATATGCAGTGACGATGGAAAATCATGCCCCATGGCCAGGAGCGCCATCAGAAGCCCTTGGGCATTATTTGCGGCATTTGCAAAATAGCGATGCTATGTTGGGCCAGCTTATGAAGTGGTTTGAGGGGCAGAATAAGTCTGCTTTACTAGTGTTTTTTGGAGACCATCGCCCCTCTATACGAGGGATTGCATATCAGAATAAAAAACGTTCCACTCCCTATGTTGCGGTCAGTTTTCCGATAAAATCAAAGGAGCCTATTGTAAGTGATCTTACGCCAGCGAAATTACATCATTTGATTAGAGATTTTTCAGTTGAATTCGTTTAAGTTGAATTCTTGAATATGGAAACAAAAAGTGGAAATCTATAATAAGAAGGAAAATTCTATGGCGTTTCATGCCTGTTTCTGGAATTTTTCCACAAAACATCTAAGAGTATAAATTTTGGAGCATAAGCGATTAAAGATATTTCGCTCTCATTGGCTTGAATGTTTAACATACATGCCAATAAAGGTCTTTATTGGCCTTTGGAGTATTGTATTGAGTGTGTACATATACACGCTTGTTTTATCGCGCCCGGTGCCATTACTGTACCTGATTGTTGGCAGTGTAACGGGGTTGGTTGTCTGGGTTTTCTTTGAATATGTCATGCATCGTTTTCTATTTCATTTACGGTTACGTTCCCGTCTGGGTCAATCTTTTCTCTTTATCATGCATGGCAATCACCATGTGTCCCCGCGTGACCGTTACCGTAATCTGATGCCTGCTGTTGTGAGTGTACCATTGGCCATTGGCCTGTATTATTTATACTGTACAATTATGGGCCCTTTGTTTGGGCGTCCATTTTTTTTGGGTTTCTTGTGTGGTTATGTGTTGTACGATGGTTGGCATTATGCCACGCATCAATACTGTTTCTCGAACAGAATATTGAAATCCGTTCAGCGGCATCATTTACAGCATCATTATTATGATCCAGATAGAAATTATGGTGTAACGTGCCCGTGGATGGATAGAATATTTGGCACAATCTGCAAAATCACACGCAAACGTTGAATTGAGCAGTTATATGCAACCAGTCGTGGCTATCGGTGCCCGTAATGTTGGTGCTGAAGGAGGAACGGGTGTTTCCACATACGCATCGACTTTGCGTGAGGCGCTGCAACATAATGGAGCGCAGGTTGGCATTGCGGGCGGCATGGATTGGCAGCAGGCTCCCCATGCGTTGAGAAATAAGTTTCTCCGGTTTGTTTTGGCCTTAAAGGCACATCAGAAATTTACGTTTTCTCAATCTGAATATTCATGGAATGTCAGTGATTTTTTCCGAAAAATTCAGGTCCATTTTTCAACATTTAACCGCATAACAGCCGTCAGTTCTGGGTATACCCC
This sequence comes from Acetobacter sp. AC2005, assembly GCF_037901235.1. NCBI lineage: Bacteria > Pseudomonadati > Pseudomonadota > Alphaproteobacteria > Acetobacterales > Acetobacteraceae > Acetobacter > Acetobacter sp. AC2005. The sequence continues at coordinate 1,595,533 of NZ_CP149625.1, forward strand.
CAATATTATGCATTGGAGTTACCCATTCCCAGCATATTGGGAAAATATTCCCAATATCTATACGGTTCATGATCTCATACCTTTACTACACCCTGATTTAACAGGTATTCAATCGGAACGCATGCAGCGGATACTCAAGCAATGTATGCAACGTGCCACAGCCATTGTTACAGTTTCAGAAGCTGTAAGGCAGGATATAGCTGTATGTTTTCCTGAATATATTCATAAAGTTGTAGTTCTGGGGCAAGCTGTTTCTCTTCCGTCTGGCAACGGTAAGATATCTGCTTTTCATGAAGGAAAAGAACATTTTTTGTATTTTGGTTCTATTGAAAAGCGTAAAAATATTTACCGCCTTATTCAGGCCCATGGTCAAAGTGGCACGCATTGTCCCTTGCTGCTGATAGGAAATGATGGATTTGGGGCGCGCGAGGAACTTGCAGCTATAGCAATGCATCCCAAGCCGGATCTTGTGCGACATATTCCGTGGTGCTCCAGGGAACATTTGCTAACACTTATTCAGAATGCCCGAGCCGTATTGTTTCCATCTCTAGCAGAGGGCTTTGGGTTGCCTATTGTAGAAAGTATGGCGCTTGGCACGCCTGTCATGACCAGTAATGGTCATGCAACTCAAGAGGTTGCCGAAAATGCGGCCCTGCTGGTTGATCCCTATAATGTTTCAGAAATGGCAGATGCTATTTCTTTGTTGGATCAGAGTGCTTGTTTACGGCAGGAACTGACATCTGCGGGTTTAATGCGTGCGCAAGATTTTTCGATGGAGCATTATATGAGCCGCATAGCGAGCTTGTACAAGAAGTTGTAGAACGAAGTGGTTTATTTTGGATAGGGGTCTGGCATACCCCTGTGCATGTCAAAGCGTGAAGACGCAGGTAAATCACTTGCCGTGACGCTTGGATTTGATGTTGTCTGAACAGAGGCCGGCGGAGGTAAAATGGCTGGAATAGGCTTTCTGGCGCACCCAGTGAATATTGCAGTTAATGCTGCAAGTGATAGAATTTTTACGTACAATTTTTTATCCTTAAAAATGAGCTGAAGCCGGGAACTTAAATAATGTGTTTTACACATACGGGCAAAAATTTTTGCAGTTTCGGCACCAGAAAATAACGGTAAGATTATGCCGCCCGCATAAGATCATTTAAAGCATCAATCTTATCGGCTAACATGGCCACGGAATTCGTAATGCTTTTGGGTATATTGGCTTCAGCTGTAAGTGTAGAGTTAAGCTTGTCTATATCGGAACTGATTTCAGAGAGCAGGGTATGAATTTCTGCTTGCGTTCCGTCTAAATCTTCCATTGTTTTCTCCTTGTTCATTGGTGAAATTTGAATATCTTATGTTTGTATAAACAAATGAAGTTATAGACGAGACCGGATATAATGGCGAAGAAAAAGACAATCTATCATCTCACAAAAAATCTTCGTGCAGTAGTTGATAACTTCATTATGCGCTGCTCGTTGTTGCCAGATCAAGCCATTTTCAACCCTCATATTTTTGCTTGGGTTAAGGATTTGGAGGCAAATTGGCAGACTATTTGCAAGGAAGCCACCCTTATTCGGGCGGGCAATATGCCTTCTTTGGGCGAAATCTCTCCAGATCATGGAAGAATTGCCGCAGATGCCCGTTGGCGTACGTTTTTTCTTGAGGGGTATGGCTATAAACGTCTGGAAAACAGGGCGTGTGTTCCGGTTACAGCTTCATTGATAGATAAGATCCCTGATTTATGCACAGCTACATTTTCTGTGCTTGAAGCAGGATGTCATATTCCGCGGCATCGGGGTATGACCAAGGGAATGCTGACCTACCATTTGGCATTACGTGTTCCAAAAGATAGAGAAAACTGCTGGATCCAGATTGAAGAAGGGGACGAATGTCACGTCTGCCCCTGGTCTGATGGACATTCTCTTTTGTTCGATGATACATATAACCATGAAGTCTGGAACAATACTGAGGAAGACAGATACGTTCTGCTCATTCAGGTCAAGCGTCCCTGTAAGTGGCCAGCTCGCCTGTTGATGAACGTTTTTTTCAAAGGTGTTCGGTATTCGCGCTTTGTGCAGGATATACGGAAAAATTTAGATAAATCTCAGTAGATCCATTTTGGTGGATTAAGTCCATCATTGGGTAAGTAATGATGGATGGCTCATGCATTTTTCCGATGGAAAGAATGTATTCTCAGATTGAGATATCTACGGCAGCCAGCCCGAACGTGCTTGCCGGTGCGGTACTGCGTTTTCCGAATTCTGGCCCATTCCTCGTGCCGTGGCGTAATTTCGCATTGGCCGTATGGGGTCATATGACATCATTTTATTCTGGCAATTCAATAAAACTGCCTATGAGTCTTACTTAAAAGACTTGGCGTCCCGTACGGGATTCGAACCCGTGTTGCCGCCGTGAAAGGGCGGTGTCCTAGGCCTCTAGACGAACGGGACAAGAGGCTGTGTTGAGGCGCTTTGTAGAGATAATGCCGGGGGGCGTCAAGGCAGGAAATAGACTTTTGTGGAGGTTTTTGAAAAAAATAATCATTCCAGAATATGCCAACTGATTGTTCTGGTTAAAATGGCATGAGGACCCCCGATTAAGACCAGCAATGCACATGCCAATCAAGCATTTTATAAAAGGCCTAACGGTTTGTTACTTTGTTTGCATGGTTACGGTAGCAGCATTCGCGCAAAGCAGCTTGCATAATATTGCGGTCTGTCAGCTTGCTGCTGGGCATCCTGTATTTTGCAGTAAGCCTTTTACGGGAAAGGCTGCAATGCCGTTCCCATTGGGAAGCGGTGCATATTATGCGTGTTCAATTACAGCAGGAAACATCACATTCTGTGCCGCACCTTATACAGGTAGAGCGGTCATTCAGCAGCTTAATGGTGTGTATGCATCCTGTTTGATTGAACTTGGGCAGGTAAAGTTTTGCAGCCTTCCTTATACCGGTCGTGCTGTTATTCCCGGATGATAGGGAATATTTTACAGGCCAAGTTCTAACAATTTTTTCTGCAGAGAAAGGGGCAGGTCTGCTGGGCGCGCGTCGGTTCCCTGTAAATCAGGTGGTGCATCTTGGCTTTGTAGGTACCGCCACCCCTGAAATGCTCGCATGGCGCGGGGTTCTACGGGAATAATCTTGGGAGAAAGCAAGATAAGTGTGCCCTGTGTACCATCAGCCCGTGTTGTGGTTTGAATATCCAGAATGGGTTGTCGGCACAAAATAAGCCCGTTGATAACGCGGTAAAGCGAACCACCATCCAGAAGGGCATCTTTCTGCTTGGGAAAAGAACGCGTGTGCACCACAGGCAGGGGCGTATCATAATCAGGGTGGCTGTGCGTATTGAATGGCTGTTTTAACCGTTCGCTCAGATCTTCGAGTGATTCAACGCCTACAGCCAGCTTGATCAGATTAAGCATTTTTCCAATGTAGTGTACTACTTACGCCAGACAAGGCTCTATTTTTTAAAGCACCAACGCGTGCAATAGGGCTTCTAACCGCAATCGGCCTTCTTCTGTCGCGTATAAATGGGTGGGCGTTTGCACAAGGTAGCCTTCTTCCAACGCCGCAGCCAGAATAACCGGGTCTAGGGTTTCGGTTAGTTGCAGGCCTGTGCGGGCCTGAAAGTGGCTAAGAGCAATGCCTTCCTGTAAACGCAGGCCCATCAGCAACATTTCTCGCGCACGTTCCTGCGGCACAAGCGGCTCCTGAGATGTCTGTCCAGAACCCGTGCTTTCTACAAGCTCGGCCCAAGGCTCGGGCGCGCGGTGCCGGCGTGTGGCATAAAGCTGGCCATCTAGCGTAATGCGCCCATGCGCACCCGGACCAATGCCCAGATAATCACCATAATGCCAGTATGTCAGGTTATGGCGGCTTTCACTGCCCGGTTTGGCGTAGTTGGAAACCTCATACGCATTCAGCCCGTGTGCGTGCGTGATGGCCGTTGTTGTTTCATAAAGTGCGGCGGCTGTTTCCTCATCCGGTAGGCTGAAACTGCCTTGCCGGTAAAGGGCTTCAAACTTGGTGCCAGGTTCAATGGTTAACTGATAGAGCGAGACATGATCTGCCACCAGTTGCAGCGCTGTCTCTAGCTCTGTTTCCCATGCAGCCACGCTCTGGTTGGGGCGTGCGTAAATCAGGTCAAACGTAATGCGGGGGAACAATGAACGTGCAAGTTCCAGCGCAGCCAGTGCCTGTGTGGCGGAGTGCTGCCGACCCAAAAAATGCAGAGCCTCATCATTCAGGGCCTGAATACCCAGGGAAACACGGTTGATTCCGGCCTGCCTGAAATCTTTCAGTCTTTCGGCTTCTACGCTGGTTGGGTTGGCTTCCAGCGTAATTTCAAGGTTGGGAGCAGCATCAAATAGAGATGTGGCATCATCTATCAGGCTCGCGACCGTTTGCGGGGCCATGAGAGAGGGTGTGCCGCCACCAAAAAAGATGGATGTCAGGTGGCGGCGGCCCAAACGGTTGGCTTCATGCGCAAGCTCTGCGCGAAGGGCCTGCGCAAAGCGCGCCTGTGGAATTTCTGCCCGTACGTGTGAGTTGAAGTCACAGTACGGGCATTTGGCCAAACAGAATGGCCAGTGGATGTAAAGGGCGAGTGCGTCCTGTTCCACAGTGTTAGATAGCCACTTTCACGCCCAGTTCCACAACACGATCTGGCGGAATACGGAAGAATTCCATGCTGGAGGTGGAGTTGCGGAGCATGAACAGGAAGATGGACATTCTCCAGCGCGACATGCGCGGCACAGAGGAACGGGTAATCAGTTCGCGGGATGTGAAATAGGAGGCCTGAAGGGCATCAAAATCCACGCCGTTGGCTTTCAGTTCTTCCAGTGCACGGGGGATGTTGGGCATTTCCATAAACCCGTAGCGCAGCACAATGCGGTAGATATCTGGTGCCAGTTCTTCCACAGCTACGCGGTGGCCGCGCTCTGCTTCTGGCTGATCAAGGTTCTGCACGGTTACGAACAGCACATGATCATGCAGGATTTTGTTATGGCGCAGATTATGCAGCAGGCACGGAGGCACAAAGTCTGGTGTGCTGGTCATGAACACAGCCATGCCCGGTACACGAATGATGCGGGACTGCGGAAGCCGGGCAATGAAGGACCCCATGGGCAGACTATCCTGCCGCTGGCGTGCAATAATAAGGCTGCGGCCTTTTTTCCATGTGGTCATCATCAGGGTCAACACGCAGCCAAGCAGCACTGGCACCCAACCGCCATCAGGAATTTTAAGAGCGTTGGCAGCAAAGAAGGTGCTGTCCAGCAGCAGGAAGCCCCCAAATATGGCTCCCACTTTCCATGCAGGCCAGTTGAAGTGGCGATGGAAAACGACAATAGCCAGAATGGAAGTGCAGATAAATGTGCCCGTAACCGCAATACCATAGGCAGAGGCCAAGGCATCGGAACTACGGAAGGCCACCACCAGCAGCACGGCCCCAACGGCAAGGAAGCGGTTGAAGTCCGGCAGATAAATCTGGCCTTCTTCTTCTGCATTGGTGTGGGTAATGCGCAGCCGGGGCATATAGCCTAGCTGGATCAACTGGCGGCAGATGGAAAAGCCGCCGGAAATGCCGGCCTGACTGGCAATAACAGTGGCAAAGGTAGAAAGCACCACCATTGGCCCCTGCATCCAGTGCGGGCACAGCAGGAAGAAGGGGTTTGCCAAGGCTTTGGGGTCAGCAATTACCAGTGCGGCCTGCCCAAAATAGTTGAGCACCAGCATGGGCAGCACAAAGAAAAGCCACGCATAGCGGATAGGGGCGCGGCCAAAATGGCCCATATCAGCATACAGAGCTTCTGCCCCGGTGACGCACAATACGACAGAGCCGAGTGCCAGAAAGGAAAGCTTGCCGTGGTAGAAGATAAATTCCAGCGCGTAGGTGGGTGAAAGCGCCATCAGAATAGCTGGGTGATGCAGAATTTCCATCAGCCCCAGCACACCCAGCGTGCCAAACCACAGCAGCATGATTGGCCCAAATATGGCGCCAACCTTGCCCGTGCCTATCCATTGCACGCTAAACAGGCTGATAATCACCAATATGGCTACGGGTATCACAAAGTCATGCGCCGCAGGCACACTCACTTCCACGCCTTCAATGGCGGAAAGCACGGAAATGGCAGGGGTAATAATGCCATCACCAAAAAACAGACAGGCCCCTACAATACCAACCAGCCCTAATATCCATCGGGTTTTCTGGTTGATAACCACGCGTTGGGCGAGGGACATAATGGCAAGGATACCGCCCTCACCATTATGGTCAGCCCGCATGATCAGGATGACGTATTTAACCGTGACAATCAGGATCAGCGTCCAGAAAATCAGGCTGGCAACGCCCAGAATTTCCCACGGGGCTACCTGATGGTGGCCCGAAATAACCTCGACAGTAGAGCGGAAGGCGTAAAGTGGGCTGGTGCCGATATCACCATACACAACGCCCAACACACCCAGCAGAGCGGCAAAGCCAACAGGGGCGGCAGCGTGCTGCGGTTGGTCGGCGTCAAATTCCGTAATGCGCCGCGGTTCCGGCGCTGAAGCCACATGCGGCTGATCTCCTGTAGGGGAAGAACCAGCCGGTTTGTTGGCGGGGTCAGTCATGGTGTCTCTGGCTCCACGTCAGTCTTGCAGGGGCACGTTGCCCCGTTCGCCCTGCATAAAGGGCGCAGATAGGTGGAAGCAAGGCATACTGGCCTCCACCCAGAAAATGAAAATCAGGGAGAAGGTGGCCGCGGGCCGAAAATTGCGGTGCCAACACGCACAAGAGTTGCCCCTTCGGCAATGGCCTGTGGGTAATCTGCAGACATTCCCATGGAAATAACAGGAAGCCCATGTTCCTGCGCCATGCTGCGCAGAAGCCTAAAATGCGGCACTGGGTCTTGCGTGGCAGGCGGAATGCACATCAGCCCTTGCAGTTTGGCCCCAAACTGCTGGCGGCAGGTGCGGATAAAGCTATCTGCTTTTTCACGCGGGACACCAAACTTCTGGGGCTCATCACCTGTGTTAACCTCAATCAACAGTTCAGGCAGGCGGCCTTCTTTATCTGCCGCTTTGGCCAAGGCTTCTGCTAGTTCCGGCCGATCTAGGCTTTCTATCACATCGGCAATGCGCACTGCATCACGCGCTTTGTTTGTTTGCAGGCCGCCGATCAGGTGCAGCCGGAGGTCAGGATAAGTTGCCCGCAGGGCGGGAAACTTGCTGGCGGCTTCCTGCACCCGGTTTTCTCCAAACACACGCTGGCCTGCGGCAAGAGCTTCCTGCACGCTTTCAAGCGGATGGAATTTGGAAACGGCAACCAGCGTAACAGAGGCGGGATCCCGGCCTGCTGCGTGTGCTGCTGCGTCAATATTCTGGCGAACGGCCGTAAGCCGGTCCGCCAGAACAGATGAGGGAAGGGTGGATGGTGTTTCCATGAGGCGTCAAAATTCTTGAAGATGGGCACTTGGTCAAGTGCCGCAAACGCCGCATACCTATGTTGAGATGGGAAGATAGTCTTTTCAGGCACCTAGAGAACTTGGACTAAAGCGCCTGAAGGATGCCGAGTATAAAAGCAAATTTATACTGCAAGAGAATCGACTGTTAAGATAATTTTACCCAAATGGTGCCCATCTTCCATGGCCTGATGCGCAGCCGCAGCCTGTGCCAATGGAAAAGTTTGATGGATAAGAGGGCGTATTGTGCGGCTGTTTAGCAAGGGCCAGACTTTTACTTTTAACTCTTGTGCAATGCGGGCTTTGCTGGCGCTATCACGCGGGCGCAACGTGCTGCCTGTTACAATAAGCCGGTGCGTCATAATCCGCACCAGATTAGCCTGCTCGGCCTTTGCGCCACCTTGCAGTGCGATAATGATGAGCTTGCCATCAAAGGCGAGGCTTTTGAGATTTCGCTCAAAATAAGGGCCACCCACCATATCAAGAATAGCATTTACGCCTTTGCCTTTGGTCAGTTCCGCAATGCGTTCGGCAAAGTCTTCCGTTTTGTAGTTAATGGCTTGTGCACCCAGTTGTTCGCACAGAGCGCATTTTTCATCAGTTCCGGCTGTTGCAAAAGGCGTGCCGCCAAAAGCTTTAACAAGCTGAATAGTCGTTGTGCCAATGCCGCTACTGCCACCATGGATCAATACCCGTGCATCTTTGGGCAGCATGGTGGGCATAAAAAGGTTAGACCACACGGTAAAAAAGGTTTCCGGCAGTGCTGCTGCCTCTATGGCATTAAAGCCTTCAGGCCAAGGCAGACACTGTCCGGCAGGTACAAGGCAATATTCTGCATATCCGCCTCCATTTGCTAGGGCGCATACGCGGCTCCCTATGGCGGGCATTGTAACATCTTCTTGCGGCAGACCGTGCGCAACAACTTCCCCTGCTATTTCCAGCCCCAGCCTAGGGCAAGCACCGGGCGGAGAGGGATAAAGCCCTTTGCGCTGCATGATATCCGGCCGGTTTACGCCAGCAGCCATCACGCGTACCAGCACTTCGCCGCGGCCAGGCTGCGGAATCTGAATGGTTTCCACGTGCAGCACATCGGGTGCGCCCGGTTGCGTAAAACAGATGGCTTTCATGGTGGAAGGTAAAAGGGGGGCTGCAGACATAGATTGTTCCACCGTTTGTAGTGGTTAAACCAAAAATATTTAACGTATTTGCATTATCGTATAGACACCTCACGCACGTTCACGTCTGCGCTATAATTGACTGTTTTCTCTGGTTTGTGATGTGCTAGCGCCGGTGTTTTTCACCAGCCAGTTCCCGGCGGGTGCGTTCCAGTTCTTCTGCATAACGGCGTAAAACATAGCGTTCACTTAGTATGCCAAGCACATTGTGATCTGTGTCTGTAACAGCCAAGGCGGGCAAACTTGTGCTTTCAAACGCAGCCAAAGCGCGGGAGAGGCTATCTTCTGGTGCAAGAACCATGCTGTCTGAAGGTAGCAGGCTCTGCAAGGGGTGGTTAGCGGGCGTTACCATGGATTGAACTTGCGCGTATTCTACCAGTCCCATGCAGTGGTGCTGATTATCCAGCACAACAATGTAACGGGGTGCACGGCCCGTAAACGCAGTGCGTGCTTGGGCTACAGACGTTTCAGCAGGCAGTGTATCCACTTGTGTGCGCATCATCTGCCCCACGGTCAGTGTGCGCATCCAGCCCACATCTACGCCAGAGCGAATGTTTTCTCCACGCAGATGAAAGCGCCATGTGGTGAAGGAATAGCCAAAAATACGCCGAGTGGTGAGCGAGGATGTAATGGCAGCCAAAGCCACGGCTGCTGTCATGTTGGCGCTGTGTGTTGTTTCCAGCGCCAACAGAATCATGGTGAAGGGGCCACCAATAATGGTTGTTGCCAGCGCACACATGCCAGCAACGGTGCAAAGCGTAATGGGCAGAGAAAGAAGAGGGGCTGTCAGCCCCGTAAAGGCTGCTCCCGTTAGAACACCCAGATAAAGAGATGCAAAAAAGAGACCACCACGAAAGCCACTGCCAATGGAAATGGTAGAGGCCAAGGCTTTTAGCAGAAGTAGGCCTATGGCCAGCCATAATGTGGGCGGCATAATCAGCCCTTCCCGCATGGCCATGTGCCCAGAAGACAGCACAGAAGGAGAAATCAGGGCCAGTAACCCAACCAGTAATCCACCTACTGCCGGACGCAACCAAAGAGGGGGCAGAATACGACGGAAAAGAGATTCCGTCAGTGTCACGCTTTTCATCAGCCCAACGCCGATAAGGGCTGTGGCAATGCCCAGCAGTATGAGACACGGATACGCCAGCGGTGGAATGGCTTGTGGCAATGCAAGAGAGAGTTCTGGCAGATTGGCTCCAGCAAGATGCACAACAGCCAAAGCACAGAGAGATGCACAGGCTACAGGAGCAAGTAGGGGAAAGGCGTAGGAGCCAATAACCAGCTCAAACGCGTAAAAAGCCCCAGCCAGAGGGGCATCAAACGCAGCGCCAATAGCGCCTGCCGCACCACACCCTACCAACAGGCGTATATCTGCACGGTGCATGCGGAGGTTTCGCCCAATGCGGGAGCCAAATGCGGCTCCAATCTGGCTGAAACCGGCTTCCAGCCCAATAGACGCACCGCAACCGTTTGAAAGAACAGTTTGCCCGGCAACAATCAGGCTGTCTTTCAGGTTCATGCGGCCGCCGTGCAGGGCATTGGCTTCAATAGGGTCTACAGGCCGATGGCGTTGGCGGGTAAGGGCGAGGTTCCATAACCCAAGCAACAATCCCCCGAAAATGGGAACCAACAGGGCGTGTAAAGGTGTAATGTGTTGCAGGCCAGAAAGTCGGGAATGACCGGGTGCTAGAATCTGATGAACCAGAAAAGTTGCTTTGGTCATAAGGCTGACAGCGCCACCAGCCAGCAGACCAATAAGAACAGCCAGTGCAACAAGCCATAAGGAATCCGTACGCACCAAGGCGCGTAAGGTCAGCAAAAGGCGTGCAGGCGTTTTATGAGTGCGCAGGTGGTCCAGCAATCCTGTCATGGATCGGACATAACAGGACGACTGAGCAACGTCCAACACATCACATAAGTGTCATGCACTTTTATGGCATATGATGCATGGTGATTATGGAGCAGGCGGTTTTCCTGCCAAAATAAGATCAGCTTCCTGATCTGTTAACGGGTAATGAAAAAACTTGCGATAGAAGGCCTGTGTGGCCTTGTGCATATCGGTATCTGCAAAAAGGTCTGGATGCAGTTTTTGTGCAACCCATTGGAGTTGCAGCAGTTCTTCCGCTCCGTATCTGTCCCATGCAAATACGCCTTGTGGGTTTATCCATGCCCGCCCGTTTTTGAAAGCGGCGAGAGATCTGAGAGGAGAAGCCGCATCTGGCATGCCTGCAGAGGCCCCGATAATAATGACATCCGGGTTCCACACAGCAATCTGCTCAAAAGAAACAGGCCGATGGTTGCCGCTGACCGTAGCGGCATTTTGCCCACCAGCAGTTTGTATCCAAGCGTCTATCAGCGTGTCTGTGCCATCAATCTGCAACGGGTTCAGGCGCGCAATATGCAAAACGCGTGGGCGCTCTTTGGCTGGTACATTGGCCAAACGGGTGCTTAATTGCTTCAGCGTTGCTTCCATATCCTGCCTGTAGGATTGGGCAACCTTAGAGGCTTCTGGCGTATCCAGTGCTTGGGCTGTCATGTCCATGGATTTTAGCATTTGCGGCAGAGTTGTATATTCCGCACATAAAGTGGGCACACCCATTCTGCGCAGTTCTTCTGCCTTTGCAGCAGTTGGTACAAAAGCCAGACCGATGTTGAGAGCCAGCAGATTTTCTGCACTGGCGGTATCAGGCCGCACACCCGTATGGGCGTTTTTCATGACAGGCGCGACCTTGAACAGCCAAGGGCTATCTACCGGGTTTTCTGCAGAAACCCGAATACGGTTTGCCGCCCCCAGCATGACGGAAATTTCGTTATGGGCAAACCATAGGTCTGCAATGGGTGGGTGGTCATCCTTGATCTCGACGGTATGACCACTCATATCCGTAACGCTGCGTGCCATGGCGGCAGGGGCAATAAAAGAGCCTAACCCCGCAATCAGCAGGGTGGAGCAGCAAAGGCGTGTCAGCAATGAAGCCATGAAATGTATCCTATTTTTATATACGATAGGATACAGATAAATGCACCACAAGCACCACGTTGGTGCGGATATGGTGCAGCATTGGAGGAAAGAGCGTGCGGAAGCACAAGGTTATGCTGGGGGATAAACTGCTTTATCAGGCATCTCAGCTTTCACATGCTCAACGCTTTGCAAAGGCACGGCAGGCCGAAGGTGTGCCATGCCACGTTGTGCCAGATGAAACGCCTAAACTACCCCGTAAGGTGAGAATCAATAGCCTCACCGGTAAACCGTATCGCAAGGTGACATCGGAAAAAGCAGAGCGTTAACTGTTGCGCTTCGTGCAAAAAATTATACAAGCACCGAGCGGTTGTTGCGCCATGCTTCTTCCAGCGCATCTGCCGGATCTGCATGGGGTGCGCTCCAGCTTCCTTCCTTATCCGGTGCGTGTGTGAGCGCGCGCCATGTGGCTTCACCAGTCGAACGCTCCAAAGCAATGTGCCAGCCGGGTGGGATACGTGTGAGCAAGCGTTCCATTTTCTGCCCGGATGTAAGCGGCTTAGCGTAATTATGTCCCACTATCTTCTCCCGTAGCGTTTATATGTTTGAGGGAAGAGTTCTCAAGCGCGTTAGAATTTCAGCAATGACTTCAGCAGGTTCAGGCAGCACGGAAAAAGTGAGCGCCTGTTCATCTGCCTGCGGAGGTTCCAATGTTTGTATCTGGCTTGGCAGTAAGGAGGCGGGCATAAAGTGGTCGGGCCGCGTTTTTAGCCTTTGTGCCAGAACAGATGTATCTGCGCTTAAATAGATAAATAATGGTTTTACGCCATCTTGCCGAAGTTGATCACGATAAATGCGGCGGAGGGCAGAGCAGGCAAGAATACCGCCTGTTCCGGCTTTTTGTTTTTCTGCCAACCAAGCATGGCAGCGTGTTAGCCAGCCTTGGCGATCTTCATCCGTAAGTGGGATGCCATGAGCCATTTTTTCAATGCTGGAGGGAGAATGCAGGCTGTCTGCATCCAGCCACGGCCATCCCAACTCATTATGCAGGCCCTCGGCCACAGTGCTTTTGCCAGATCCGCATACACCCATAACAACCAGCAGGTGCCGGGTAATACCCTGTGCCGCTGGTTGGGTAGGGAGTGTGCTGTCTGTGGGGTAGGCAGAAGCATTCTGTGGCATGGGAGATATTTTAATCCTGTTGCGGGGTGAGGATGCGTATGCCTTCTGGCCCAGCGGTAATGGTTTGGCACGCCATATGCAGAAACAGCCCGTGTTCAACCACACCAACAATTTCCAGAATGGAGCGGCCCAGTTTTTTGGGTTCCATCATGGGGCCAAATACGCAATCCATGATCAGGTTCTTTTCATCGGTCAGATAGAAAGATCCATCTCGGTTGCGCCGTGGTGTGACATGTGCGCCCAATTCACCCAACTGGCGTGCAACTTTTTCCCAACCAAAAGGAATAACCTCTACGGGCAGGGGGCATTTTGCACCCAGATGGTCCACGTATTTGCTGGCATCGGCCACCACAACAAACTGCTTTGCGGCAGAGGCGACTATTTTTTCCCACAATAGAGCGCCCCCTAAACCTTTAATCAGGTTGAGGGTGCGGGGTTCAATTTCATCAGCACCGTCTATGGCGATATCAAGTTCAGGCTGTTCTCCAAAAGTGGTGAGGGGAATCCCTTCTTCTTTAGCCTGCTTTTCCGTAACACTGGATGTGGGAATGGCCCGGATACGCAGGCCTTCTTCGCGCACACGGCGGCCGAGTTCAGCAACAACAAATTTGGCGGTAGAACCCGTGCCAAGGCCAACGGCCATGCCATCCTGCACAAGGGATGCAGCCTTGATGGCAGCCTGCTGTTTAAAGGCGGCAGCGGGATCGGGCGGTGTTGCGGTCATGCCTGTTTATATCCTGTTAGTTCTGCGGTGCTGGGGCTGCGGGCTGATCTAAAAACCAGATCAGATCTCCTGCACTGGTAATGGCGCTGGCGGGGCAGGCGGGATCCTGCGCTCTTACGCGGGTAACGGCTTCTTTTTTATCAGCCCCTTCTACCAGAAAAATAACATGCCGGCTGGCATGAATGGCCGGGTAGGTCAGTGTCAGACGTGTGTGGGGGGCAACAGGGGGCACGCAAGGGGCAACCCATGCAGTGCGTTCCTGCAATACCGGTTGGCCGGGGAAAAGGGAGGCTGTATGGCCATCTGTGCCTAAGCCCAGCAGGTTTACGTCAAAAAGTGGTTTGTCTGCTTGCAAAGCATCTCCCTGATATATCTGTTTCAGGGTTGCTTCATATTCCTTGGCGGCTTGCTCCGCTGTGCCTTTATCCGGCATGGGGAAAATGTTTTCTGCGGGCACTGGCACGCGAGAAAACAGCAGGCGGCGCATCATGCCATAATTGCTGTCAGCATGATCGTGCGGCACAAATCTGTCATCCCCCAAGAAAAACTGCATGCGCTGCCACGGAAAGCGGCTGGCATAGGGTTCTTCTGTCATCAGGCGGTAAAGGTGCTGCGGTGTGCTACCCCCGCTGAGTGCGATGCGGAAGGGGGCTTCCGGGCGCTGGAGTGTCTGTTTTACAAGCCAATCAGCCAGATCATGCATCAGGCTGTCTCGTGTTGCAGAAATGTGCAGGGCACCGTTGGCGGTAGTCTGTTCTGTCACGATACTGTCTTTCCTGCCGTGTCTGAAAGCGGAGCCACGCGGGGCAATACAAACTGTTCCATGGCTTTGGCCCAGCCATCTTCCGAATTAGGGGCGGTTACGAAATGTGCCGTTTCTGCCACTTCCGGTTTTGACTGCCCCATGGCGATAGAAAGCCCACCAATGGAGAGCATAGGCACATCGTTGTTCATGTCCCCAATGCAGGCCACTTCTTCTATGGGAATATTATAAAAGCTGGCCAATTGGCGCAGAGCGTAGCCTTTGTTGGCATCTTTGGGGGTGATATCCAAAAAGCATTGGCAGGAGCGGGCCACGCTGGCGCGGCCTTCAAGCAACTGCCCGATTTCCAGCTCCTGACGCATCAAAGCTTCATAATCGGCAGAAGACCCGGTCACCTTACCAACATCCTGCCGGTAATCATCAAAAGAAGGCACGGCTGTAGGTGTCATGCGCACGGCTTTTGCTTCGGGTTCTACGTAAGCGCCGGTTGCATTGGTGACCAACCATTCGTGCCCACGGAACAGCCACGCATCAATGTCGTGCACCTTGAGCATATCCAGTGTTTCCTGAACAGCTTCGGGGTCTAATGAAAGGCGGGAGCGGATTGTGCGGTCTGCATTAAAAATGGTGCCACCGTTTAGCGCGCCATAAGGCGTGTGCAGGCCCAGCACATCAAAATACATTTCCATGCCACCCGGAGGGCGGCTGCTGACAAGACAGACCGGCACACCGGCCTGCTTGAGCGTTTGGATGGCGGCAATGCTATGGCGTGTTACCTGTTTTTCAGGCGTCAGCAGCGTGCCGTCCATGTCAGATACAACAAGGCGGATGCGGGAGGCAGGCGGACGGCCCGGGTTGAGTCCGTTCTGTCCGTTATCTGTCATACTTCCCGACTCCTACCTTGTGTCTAAAATGTTATTTTAGTTCTTGTTTTCTACGTGGCCACCAAAGCCAAAGCGCATGGCTGATAGCACTTTTTCTGCAAATGTGTTGCCGCTGCGTGAACGGAAGCGTGTGAACAATGCGGCCGTCATCACCGGCACTGGCACGGATTCCTCAATGGCAGCTTCAATTGTCCATCGGCCTTCACCAGAATCACTGACTTCACCGCTGAACTCAGAAAGCTCACCATTTTTGGCCAGAGCCTGAGCGGTAAGATCCAGCAACCAGGAAGATACCACGCTGCCACGGCGCCAGACTTCGGCAATATCTGCCATGTTGAGGGAGAAGCGTTCATCTTCTGCCAGCAATGGTGAATCCTTGCGGTACATCACGTCAAAGCCTTCAGCAAAGGCCTGCATCATGCCGTATTCAATGCCGTTATGAACCATTTTAACAAAATGGCCTGACCCAGCTGGGCCACAATAAAGGTAGCCCTGCTCTGCACGGGGGTCGAGATCTGCACGGTCACGGTCCGGCGTGCGTGGAATATCCCCAATTCCCGGTGCCAGAGAGGTCAGAATGGGGTCAATATAATCAGCGGCTTCACGCGGGCCGCCATACATCATGCAGTAGCCGCGGTCCAAACCCCACACACCGCCAGATGTGCCAACATCAATGTAATCAATGCCTTTTTCAGCCAGCACTTTGGCGCGGCGGATATCGTCTTTGTAGTAGGTGTTGCCACCATCAATAACGATATCACCTTTTTGCATCAGGCCAGCCAAGGCCATTACGGTTTCTTCCGTAATGGCGCCAGCCGGAAGCATGGACCATACAATCTTTTTGGGTCCGTTCAGCTTTTCCACCACATCGGCAAGGTTGCTGGCGGCAACAGCACGACCGGCTTCTGCGCGAGCAACGGTTTTTTCCACCATTGCGGTATCGCGGTCATAAACAACAACGTCGTGCCCGTGCCGTGTCAGGCGGACGGCAATGTTGCCGCCCATTCTGCCCAGTCCAACAATGCCAATCTGCATAATGTTCTCCTGTTTAATATTTTACAGGGCGTCATGCAGGGCAGAAGCAAGCGCTGCAAGGCCTTCTTTGAGATTTCCTTTAATATGCACCCGCAGGGCACGGCGCTTGCGTTCGGCCAGCACATCAAAATCACCACGTGCCTGAGCGGCTTTTACAACGCCAAAGGAATAGCCAGTGCCGGGCACGGGTAGGTCTCGCGCATCATCCGCTGTAATTTGCAGGAACACCCCTGTGTTGGGCCCACCTTTGTAAGCCTGACCGGTAGAGTGCAGGAAGCGCGGCCCGAACTCTGCCGCCGTGGCAATGGTTTTGGCATCACGCACATGCAGGCGCGCATGCTGGATCCATTCCAGTGTTTCACGGTTACGTTCAATGTAAGCCAGAAGCCCCACGTAATCCCCAGCCTTTACGCGGTCAAAATGCGCTTTCAGGATAGCCGTGGCCGTATCTCCCTTAAGGGCGGCTGCATTGGCCTGATCTGCAAAAAACACCAGCGGCCCGTGCTGCGCAAAGGGTTCTTCTGCGGGCAGTTTGCCGGTTTTTTCGTAAGCGGCCATCAGCTTGCGCGTTTCGATCTTGGTGGATTCAACATCCGGCTGATCGAACGGATCAATGTTCAGGAAAGCACCAGCAACAGCGGTGGCAATCTCCCAACGGAAGAATTCCTGCGCAATCTGGCGCTTATTGTGGAAGTTAATGGTGATGACAGGCTGTCCGGCATCAATTAGGGTTGAAATGGCTTCATCCTGCTCATGCCGATGTTCTGTTGCAAGGCGCAGATAAACAAACAATCTATCCTTGCCGTAGCGCTTGGGGCCGCCCAGCGTTTCATCATCAATGGGGATAATGCCTTTGCCATGCTTGCCGGTGGATTCAGCAATAAGCTGTTCCATCCAAGCGCCAAAGTCCATGATCTGTGGCGTGGCAATAATTGTCAGCTTATCCCGCCCGAACTGTGTGGCGGCAACACCCATAATGGTGCCCAACAACACGCCGGGGTTGGATACGGGCGGCACGCTGCCATCGCACATGCGTACGCCACGCAGCGCGTCTTCAAGAAACAAGCGTAACGGCACACCGGCTGCGGCTGCAGGCACCATACCAAAGTTGGAAAGCACGGAATAACGGCCACCAATTTGCGGGTCACCAGAAAAAATCTTCCAGAACCCTTCAGCCTTGGCATAGGCCTCCAGCTTGGAGCCCGGGTCTGTAATGGCTACAAAATGTGAACCCGCTTTTTCTTTCAGCGCCCGTTTGGCCAGATCCTGGAAGTAGGCCAGCATAATGCTGGGTTCCAGCGTGCTGCCGGATTTGGAGGCCACAATAAACAGTGTGTGGTGCGGGTCTATCTTTTTCTCAAAAGCGGCAACCTGCTGCGGGTCTGTGCTGTCCAGCACGTAAAGATGGCCAAAGCCTTCGTGCTTGCCAAAGGTCATGGCCAGCACTTCTGGCCCAAGGCTGGAACCACCCATGCCCATCAGCAGAACCTGATGGAAACCGCGTGCTTTCACTTCAGCCTGAAAGGCTTCCAGACTCCCAATATGGTTTAGGCGGTCATCTACCGTGTTCAGCCAGTTCAGCCATTTGGCTTCTGGTCCATTGGTCCAGACAGAAGCATCCTTGGCCCACAGGCGGCGGATGGAGCCATCCTTACGCCAAGCGTTTAAGCCTTTATCAACGGCTTCCTGAAAATCAGCTGGCAGGCTTGTTTTCAGGGTAGTGAGCTTATCTCTAAGAAGAGTCGCCTGCTTGGCGGCAACAGAGCCCAGCAGCCCATCAAAGGCATCAGCAAAGGACTGCACACCTTCATCTACAAGGGTTTTGGTAATGCCATCCAGATCAAGGCCAAGGCGCTGGGTATCTTCCATCACCTGTCGGGCGTTGGTGATATCCGTGCCGAGTGTTTCGGCTACGGTGCCGTGGTCACGGAAAGCATCCATAGTGGCGGGCGGCAGGGTGTTGACAGTCTGCGGGCCGATCAGGCTCTCAACATACAGCACATCGCTATAGGCTTTATCTTTGGTGCCAGTAGAGGCCCACAGGAGGCGCTGAGTTTGAGCACCTGCTTCTTCCAGCGCTTTCCAGCGCGGCGTCTGCATCATTTCCTGCCAGTACACATAGGCCATCTTGGCATTGGCAATGGCAACTTTGCCACGTAGGGTCTTTAGGGCTGCGGCGTCTTTATCTCCCGCAGCAACGCGCCGATCAATTTCTGCATCAATCTTGCTGTCAATCCGGCTGACAAAGAAGGAAGCAACGGATGCAACGCGGGACAGATCTCCGCCTTTGGCTTGCAGGTCTTCCAGACCGCTAAGCCATGCGTCCACCACGTCTTTGTAAGCATTCAGAGAGAAAATAAGTGTGACGTTGACGTTAATGCCCGCAGCAATGCTTGCCCGAATAGCCGGAATGCTTTCTGGCGTTGCGGGAATTTTAACCATCAGGTTGGGCTCAGCCACATCTGCCCACAGGCGGGCGGCCTCATGTGCTGTGCCTTCCATATCCCGCGCCAGATACGGAGAAACTTCCAGGCTTACAAAGCCATCCTTGCCATGGGCCTGTTCATAAACAGGGGCCAGCACATGGGCCGCTGCCTTGATATCGGCAACTGCCAGCTTTTCGTAAAGCACACCCGGGGCAACAATTTCATGCGCCAGAATATCGCGCATCTGGGCATCATATTCCGTGCCTTCTCCCATTGCTTTTTGGAAGATGGCCGGGTTGGAGGTGACACCACGAATGTCATCATCCTGCACGAGGCGCGCCAGTGAACCATCTTCCACAAAGGAACGACGGATGAAGTCCAGCCAAGGGGACTGGTGGGCTTTTGCAAGTGCCCGTAGTGGATTGGCGCTTGGCGTGGCAGAGGATGTCATTGGTAGTTATCCTTTCTCCATCCTGCCCGATCAACAACCGGGCAGGCCGATGTCATATAACGCGCGGTGAAAGATCAGGTTTGCTTAGCCTGCCTGCCGCTTGGCTGCTGCCAACACGGCTTCTGGCGTGAAACCAAATTTTTCAAGTAGTTTGCCCGCTGGAGCCGAGGCACCAAAGCCACGCATGGCAATGATTTCACCTGTTGGTCCAGCATAACGGTCCCATCCAATGGGTGAGCCTGCTTCTACAACCACACGTCCTGTTACAGCGGCGGGTAGCACGCTCTCACGGTAAGATTGTGGCTGAGCTTCAAAAAGTTCCCAACTGGGCATGGAAACAACGCGGGCCGGAATGCCTTCTGCGCTCAGGGCTTCATATGCGCCCACGGCAAGAGAGACTTCGCTGCCCGATGCAATCAGGATAACCTTTGGTGTCTGTTCGCTGCTTGCAAGAACATAAGCACCTTTTGTGAGGCCAGAAGCCGGTGCGTAGCGGGTACGATCAAGCGTTGGCAGATTCTGGCGGCTTAGGGCGAGGGCAGTGGGGCCATTGCGATGCTGGATCAGAAAACGCCATGCTTCGGCTACTTCATTGGCATCGGCCGGGCGCAGCGTTACCAAGCCCGGCGTAGCACGCAACTGCACCAGCTGTTCAATAGGCTGATGTGTGGGGCCATCTTCACCCACCCCGATGGAGTCATGGGTGAAGATATAGGTGACAGGCAGGCCCATAATGGAAGAAAGGCGGACAGGGGCCTTCATGTAATCCGAGAAAATCAGAAAGCCAGCCGCATAAGGGCGCAGGCCATACAGGGCCATACCATTTACAATGGCCCCCATGGCATGTTCGCGCACCCCAAAGTGGAAATTGCGTCCAGCATAGCTTCCACCCCATTGAGCAGGCTGAAAGCTTTTTTCACCCTTCAGCAGCGTTTTGGTGGAGGGTGCCAGATCTGCAGATCCGCCCAGAAGCCAAGGCAAACGGCCAGCTACAGCGTTAAGCACAGTGCCAGAACTGGCGCGGGAGGCCTCACCTTTTGCGCTGGTTTCATAAACCGGAATATCAGCATCCCAGCCTTCTGGCAGAGTGCCATTGAAAATAGCGTCTAGCTCTGCAGCCAAAGCCGGATGTGAGGAATGGTAACTGGCAAACAGTTTGTTCCATGCGGCACTGGCAGCGGCCCCACGGGCGCCTAAACCATCCTGCATATGTTGCAGTGCTTCTTGTGGAACAAGGAAGCTGCTGTCTTCTGGCCAGCCGAAAAACTTTTTGGTTTCACGCACTTCTTCTGCGCCCAAAGGTTCCCCGTGGGCGGAGGCCATGCCAGCCTTATTGGGCGCACCCCATGCAATAACCGAATGTGCAATAATAATGCTGGGGCGGTTGGTTTCAGCCTTGGCTTGAGCAATGAGCTGAGTGAAGGCTGCTGTATCATTGGCATCCTTCAGTTCCAGAACCTGCCAACCATAGGCGGCAAAGCGTTCTGCCACGTTTTCTGTAAATGCAATGTTGGTGCCGCCCTCGATGGAGATACGGTTGGAATCGTAAATCCAGATCAGGTTGCCAAGCTGGAGATGGCCGGCGAGGGATGCTGCTTCGCTGCTTACACCTTCCATCATGTCACCATCACCACACAGGGTGTAAACATGATGGTTAAACAGCTCGAAACCCGGTTGATTAAAGCGTGCAGCCAGCCATTTTTCTGCCATGGCCATGCCAACGGAGTTGCCACAGCCAGCGCCCAGTGGGCCGGTTGTAGTCTCTACGCCGGTTGTGTGCCCATGTTCAGGGTGCCCTGGGGTTTTGGAGCCAAGCTGGCGGAACTGTTCTAAATCAGCCGTTGTGAGGGCCGAAGCGTTCGTTACCTTACCGTTAGTCACCTGCCGGATGCCAGACAGATGAATCATGGAATACAGCAAGGCAGAGGCATGCCCGATGGAAAGCACGAACCGATCCCGATTGGGCCACAATGGGTTGGTCGGGTCATAGTTTAAAAGGTTTTGCCATAGAGTATAGGTCAGCGGCGCCATGGACATGGCCGCCCCCGGATGGCCGGAATTGGCCTTCTGCACAGTGTCCATGACAAGTGCGCGAATGGTGTTGATGCACAGCGTATCAAGGCTGGATGCGCCACTGCCCTGCATTTGTGCAGGTGCGCGAACAGGAGTGGGAAGAGAAACGCGCATGCAGACCTATCCTCCAGACTGGGCCGTAATTACGAATTATGGCCGGAAAGTTATGAGCACCCTAAGCGGTGTGCCTTGTAAGAGTTCCGCACAATTCCACGGTTAGGCGTTTTTCGGCAAGAGATGATGACGCTTGGGCTGCTTTTTATGTTCAACAGGCCTGCTGTCATAACTCTGTGATTTTGGGCCTGAAATGCTCTTTTTACCTGGGCAGGGAGCAGGCGTGCCACTTGTGCGTTTGTGGTATGGACAAAGGGGCTGATATGGTTCTTTTTCTTAATAACGCGGCAGCGTAAGATAACCGTTGTTGCAAAACCATTCTTTTCCGGAGGTCAGTCATGACAGAAGTTTCTTCCCGGACTCCGTCCGAGCAGGGAACAGCCGCCCCGGCAACCGGTGGTGGCGCACAGGGCTTTACGCGTGAACAGATTGAAGCACTTTTCCTGAACGCGGCGCGTGAAGGGGATGCAGATATGCTGGCCCGCTTTTTGCAGGCTGGAATGGACCCGAACTTAAGGGCTGAAAAAGGCTACACGCCGCTTATTTTGGCCTCTTACAATGGGCATAAGGACGCCGTGAGCGTGCTGCTGGCTCATGGTGCCAAGCCAGATTTGCAAGATGAAAAAGGGGCAACAGCGCTGGCTGGCGTGGCGTTTAAAGGCGATATGCCTATTGCCACCATGCTGCTGGAAGCTGGGGCAGGGGTGGATATTCCCAACGCTGTTGGGCGCACACCTCTCATTTTTGCCGTGATGTTTGGGCGGGATGATATGGCTCTTTTGCTGCTTAAGGCCGGTGCCAACCCGACATTGCGCGATGGCGAAGGCCTAAATGCTATAGATCTGGCCCGTAGGCAGGGTAAGCCTGCACTTGAAGAAGCGCTGAAAGCAGTGGCCGCCAGCCTTTCCTGAAAAAGGATTGGCGGGTTATTTTGGTTTTACACCTTCAGATAAGAAGGGATAAGGCGGCCTGATATCAGGCTGCTTTTGTTTTTTTGGATATAGGTAGCATGAGTCGTTTCTGGAGCCCGCTTGTTCATAAGCTGACACCGTATGTGCCCGGTGAGCAGCCCAAAATGACCGATCTGATCAAGTTGAACACCAACGAATCGCCTTATGGCCCGTCTCCACGTGCATTAGAGGCTATTCGTGCTGCAGATAATGACACATTACGCCTGTATCCAGATCCCGAAGCTTTGGCTTTGCGCACGGCTTTGGGGGCGCGCGTTGGGTTGGGGCCAGAATATGTGTTTGTGGGCAATGGTTCGGACGAGGTTCTGGCCCATGCTTTTCAGGCATTTTTTGCGCATGGTGAACCATTGCTGTTTCCGGATGTAACTTACAGCTTCTACCACGTGTATTGCGGCCTTTATTCCCTGCCGTTCCGTACGGTTCCACTTACGGATGATATGCAGGTAAATATTGCAGATTACGCGGGCCCATGCAGTGGGGTTGTAGTGGCTAACCCGAATGCCCCCACAGGCATTGCCCTGAGCTTGGCAGAGGTGCGCCAGCTTCTGGAACTCCAGCCAGACCGCGTTGTGCTGATTGATGAAGCCTATGTGGATTTTGGTGCAGAAAGCGCAGTTTCCTTAATTAAGGACTATCCTAACCTCTTGGTCGTGCAGACTTTCTCTAAATCACGCGCACTTGCTGGCTTGCGGGTTGGTTTTGCATTTGGGCAACCCGAACTGATTGAAGGTTTGGTGCGCATAAAGGATAGCTTTAATTCCTACCCGTTGGATCGTCTGGCGCAGGTCGGGGCAACGGCTGCGGTGGAAGATGAGGCATGGTTTGCCTCCAGCGTGCAGAAGGTTATTGCCAGCAGAACTGCATTGGCAGAAGGGCTGCAAAAACTCGGTTTTGATGTCTTGCCGTCCAAAGCCAATTTTGTTTACACTTGGCACCCGAACCGGAACGCAGCAGAACTGGCTACCCAACTCAGAGAGCGTGCCATTATTGTCAGGCACTTAAGGGGTGAGCGCACCGCTGCGTGGTTGCGCATTACGGTCGGCACAGATCAGCAGTGTGAAAAGTTGCTTTCAGCATTGCGGGATATTCTGTGCAGCAATTCGCTCTAACCAGACCTTAAAAGTCTGCTTTTCTTACGCGTATAAAGGGCTTGCCTGCCGCTTTTTGCGGTGGGTGAACTGCTATGTGCGTTTGGCGCAGGTTTGAATGGGTCATTTCTGCACTGTGCAGGCAGCGCGGCCATAACACTGGCCGCGCCTTATTTTGTTGTAATGAGGTTCAGCTCATGCGTGCTTATCGTGGCCAGATGTCTGACAACCAGCCTATTCGTCGTTCTCTGCCAGAAAAACAGAAGCAGCTGCGCGATCTGAAGGAAACGCTGGGGGCAATGAAGGCTCATACCTCTCCAGCACTTAAGGAAAGCATACGCAAACGTATTGCTCAGCTTGAAGCCGAGCTTACAGCAGCCCCCGTTCTTAAGGCTGCACGCAAGCAGCAGAATGGCACGCGCTTTGCGCGTCCAACTGGAGAAGGTGCAGGCCGCCGTTCCGGAGGTTTGCGGGCGCGATCATAAGTTAAGTGTTGGCAAAAGGTGGTTTCCCTGCCTTTTGCCAATTTCTGGCTCATGTTATGCAACCTGACAGGCGCTGGCGCCAAAAGCAGGTTTTATGACACAACCCGCTTGGGGATATGCCCGTAAGAAAGCAGGGAGACCAGTGATGCCCAACTTACCATCAGCCGGAGCTCTGCCTGATCTTCTTTCGGAAGGGGGCACCCTGTTGCGGGATGGCTTGGTGTGGGCCATTTTCTGCCGCCCCGGTAAAGAACCGGTGGAACTGGGGCGTGATGTTGTTACCCAGCGCCTGACAACCGGCAGCTTTCCCCCAGAACTGATGCAGGAGGATGGGTGGGCCTGGTTCCATTTTGATATCGTCCATACCCTTTCTCGCGCGCAGATTGAAAGCATACCTTCGTTACCAGAAGA
Source organism: Acetobacter sp. AC2005 (assembly GCF_037901235.1). NCBI lineage: Bacteria > Pseudomonadati > Pseudomonadota > Alphaproteobacteria > Acetobacterales > Acetobacteraceae > Acetobacter > Acetobacter sp. AC2005. The sequence goes on from NZ_CP149625.1 coordinate 1,619,708, forward strand.
AGTGCGTCAGGTTCTGACCAATCTGGAACGCAGCACACGCTTGGAAAGTGAAGGCGATATTGTTTTTGGTGCGCTGCCAGCATTTGATGACACATCCACTGATGATGAAAGAAATGTGAGCACATGGCGGTTTGCGCTAGAGCCTGATCTGCTGCTGACCACACGCAGGCACCCCATTCCGGCATTGGGTGTGGTGTATCATGAGCTACAGCGCGGGCTTGTTCCCCGTTCTCCTGCCAAGGTGGTGGATAGAGCTCTTCTGGAATTTGCAGATACATTGCGGCGTGATTTTGCACGGCTGGATGATCAGTTAGACCGGGCAGAAGATGTGCTGCTGATGCTGGATCGAGATACCGATCTAGGCCGTATGAGCGGCCTGTTGGGTGTTGCCCGGCGTCGCTCTACAGAATTGCGCCGTGTTTTGGCGCCGGTAGATCGTATTTTTCGTGATGAAGAACTGGAGCTGCCGGAATGGGCTGAGGATGATTTGCGAGATCGTTCCCAGCGCCAAGTTCATGCGGCACTGGATGACCTTTTGGCCTTGCAGGACCGTGCGCGCTCTTTGCAGGACGAACTCACATCCAATCAGGCGGAAGAAACCAACCGCCGCCTGTATATCGTTTCCGTTGGTACAACTTTGATGCTGCCCGCCACGTTTGTAACCGGGTTTTTTGGCATGAACACGGGCGGCATGTTTTTGTCCGGCGGTGCGTGGGATACGGTTATTGCCGGTATTCTGTGCTTTGGCATTATGCTGGGCACATGGTTTGTGCTGAAGCTGACAAAGCTGCTTTAAAAATTATCCGTGCCGTGGGGCCAACAGAATAACGCCAGCACCTAGCAGGCAGATAAGGGCTCCGGTTATTTCCCATTTATCTGGTGTCCGGCCTTCTACACAGCGCATCCATATAAGTGATGCCGTAATGTAAATACCGCCATAAGCGGCATAGGCTCGGCTGGCGCTTTCTTCATCTATACGTGTGAGCAAAAGGGCAAACACACATAGACTGATAAGGCCGGGGATAGTCAGCCAGCCTGAGCGGCCTTCCTTGATCCAGAGCCAGACAGCAAAGCAACCTGCAATTTCGGCAAAACCCGCAAGAAGATAGATTCCGAAAGAACGCAGCAGAAAAATAAGTGTATTCATATTTCAGGAATGATCTTTCTGGGCATTTTGTTCAGATTCTTTGCGGTATGCATCCATAACGGATTCCACTGGGCCATCCATCCGTATCTGGCCATGTTCCATCCAGATTAGCCGGGTGCACCATTTTTCCAGCACACCTAGCGCATGTGAGGTGATAACCAGAATATCTGTGGAATCTACAACAGAGGCCAAGCGCTTTTCAGCGCGTTCCTGAAAGTGGAAGTCTCCTGCCATAAACCATTCATCCATCAGAAGAATCTGTGGGGTAATGGAAGTGGCAAGCCCAAAACCCAGGCGAATAGTCATGCCTGTGGAGTAAAGCCTTACGGGTAAGTCCAAAAAGTCATCCAGCTGGGCAAAAGCTTCTACGTCTTTTTCAAGTTGGATGATTTGTGCAGAGTTAAAGCCTTTCTGGTGGCCAAACAGGCTTATGTTTTCTCTGCCTGTAAGTTGTGGGTTCATGCCAGAAAGTAGGTCCAGTAACGGGGCTACTTTGCCATGAATATGCACGTTTGGCGCTTCTGGCATGTAAATGCCCGCCATGACACGCAACAAAGTAGATTTACCAGCACCGTTATGCCCGATAAGCCCCACGCGTTCTCCAGCTTTGATGCTGAGCGAAACATCGCGGAGTGCTTCTACGTAAACAGTGCCTGTTTCACCTTGTCCGAGGGTAACGGAGCCGCCTGTCTGAAGCCCACGTGCGCTGGCCAACAGCGATTTGCCGCGTTTGAGAAGCATTTTCTTCAGTGAGCGTGCGCCCCCATGGAAAATGGGAAAGCTGAGCGAAAGATCTGTAATGCTGATGGATGTAGATTGAGTCGTGGTTTTTGTGCTCGTGGGCGCAGAAGAACCTGTCATATCCAGAACGCCAGTCTGCTACGGGAGCGGGAGAAGGTGAAGAGTGCCAGAATCCATAAAATAAGGCTGAAACTACCGGCAATTATCCATAGTGTTGCTTCTGGAGCCTGCCCCAAAAATGGGCGGCGTACAATTTCCAGCAACGCGTAAAATGGGTTGAAGTATAGCCAGAAAGTTGTGTTCCCAAGCTGTTTGGGTTCCCAGATTACTGGGGTGACGTAAAACATAATCTGGAGAATACTGCCCACAATAGGGGGAATATCTCTAAAACGGGCGCAGGCACTACCCAGCAACAGGCAAAGTGCTACGTTGTTAGCGAGCCATATTGCAATGGCAGGTAGGGCCAAAAGCATTGTAAGGCCGGGCCACACGCCCAATACCAAAAACACCACTACAGGCACGATGATGTTGTAACCAAACATAATCCCGCACCGCACCATAGTGCGGAACGCCTGCACGGAATACGGCATGTTAACCGAGCGCAGAGTTTCTGCTGCACGTGTAAAGGTAGAGCAGCTTTCCTGAATAAGAGAGGAAAGCCCCGCCTGCCATAGAATAAGCGAAATTGCCAAGTATGGCAGGTAATCGTGCAGAACCAGATGGAAGAGCTGAGAATAGATCAGCCCCATGGAGCCAACCATGACACCTGTAGTGAGCGTGAGCCAGAAGGGGCCGATGCGTGACCCGTTGAATTGCAGCCGGATATCTAGCCAGCCCAATGAAAGGGCCAGCCGCCACAGGCGCAGCCCGCCCGCAATATCATTGCAGGCAGAAACAAGGCGGGAGCGCGAAGCCCGGCCTGGTTGTGTGGGTAACCCAGACCCTGAAAACTGCGCGGAAGAACCGGATGTGGCCGTCATACTTTATGGCCTATCCGATCAATTCGGTCTCTGCAACAGGCAGTATAATGGGGAGAGAACAACAGCAGCGATTTCTTGCATGAGAAACATCCGAGGTATAAATACCAGCATGAGTTTTATGCCAGATCGTCAGGAAAACCTCCCGACAAGCCGGTGCTTTGCCTTCCATGAATGGGATGACCAGATAGCATGACATCCAGACAGATCAGCCAGCATAAGCGGTGTTCTGTGGCATGGCGAGGCAAAAGGCTGGCCCATGCTGCCAAAGGTTCAGTTATTCTGGGGCTTCTGGCCTTGCTTTCTGCCTGTGCAAATCAGCCCAGTGGGGATGATATTACCATGCCTGTGGCAGAAGAAGCCGCACGGTATCGGGCACATGCACGTTCCTATTACGCACCACCGGGCACGGCGGAAGATCCTTGGGGCCCCTATATTCAGGAAGCCTCAAAGCGCTTTGATGTGCCGGATGAATGGATACGCGCCGTTATTCAGCAGGAATCGGGTGGGCGGCTTTTCCATAATGGCCAGCTTGTTACATCCGGGCCGGGCGCCATGGGGCTGATGCAGTTAATGCCGCCTACATATGATGAAATGCGCCAAGCCTATAATCTGGGTGACGATGCGTTTGATCCGCATGATAATATCATGGCGGGCACGGGCTATATTCGCCAGTTATATGATGTGTATGGTTCTCCGGGCTTTTTGGCGGCCTACAATGCGGGGCCCGGAAGGCTAGAAGATTTTCTAACGCGCAACCGCACTCTCCCGCGTGAAACCCGTAACTATGTTGCCTCTATTGGGCGCAGAATTGTTGGCATTTCACCTACCAATCGCTCTCAGGCAGATTTGCTGGTGGCCAGCCATGATAGCATGGCCCAATCTTACCAGCCCATTCAGTCTGTGGGGGAAGTGAACTCCGTTAAGTCCGCATGGGCGCAGCGGAGCGGAAATAGTGGTGCACAGCCCGTGCAGTTGGCTGAAGTTGTGGGCAGTGATGGAGATTCTGCAACCACTTCTTACACGCCAGAATGGCAGCCGGTTGCCCGTAAGGGGCGCATTAACGGGCTGACAGAAAGCCCGGCAGATGTGCGTGCAGCTTGGGCGCAGCGGTTGGGATCTTCTGAAACAGCGGTTTCAACTGCGCCGGTGCAGGTGGCGGATGCGTCTGACCCCATTCCAAACCCGCCAGAACAACCTACAGCACCTGCGCGCCTTGTGTTGGGGAATACATCTGCCCAACGGCGCATGCAGGTGTTTCCTGCCGCACATGCAGAACCAGCACCGTTATTGACGCACCGCACACGCGGCGATGAATCAAAAACATGGGCTATTCAGGTGGGGGCTTTTGGCACGCAGTCCATGGCGCAGAGCGCAACCGGGCAGGCCCGCAATCGGGCGGCTCTTTCTGGGGCCCGTGCGCAAATTGCAAGTGTTCAGGCCAAAACGGGCAAATTGTATCGGGCCCGGCTGACCAATCTTTCGCATGAGGAAGCATTGGATGCCTGCCGCAAGCTTAGCGGTTGTGTGGTAATTTCCCCCGGTTCGCGCTCATAAGGTTTCTCTTTCTCTGCCTATCTTGAGGGACGAGCAGAGAAAGAGATTCATTATTTCTTATGGTAATGCAGAAGGTGCCGGTTAATTTGGCTGGGCTGGTTTTGCCGTGCTGTTTGTGCTTCCGGTAGCTTTTGCTTGTTGTTGTGCGTTGGCAGCGCCTAATGGTGCATTATCTCGCCCAGAATAACGGCCAATAATCTGTTTAACGGCAGCGGCTGCTTCCTGCGCTGCGGCAACGGCAACATCCCCCCAATAATTATCTAGGGAATGGGCATCAATATCATGCAGCTGTGTCGCTGCTCCGGCTTCCTTGCCTTCCTTGTCCACAACGCGCCAAACAATTTCGATATGTTGCTGGGGGTGTCCAAGTGTTCCTACGGGGCCAGGTGTAAGTTTAACGGTGGAAATGACCGTGAAATCTGCATTTTCCTTTGAGTTCTGGATTGTATCTTCACTGTCTCGGAAAGAGGCGGTGAAGGCACGGGCCAAAGATATATTCCCATCGCCCGGTGCACCGGTTACACCGGTAAAGTAAACCCGTGCAGCACGATGCTTCAGGCTGTGTGGGTCTTTTTCCATATCATCTGCCTGAATACCCGTCAGCACAGAGGAAATGCGTGGCGCAGCATCCTGCGCAACCAGCGTGAAGAAGGATGCATCTCCGGCAGACCATTGGGTGGCTGGTACGGCTTGCCCTTCCTGCGTAGCGCGAATCTGGTTTTTGGGCGTCATGATTGTGTAAATTGGCACAACCTGATCTCCCCTTAATTCCGCCCGCATTTTAAGCCACCAGTCTCCGGGCCGTGTGGGTTGAGCAATGGCCGGAATGGTTTGCTGAAGCAGTTCCGATGCAACATCCTTGGCCCATATCTGGGCAGAAGCATTAGGGAGCAAGGAATCCGTAGGGGTAGGGATATCTAATCGGGATGGTGGTGCATTGGCCGCAAGTTTTGAAGCCCCTTTTCCGGGGTTAGAAAACGGATGCGGCACATCCAAACACCCTGCCAACAGCAGTAAAGAGGAAAGGGGCAGGGCAGTATGGCGTAAAAGGCGGTTCATCCGTTCTGAGGTCCCGTAGCAATCGCTGAAATCTGGTGTCCAATTTGTCCACCACCCGCCAAAGTGCGGCGGCGATGGCTAAAAAAGCGTTTTTCGTCAGAGAGTGTATCAACGCCTAATGCGGCAGCATTGCGCACCCCAGCTTGCTGCAACCTGAAAACACACCAACCAGCCAGATCAAACTGATAATGGCCGGGGCGTGTGCCCGGTGCAAAAAAGCGTGCGGCCTGTTTATCTGCCGAGGTAATGGCCGTGTGCATATCTTCAGCCGTTTCATAGCTTTCCTGAGCAATGCAGGGGCCAACAACAGCGCTAATACTTTCTGCGTTAGCGCCAAGGGCCTTCATGGCTTCCAAGGTAGATTCCAAAATACCAGCCAAGGCACCGCGCCAGCCAGCATGGGCGGCGCCAACAATGGTGCCTTCTGCATTGGCAAACAGCACAGGCGCACAGTCTGCGGTAATAACACCAATGGCGATATCTGGCTGATTGGTGACAAGCGCATCGGCAGGTGCGCCGGAGCCGGGTGGCCAAGGTGCTGTGGCGGTGACCACGGCACGACCATGCACTTGTGTAACGCCTAACAAGTGGTCTGCCTGAACGCCCAGATGGGTTGCAACCCGCCTACGGTTTTCAGCCAGATTCTGTGGGCTATCGCCAGATTTTGTAGAACAGTTGAGGCTGGCATAGGGGCCAGTGGAAACACCACCTTCCCGCGTAAAAAATCCGTGGCGTGTATGCCCAAGCAAAGGGCTGGTGAGAGGTGAGAGCGTTGTAGTCATACGTCCGCTCCTTTCATGAAGCCGGGAGGTGAGGGCAGGCCGGGGGAGGCAAGGGCCATAACACGGAACAGATGCCCCATTTTTTCAGGAGCGGCTAGCCGATGCGCGGCACTGCGCAATATGGCGGCCTCTTCTGTAGTTGCACGTGTGGCCAGTTGTTCGGTGCGTTCCATAAGGCCTAATGCGCGCAAAAAAGCACCTTGCGTTTCTGCGCCATAAACATGGGCACCTGCTTGTTGGGCAGCTGTGGCAAGGGCGGTGAAATCAACATGCGCCGTGAGATCAGCCTCTCCGGCGGCTTTTAGCGGATGGGCTGGGCGTGCATGGCGTAAGGCCTGTAGGGAATCACCCGTTAGGGTGGAATGGTGGCCGTAATCAATAAACAGTGCCGCACCCGGCTGTGCCGCAAAACGTTGCCCCAGATAGCGTGCAACCTCCAGCGCGGGTTCGCATAACTCTACAATAGTGTCTGGTTCCAGCTTTCTGCCATCAGGCAGTGCTGGCGCATGGCATGGAACAAGGTGAAATGCCTCATCCATAACGTAGCGTTCGTGCCAGCCTGAAGGGGTCTGCACGAACTGGCGAATGGGAAGGGCATCCAGAAATTCATTTCCCAATAGAATGAGCGGGCCAGAAGGAAGGTTTTCTATCCGATCATGCCATGTGGGGTGCACATAAGGGGCTAGAGCCTGCTTTTGTGCTTGCCGCATAAGAGGGGAAGTTTCTATCAGATGCACATCAAGGGCACGCGCAAAATCTGGGGCACAACGCGTAATCAGGCGTAGTGCATCTGCCATAAGTGTACCGCGCCCCGGCCCGGCTTCGACAAGAATAACCTGTGCAGGGCTACCCATATTCTGCCAGACCGTGGCAGCCCAGGCCCCCAGAAGTTCTCCAAAGACCTGAGAGATTTCAGGGGCAGTAATAAAGTCTGAAAGTAAAGGCTTGGTTGCATAATAGCGCGCATTGGCGCGCGCCATAAATATATCCAGCCTTTCAGCTTTTGGAGGCAAGGGGGAAGGCATGAGCGCGCTTATGGCTTGGCTTCTTCTGCTTCTGGGGGAATACCCTCGTAAACAGGGTGGCGGTTAGCATACACCATAAGCGCAATACCGGCGGCCAGCATGGGGCAGCACAACAATTGCCCCATGGTGATACCACCGGGCAGAAAACCAAGGAATGAATCCGGTTCACGGAAAAATTCACAAAAACTCCGGGCGCAGGCATATCCGGCTAAAAACAGGCCGGCAAGAAAACCGGGATGTTGACGGATAGAAAGTTTGCGAGAGGCTGCAAACATAATCAAAAAGAGCAGCAGCCCTTCTGTAAGCGCTTCGTAAATCTGGGAGGGATGGCGTGGGATGGGCCCTCCATCAGGGAAGATCATCGCCCATGGCAGGGAGGCCGGAGCTTCACGCCCCCAAAGCTCACCATTGATAAAGTTGGCCACGCGGCCCAGCCCCAAACCGATTGGTACAGCAATGGTTACACGGTCTGCAAAGGCTAGAAAGTTGAGCTTGTGCCGCCATGTAAACAGCATCATGGCAATAATGACGCCAAGCGCGCCACCGTGGAAGGACATGCCCCCGTGCCATACTTCCAGCATGGCCAGAGGGTGCGTGATGTAATAGCCGGGCTGGTAAAACAGCACGTATCCCAGCCGGCCGCCCATTAGAATACCAAGGGTTACCCAAGCCAGAAAGTCATCTGCCAGTTCTGGTGTGCCAGCACGCGGAGGGAGATTCACCAACCGCCGCAGCAGCGTAATGCCCAGCACAATGCCGATGATGTAGGAGAGCGCATACCACCGTATGGCAAATGGCCCGACATGCACCAGCACTGGGTTAAACTGAGGAAACATCAGAACAGGAAGCATGATGGGTGATCCGGTATGGCTGGGTCAGAGATAGGGATTATCAGTGGCAAGATAATCTTGCACGTAGCGTTTAACGCCCTCTTCCAGCGGTGTGAACTGGGCAGTGTAGCCAGCAGCCCGCAAGCGGGAAAGATCTGCCTGTGTGTAGGATTGATACTGCCCATGCAAGCTTTGGGGCATATCAATAAATTCTACCCGGCGTTCACAGCCAATGGCATCACACACGGCATGGGCCAGATCCAGATAGGTGCGTGCGGTACCTGTGCCGCAATTAAACAGGTCTGATACCTCTGGGTTATCATACAGCCAGAGCATAACGTTTACGACATCACCTACCCATATAAAGTCACGGGCCTGCATGCCATCTGCAATATCTGGCCTATCAGACCGGAACAGGCGTGCTGGCTGGCCGGATTTTACCTCATCATATTTTACTTTAACCACAGAGATCATCTTGCCTTTGTGGTATTCGTTTGGCCCGTAAACGTTAAAGAACTTTAGCCCGGCCCATTGTGGCGGGCGAGGTGTGTGCTGATCAAGCGTAGTGGTAACGTGCTGATCAAACACGTGTTTAGACCAGCCGTACAAATTAAGCGGGCGCAATTGTGAAAGATTGCCCGGATCATCATTGAAGAGTTCTGGTCTGTCAGCCGCGCCATATGTGGCGGCTGAAGACGCATAAATAAACCGTGCACGGTTGCGTGTGCACCAGTCCCATAATGTTTGTGAGAGCTCCACATTGGTGCGCCATACCAGATCACCATCTGTTGCGGTGGTTTCGCTGATAGCGCCCATATGGAAAATGGTGTCTATTTTTGGGGTTGTGGCCAAAAAGGCTTCCAGATTTTCTGGCGCAATCAGGCGCGTGGGCGCATGCTGAGACACATTGCGCCATTTGCCTTCCTGCCCAAGCCAATCAACAATTATTGTTTCCAGCCCTCTGGCAGCCAATGCAGCCTGTAGGCATGAGCCGATAAAACCGGCTCCCCCTGTAATTACTATCATGGCGGGGGAGTATAAAGGGCGGCATCGTGCACTCCAAGCTGTCAAATGCCTGATGTGCCCAGAAGTGGGGTTTCATCCCATAGTCAGGGCGAAACATATTGCCTAATATTCCTGCGTGATCGCAATTTAACAGGAAAGAGGCGCATAGCATGAGCGAAGAAATTACAGTTGTTGCTCTTTTGAAGGCAAAGCCGGGCGCAGAGGAAAAAGTGGCACAGGCTATGGTGGCGTGCATCAAGCCATCTCGTGCAGAAAGCACCAACAGCCAGTATGTGCCCAACCGTGATCTGGATGATCCGCAGACATTTGTTTTTGTAGAGCGTTGGGCAAGCCGCAAGGCATTGCAGGATCATATGGAAACGCCGCATTTTAAAACACTTGCAGCAGAACTGAACACGCTGTTGGAAGCCCCCATTCAGCTTCATATCTTGCAGCCTCTACCCGGTGCCTGAGTGCACGTGGTGAAATCTGCATAAAAAAACGGCCCCACCTCAATGGGGCCGTTTTTTGTTTTGTGTAATCGGAGGGCAGTAAATCGGCTATCGCAGCACAAACTGCTGAAAAACAACTACCAACCCGATACAGAATGTTAAAAACAGACTGTGCTTAAAGGTGCGTGCCAGCACTGTACCTTCCTGCCCTTTGAGGGATGTTACAGATACGCCGGTGGTGATGTTCTGGGGTGAGATCATCTTACCCATCACGCCACCTGATGAGTTTGCTGAAGCAAACAGCACCGGGTCCAGTGAAAGCTGATGCGCTGCGGCCACCTGCAGGTTGCCAAAAAGGGCGTTGCCGGAGGTATCGCTCCCCGTCAGGAACACGGCAATCCAGCCAAGGAAAACAGAAACTAGTGGGAATACCATGCCCGCAGAAGAAACAGCATACCCCAAAGTATAGGTCATGCCGGAATAGTTCATCAAAAACGCCAGCCCGATTGTGAGTGCAACAGTTACCACAGCCAACCAGCCCTGTTTGAGCGTAGTGCGGGCGGCCGCGCCAAACTGCTGTAGTGTTGTACGGGTGAACAGGGCTGTTAGAATGGTGGCAACCAGAATAGCCGTGCCTGTGCCCAAGGGTTCAAACTTCCACACCGCGGCATAAGGCGTTTTATACAGAGAGATAAACACCGCATTATCCAGCCCCGGCCAATGAATGGGCAGTGCGCCAATTTTGGCGATATGCAGCGCATCCCACGCAATAACCACAGCAATAACCGTAATCCACGGAATCCACCCTTGCCAACGCGGAACGGGGGCAGTGCCTGTGTGCTGGTTGTGCAGATGGCTAAGATCAATAGCGTATTGTGGGTCGGATATCGGTTTCCAAAAGCGCAGGAAGCCAATGGTCGCTACAAGTGCCACGCTGGAAGAAAGCACGTTGCTCAGGCTGTAAAGTCCGGCGCCAGAAATAATCAGCAGTGTTAAGGCAAAGCTGCCACCGGCAACCAGTAGTACGGGCCATGTCTGCCGGACGGAACGCCACCCGCCGTAAAGTGCCATAACGTAAAAGGGAATAAGCAGCGCAAACGGGGTAAGCTGCCGCCCAATGGTTGCCCCCAGCACATCTGCCGGTAACCCTGTAATGGAGCCCAGAACGGTAACGGGAATACCCAAGCCACCAAATGCTACGGGTGCGGAGTTAAAGATCAGCACATAGGTCAGGGCATCCAATGCCGGAAAACCCAGCATGATCAGCAAAGCACTGGTAATAGCTACGGGAGTGCCAAATCCGGCCACACCTTCTAGGGCAGCACTAAAGCAGAAGCCCAGAACAACAAGCATGATGCGCCTGTCATTGGGGACGTGCTGGATAATCCAGTCTCGGAAAGCATCAAATCGCCCGTTCTGTACAGCCACATTGAACAGAAAGAGTGCAGAAAGTGCGATCCACATAACTGGCAGAAGAGAAAACACAACACCGTTGCTGATGCTGGCAACAGCCAATTTGGCAGGCAGCCCCCAAATTGTGGTGGCTACCAGCAACCCTACAATCAAGCCGCCCAGAGTGGCCTGCCATGCCGGACGACGCAGAATGCCCATAACAAAGAGTGTAACGATAATAGGTGAGGCCGCGAGCAGAAATGACAGCACAAGGTTGTGCCCTGCTGGAACAAGTGGCTGTATGAACATGGCAGTTCCTGAATAGGCGTTAATTCCCCTTCTTACGTGGGGGATAAAACAATCTTAAGGGAACGGTTGCGGCGTGATGCAAGAAAAAATGTCGTTATAACAATATGTTGTGATGATGGAACTTTTAGAAAGGCAGCTAAACAGCCACCTTTCATGAAAATGACATATTGGTAATGGATGTGGAGAAGCCCCGTAATCCGTGCTTTTTGTCGCAAGTTTATGGGACAAGCCTTATTGGCAAAAGTTCATGCGGAAGGGGACGGCAGGTGTCTTTTCGGATTCAGCAACGGCAAACGGTATGTGCCGCGTTACTGCTGGGGGTGGCGGGGTGCGCTACGCCTGCTGTCAGACCCGGTGGATATGCATCCTCTCAGGCGTATTATCAGGCTGCATATGAAAGATCAGAAGCCAACCCGGCGGCCTATAGGCCTGTAGGCCCGGCAGAGGATCCGTGGGGACCATATATCAGGGAAGCAGCGCAGCGTTTTTCCATACCGGAAAGCTGGATACGTGCCGTGATGCAGCAGGAATCGGGCGGGCATCAGTATCTGGATGGTCAGCTTACAACGTCATCCGCCGGTGCAATGGGGCTGATGCAGCTTATGCCCGCTACTTATGCGGATATGCAAAGCCAGTTCAATCTGGGGGGAGATCCGTATAACCCACATGATAATATCATGGCGGGGGCAGGGTATATCCGCCAGATGTATGATCATTATGGTGCGCCCGGATTTTTGGCAGCTTATAATGCAGGCCCACAACGCGTAGATGACTATTTAACATCTGGGCGGCCTTTGCCGGATGAAACGGTGAATTACGTTGCATCCATTACGCCCCATTTGGGTACAGCAACCGCACCAGCTGGCAGTTTTGCCCCAGCACCTTCCCCTGTAATGGTAGCCAGTGCTGGTTCATCCACAGCGGCTGCTCCTGTGGCAGAATACGCACGGACAGATCTTTCGCGTACGGCCGATGGCTGTTTGCGTGACCCTGATGCAGCATATGACCCCTCAACCCCTTGCTTGATGGATAGAGATACGCCTCATCCAGACCCGCAGCCGGTTGAAGAAGCTGCTCCTGTAGAAGTTGCACAGGCGCAACCTACTGGTGTTTCAGATCAGGCGGTAACAGCTACGCCGCTTGCTGTGGTGCCTGCTGGGGCTGGTAGTGCCCCGGTGCAAGTTGCAGCGTATAATGTTCCTTCAGAACAAAGAGGATATGCGCGTTCCAGCCCGGCGCATGTTCTCACGCTGCCTTCATCATCTTTGTCAGCAAGATCATCTGGAGCGGTGCAGGTAGGTGCCTTTGCATCTTATGCCGAGGCACAGCACACGCTGGAATCTGTAAACCGTCTGCTAACAGCGCATGCCTTATCTGTGCGTCCTACTGTTACACAGGCTTCTGTAGCAGGGCGGTCTTATTATCGGGCGCAGTTTATTACGGCTCAGAATACCGGTCCGGCTGATGTTTGTCAGGTGCTACGAGCACGTGCGCTCCCCTGTATTCAGGTGCGTGGAGGATAAGAGGAGAAAGTCTTTTCCCTTTTGAGCCAATTACCTGTAAAGCCTCTGCGTCTTCCAGAAAAACAAAGTGGAACAATAAATGGAAAACGCAGCAATGCCTGAAAAGGAAGCAGATAGTACTGTTCCCATAAAGGTTGTGGTTGTTGGTGTTCTGGCTGCAACGGCTGGCCTGATGTCCGGGTTGGATATTGGCGTTATTTCCGGGGCGCTAGATTTTCTGGCGCGGGATTTCAACGCATCTACTCTGGCGCAGGAATGGATTGTCAGCGCCATGATGGCGGGCGCTGCCGTAGGGGCTGTAGGTGCAGGGTGGATTACCCGGCATACCGGGCGCAAATGGTCTTTAGTTTTTGGGGGCGGCGTTTTTATTGCCGGCTCCTTACTGTGTGCTCTGGCATGGTCTGTGCCCGTGCTTATAGCTGGGCGCGTGCTGATGGGGTTGGCCATTGGCGTGGCAGCTTTTGCCGCTCCCCTTTATCTTTCCGAGGTATCAGACCAATCCAGCCGTGGCGCCATGATTTCCACCTATCAGCTTATGATTACGATAGGTATTTTTCTGGCGTTTTTAAGCGATACATTTTTCAGCTACCACGGGCAGTGGCGGTGGATGTTTGGCATTATTGCCATTCCCGGCATTGTTTACGTTATTGGGGTTTTGTTTCTACCCTATAGCCCGCGCTGGCTTATGATGCGTGGCCGGAGGGCAGAAGCGCTGGAAGTGCTGACAAGCCTGCGCGCAACCCCGCAGGAAGCACGGGCCGAAATAAAGGCCATTCATAACCAGTTGCAGGCACGCCAGAATGGCTGGAGCTTATTGCGTGCAAACGGTAATTTTCGCCGTTCGGTTGGCTTGGGAATGTTGTTGCAAGTTATGCAGCAATTCGCGGGCATTAATGTGGTGATGTATTATGCCCCACGTATTTTTCAGCTTGCAGGGTTTGTAGGGACTGCACAGATGTGGTGCACCGCCATGATCGGGCTGGTAAATGTGATGGCAACATTTCTGGCCATCAGCCTGGTTGATAAGTGGGGGCGCAGGCCAGTGCTGTATTGTGGCTTTGCCATTATGGTGCTGAGCATGGCGAGCCTCTCCTTACTGCTCCATGGCAGCATGGTGGATCAGGCATCCCGCATGGCATGTGTGTTTATGGTCATGGTTTTTATTGTGGCTCATGCCATGTCTGCCGGGCCGATTGTGTGGGTGCTGTGTTCGGAAATTCAGCCAATGCAGGGTAGGGATCTGGGCATTATGCTTTCCACCCTTACAAACTGGATTGCCAACATGATTGTTGGTGCTTCTTTTTTAAGCGTGCTTGCATGGTTGGGTGGTTCTGCCACTTTTGGAATGATTGCCGCATTGAATGCCTGCTTTTTAGGGCTGACATATTTGTTTGTGCCAGAAACCAAGGGTATCAGCTTGGAGCAGATTGAGCGGAATCTGATGTCTGGCAAAAAATTACGGGATATCGGAATTTCTTAAGCAAACCATAAGAATGGGCGCAGACAAAATGCGTCCATTCTGAATGTGCAAAAAATACAAAATCACATGCAAAATCTTGCAAGGAAAGTATTTTAAATTTTCTTGAGAAAACTTGGCGCACCCGAAAGGACTCGAACCTCTAACCCCCAGATTCGTAGTCTGGTGCTCTATCCAGTTGAGCTACGGGTGCGCCGTGAGCGGGTATTTAGCCGAGCACGGTGGGGTCGGCAACCCCTAAAATGCAAAAAAGTGAAATTTTTTTGTCAGTCATTGCCTAGAAAGTTTTTCCAACCGCGGTTTTCTGGGCGATGGAGCGTAACATGGGCCCGACATTCGGGGGTTCCGTATACGCCTTCAAACGTATCACCAGCCGGATGTGCTTCAAACACCATGGGAAGCGGCTGGTTTTTGGCGTCTTTTAAAACAAGTTGGGCATGATAATGCTGCTTACTCTTATCAGGTGTACCGCGTAGGATCAGCGTGCCCATTTCAGGCACAAAGATCATGCGTTTGGGTTCGATCTGCATGAGTGATGTGCCGTTAACGGGGCAATTTTCGCCTTTGTCTTGCACAAGGGTGCCAATCCATTCCCCGTATGGGTCATCTGCGGCAGAGGCCGGTTGCGTGGCGGCTTGGGCGGATGTGCAAAAAAAGCCAAGGCTGCCTAACGCCAGTGCGCCATATTTCAGCCAACAGGAAAAACGTGTGTGCTTCATGCAAAAACTCCTGATTTCGTTGGCAATCTGTACCTTGTGTATGGCACAGGCAAGGCGGGTATCAGGCGGAATAGGTGTGCACCTTTCTGGTTTTTAGGGTGACGCCATGACTGCATGGCTTTATATCCGCCTGTAAGAGAGCCCGTGCAGCCCCATATGTGGCCGCACATCCTTAGGAAAAGCCAGTTCTGGCACTGAAATCAGAAAGACCTGCAGTTCATGTCTGTTGATGCCACCCCGCCTGTTTCGCCTTCCAAGCTGGATGAATCCTTGCACCATGACCGTATTCTGATTCTGGATTTCGGAAGTCAGGTTACGCAGCTTATTGCCCGCCGTGTGCGCGAAAGTGGTGTGTATTGTGAAATCTGGCCGTTTACGGCAGATGCTGAACGGATTCGTCAGTTTTCACCCCGTGGTATTATTCTTTCTGGTGGCCCTGCCAGCGTAAATAACCCGGATGCCCCGCGCGTGCCGGATGTGGTGTTTGAAATGGCCGTGCCTGTGCTGGGCATCTGCTATGGTCAGCAGGCCATGTGCAAACAGCTGGGTGGGCAGGTTGAAAGCGGAGACCACCGTGAATTCGGCCGCGCCTTTGTTGATATTGTAGAAGATTGCGCGCTGTTCCGTGGTGCATGGGCACGTGGTGGCCGTGAACAGGTGTGGATGAGCCACGGTGACCGCGTGGTGGAACTTCCTCCCGGTTTCCGTACCGTTGCAGTGAGTGAAGGCGCACCGTTTGCTGTTATCGCAGATGAAGGCCGCCGCCTTTATGGTGTGCAGTTCCACCCGGAAGTGGTGCATACGCCACATGGTGCAGCACTGCTCAAAAACTTTACCCATAATGTTGCAGGCTGCTCCGGCACATGGACGATGGCTGGTTTCCGTGAAATGGAAATTGCCCGGATTCGTGAGCAGGTCGGTGATGGCAAGGTTATCTGCGGTCTTTCCGGTGGTGTGGATTCTTCCGTAGCTGCGGTGCTGATTCATGAAGCCATTGGCGATCAGCTTACTTGTATTTTTGTTGATCACGGTATGCTGCGTGCCGGCGAAGCTGATGATGTGATCAAGACATTCCGCGGCCAGTTTAACATCCAGCTTGTGCATCGCGATGCTTCAGACATTTTCCTGAAGGAATTGGAAGGCGTTACAGACCCGGAAATCAAGCGGAAAACTATTGGCCGCTTGTTTGTGGAAGTGTTTGAAGAAGAAGCCACAAAGCTGGGCGGGGCGCAGTTCCTTGCGCAGGGCACGCTTTATCCAGATGTGATTGAGAGTGTCAGCTTTACGGGTGGTCCTTCCGTTACCATCAAGTCTCACCACAATGTGGGTGGCTTGCCAGAGCGGATGAACATGAAGCTGGTTGAACCGCTGCGCGAACTCTTCAAGGATGAAGTGCGCGATCTGGGGCGTGAGCTAGGGATTCCCGAAATTATTGTCGGGCGTCATCCGTTCCCGGGTCCGGGGCTGGCTATTCGTATTCCGGGCAATATCACGCGGGAAAAACTGGATCTGCTCCGCAAGGTCGATTCCGTGTTTCTGGAAGAAATCCGGGCTGCCGGACTGTATGATGCTATTTGGCAGGCCTTTGCAGTGCTGCTGCCAGTACGCACCGTTGGTGTGATGGGCGATGGCCGCACGTATGATCAGGCCTGCACCCTGCGTGCAGTCACCAGCACAGATGGCATGACAGCCGATGTTTATCCGTTTGACATGGGCTTCCTCACCCGTGTTGCTGGGCGCATTGTGAACGAAGTGCGTGGGATCAACCGCGTAACGTATGACATTACGTCTAAGCCCCCGGGCACGATTGAGTGGGAATAAGTTTCCCGTCATAAAAAAGCCGGGTGGCTGCAAAGCCCCCGGCCTTTTTTATTGGTTTGTGACCAAAGATCTTATTTGTTCAGCCAAGGTGCGATTGGCAGATTTTTTGCCCGCAGGAACTCGGGGTTGAACAGTTTGGATTCATAACGTGCGCCGCCATCGCAAAGAATGGTGACAATCCGATGCCCCGGGCCGAGTTTGCGTGCAGTACGGATTGCAGAGGCCACGTTAATGCCAGAAGACCCGCCAACGGAAAGACCTTCTTCACCTAGCAGGCTATAAATAATTTCCAGCGCTTCTGGGTCAGGAATCCGCTCGGCATCATCAATAGGTGCGCCTTCCAGATTGCCTGTTACGCGGGACTGGCCAATGCCTTCTGTAATGGAAGATCCAGAAACAGACAGATCATTGCTTTTTACCCAGCCATACAGCCCAGAGCCTTCCGGGTCTGCCAGCACAATACGGGGGGCGGTTACGCCATCGCGCTTGGCAGCGTCATGCAGCCCCAAGGCCACGCCAGCTAACGTGCCGCCCGTGCCGCAGGCGCAGGTAAAGGCATCTACCTTACCACCCATCTGCTGCCAGATTTCTGGTGCCGTGGTGGCGCGGTGGCCTTCACGGTTGGCAACGTTATCGAACTGATTAGCCCATACCCATCCGTTTTCTTCGGAGAGGCGGCGTGAAACGTGCACGTAATTGCCCGGATCACGGTAGGGTTTGGCTGGCACAAGGCGGAGATCTGCCCCGATCATGCGCAGAAAGCCGATTTTTTCCTGGCTCTGGGTTTCGGGCATGACAATAACGCATTTATATCCACGCGCATTGGCAACCAGTGTGAGCCCAATACCGGTGTTACCGGCGGTGCCTTCAACAATTGTGCCGCCGGGTTTAAGCACACCACGGCGTTCTGCATCTTCAATAATGGCCAGCGCCGCACGATCCTTGACAGAACCGCCCGGATTCATGAATTCGGCCTTGCCGTAAATATCACACCCTGTGGCTTCAGACGCTTTGCGCAGGCGTACCAGAGGGGTTCCGCCCACCGCGCCCGGCATGTCGGCAGAAAGCGTGGTCCAGCCGGGGTGAGGGGTGGAAACGGCGTTTTCAGTCATTTGGTTACACCTTATGCTGTCACGTTATAATGCGTTGGTCACACTATCATGCTCCATCTGAAAATTCTGCCCCAAGGGCGAACAGATGAAAGATAGCGGCTTATGCCGCTTTTTACTGACCAGCTGTTGGTTCCTGTTCTGCGTCGTAAAGCACTTCGAGAATAGCTGCCCACGGATAGCGTGAGTCGTAGCTCTGGCCATCGGGGGAGGCGAGGCGCCCTTGGGTATCTGTTGGTACATGGGTCAGGGCAACGGCATCATCAATATTGCCACCGATAATGCTGATTTGTCGGCCAAAAGGCTGTCCATTCTGACCAACAGCAACAACAAAGCCGCAATGCGCAGGAAACCCATAAGAGGTGGGCAGGCTGGAGAATCGGATTGTATCTTTGCTGCGGCCACGTGCCACACAGATGAGATCACCCGGTTTGGGGGTGTAATTTGCCGGATCCTGCGCCCGCAGAATGGGCGACTGCCCAGAAGCTGCAGCGTTGATATAAGTGGAATGGTTGGGAGAATAGGGAAAGCGGCTGTTAGCCCCTGCTACGCGCATAACGTAGGAAATAAAGGCGGCGGACCATGCATAAGATCCATCATGCACAAAGTCGGTCAACCTTCCGTTGGCATCGTGTTTGCCGGTCCATGATGTTTCTGTCATGTCCGGGTCCATACCAATCCACCAGTATTCCCCTACGCGTTCCCACAGACCGGGGGCGCGTTCAGGCTTTACAGAGGCCACTTGCGGTTCTGGGCGCTGTTCCGGGTCATCATCATTTACCGGGCTGCCAAACAGGCGCCATTCACGCATGGCAATGCCCACAACATCCTGCCGGTTAAAAGGTTCAAAATTGCGGGTGGCAAAATCTGGCACATGGCCACCATAGCCGTAGCCACCACTGGCTGTGTTCCACGTATTTGTGCTGGAAGCACTAGGGGTGGGGCGTGCACCTGGCTGCGGTTGCTGTGTGGCGCATGCTGCCAGACACAAAGGGGCCAGCAGGGCAACGGTAAGCTTGCGTGACAATCTCGTCTCCATACCAGAACAACTCTCCGGTAGATCCGGAGCGCGAGACAACCATTGGTCGGAAGTCTGAATGCTATAGCAATAAGCGCCTGTTGTTCTGGGTGGAAGAGGGTTTGTGTTTTTGTGCCGCGCCTGTTTCTTTTCTGTATCTGTGTTATCCGGCGTCAGGAACAGTAACATCAGCCGTGCGGGCATTCACGCAGCGGATAGCATCTGCCGGTTTAAGCGCGACCACCAAGCCTCTGCCGCCGCCGTTAATGTAAAGTGTATCCAGTTTGAGAACGCTTTCGTCTAACACCACCGGTACTTGCGTGCGAGCGCCAAAGGGGCTGATACCCCCTACCTTAAAACCGGTCAGGGCTTCGGCTTTTTCAGCTCCCAGCATACGTGCATTGCGACCACCAAACAGGGCAGCCACCTTTTTCAGGTCCATTTTTTTATGAACAGGAATGGCTACACAAACAATCTGCTTTTTATCGATTTCAACCATCAGGGTTTTGAAAACCTTGTTTTGGTCGATACCAATGCCAGCAGCAGCATGCAGGCCGATTTTTCCAGGGTCAGACACATAGTCATAATCCTGAAGGGTGAAGGCAATGCCGTGAGCAGTCAGAAACTGCGTTGTGGGTGTTTCAATGGTTTCTGACATGGTAACCCTTTCTGGAAAATCCATGAAGCATTGTGCCTTTTGCAAGGCCTGCACATGGTTTCGCTTATTCAATAGTTACTCTTAGCGTCAAGTCATGGAGGCTGCATACCGCCATGCAACATGGCGGTATGCAGGATGACTTTTACTTATGGTCAGGGAAAAGGGTGAGGAGACCGTTTTCTGTGGCCGGGCAGCAGCCTTTTTCTGTAATGAGCCCGGTTACAAGTCTGGAAGGTGTGACATCAAAAGCAGGGTTGGCTGCTGGGCTATGATCTGGGGTGATCTGTACAGAGCCTATTTTTCCGTCTGACATGCGCCCCTGTACGTGAGTCACTTCAGATGCTGCACGTTCTTCAATAGGAATATCACGGATGCCATCGGCAATACGCCAATCTATGGTTGTAGAAGGTAATGCAACCCAGAATGGTATTTTGTTGTCCTGTGCAGCCAGAGCTTTCAGATAAGTGCCTATTTTGTTTGCAACGTCCCCGTTGCGGGTTACACGGTCTGTTCCAACAATAACAATATCAACCTGACCATGCTGCATTATATGGCCACCGGCATTGTCTGTAATAACAGTATGCGGAACGCCGTGGCTTCCAAGTTCCCATGCGGTAAGGGCAGCTCCCTGATTACGGGGGCGTGTTTCATCTACCCATACATGCACGTTCAGGCCCAGATCATGCGCCATGTAAATGGGGGCCAAGGCGGTGCCCCAATCTACTGTGGCAATCCATCCGGCATTGCAGTGGGTGAGAATGTTCAGGCGCTGCCCTTTTTCTTTTTTGGCGGCAATATCCTGCAAAAGTTTAAGGCCATGCCTGCCAATAGCTTCATTTTGGGCCGCGTCTTCATCACAGATGTGCTGGGCTTCAGTATAAGCAGCGGATACTCGGTTTTCTGGCGGAATGGGCCGGAGAGCATTTAGCATTCTTTCAAGAGCCCAGCGCAGATTTATGGCAGTAGGGCGCGTTGCTGCAAGCATAGCTGCGTTTTGTTCAAGGCTGGTATCACTGCTGTCTGTGCGTAATGCCAGTGCCAGACCATAAGCGGCAACAGCACCAATAAGTGGAGCGCCACGTACCTGCATACTGGTAATGGCGTGGGCTACATCCTGAACGGTGGTAAGTCGCAGGATATCTAGTGAAAAGGGAAGGCGTGTTTGATCGAAAATATGAATAGACCATAGGTCTTTTTCATCAACCCATACACTGCGGAAAGATGTGCCGTTGATTTTCATGAAGTATGTTCCGTGAGAAGGAGAGGTCTGCATTTAAGATATAAGGATGATTGCCTGTTTTGAGCAATATGCCACAAGCACATGAATTTTTGAGAACGTATTTAGAGCATTTTTAAGGTAAATAGATCAGAAGAATGAAATATATCTTTAAATGTGAAAGTATTTTTTTGCATTTTCTATAGCATTTGTTATGTAGAATGAAAATCTAAGGCTATACCAGTTCTTATAGGTATGTGCTTCAGTTAAAGAAGTTTTGAAGTTTAAAAATGTTGTTTGTATGTCTCCTTATTTTTAAAGGGAGATGAAAAGGAGTTGGAATGAGTGAGACAAGAGCCCGCCGAAAACCTGCTGCGGGTAAGACGGTTTCCAAGCGCAAGGTTGCTACTGCAGCACCTAAAAAGCGCGCACCTCGTGCAAAAGTTGTCGAAGTAGAAGAGCTTTTTGATTTCGAAGCAGAGCCAGAAGCTCCTAAGCCGCGTCGTGCTTATGTGCGTAAGGCTGCTCCCCGCAAAACAGCAGAAGAAAAACCGGTCGCACCCAAAACAACAGCGCGTAAGAAAGCTGTAGCTGCCAAAGCTGAAAGTAAGGTTGCTCCCAAGACAACGCGGCGCACTAAAGCCAAAGCGGAAGATGTGGTTGAAAAGCCAGTGCGTGCCACCAAAACAACGCGGGCTGCCAAAGCCCCGGTTGCCACTGCAGCGCGTAAAACTGCAAAGCCAGCCAAGGTGGAAGCAGCAAAGCCTGTACGCGCCACGCGCACTGCCAAGGCACCTGCTGCCAGTAAGGCCGCAAAACCAGCAGCCTCAACACGTAGCGCTGCAGCTGCTACAACCCGTAAGCGGGCTGTGCGTGAAGTAGAACCCGTAGCTAAAAAGAAACTTTCAGCTGTAGAAAAGCTGCGTATTGTCCAGGAAGAACGTCGTCGTAAGCGCTACGAACGTTTGGCAGCAGCTGCAGAGGCTGAAAAAGTAGCAGTAAAGGCACCTGCTGCACGTAAGGCAAAAGCAAAAACCAGCCGTCGCACGCGTGCGTCCTAAATGTCATAACCTTTTATCTGGTTTAGACATTTAGCTGTAAAATAATGCTGTTTTAAAAAGGGTTCATTTCTGTGGAAACGGAATGAACCCTTTTTAAATGAAATACGTTCCTGAGAGGTAATTTTACATTTTACGGGTAATTTCCTTTTCAGGGGAAAAACGTTCTGAATCTATATTTAAGTATATATAGTTTTCTGGCTACTTTCCGATTGTTGTCTGTTAGATTTCTCTACGGCGTGTCGTCAGTTAAGCCCTGAGAGTGGCACGTGAGGGTTGTACTTTGTGTCTGCGTGTGCTGACTGTTTTCCCATTTTTTGGGGAGACAGACAGATGCGGCGCTATAGTTTACGCGATGACCAGTGGGAGCGGATAAAGGATCTTCTTCCTGGTCGAGAAGGCTATGTCGGCGGCACTGCGGTGAACAACCGTCTGTTCGTGGAGGCGGTGCTGTATCGCTATCGCGCGGGTATTCCATGGCGCGACCTTCCTGCCCGTTTCGGTGACTGGAAAAACGTGCACCGGCGTCTGCGCCGCTGGTGTGAAAGCGGCGTCATCGAACGGATATTTCGTTATCTGGCCGCTGATTACGACAACGAATACATGATGATCGACAGCACAATTGTCCGAGCGCATCAGCATAGTGCCGGAGCTCTCAAAAAAGGGGCACGGATCAGGCCATCGGACGATCACGAGGCGGGCTAACTACAAAGATCCATGCCATCTGCGACGCTCTGGGCAATCCAGTGGAACTCGGCATCACACCGGGACAGGATGCCGATATCACCCAGGCAGAACCACTTCTGGAAAACATCGAACCGGATGCTTTCCTTGCTGACAAGGCGTATGACGCGGACAGGTTGATCGATCGGCTGATACAGCGCGGGATTACCCCGGTCATCCCGCCAAAACGCAACAGAACGACACGACGGAAAACCGATTTTTCTCTCTATCGCGAACGGAACCTTGTTGAGAGGTTCTTCAATAAACTCAAGCAGTTTCGCGCTATCGCAACCCGCTACGATAAACTGAAATCGACCTTCCTCGCAGCCGTGCAGTTCGCCTCAATCATCATCCTGCTTAACTGACGACACGCCGTAAGACTACCGTGCTAAAATAGAGGTCTCTTTTTAAGTTATCGCGCACTTAAAGTTACCGCTAAGTAGGTAGCAGTTGCTTGCAAATTCTGCCGTATGATCGGGATCTGGTTCAAGCGCATCTTCTACCATTACACGGCGTAAGCGTAGGATAACGGCATCTGCAGAATTATTGTCCGGCACGTAATCTGATAGCTTTGCCAGCCACGCACTTATGCCATTCTGTTCTGTCAGCATGAGTGGATGACGCTTATTAAGAGGAAGCCCTTCTTGTAATAACAAAGATGCCATAGAGGCATTTGCGATATGATACAGGAAACCATCAGCTTCCTTGGTATGAGTGGCTGCCAAGGAAGGTATGCGTGTCAGGCGGATTTCACTTGGTAAAAAGCGTGTGCGCAGCGGTGGAAGAAGAGGAAGAGAGAATAAGTCTGTTTGTATTTCTTTTGTGTTGATTGGTCGTTTCTGTTGAGTGCGCTGTTGTCTGGGCCTGCGTGGTGGTTGCTTTTCTTGCGATGCAGGCAGCGATAATTCTGGCAGCATGTCCTGCAAGGAAGAAGGGCGATGGTTACCCATTATGCACCTTGGTGCGGAATCTCTTTTGCGGGATGTATTGCCGACTGTTGAGATGCACAGTTTGCGCATAGTCCTTCTACTTCTACCGAGGTGCTCTGAATAACAAAATTCTTGTTTTTGCAAATGTGTTTCAGGGTTTCCAAAACGGTTGTATCTGCAATTTCCGTGACAGTTTTGCAGTTACGGCAAATGAGAAACTGCGCAGTATGCAGGCAAGCTTCTGAGTGCTCGTGCGTATGGGAACAATGGCGCAGATTGGTGCAGGGGATAAAAGCGGAAAGGCGTTCAATGCGGTGGATCAGGCCGTGTTCAAGCAGAAAATCCAGAGCGCGATATACGGTGGGGGGTGCAGGACGCCGTTCTGCTGTTTTTAGCTCTTCCAGTAAGTCATATGCACCTACCGGGTGTGCATGCATAAGGATAAGCCCAAGCACGTCGCGTCTTTGCGCTGTCATACGGGCGCCTTGCTGGGCGCATAGGGCAGTCGCTTTATCAAGTTGATGCTCAATATGCGCGGGAAAGGTATGAGGTGTTGCTGTGGAAGAAGACGTAGGGTGGGGCATGTTCATCATCCGTTCTCTGTATTTCTTAGCGTAACTGATCTGAGAGGTGAAGACCAAATTTGCGCGTGTGAGGTGGTGACGCGCAGCTGATAAAATGTAATAATATTACATTGCATTCAGGCATGGCAGGATAATGGGTATGGAATTGAGGAAAACAAAAGGCACTTCACGCCGGATGTTGTTTGGTATGGTGGCTGTGCTTGGTTTTGCAACCATGGGCACAGGTTGTGCGGCTGCACGTCCTTTGTCTGTTGTGGCGGCAGAAAACACATGGGGGGATCTGGCTGCGCAAATTGCTGAGCCAGACATGCACGTTACATCCATACTTGTATCACCCGCTGTCGATCCGCATTTATACGCTCCTACACCCGATGATGCGCGTCGTGTTGCAGATGCTACCTTGGTTGTGGCCAATGGCGCGGGATACGATGCATGGATGGATCATTTGGTGCAGGCTTCTGCTTTACCACAGGCGCGGTATGTGCGTGCAGATGCATGGTCCGGTTGGCACGAGGGCGGTAATGCCCATTTATGGTATGATCTCAACGCTGTAGTAGATTTTGCGCAAAGGTTTGAAAAAGCGTGCGAACAGGCAGATCCAGCACATGCAACAGCATATGCTGCGCGCGGGCATAAGTTGCAGGCTGATATTGCCCGAGTGCAGGCGCAGGCCGCTGCATTGCGTCCACACGTGCAAGGTATGGCTGTGGCAGCAACAGAACCGCTGTTTACCCCGTTGGCTAATTATCTCGGTTTGGACATGAAGGAAAATGCTTTCCAGATTGCCATCATGAATGATGTTGAACCACCACCCGTTGCAGTTGCCACGTTTGAACAGGATCTTAAGCAAAAAAAGTTGCGGCTACTTGCCTATAATGTGCAGGTAGAAGAACCAGCCAGCAAACAGCTGATTGATCTGGCACATAACGCAGGTATACCCATTCTGCCATTGGCGGAAATTATGCCGCAGGATACGCATTGGCAGATATGGATCGGCTCAACTCTTACGCAAGTAGCGCACCTGCTGGGTGTAGCGCAGTAATGCCATCTTCTGCTGTGCAAGTGGCTGGCGTAACTCTGTTGCGCCAGAAAAAAGCAGTTCTGGACAATATCAGTTTTACAGTTCCTGCAGGCAGTTTTGTGGCTGTTCTGGGTGGAAACGGGGCTGGAAAAACAACCCTGTTTAGAACGCTTTTGGGGTTGGAAAAGCCCTCGGCTGGCCAGATATGGATAGAAGGCCAGCCAGTGCAGAAGGGCCGTATGCCCATAGGGTATATGCCACAGGTGCGAGCCATGGTGGCCGCACAACTTAGCGGCTGGAGCACAGTTGCCGCAGCGCAGCAGGGATGGAAGTGGGGCCTGCCATTTTACGGCAAACAGGCCAGAGCAGACATTGATGCAGCTTTGGCTGCAGTAGATGCGCTGGCGCTGGCGCAGCGGCCAGTCGGTTCCCTTTCTGGGGGCGAAAGGCAGCGGCTGATGCTGGCGCAGGCATTGTTGGATAACCCGCATATTTTGCTGCTTGATGAGCCTTTAGCCAGCCTGGATCCTGCCCGTATGCGTGAAACAGCAGAGCGCATTCATACACTGGCGCGCGATAGAAATATGACAGTGCTGATGTCTACCCATGATATCAATCCGCTTATGGGGTTGATGGACCATGTTCTTTACATGGCACATGGCAAGGCGGTGCTGGGGCGCGTGGAAGATGTGATGACAACCCAAACGCTTAGCGCACTTTACGGGGCACCGGTTGAGGTGATTAAGGCGGGAAATAGATTATTTGTTGTGGCAGAAGGCGGTGGGGCATCACTCCAGTCCTGTATGTGCGTGGGGCATGGTGCTTGATGCTTGAGTATGAATTTATGCGCACTGCCTTTCTGGCAGCGTTTCTGGCAGCTTTGGTGTGTGGGCCTGTAGGCTGGTTTCTTGTTTTGCGTGGCCAAAGCTTCGCAAGCCATGCGCTTTCACATGTGGGATTTGCAGGGGCCGCAGCAGCTCTTCTGTTGGGGCAGCCCGCTTTGCTTGGGCTTGGGCTTGGCGCTGTTGGGGGCGGTGTTGCCATAGGGCTGGCGGGAGACAGGCTTGTAGGTCGGGATGTAACAATCGGGCTGGTGCTTTCTGTTGCCATGGGTTTTGGGGCATTGTGCCTGCATTTTCTAACCCACTCTGCCAGCTCGGCTACCGCACTGCTTTTTGGCGATATTCTTGGTATTGGGCCTTCCATGCTGGGTTGGCTGGGTGCTCTTTCGGTAACCTGTTTGATGGCTTTGGCGTTTGTTGCAAGGCCACTTCTTTTTGCGTCACTCCAGCCAGAACAAGCAGAGGCACGAGGCGTTAATATGCGCCTGCTTGATATTCTTTTTCTTATGATTGTTGCTGTAGCTACAGCGCAATGCGCCCAGATTACGGGTGTCTTGCTGGTGTTTACGCTTATGATCGCGCCTGCTGCAGCAAGTTTGCGGATGGGCTTTTCGCCCTTGTTGGGAATGGGCGTTGCAACGTTACTTGCGTTGCTGGAGGCTTGGCTGGGTTTGGTGTTAGCTTGGTACACCAATTGCCCTACAGCATTCTGGATTGCTGCATTGGGTGGCAGTGTGTTTATAGCTGCGAGCCTGTTTTGCCGTGTGCGGGGCAGCTAAAAAATTGCAGCTCAGTCTTTTACTGAGGTAAGGACCAATCTAACCAAGACCATAAAGCTACGGCTATTAAAAGCGCAACATGTATGATGATGAGGCCTTTAACCGTAAGAAAAGGGACGTAGTCACTATCCCCTTTTACTGGGTAATCATCATGAAAATTCTGCGACATCATTCAATACCTTGGTTGTATGCCTAAAGCCCTTAGGGCTTTAGGGCCGGCACATGAGGTAGAGCGTGGTACATTCTGTTAAAATACACAAGCCCATGAGCCGTTGCATGGGTGCGTAACGCCTGCACAATACCAAACATCACGCTGTGTGTGCCAACTTCTACAATCTGGCTGATCTTGCAGTCAAACGAGGCTACAGCCTCTTCCAACACAGGTGCACCAGTTGCCAAGGTTGTCCAATGCCCAGTGGCAAACCGTTCCTGCATGGAATTGGGGCTGGCAAAATGGTTGGAAAGATGCTGCTGGGTAGATGCCAGCACGTTTACACATAATGCGCTACCTTCATGAAAAGCCTGTCGGGCACGGCTTCCACGGTTCAGGCAGACCAGCAGCGTAGGTGGGGTATCTGTTACGGAACACACGGCTGATGCGGTAAAACCAACGGGGTTTTCCAACGTTCCTGTTGTAACAATGTTCACAGCTGCGCCAAGTCGGGCCATGGCATCGCGGTAGGCGCTGGTCTCCGGAGCCAACATCTGCTCTCCTTAAATCAATCAAAAACGGTCTGTGCGTGTTTGTGCATGAAATAAAGAGGAAAGCAATGATAGAGCAAACTCTTTCCGACGTATCTGGCGTAAGAATGCAGCAGGAAGGGCATTTGGGGCGTATTATTCTAGACCGCCCCAAACGTTTGAATGCTGTGGATATCAGCATGGCCAGTGGCATAAGAGATGCTTTGCAGGCATGGCGGAATGATCCGTCCATCCACACTATTCTGCTGGAAAGCAGCAGTGCGCGCGCTTTTTGCGCCGGAGGAGATTTACGCGCCATTCATGATTGCTTGAAGGCACACGGAGCATTGGCTGCATATGAGCTGATGAAGCGTGTCTATAACGTCATGCTGTTGCTGGCAGATTATCAAAAACCCATCGTTTCCTTTCTGGATGGCGTGGCCATGGGAGGGGGTATCGGCTTGGGTGGACATGTGCAGTATCGGGTGGTTACGGAAAGATCCGTGCTGGCTATGCCTGAAACGGCTATAGGTCTGGCTCCAGATGCTGGCGGTAGCTGGTTGTTGGCGCGTGCACCTGGTTTTTCTGGGTTACGGCGAGCTGTAACCGGTGGCCGCATGAATGGCGCAGAGGCCGTAGCTATGGGGTTTGCAGATGTTCTCGTGTCATCGGACTCGCTTACAGATTTAAGAGAATCGCTGGGTATTGAGAGTGCGGAGCACGTATTTGCTCGCCTGCATTCTCGGCCAGAAAGTCTGGACGTGCAAAATCTGGATGCGTGTTACGATGCACCAAATATTTTGCAGGTTATTGAAAAACTGAAAGCGGAAGGGTCAGAAGGGGCGCAGGAAGATCTGGAAGCTCTATCTCGTGCCTGTCCGTTTTCTGTGCAGGTGGCATGGTGTGGATGGCACCGGGCACGTGCAGCTTCCTCGTTACATGCCGCTTTCGCACTTGAGGAAAATATGGTGCGCCATATGGTAGCTCGGCCTGATTTTGTAGAGGGTATTCGGGCACGCTTGATTGATAAAGATAACAAGCCTGTGTGGGTACCTTCAACTTTGGCGGACGTGCATGAGCGCGAAGCGCAGAATTGCTTTGATAACTAACTCAAACATATTGCCCCGGAGCATTTTGTGCTGCGGGGCAACATATTTTGGGGATATTTACGCAGATGCGGTTCGGAAAGATATGGAAGCCGGGGCCGGTTTGCCAATCGGCAGTACTGCATATCCGAATGCTTCTTCCAGTATTTCGGAAGCAGCCAGATAGATGGCGGAAAAACCGCAGAACAGTCCTTCATATCCAGCAAACTGCGTAACAACTGGCATAGCCAGCATATCACCCGTAGCCAGTAAGGCGAATAGAACAGTCAGGCTCAGGAAAATAACCTGATGTGCCCGTGTGGCGCGTAGTGAGGCTATAAACATGATAAAAGTGAACAATCCCCACGCCAGCAGGTAGCTACCTACAAGATTAGGGCTGCTGGCATCCACAATGCCAGTATGTGGCAAGCCAATAAGTGCCACGAATGAAAGCCAGAATGCACCGTAAGCCGTAAAAGCTGTCATGCCAAAAGTATTGCCGTTACCATACTCTAGCATCCCTGCCAGAATTTGGGCCACACCTCCAAATGTAAGCCCCATGGCCAAAATGGCAGACCCCATAGGCACCAGATCTGCATTATGTAAATTGAGAAGAACGGTTGTGAGCCCAAACCCCATTAAACCTAATGGAGCTGGGTTGGCTCTTCGGTATGTCACCGGAGGCGATGTTTCGGAGTATGCCATGCCAGATACTTCTTTTTATGAGTGATGACTTAAACATTAAGCAACTGGCAGGGCAGAAGTTTTCTGAAAATCGAAGAAATATGATAACATTAAATTCATCATTATGTATTTTATTTTAGGAAACTTTCCTCTTTATTTTATGCTGACTTGATTGTGTTGATATAGAATGGAAACAGAGGCTGTAGTGCCGATTTGCTACCATTATAATGCATTGTGGTGACGTAAATATATCTGACTTGATGTATTTGTTGAAAGATGGAGCATCTGTGGATGTGAGGAACGGAACGATCTTTTTTCAGTTCCATACCATCCGAACTGGTGATTACCTGTAATCTAAGGGCATCCCAATTCCTATCTAGAAAAGAGTGCACTCTATATTGTTCAAGCGAAAACGCTGTCTGCGACAATCCCACAATATAACATACCAACGATAGCGCTACGTTTGATTGTTTGCGAGACCAATGCAGGCGTTGTCATAACATTACGTTTTTAGGAACCTGCGCCAGCTTCATATGTTCGGACTTTCAGGTCCAGTCTTTTGATAAGGTACAAAGTGATCAATAAAGACCCGGTTTGTTTCGATACATAAATGCCAAACACCCAGATTTAACAATTCGTGAGCTTGTCGGTAAAACTAACGCCTATTACCCGACACAGCAGAAAATTTGCCTCCTATAGTCTATGAGCAAGGAGTTTTTTGGTCGCTACGAACCGGGATATTCTGCTATTTCAACATGTATTTGTCCTATTTTAAGTGGCTGATTGTCAACCAGAACATTCAGAATGAGCACATATAAAAGCTGCGACACGACGATTCCGTTGTTATTTGTAGCGCCTGTGCCCACAGTTTAAAGCATTCGATGCGATAGTAATTGTTTGTTATTAATCACAGGGACACGTTAAGAATGGCTGGTGTCAATGGTGATTCATGAGACAGAGTGAAATCGATGGCTTTTTCATGCTAGCTCCCAATCACGCAGGCTTTCGCACTCTCAGACGCTCATCGATGTCGTATGCTGCAGATCATGTTACAATATTTCATCATGAGGGATATCTGCTTCAATCAACGATTCCCATATCGTCTATGAGAGTAACTTCGCTATTTCCATTTAAATATTTAATATTATTAAAATAAATGTTTTTAGAAATCAAGTTAAATTTCAATATTTTCATATATTAAGCCGTCATTCTATATTGTTTCTTCATGCGTGCAAGCAGAAGGGATAGAATCATAGAGCATGCATCAAAACTGGAAGGCTTTCGATTGTTCAAATTGGTATAGCCAGTATTGTTTGCAACGTGCGCTACTTCTTTTCATTGTTGTATGCATGTGTTAGATAAATATGGAACGTACGCGGTTAAATCAATAATTTGTTTGAAATCTATTATGGAATCGTTATTTTGCCGTTCAGTTAATTCTTTGCTACCATTTTATCACCCATGGTGCGCAACGAGATCTTGTTCTAACATTAAAGTTAGCGGTTTGTTCAGTAATACCGCTTCATACCACCAGCGCGGACGTTAGTTTATGAATATAGCAATTCTGACTCTTGGCATGAGAGAAAAGAACGACTCTGTATGCAATGATGTAGCCTATCAGTATCGTCTCCTTGTGCAAAATGGCTTTTCAGTTCAAAATACAAGGATCTTTGCCAATGATTATGATCAGGATGCTTTTCCTGATATTCCGGTTGAAGACGTGTCTGCCTTGCATGACTGGGTGCGCGAGGACGAAAACGTAACGGTTTTGTTCCATTATTGTGATAGCCGAACAGATCATGACGAGTTTTTGCGTAACATTTGTCGTAATGTGATTATACGATGGCACAATGCTACACCTCCTTGGTTTACCTTTGGTATTGAAAACCAGAAGACCGTCCACGCCGTAATCGGTTATGAGAACATAATCGATTTTATTGACTGTGAACATATACGTTTCTGGACAAACTCACAGTTTACTCTTGACCAATTGGTTGCATTGGGAGCTTCAGCAGAACGCTGTCGCGTTGTTTACCCCGCTAGCCGCTATTTGGATGCTTTGCCTTCAGAGCCACAGCAGACGACGGTTACACAATTATCTACTCATACCCTTGATTTACTTTTTGTCAGCCGCGTTGTTTCTCATAAGGGGCATGCTAATGCCATAGCCTTGGCCGAACGTGTTCAAAGTATGACACATAATCGTGTGCGCCTTCATATTGTGGGCAAGGGGTTGGACGACCAAGGAATATTTGCGAGTGGTTTACGCAGACAGATTGCCGCATCTAGAGCAGATATCGTTGTGCATGGATTGGTCAGTGATGAGAAATTAATGTCGCTGTATCGTACCTGCGATGTGTTCGTGTGTCTGTCTGAGCATGAAGGCTTTGGTCTTCCAGTATTTGAAGCCATGCGCTGCCGTCTGCCTGTTGTGGCTTGGGCCACAACAGCCTTTCGCGAACTGCTGGACGATCACCCGTTTGCTTTTCCGTATTTTAACCTTGACCTTTTTGCGTCTGCAGTCTTGGCCCTTGAAAATTCAACAGTCAGACAGGAGTTGCTCGAAATTCAGTATTCGGTGTTGCAGAAATATTCTTCACCTATTGTACAAGAGCAAATCTACTCTGCTTTGGCTGCATTTGAAAGTTCATGGAATCAACCCCCGATACAGGATCTACAACGTAATGCTGTGCGCTTCAGACCGGTAATTGGTCGACAGCTAGATGAATATTATCATATTACAAAAAAACTCTACCCAATTGGCTTTGATAAAGACTTTGTATTTGATGCACATACAAATCTTATTTCCTTGCATGATTTGAGATTATTTAGAACCTTCCTCGATCAGCAGAAAGAGCTTATTAGCGCACTTACTGCACCAGTTGGCGAAGCTTCTGTAACATTTATGCCGGATGAGTTTTCGATCCGCAAGGGGGTTACACCTGGTAATTTGGATGATGCAAGTGTATTCCCTCAACCAGTGCAAGTGGAAACACAGCACCTGATTTTTGGTCCCTACACTCGACTTCCAGCTGGAAAATATTCGGTCGTTCCGAACATTGTTCTTCTTAATGCTGAAAATGACCCGATTGAGCTCGAAATTGATATTAATGCCAGTGGAGAACAATTGGCGTCGGAAATATTTTCCATCCCGTCTGGCAGGCATCGCTTCCATAAAAGCGTAAAATTTGACATTACATCCGGGAATAGACCGGTAGAAATACGGCTTCGTGCTCTACGTTCTTTTCAAGGTTGCTTAGTTTTCTCAGGTATGAAAATCACGAAAATACCTGAATATTCCAAGCATGAGGAAAGATTATATGAAATAGAAACTATAAAGAACGAAGAACAAAGGATAAAGAATAAAGAACGTAAAAGTGGTGCTTTGGTATGGTTGAAAAAAGCCGTAAATTTACAAAGAGCGAGGAAGTTTTTCCAAAAAGGTGATGCCGCACGGGATCGGAAAGATTATGCTGAAGCTGCACAGTTCTATACTCAGGGTTTGGCTTTGGCACCACGAAGCTTTGGCCATCTTGTCCAAGCAGGTCATATGTACAAAGAAATAGGTAACATGCCTCAAGCCTTAAAGTATTATTCCATGGCTAATGACATCAATTCTGAAGATGCCGACCTGTGCTTACAGATGGGTATTTTCTTCAAAACAAATAATGACTCCGAAAAAGCGGAAGAATTTTATAAAAAAGCGCTAAGCCTCCATGGGAATACTGTGAAAATAGCTGCAGCTGAACTACTTTCTATGAACAGAAATTGATCCTTTAGGAAGAATAGAATCATGAAAATAGCTTTTCTAGTTCAGGGGCTTTTCTCAAAGAGTGACTCTATAGGCTATGATTGTGTTTATGAATATAAACGCTTTCGGACTATGTTTCCTGACAATGCTGCAAACATCTATCTCTTTGCTGAACGGTCGGATCCTGACAGATACCCAGATATTTCCATTTGCAATATGGAGGCATTTTACAAATGGTGTGAGGAATATCCAGAAGGAATTATAATTTATCATTACTGTGGGGCATGGAAGGAAGTTGATGATTTCCTAGTGCGTCGTCCGACTCGTTCGGTAGTACGTTGGCACAACAATACTTCTCCATGGTTTTATCTGTCGGAAGAAGGTAATCTTTCACATACCGTAGAGGGGCTTGAAAATATTGTTAGAATTGTCGACAAACCTAACTTATTTTTTTGGATGAACTCTTCGTTTACTCGTGAACAGTTTTTGGCTCTTGGAGGCCAAGCAACCCGAGCAGCCGTAGTGTTTCCCGCTAGTCGTTATCTTGAAAAACCTGCCAGCATAAAATTACCCAATCGGCAATTTGCTCCTGATGACATCATCAACATGCTTTTTGTGGGCCGTGTTGTCAGGCACAAGGGGCATCAGTCTATCATGTCTGTTGCTGAGCGCGTGCATAAGGTAACAGGTAAGGGTGTAATTGTTCGTTTTGCCGGACGTGAAGATAAGATACGCTATGAATTGGAGAAATACGCTAAAACTCTTGAGGGGATAGAAGTACATTTTTATGGTGAAGTATCCGAAGAAGAGCTTGAAGAACTATACAGAATTTCAGATGTATTTCTGTGTTTGTCTGAGCATGAAGGTTTTGGTTTGCCGGTCTTTGAGGCTATGCGTTGCGGTTTGCCAGTCATTGCTTGGTCAACTACGGCCCTGCGTGAACTGATGGCCGATCACCCACTGGGATTCCATTTTTACGATTTAAATATGTTTGCTGCTGCCGTGCAGTCACTGAATAACCGCGATGTGTATGATGCAGTTATCGCTGCTCAGGATAAAGTTTTGCAGATATATACGGCCAATGTTGTCGATAACCAATTACAGAAAGCCTTGAATGCTTTCTTGATGCCTGCCAGTCATGATAGCTTTGTTGAAAGTTTTCCGAATACTCTTACCAAATATCCGGTTCTAGCAAATGCTGTAGCCACGAAGATGGAAACTATGACGGCACAACCGAATGAAGCGTCGTCCAAGATTCATGATAGTGGATACAATCTGTTTTCACGTTATGACATCAAAACTTTCAGCATGCTATCAGAGCGTGCAAATCGCCTTAAGTTTGCTGCTTTCGAAAACTATTCTAATAACGGTGAGTATAAGATAGAGCCAGAAGAATTTCATCACCATCGAGGTCAGATGGAAAATGGTGTTCTATATTTTCCATTAGGCAAGTATAACGCAGGGCATATTATTTTTGGCCCTTACATCGCTTTGGCTGCCAATAAATATGTTATAAAATTCGATTTTCGTATTTGTGTCAGCGGTCCAGTGGTTCCTGATCTTAAACTTGATGTACAATCCCGTAAAAACGGCCAACTTGCGTTGGAAGAAGTTAAAATAGAAAACGATCAGAGAATGTCAGTCAAAATGATATTTGATAACCCAGATTCTGATGATATTCTTGAATTTAGGTTCGATTTTACAAATGACTTTGAAGGTGAGTTCACATTTTATGGGGCTACGCTGAAAGCGATTTCTTGAGAGTTGACGTTAGGAAAGGAAAATTATTGATAAGACGGGTCTGCTTGGGGGGGGGAATCAAGTCAGACCCGTGTTGATAAGCATAGTGAACTGTCTATTTAGCCCAAATTTCAGTGTTTGATGTTGCCGGCAACGTATCTACTGCTGCCTGTAACATCACCCTCTATGAATTCATCGCTTATACCAGTTCCTCTATTCCCTATTATTACGTAGCCATTGGATGCACCTGGGGCCAAGCTTATGGCATGCTTAAGTTTGATGGTGCTACCTATCGTGGCAAAATATCCACCTGAACCAATCTGATTATTTGTGATGGTGAAATCGGAAATATTTGAATTTATTACAATTCCAGAAAACTTTTTGGAAGAAGAACAGCCATTTCCAAGTATTTTATTCGCATTAATCTGTATGTTTCTTCCTCCCATAATAACTAAACCATTTTTTGCAGCGGAATCTATAGTGGAACTTCCGATTAAAATACCATCCCCTGACTCGATGACAATATTATCTCCATCAATTGATGTGCTAGCCCAGCTGTTGACAAACTGTATGTCAGCAACTTTTCCTTCTCCGCCAATATGAAGGTTATCATTACGGCTGCTATCAAAGAGACACATGGAGCAAATTAAGGCATTAGCAACCTGATTATGTTTGGGTTCAATGTTTAGACCTTTAGTAAAGAAGTTCGATCCTTTATTGGTGATATCCACATTCGTGAGGTATAGGCCGCCAAAGCTGTAGGCGTGGATGGCATCTCCGGCTGTAAGTTGTCCTGGTTGTATGCCGCCATAGGATAAATAAATATCAGTAGGTGGATTAATTTGTTTCGAATTTTTTCCAAAAACGAATCCATCATGTAAAATACTATCAAACCAGAAGTGGCTGATAAAAACTCCATATGTACCGCGATTAGGATTTTCGATACGAATTCCGTCATAAATATTGTTTTTCATGATAATATGATCAATGTTCAAGTTATTGACGTCTTGAGCTAAAATAGCTTCACCAGTAATCAAGGGGTGGTTGGCACTAAATGCTAAGTTAGAAATCCTGATGTTGGAATTGTGGGTAGATGAAGAGGACCCGATGTTAATGAATGTGCCAGTTGTGAATGTTGCCTGAAGAATAGTGGAATTTGCGTTTGCTCCTATCAGAGCAATCCCACTTCCGGCCACATTTAGAGCTGAGCTTATAAGGTACACTCCATCGGGAAAATAAACACGTCCGCCATAATTGGGGGTAGCAAGGGCATGTCCTATAGCGGCCTGAATAGCGGCAGTGTCATCATGCATTCCATCTCCTTTTGCGCCAAAATCCTTCACACTAATTACATCATTGAATTTTTCACTTATCTCGCGTGGAGTCGTAGCCTCTGCAGCTAATGCTTTCATATTACTAATATCTGTTTGGATGGTCTGTGACCAAGCAGTCGGGGTGGAGAGATACATCAGTAGCGAAGTCATAGCCAATATATGTTTCATGTTCCTCTCTTTCTGTTAATTACGAGAGCTTTTTAATAGTCTCGCAGTTTTGCTAATTCATCTTGCCCATTTTTTATAATGCTAATTTAGAAACTTGAGCATTAGGAGATGGTGGTTAGTTTTAAGCTGATTTCAAAGAGTTTAATTGGGTTTAATAGGCCTTTATAAGTTTGTGAAACTGATGATTATTCGTTGGTCAATAGATGGTTGTCGATATTTTCCTAGATTAGGAAAATCACTTTCTGGAAATATGATTATTTTGTTTGCACAGATTTGTCTATTTTAATAGAATGTTGCTGCGAACTGTACAGATTCGGATCTACCAGAAATGTCGTGGGTTATTGCGAGTATAATGCTTTCTTCTAAAAATATATGAGGTGTATTTTCATGAGATTCGTGTGGGAAACGTTTCTTTTATCGTTCATGGACATCTCTCGATATGGTAAATATTTGTGTTTTTAGAGAAATTCTAGTGTGATTTAAGGATGTACAACTCCATACTATATACCTATTGAGTAGGTGGCAACGAGATATGGAAGTGGCTTGTTTTTTTGTTGCTATTAAGTATTTTATACCTCAGTACACGATTTTCCAGTGGTTTACAAACTGAGGTTCTGGAAAGCAAAAATTGGATAAAAAATGACACTTACATTACAAGGTATTCCATCAAGATCTAGCTGTATATTTTTGAGCCCTTCTAATATAGAAAAAATAACACAGGGTCGCTTGACTATAAATGGAATGGGTGAACGCAATAACGTTGTTGCATTTCACCCAAACTTTCATGAATTTCGCGGAAATGCTCGTATAAATTTTTGGGGAAGTGGAAATTTTTTGTATCTAGATCAAAACTCTCCACTGGAAGGGGAAATAAACTTTCCAGAAGATGATGGCTGTGCATATATATACGGCGGTATGCCTACATTGCGTCTTACTGCGGGTATTTATAAAAAATCAACTTTTGTTTGGGGTTTTGAAACTGTAAGTTTTGGAACCTCTGTGTGGGTGCATGGTGGCTGCACATGCAACATTGGTGAAAAAGGTTTGTGGTCCGAAGGTATCCAAGTTCGCACCAGTGACCATCATGCCATTGTTGATCTTGGAACAGGCACAATTTTAAACAGTCCTCGTGACGTCCTGATTGGTAGGCGAGTTTGGATTGGTGCGCAGGTATGCATCTTAAAAGGTACGCAAATTTCTGACGGTTCTATTGTAGGTGCACGCACAGTCGTTTCTGGTCCTATCGGAGAAAACGAATTATGGGCTGGCACGCCAGCTAGAAAGCTACGGGGAAATGTTTCATGGTCCGGAGTTAGTGATCCCTCGCCGGAAGCAATTAAGAATCTAATTTCTGGGAATGTGTAGATGTAAGATCTATATTTCGACTATTGCGGTGGATTCCAGACATTTTACATTATAAAAAATATATCGTATCTGGAGAATTTTTGCCCTGTACAGCCTATTGTCAGAAAGTAAATGATTAAGTATCAGAAGCTGAAGAAGGTCGTTCAGGTCGTTGATAAGACCAGTTTTCTGCTATGTCGGGTGATAGGCGTTAGTTTTACCGACAAGCTCACGAATTGTTAAGTCTGGGTGTTTGGCATTTATGTATCGGAACAAGCCGGGTCTTTATTGATCACTTTGTACCTTTCAAAAGACTGGACCTCAAAGTCCGAGCATATAAAGCTGGCACAGGTTCCTAAAAACGTAATGTTATGACAACGCCTGCATTGGTCTCGCAAACAATCAAACGTAGCGTTATTGTTGGTATATTATCTTGTGGAATTGTTGCAGACAGCGTTTTCGCTTGAACAATATGGAGTGCACTCTTTTCTAGATAGGAATTAGGGAAGCCCTTAGATTACAGGTAATCACCAGTTCGGATGGTATGGAACTGAAAAAAGATCGTTCCGTTCCTCACATCCACAGATGCTCTATCTTTCAACAAATACATCAAGTCAGATATACTCGCGTCTATTGCGTCACCACAATGCATTATAATGGTAGAGAACGATGGATCGGTCCGTATTTATCGTAAAACTCAGGAATGGTTCGGATAATGTCGGCAGCCTGTATCAGGCAGGAAATAGTTCTGTCTCGCATCAGGGAAGTGTCTTCTTGTTCTGAAGACGTTGCATGAACGACTGCAGCTGCCTGTTCCAGTGCATTTGCCGTGGTAAGTGGAGTGTGTCGCAACTGGGCAAAAGCTTGCAACGCATCTGCCAAGGCAGAGCGCGCCTGTGTGTTGAGTTTTAAGTGTTCTGCGTTCCAACGCAGGCGTAAAATGAGCCTTCCTAGGGAAAGTGTTGCAAAGGCTGCATCTGTATATCCCTGCCTGTCTATACCGGAAGGAATAAAGGAAAGACGCATCATCAACCGCGTAATTTTCTGAAGTTGAAGACTCTCCCATGCAATCCATTGCACCGGCTTGCGGCTATGGGAAAGAGCCAGTTGTTGTAGGCTACGCGTAAGGGAAGAAACTAACCGTGCAGCATCCAGCCGATGATCTGGCGGTAAAATAACCCGGAAAACCAACACCAGAAGCACGCAGGCGGCCACCATGGTCATCCAGTTATTGGTGAGTGCTAGGTCATTATAAACAATAGGGTTGTTGATAGAGAGCAGCATGGTGAAAAACACCGCATATCCAAATGCACCAATGCTGTAGCGTGGGTGAAATTGTAGCCATACGCCCGGCAGCAGAAACAGGCAGAGCGTCAGCCATAAAAGCGGGTAGCCATCTATGCGGGGTAAAAACAGGGAATGGCATAAAAATCCCATAGGCACGGCCAACATCGTCCCAGTTGCCATCATGGGGCTTGCTTTGCCGGCAGAGGGCGCCGTTGAAAGCAGGCTGGAGGCTGCCACCACGTACAGGATCAGCATAGGGCCTGCGCTCCAGTGGAAAACATACCATAACATGCCAGCCAGAAGCGCAATAAACATGCCACGTACACCATTACGCAAGGCAACAGGCCATTCCAGATATTGGCGCGTGTAAGAGGATTCACGATCGCGGCGCAAGCTCGTCAAATCGTACAGGGCCAGATCTATCTGCACTAGAATATCACGCGTATTATCTAGTGTTGCCAGCAAGCTGGGTGCCGGATTATTGCGTGAAAGTTGTTCCAGATTTTTCAGGCAATCATGTAAGCAGGTAGAAACTGGGGCGGGGTTTTCCAGCCAACCAGGTTGCTCTGTAAGATGCAGAATGTGCTCTAATGTTTCGGCAACATGCTGATGCACGGGGCGTGATTGTGCATCCACCAAAGAGAGGTTTAACCAATAGGGATGATAGCTGACAATCAGCCCGGTTAAACGGTTAAGAGCCAGACGCAGGTTAGAAATACGGGCCTGCATATCTGGGTCATCTGCAGCGGCAAATTCTATGGCTGGTGTTAAACCGGCCATACCTGCCAGAAGGCGGCTGCGGCTATCATAAAGGGGTTGTGGCAGGCTGCGGAATGCTGTGCCTGTGGTTGCGGTATCTGTGGTTTCAGATGGGTTGTTTTCTTCTGCCGCATGTTCTTCCGGTGTGGCAGAAAGGCCTTCCTGTGCATGAAAGTTTTTTGCATGGAGAATGGTATCCCGAAAAGCGTTTCCCAGCTTTTCCATCACCGCGCTGGGTTTGCGCGGGCTTGTCACCATAAATACGCAGGCTGTTACCACCACGCCTGTTACCACGGCAGATAAGCGCCCCATTGCAGAAAGAAAGATATTGTCTGGGTCTGCAAAAGCGGGTGCAGCAATAATAACAATTGTATAACCGGTTAGCACGGCAGCATAGGCACGAAAGAAGCGCAGAAACGTGGCCACCATGCAGGCTATACCTACAAAAACAGAAAGCGCTGCAAAATACAGAACGGGAGACTGCACAAACACAGCCATAATGCCAACGCTAATAACAGCCCCGATAACTGTGCCGATAACACGCCATACGCTTTTTGAAACCATGGCCCCTACAGTTGGGTTTGCCACAATAAGAACAGTTGTGGCTGCACTGAGGGGGGAATGAAGTTGGAACATAAATGCCAGAAAAACGGCAATGCCAATGCACAAAAACACGCGGGCAGAATAACCTGCGGTAGCTTTAAAAGCATTCCATTGGGCTTCATCAGAAAAAAAAGCCGGTAAGCAGCGGGATAATAGAGTGTTAAGGGAAAAGAGCGTATGACTGCTGTGCTCAGATCTAGCGTTCATGATGCGTTTCCAGCATGCAGGACAGATCATGAATTAAGCTACGTACCTGATCTTCTGTAAGATTCTGGCGAACGTTCTGCTCAAGTTGCGCTGCAATGGTATGGAACAGCGTACATCTTTCCTGCCCAGCAGAAGTAAG
Organism: Acetobacter sp. AC2005; assembly: GCF_037901235.1. Classification (NCBI taxonomy): domain Bacteria; kingdom Pseudomonadati; phylum Pseudomonadota; class Alphaproteobacteria; order Acetobacterales; family Acetobacteraceae; genus Acetobacter; species Acetobacter sp. AC2005. Next base: position 1,660,243 of record NZ_CP149625.1, read on the forward strand.
CACAAGTTTTTTGGCACGCCGGTCCCGCGTATCCTGCAGGCGAGTGATCAGCTTTTGTTTTTCCAGCAAATCAAGAATACGTACTAGTGCCGAGCAATCCACATTCATGGCGGCTGCAAGATCACTTTGCGTGGCGCCATCGGGCATCATCATCAAATAAGCCATCGGGCGCATGCTGGCCAATGTCATGCCATGCGGGCGTAAAGCCCGGTCCAGTTGCGTGCGCCAGACGGTGGCTAACCGCATAATGCGGAAGATAAGCGCCATGTCTGAAAAACGCGTTTCATCCAGTGTGGGCAGAACGCGTGGGGAGGTCATAGAATCCTCATTAGTTAGCGAAAGAATATTTGACATATAAAGTATATTCATACGAATATAACATAGCTGTTTTGCGCGTCAATAATGGAAATAAGGCTGCAAAGCACAGGAACATTAGCGTGAAGCCTCAATCCTGTTTCAGATCAGCAGACTTTTAAAGTTGCAGGGCTAAAACTGCGGGTTGAAAGCAAAGGCCGCTTATGCGCATTGTGCGCGGGCTAATGGTGTCCTTTACGGGATGAAAAGGGAAGAACGGTGCAAGGCCGTCGCTGCCCCCGCAACTGTAAGTTACCCATGGTGTTCCGTATGGGCTTTCTGGCCCAATGTGCCACTGGCCTATGTGCAGGCTGGGAAGGTAGGGAACGCTGTTTTATGTTCTGGCCTGTAAGGGAGAGCATATGTGGGTACAAGCCAGGAAACCTGCCATTGGTGCCTTATGCGTAAGCATATAGGCGGGCCTTAATTATTAAGTTCTGGCGTTGCTGCTGGCGGGGTGCCCGGCAGGCATAGATGCACCATAGGGTGCATTTCTTCTGTCATCTCTGGGCAGGGGCGCCGGGTATCTGCACCCCTTTCAAGCAGCCGTTCTTTTAGAATGGTAGTTATTTCAGGGATACAGCATGGCCGAAGCGTCCGATTCTTCTCAAAAATCACCTCAGAATCGCCCTGTTTTGCATGTGTGTGTCACATGTCGGCGTGGTGGACCTGCTATGGATCAGCCGCCGGGTGCCCAGTTGTATGCACGTTTGCAGACCTTGGTGCAGGAAGCAGAAGCTGCTGGGCAGGAAGCTCCGGTTCTGTTGCGTCAGGTGCAGTGTCTGGCTGCCTGTGATCGCGGATGCACTGCAGCTATTGCCATGCCAGAGCGTTGGACATGGTTATTAGGGCATCTGGGCGCTGAAAAAGCAGAAGATCTTCTGACGTATGCCCAACTCTATGCAAAATCCGCGCGGGGCACGGTCATGCCTTCGCGCCGTCCGGCATCTCTTTCCAATATGGTGCTGGGGCGTGTTCCCGCACAACTTTATGATGAACAGGAGCCTTCATGACACTCGCATCTCGCGTGCCTGTAACCATTATCACTGGTTTTTTAGGGGCAGGCAAAACAACCCTTTTGCGCAATCTTCTTCAGCGTGCAGCAGGGCACCGCATTGCCGTGGTGGTGAACGAATTTGGTTCTCTTGGCATTGATGGAGAAATTCTGCGCGGGTGCGGCGTGGAAGGCTGCAAGGAAGATGATATTGTCGAACTGACCAATGGCTGCCTGTGCTGCACGGTAGCAGATGATTTTCTGCCAACAATGGAAGCCCTGCTAGATCGGGCCGATCCGCCAGAACATGTAGTTATTGAAACATCAGGTCTGGCGCTGCCTAAACCATTGCTCAAGGCCTTTGGGTGGCCAACAGTGCGCAACCGCATGACTGTTGATGGGGTGATAACCGTAGTGGATGCACCAGCAGTAGCTGCTGGCCGTTTTGCAGATGACCCGGAAGCTATTGCCCAGCAGCGTGTGGCAGATCCATCCCTAGATCATGACAACCCTTTGGCAGAGGTTTTTGAAGATCAGATCAACGCTGCAGATCTTGTGGTGTTGAACAAGACAGATCTGCTTGATGCAGATGCGCTTGCACGCGTTGAAGATGAAATCCGCCACACAGCACCGCGCCCTGTGCAGATTGTACGTGCCACGGAAGGCAAGGTAGATCCGGCCATATTGCTTGGTATCGGAGCTGCGGCAGAAGCTGATCTGGCCGCTCGTCCTTCCCATCATGATGCAGAAGATGGCGAACACGAACATGATGACTTCGAAAGTTTTGTGGTGCGTGTGCCTGAGCAACAGAGTGTGGAACAGTTTTTAACGCTCTTGCAGGATACAGCACGCCGTTATGATGTGCTGCGCATGAAAGGTTTTGCTGCAGTGGCAGGTAAGGCCATGCGTTTGGCAGTGCAGGGTGTGGGAACGCGTTTTCGGCATGAATTTGATCGCCCTCTTGCTGCCAACGGTGGACGAGAAGGCCGCATTGTCGTGATCGGGCAAAAGGGGCTGGAGGCTCCGGCTATAGCCAAGGCGCTTGGCGGTACATTGGTAACGGCCTGATTAAGGACGGAGTGGGCTTATGCATCTCTTGGTGCGGGAAAACCGGACGCTTGATGAACAGGAAGTGGCGGAAGATCTCAATCTTCCTTCAGCTGATCTGGTTGTACTTTCTTTTACAGAAAGCGATCTTCTGGCCCTGCGCCATGCAGAAGCTCTCTTACGTGCACAAACTGAAGGAAGCGCGTTGCGCCCTACCTTGCAGGTTACAAGCCTTGCACGGTTACGCCACCCTATGTCGATTGATCTGTATATTGAAACCACATTGCAAAAAGCGCGCTGTGTTGTCGTGCGGTTGCTGGGTGGTTTGGATTACTGGCGCTATGGGGCAGAAGAGTTAGCGGCATGGAGCCGTGAAACAGGTGTGCCGCTAGCTTTGCTACCCGGTGATATTTTGCAAAGCCATAGCTCTGATGCGCAGCACCAAGCAGGACATATAGGAGGTGATAGGCGGCTGGCAGAACTTTCCACCGTTTCTGCTGAACATTACGCGCGCTTAAATGGTTTTTTCCAGCAAGGTGGCCCGGATAATATCTGTGCAGCATTAGGGCTCATGTCTGCTCTTGCAGGTATGCAGGAAGATCAGGGAACACAACCCAAAGCATTGCCAGCATGGGGTGTGTATCGCTCTTATTCTCCTGCCGCCGCTCAGACGCAACTCCAGATAAAAGCGATCATACTTCTGTATCGCGCGCATTTGCTGGTAGGGGATGTGGCGGGCCCGGAATGTCTGGCAGAAGAACTGGCACAGCGTGGCTGCACTGTAGAAATTGTGTATGTTACATCTTTAAAGGACCCATCCGTTTCCAAAGATGTAAGCCATTACCTACAATCTGCAAAACCTGATGTTGTTCTGGATGCAACGTGCTTTTCTGCACGAAACCAGAATGGTTTTTCACCATTGGATGTAGCTGATGCGCCTATTCTGCAACTTTTGCAGCCGGGATGTACACAGGCTTTGTGGGAAGAAAGCCCACGTGGTCTGGCACGGGCAGATATGGCCATGCAAGTGGTCTTGCCAGAGTTGGATGGCACAATTGCAACTTTTCCAATTTCTTTCAGAAAGGATGCGGAGCCTGGGCAGCCTGCGTTCAGAGATCCTTATAAACCAGGTATAAAGTTGGTGGCAGGCCGTGCAATTGCATGGGCTAGACTGCGGAAAGTTCCGCAATCAGACAAGAAAATATCTATTATTCTGTCTGATTATCCAGGCGCGGGGCTAGAAAAATCTGGAGCGCATATAGCGCATGCTGTAGGATTGGATGGTTTTGCATCAACTTCTTCCATTCTCACATTCTTACATCATGCAGGCTATAATATAGGAGCAGAAGATGCTCCTGATGCAAAAGCTCTTGCTGCTGCTTTGATGGATAGCTGCTCAAAGCCTGTTCTGGATACAAAGCTCTATCGTCAGCTTTTGGCAGATTTAGATCCGGCTTTTGTGCAATCTGTTTGTGCAGCATGGGGTGACCCTGAACAGGATGCCAATGTAAAAGATGGTGTTTTTTGCCTGCGTTACATTCAGCTGGGGAATATTTCTCTGGCTGTGCAACCAGACAGAGGGGCCGCGGCTGATCGTAAAGCCCTGTATCATGATCCGGATACACCGCCATGCCATGCGTATGTTGCGTTTTACTTGTGGTTGCAGCATGTGAAAAAGCTCGATGCCATGGTGCATTTAGGTACGCATGGCACACTGGAATGGTTGCCCGGTAAGGCTGTGGCGTTATCTCCATCTTGTGGGCCAACCGTATTAACAGGTGATTTACCAGTTATTTACCCATTTATTGTTAATAATCCGGGCGAGGCTGCGGCCGCACGCCGGCGTTTGGGAGCGGTTATTATTGGCCATATGACGCCCCCTGTTATGCAGGCTGAACTTTCGGCAGAGGCGCAGGAACTCGAACGCCTGATTGATGAATATGCTGAGGCAGATGGGCTGGATCCTCGTCGCGGTGCTTTATTGCGTGCTGATATTCTGGATAAAGCCATACGCACGGGTATGCTGGCCGAAAGTGGTGTGCGCCCCGGAGAACTGGATGAAGCAGAAGCACTTGCACGGCTTGATGCTTATTTGTGCGATGTAAAAGATCTGCAAATTCGTGATGGCCTGCATGTTTTTGGTAAACCAGCTACACATTCCAAAAAACTGGTGCAAATTATTGCGCAGGCCTGTGGGCGGCAGGAAGATGCTGCTTTTACGTCTAATGTCGCGCATAAAATCATGCAAAGTGGGCAAGCGGAGGCTCAGGCGCTTCTTGCTGCCTTAAGTGGGCGTTTTGTCGCACCTGGCCCAGCAGGAGCCCCAACCCGCGGGCGCGTAGATGTGCTGCCAACAGGGCGTAACCTGTTTACGGTGGACCCACGTGCATTGCCCACACCCTCTGCCATGGTGCTGGCCAAAAAAATGGAAAAACTGTTGCTGACAAGGCATTTGCAGGAACAGGGCGAACATCTGACGCATATTGTTATGGATATGTGGGGATCTGCCAGCTTACGTACGGGCGGTGAGGATATGGCGCTTGCCTTGCGCCTTATGGGGGTGGAAGTGCAGCGCACTGCCAGTACAGGGCATGTATGCGGGTTTGAAATTATTCCCTTGCCATTGCTGGACAGGCCAAGAGTGGACGTAACTTTGCGTGTTTCTGGCTTGTTTCGGGATGCTTTTGCAGATCAGATAGCCCTGTTTGATCAAGCTGTGACTGCTGTTGCCCAACGAAATGAACCGGCTGAATGGAACCCTCTGGCAGCTTCTGTCAAAGGGCTGGAAGGAGAGGCCCGAAAGCGTGCCACGGCTCGTATTTTTGGGGCTGCGTCTGGTAATTACGGCACAGGTGTTGAGGAACGCCTGAATACTGGCGCTTGGGACAATAAGCAGGAACTCGGAACAGCTTGGCTGGAAGGATCATCCTGGACATATGGTGGTGGCAGAGATGGCCAGCAGGATATGCAGGCGCTTTCCAATTTGGTTGGCCAGGCAGAAGCTGTGCTGCATGTGCAGGACAATGCAGAAACCGATATTTTAGAAAGCCCGGATATAGCTGCGCATGAAGGTGGTCTTTCTGCCGCCGCGGCTACATTAGGGGCAATGCCAACTATATTGCATGGAGATACATCTCGGCCGGATATGCCCCGCTTGCGTACAGCAGCGCAGGAAGTGGCGCGTATTGTGCGCGGCCGGTTGGCTAATCCGCAATGGATTTATGGCATGCAGCAGCACGGATACGCAGGGGCCGCAGAAATGGCGCGCGGGCTAGATGCGTTGCACGGATTTGCGGCCACGTTGCCCCAACGTTTTGATAGGCAATTTGATCTAGTTTTTGACCAAACCTTAGGTAATGCCGTGTGTGATGCATTCTTGAAACAGGAAAACCCAGCAGCACGGGAAGCGATGCGCGCACGCTTTGCCGATGCATGGCGGCGAGGCTTGTGGCATCCACGGGGAAATAGTGTGGCTTGTGTTTTGGATGAGGAAAACAAGGCATGAAAACCCCTCGTATTATTATGGTTGCGGCCCCTCGCTCTGGTGGTGGCAAAACAACGGTTACACTTGCATTGCTGGCAGCTTTTCAGCGCCGAGGGTTACGGGTTGGGGCCGTTAAAACTGGGCCGGATTATATAGATCCCGCTTTTCATGCCGCTATCACACATCGCCCACCTCTGAACTTGGATAGCTGGTGCATGCCTACAGATTTATTGGCTGGCATTATGGATGCCGCTGCCAAAGATGTAGATGTGGTTGTGGTGGAATCTGCCATGGGTTTGTTTGATGGATTGATGGCGCCAGAGGGTGCACGTGGCGCGCCTTCTGATATCGCAGCTCTATTTGGTATTCCTGTTTTGCTGGTGCTGGATGTTTCCGGGCAGGGGCAATCTGTCGGGCCAATTGCACAGGGTTTTGCACGGTGGTCCGATGCTGTGCAGGTGCATGGTGTTGTACTAAACCGCGTTGCATCCGAACGGCACGAGCGTTTGGCGCGCTCTGCTGTGGCTATGGCAGACCTGCCTGTTTGTGGTGCCCTCCTGCGCCAAAAGGGTGAGGTATTGCCAGAACGGCACTTGGGGCTGGTGCAGGCGCGTGAGCACGGCAACCTCGCAGGGTGGTTATCTGACCTTGCAGATAAGGCAGAGCGTGAACTGGATTTGGATGCCATTTTAGAAGCGGCAACGCCTTTGGCTGAGCGGAAAGTGGATCCGGTATCTATGGCAAAGGCGTGTATTCCTCCTCCGGGGCAACGTATTGCCGTGGCAGATGATGCCGCTTTTTCGTTTCTATATGGGCATCTTTCTTTATTCTGGCGACAAGCTGGTGCGGAATTGGTGCCGTTTTCTCCCTTGGCCAATCAGGCTCCAGACGCTTCTTGTGATGCTTGTTGGTTGCCCGGAGGATACCCAGAACTTTACGCAGGCCAAGTAGCGCAGGCAGAGCACTTTAAAAAAGGGTTGCAGGATTTTGCGCTTAAGCACCCAGTGCATGGGGAATGCGGGGGCTATATGGTTTTGGGCCGTGCATTAGAAGATGCACAGGGGCAAATACATTCCATGACAGGTTTGTTAGGGCATGTAACATCTTTTGCACATCGGAAGCTGCATTTGGGCTATCGTGAAGCCACATTACTGGCAGATAATGTATTGGGTTGTGCAGGTACACGCTTGCGTGGGCACGAATTCCATTATGCTACAGTCACAGAAACAGGTGATGATGCACCACTGGCTGATTTGGCAGCAGGTGATGGCACATCCCTTGGTGTGTGTGGTGGTCAGCGTGGTTTGGTTTCCGGATCATTCTTTCATGTTCTGGCGCGGTGCTCCAATCAGAATATTTTGAACTCTTCCTATTTGTGAAAAGAGCATATGCAAAAACGAACGCGGAAATTTGTGTGATAACAAGGTATGCACAAAGTGCTCTGCCGTCCTGATAAAGCCGGGGCAGGCGGTGAGAAGGAGATATTGAAATGCGATCTTTTCCCGTGTTGCTGGTAAGGCATGCTCCTGTTCAGGTTGCGCAGGGCGTTTGTTATGGCAGGCAGGATGTTGCTCTCAAACCTGGGTGGGAGAATATCGTTTCTGGGCTTTCTGTTCTTGCAAAAGGTGCTGTGTGCCAGGTTTTATACAGTTCTCCTGCGCAAAGATGTTGGCAGATGGCGCAGCGTTTGGCGCAAAGTGCGGGTATGGAATTACGCGTGGATCATCGGTTAGCGGAATTGAATTTTGGTAGGTGGGAAGGTGTGCGTTGGCAGGATATAGACCGCACATTGCTGGATGAATGGGCACAGAATCCGGCAGGTTTTGCACCGCCAGAAGGTGAAAGTGGGCAAGATCTGCATCAGAGAATTCAAAGCTTTTGGCGCGAAGTGTGTCAGCGCGAAGAAAATGTATGTGTTTTATCGCATGGGGGGCCGCTAAGGCTGCTTAGCGCCTTTGCAGGCGGCTATAAACCGCAGCTTCTTGCACCTTCTATGCCGCAGGGGTTTGCGCGCTTGTTCATGGTAGGTGACAAGAGCAACTTGAATTTAACTGAAGCAGATTTTCACAAACATCATAAAAAGAAAGAACCGTGCCAGGTATGACAAGTTCGCAAAAGCCACCATCAGCACAGGATGCAGAGCATCACCGTACCAAAATGCAAAAACGCAAAGCTGTGCAAGATAAAGAAGTTGCCAGCAAGACAGTGGAAAAAGGCCTGTTGATTGTAAATACAGGTGCCGGAAAAGGAAAATCTACTGCAGCATTTGGTCTGGCTTTGCGGATGCTCGGATATGGGCGGCGTGTTGTTGTGATCCAGTTTATCAAAGGGGCTTGGCATACGGGGGAGCGCAAGGCGCTGGAGCGATTTGAAGATCTGGTAGAATGGCACGCTCTGGGTGAAGGCTTTACATGGGAAACGCAGGATAAAGCACGAGATATTGCTGCGTGCCAGCGTGCATGGCGTGTTGCACAGCAAACACTGGCAAACCCGGATGTTGGGTTGGTTATTCTAGATGAGCTAAACATTGCACTCAGATATGATTACCTGCCTATAGAACAGGTGTTGGCAGATATTTCCGCACGCCCCGCAAACCAGCATGTTGCCGTAACAGGCCGCAATGCCAAGGAAGCCATGCTGGAAGCGGCTGATTTGGTGACAGAAATGACATTGGTGAAACACCATTTTAAAGCAGGCGTAAAAGCGCAGGAAGGCATAGAGTTTTGAGTGCTCGCGTTCTGATGGTGCAAGGCACCGGGTCCAGCGTAGGCAAATCTACACTTGTTGCAGGTCTTGCGCGGGCTTTTACGCGGCGTGGTCTGAGAGTGTTACCTTTTAAGCCGCAGAACATGTCCAATAATGCTGCAGTAACATGGGATGGTGGTGAAATTGGGCGTGCTCAGGCCTTGCAGGCGCGTGCCTGTGGCGTGCCTGCAAGCGTGGATATGAATCCTGTTTTGCTCAAACCACAAGGGGAAACAGGCGCGCAGCTTGTTGTGCAAGGGCGTATTGAAGAAACAGTGCAAGCGCGGGATTATCAAAGCCGAAAAGCATTTTTAATGCCGGCTGTTTTACAAAGTTTTTCCAAACTTGCGGCCAAGGCAGAACTGGTTTTGGTAGAAGGTGCTGGGTCTGCTTCTGAAGTCAATTTACGAGCACATGATATTGCCAATATGGGGTTTGCAGAAGCTGTAAACGCACCGGTTGTACTTGTGGGGGATATAGATAGAGGCGGAGTAATTGCCAGCCTTGTTGGCACACAGGTTGTTGTAAGTCAGGAAGATGCTCAACGTATTAAAGGGTTTATTGTAAACCGCATGCGGGGTGATCCAACATTATTTGCTTCTGGGATGCAGTTTATTGCTGAACGCACAGGATGGCAGCCATTAGGACTTGTACCGGATTTGCCAGAAGTGAGAAGCTTGCCAGCAGAAGATGCGGCTGATCTGGATGAAAAACTTGCGTATGCAGAAAAGAATTCAAAAACAAAATTAAATCAAAATACTCCGTTGCGTGTTGTCGTGCCTCTTTTGCCGATGATCGCGAACTTTGATGATTTAGACCCACTTTATGCAGAACCCGGTGTGCACCTTATTCCGGTTAAACGTGGGCAGATTTTGCCAGAATGTGATCTGATTATATTGCCTGGATCAAAAGCAACCCTATCTGATCTTGCCTGTTTGAAAGAGCAGAGGTGGGGCAAGCAGATTGCAGAACATGTTGCCAATGGCGGCTATGTGATGGGAATTTGTGGTGGTTACCAGATGTTGGGTAAGACTGTTGCTGATCCTTATGGAACAGAAGGAGCAGTAGGGCAGACGGAAGGCTTGGGCCTGTTAAAAATTGATACAGTTTTAAGCCGAGATAAAAGTCTGGAACACAAGGAAGGAAAACTGGCAATAGAAGGTCGTAAAGTTGCTGGATATGAAATGCATGTAGGGCAAACAACAGGTTCAGATTGCCAAAACCCATTGATTTATTTAGATAACCAAGCCGAAGGTGCCGTTTCTGTCAATGGGCGTGTATGGGGCACCTATTTGCACGGTATTTTCAACCATCGCGCCGCACGTATGGCTTTGCTGGCACGTATAGGTGGGGCTGCATTTCAGCCAGATGGCGTATGGAATACAGCTGGCGCAGATTTGCCTATGTGCCATGATCAAAGTGTCGAACAGGCATTGGATGCGCTGGCTGATCATCTGGAACAACATATTGATCTTGATGCCGTGTTGCAGTTGGCTGCTGTGCCAGCGGGTATTTAAAGCCGCGTATATTTTAGCGTTGAATCCACCGCCTTCTGGCTGGGTTGCGTTGTTCCCACCCGCGGCGTTCCAGTTCAGGCGTATTGGCATATTGTTCAGGAAAGCCAACACATAGATAGGCAAGAAACTGCCAATTGGGTTCGACACTTAAAGCAGCATGTGCTTCTTGCGGGTTAAGAATGGAAACCCATCCTACCCCAACACCGCGTGCAGTGGCAGCCAACCAAAAAGTATGAATGGCCATAACAGCAGACCACGTGGTGGTTTGCGGCATAGTGGTCCGGCCGAGCCCACGCCCCTGTTTGGGGTTGGTTTCGCAAAATACAGCAATATGATGAGGAGCATCATCCAACCCGGCAAGTTTTAGCCGAGCATAGCGTTGCGCATCTTTTCCTTCGCGCCCTTCCAGCTCCTGCGTATTGCTGCGCATAAAGTTCTGGCGGATAGCATCGCGGCGGCGAGAATCATTTACCAGCACAAAGCGCCATGGTTCACTCAACCCGACTGAGGGTGCCAAGCACGCCGTTTCCAGCAGCTCATCCAGGACGGGCGTTGGGAGGGGTGTTGTGCGAAAATGCCTTACATCTCGCCGCCATATAAGCAGTTGCTCTAATTGGTTCTGAAAAGAAGGTGAGAAAAAAGGTGCTGTCATGACTTTATCATGCAGCCAATAGCGGCCAGCAGCAACCCACCTATCAGAATACCACACGCTCTGCGGTAAAGGGTAAGGCCGTGTTCCAAATCATGCAGGGTGGCAGTTGTGGTGCCTTCTCCAATCCACCCATCATCTACTATGGTGCCTGCATAATTGCGGGGACCACCAAATTTTACACCAAGAGCTGTGGCTAGAGCTGTTTCTGGCCATCCTGCATTGGGGGAGCGATGGCGGCGCGCATCTCGCCAAATGGTGGACCAGATTGTGCGCCAGTGTGTTGGGGGGCTGGAAAGCAGAATACACAATGCGGCCAAGCGGGAAGCTGGCAGGTTAATCAGATCATCCATTTTGGCAGCAGCCATGCCGAATGCTGCATAACGAGGGTTAAGGTGGCCGATCATGCTGTCTGCCGTGTTAACGGCTTTATAAAAGACAGTTCCGGGCAAGCCGAGTAATGCCGTCCAGAATAAAGGGGCAACAATGCCGTCGGAAAAGTTTTCTGCCAGACTTTCCAAGGCTGCACGCACAACGCCGGTTTCATCCAGCACAGATGTATCGCGCCCCACAATTTGGCTTACCGCATTGCGTCCGCCTTCCACTTCGCTGTGTTGAAGTGCCGTGGCAACTGCTTTGACATGCACCCATAAAGACTTCTGAGCCACTAGTGTGCATGCGGCTACAGCCTGCACACCAAGCATAAAAGTTGCAGGTAAAAGCATATAACCAATATGGAGGATCAGTACCGTCAGCCCGACAGGAATACCAACAAGCAGCAAAAGCGTGAACAAACCGGATATCCGGCGTGCGGTATCTGACCATTCAGGCCGGTTGAACGTCTGCTCCAGCCTGTTTATCAAGAAGCCAATCCACACAACAGGGTGGCTTATTGTAGCAAACAGCGGTGCAGGATATCCGCATAAGGCTTCTAGCCCCGCAGCTATAGCGGCAACGGGTAGGGTTGTAGAAAAAGGATAAAGCAGCATGGTAGATGCAGGCGTGCGGGAAAAGCGGCAAGAAGGCAAGGGGTATCCGCTGCAACAGGCATCTGCAGTTTCTGTGTCGCCTGCAAAAACATCATCAGCACCAAGCTATATCCCTGTACATGGCGGGCAAGTGCAAAAAATTATGCAGATGTTTGCAGATGCACCGCAACCGTTTGTAGACCTTTCTACAGGGATCAGTCCTTTTGCTTACCCAGCAAAATTGCCTGATCTATCTGCTTTGCACACATTGCCAGAAGAGGCAGAAGAAGCGGCGTTACAGCATGCTGCTGCTACAGCATATGGCGTTTCTGACGCCTGCATGGTGGTTGCTGGTGGAGGAAGCCAGAGCCTGATTGCTTTGTTGCCAAGGGTGTTGAAGGCAGAACGGGCCTGCATATTGGGGCCAACGTATTCCGGGCACGTGCAGGCATGGAAGCAGAACGGCATTTCAGTTTCAGAAGTATCTGATTTTGCTGATCTACAATTGGCAGCACAGCAAAAAAATACGGTCTGCGTTGTATGTAACCCCAATAATCCTGATGGGCGTTTGATACAGGCTTCGCATCTGCTTGATTTGGCTCATACCTGCCAGACTGCGGGAAGTTGGTTGGTGGTGGATGAGGCTTTTGCAGATATTACTGGCCAGAGTGTTGCGTTTGCATTGCCGCACCCTGCGTTGCTTGTTTTACGTTCTTTTGGCAAAACATATGGGTTACCAGGGGTAAGGCTGGGGTTTTTGTTGGCTCAACCTAGCATAGCCGCATATGCGCGGGATCTGTTGGGATCATGGCCTGTGAGCACCATTGGGTTGTCAGTTGGATGCCAAGCCCTGCAGGATAAAGAATGGTTAAGGCAGGCTTCAATTAAACTGCGTACTGCAAGTTCTCGTTTGAAAAAATTGCTGACAAAATCAGGATTAAACCACAAAGGCCAAGCTGTTTTGTTTGAGCTAGTAGAATGCGAACAGGCCACAGATTTATGGCAGCATCTTTGCCAGAAAGGAATTGTAACCCGGATTTTCCCGTACAATGCCCAGTGGCTGCGCATGGGCTTGCCTGCATCCGAACAGCAATGGCACAGGTTGGAAGAAGCTTTGCAGGATTGGTGTGCACTTTAATAAAAAAGCGCTGATAATACCGTCATAATTACACATTCTGTAATAACAGCACAGGCTCCTAGAATATCACCTGTATAGCCACCAAGTTTGCGTTTTGCATATTGGGCTATCAGTAAGGCGATAGCCAAAGCCAGCAAAAGAGGAATCGCTATAAATGTTAGTAAATATGCCATTGTCAGCGGGACGGGTATTAAAAATACTGCCAGCAAAGTGCTAAGACAGATCGCGCCCGTTATAGCGATTGTTAGATTGTTGCGTGGCAAGGGGTAAAGCGAGCGTGCCAGACCATCTGGCCGGGCCGGTGGAACTGTTTTTGTAACAACCAAAAACGCGCCACGTGCCAAGCATCCAGCAAGCCCACATATCAGGCAAGCCAATGCGATGGAATGTATGGATGAAAGCACGCCCGCGCGTATCAAGATTGCCAAACACAAAGCCAGCACCCCGTAACTGCCAATGCGGCTATCACGCATGATTTCCAGCTTGCGCTCAGGGGTTATGCCACCAGAACTATCGGCGGTATCGGCCAATCCATCTTCATGTAAGCCGCCTGTTATAAGAACTTGCGCTCCTAACGCTATGCCCGCTGCTGCAAGGGGCGGAATGTGGCTCAATTGTAATGTTGCGGACAGTCCCCCAGTAAATACTCCAATGCCCATGCCAACAAGAGGCCAGCACCAGATAGATTGTGCCAAGGGCCAAGAAGTAGAACTATTTTGGTAAGCAGCAGGTAACAGCCAATTCACAGGTATGCGGGTAAGAAGCCCAATACCACAGGCCAAATGCAACCGTAATCTATCTAATATGGAAAGGGAGCCAGAAGAGGTCATGTTTTCTGGCTTACAGCGGCTTCTGCAAAAGTAGCCATACCTGTGTGGCAGGCGAGTGCTGCACGTAAAATGGAAACAGCGAGAGCAGCGCCTGAGCCTTCACCCAACCTTAGTCCCAATCCCAAAAGGGGCTCTAATTTAAGATAGGAAGCAAGGCGATGCGTTTGGCCTGTTGTGGTAGCGCAGTGCGAAAGGCAGGTATGGGCCAGTCCATCAGGATGTAACCGCGCAAGAGGTGCAGTGGCTGCCGTACAAACAAAGCCATCTAGCAGCACGGGTACGTTCTTATGCCTGGCAGCCAATGTGGCACCCAATGTGGCTGCCAGTTCGTATCCACCAACACAACGTGCGGTTTCCAATGGATCAGAAGATGCGTGCTGATGCAGGGTAAGTGCTGCGTCAATAACAGTTGCTTTGCGCTTTAATCCTGCATCATCTGCACCGGTTCCGCGCCCGGCCCAGATAATGCCGCTTTCCTTAAATAAGGCGGCGGCCAAAGCTGCTGCGGTTGTGGTGTTTCCAATGCCCATTTCACCCAGGCACAGTAGATCGCAGTCAGATGAAACGGCATTGTAGCCAAGCGTGACAGCTTGCAAGAAATCCTGCTCTGTCATGGCAGCTGCATGCGTAAAATCTGCTGTAGGTTGCAGATCATGCACAGGAATAACGTGCAAGGATGCCCCAACCGTTCTGGCGATCTGGTTGATAGCAGCCCCTCCGTTACGGAAATTACTGACCATTTGAGCTGTAACATCAGAAGGCCAAGGAGAGATTCCTTGCCGCGTTACTCCGTGGTTGCCTGCAAAAACCAAGACCTGCACATTTTCCAGTTGTGGTGTGGCACGTTGCTGCCAACCGCCTAGCCAGCTTGTCAGTTCTTCAAGGCGGCCAAGGCTACCTTCGGGCTTGGTAAGCTGCTGCTCACGCTGTGCAATGGCGTTTTGGGCAGCCTTATCTGCTTGCGGCAAATTGCTACATAGGTTTCTGAGTTCCTGCATGGAACCAAGGCAGAGCGGCGCGTTAGAAAAAGAAAGAGATGCTGGCATATCGTTGATTTTGTGATGTTATAAGGATGTAAGCAAACAAAAATGGTGAGGCGCATATAGCATGAGTGTTCTATCTCTCAATCCAACAGAAACAGGGGCGCAGGGCACTGTTCTGATTTTGGGGGGCGCCCGTTCAGGAAAGAGTGGTTTAGCTGAAGCAATGCTAACTGCCTTGCCATCTCCTTGGATCTATCTGGCAACAGGTCGAGCGTTTGATGCAGAAATGCAGGAACGGATTGAACACCACAAGGCCAGCCGCACAGAACAGGGATGGCAAACGGTTGAAGAGCCATTTGACATTGCATGGGTGTTAAAAACCTATGCGCATTTGCCTGTATTGGTGGATTGCCTGACCTTGTGGGTGACCAACATGTTGCTGGATGATCAAAATATTGAGGAAGCAACACACCGCCTGCTGGAAGTGTTGCCAGAGCGCTTGGCCCCCACCATTCTTGTAGGCAATGAAGTAGGGCTGGGAATTGTGCCAGAAAATGCCTTGGCCCGCCGCTTTAGGGATGAGGCAGGGCGCCTGCACCAGCGAATAGCGGCGCAGGCAGGGCAGGTTGTTTTTGTGGCAGCCGGGCTGCCATTAGTGCTTAAGGGGAAAGCCTTATAGGCATTGATTTTATATCAGTTTTCGGATTCTGAATGATCATGCAGCACGCGTGGGAAGGCAACGGGGCTGCACAGACCTAGTGCTGTGGCCATTATAACAATGCCAACAGCCATGGGCGGCAAAACAGAAAGCCCGGCGGTATTTAAAATCATGCCGCCAGCGGCAGACCCGAACAGAATACCCACATTGCTGCTGGCGTTTACGGCTGCACCGGCAATGTCAGCCGTTGTGGCGCGACTGCGAATAGCACCAGACATAATAACCGGAATAAGTGCGGCGTAACCTGCGCACCACAGGCCCACAGCAGCAACAGCGCTCCACCCACTAAGGAGAGAACCGCAGAGCGAGCCCATACCGCACGCGGTAATTAGGCCAGCTACCAGCAATCCGAGTGCTGGTCTGGAATCCACCATCTGTCCGGCAGCCCATAATCCAAGAATACTCACGCCACCTGTAATCAACAGGGCGATACTCAGCGCGCTTTCTGGCAACCCATGAGACATCAGCAATGGTGAAACATAAGTGTATAAAAGGTTATGCCCCAGAAAGAACAACGTGTTTACGGCAATCACCACCGCAAAAACCCGCGCAACACCCGGTGTACGGAATGAAGGAAGATGCACGGAACTGGAAGATGCTTCGACCTTGGGCAGAAAAAACGCGATGCACACGGTGAGAATAGCGGCCAACCCCGTAACCACCATCATGGAAACCCGCCAGCCTGCCAGTTGTCCAATGGCGGCAGTGCCGGGTACTCCCAGAACAGACCCCAAAGATGTGCCGCCAAATACAAAGGAAATGGCGCGTCCTGTCATGCGAGGGGGAACCAGATGCGCCGCATAAGCAGAAACAATGGACATCATAAGCGCATGGGCAGCCCCACCCACGGCACGGCCTAAGCACAAAATGGCAAAGGTGGGCGCCAAAGCGGCAATGAGATTAGACGCGATATAGCCAATCAGAGCCCACAGCATGAGCGTCTTGCGGTTGATTTTAGCTGTAAGAATGGTGAGCGGCACCGCCGCCAGCGCCACAACCAGCGCATATGCACTGACTGCCAGACCGGCTTTACCTTCTGTGATATGGAAGGAATTTGCCATATCTATCAGCAACCCTACGGGGGCAACTTCGCTGGTAATGGCCGTAAAAGTGGCAGCAAACAAGGCGCACAGCCCGATGATTGTCTGACCGGACAGGGTTTTGAAAAGCATGGGCTTTCTACTGATACAACTGAGGGTTTGAGGGATAATAGCCCTGCCGGATGGAACTGAGCCGGGCAGGAAGCCATTATGCGCTGGGGTGTATAGACCTCTTTTTTCTTGCATGGCAGTACATAAAATGGTGTCAGCAAAAAAAATCCGGACAAAGGCTCCATGGTGGATGTCTGCCCGTTCTGCTTGAGAGATGTAGATGTCAGAAAAAGAAATACGCACGCAGCTGTTGGTGGCCGGGAAATGGCAAGATGCGGCAGATGGTCGTACCATTCCAGTTACCAATCCGGCTACGGGTCAGGTTATTGGGCAGGTAGCCCATGCTTCCAAGGCTGATCTGGAAAAAGTGGTTGCGGGTGCGCAGGTAGGTTACCAGGCATGGCGTAACCTTACGGCGTGGGATCGCTTTGTGATTATGCGCAAGGCGGCAGATCTGCTGCGTGAACGGGCAGAGCAAATTGGCCGTATTATGAGTGAGGAACAGGGCAAACCTCTTGCTCAGGCAATTATCGAAATTCAGGGCGCTGCCGGTGTTATTGAATATTTCGGTGAAGAAGGCCGCCGCCTGAACGATGAACTGGTGCCACCGCGTGCGCCTTATGTGGAACAGCGCGTGTTGCACCGCCCGATAGGTGTTGTGGCTGCCTTTACACCGTGGAACTTCCCCATCAACCAGATTGCCCGCAAGCTGGGCGCCGCTTTGGGTGCAGGGTGTGGGGTTATTGTAAAGGCCCCGGAAGATACGCCCGCTTCTCCGGCAGAACTGATCCGGTGTTTCTGTGATGCCGGCATTCCGGCAGGTGCAGTTTCTCTGGTGTATGGTGTGCCAGCAGAAATTTCTGAGTATCTGATAGCGCACCCCGTTGTGCGTAAAATTTCCTTCACAGGTTCTACGCCTGTAGGCAAGCATCTGGCAGCATTGGCTGGTGCGCAGATGAAGCCAGTAACCATGGAACTCGGCGGCCACGGTCCGGTTATTGTGTGCCCGGATGCAGATCTGGATGCCGCTGCTGAACGTCTGGCAGCAGCCAAGTTCCGCAATGCCGGGCAGGTGTGCATTGCTCCCACACGTTTTCTTTTACATAAGGAAATTGCAGCGCCATTTATTGAAAAATTCAAAGCTCAGATGAGCGCGCTTAAGATCGGCAATGGTCTGGATGAAGGCGTGACCATGGGGCCATTGGTGAATGAGCGCCGCGTAAAGGCATTGACCGAACTGGTTGCGGATGCCCGCCAGAAAGGTGCGGAACTGTGGCAGCCCGATATTTCCATGCCAAATGAAGGATGCTTCTTCCCACCCACATTGGTGTTGAAGCCAACGCTGGAAATGCGGGTGATGCAAGAAGAACCTTTTGGTCCGATTGCCATTATGGATGAGTATTCTGATCTGGCTGATGCAGTAACGGAAGCCAACCGTTTGCCATATGGTTTGGCAGCTTATGTTTATACACGTTGTGAACGCACGGAACGCTTGCTGGGTGAAAAGCTGGAAGCCGGCATGGTTGCCGTTAATCATCATGGCATTGGTGTGCCGGAAGTGCCGTTTGGTGGCATGAAAGATTCCGGCTATGGCACGGAAGGTGGGCCAGAAGCCCTAAAGGCACATACCATTACACGCTTGGTATCTGCTCTTCATGAAAAGCCTTCTTTCTAAGGTTTCAGTCTTCGTTCTGAAGATCATGCAAAAAGGGCGGAGGGGTTTTAAATCCCTCCGCCCTTTTTGTTGTGTGGTGCAACCACCTTGTATGTGGGGTGGCTGTTATTTGTCTTTATGGAACTGCGCAACCTGATCTGCTGTTACGTGTGGGTCTCCACTGCCAAAGGTTGCCATCACATAATTCACGATCTTGGCAATCTCATCATCACTCAAACGTTGCACGTCTGAATGCCCGCTAAAGTCAGGCATAGAGACATCACCTGCTTCGGTTTTACGCTGCACCCCGTGTAGAATGGTCATGATAAGGTTATCTGGCCGTGCGCTGCCTATAGTGGAGTTGTGGAACAGTGAGGGTGCGTATTGGTCCTTCGTGCCCATACCTGTCTGGCCGTGGCAGGCTGCGCAGTTGGCATCATATGCGTGTTGACCGTCCATCTCGGTCAGATCATCAATGCGGGTAGGGGCACTTTGGCGGATGTCCAGCGCTTCGGTGGCTTTGCCAAAGCTATCTCGTGCCTGATGTTCCATATCATCATCCATAGCTGGCACTTGATGAATATAAGTGGCTATGGCGTGCAGGTCCTGATCTGTCAGATGGCTGGTACTATGTTCCACGGCTTCTGCCATGGGGCCTGCTGCCTGCGCATGGCCATTGGCGTGGCCTGTTTTCAGGTAGGCAACAATATCGTCTTCGCTCCAGTTGCCGATACCGCCGGTTTTGCTGGAGGTAATGTTGGGAGCATACCATCCATCTAGCGAGGTGCCGGCCAGATATCTGTCCTGCTTTTCACTTAGCATGAAGTTACGGGGGGTATGGCAGGTACCACAATGTTCCAACGCATTGGTAAGATACTTACCCCGGCGTAGCGGATCATATGTGCTGGAATCCCCGCTTTCTGGTTCTTCCTTGGTGGTTACAAAGTTCCATGCCGCCATTGCGCTACGCATATTGGCAGGAAACACCAATGTTGTTTCTGCTGGGGCGCTGGCTACTGGTTTTACGCTGTGCATGAACCACACATAAAGTGCATGCACATCTTGGTCTGTCATACCTGCGTAAGAAACATAAGGCATAACAGGGTACAGGTAAGCACCATCTTTGCGCACACCGTGGCGTACGGCCTGTTCAAAGTCCTGCTCTGTATATTTGCCAATGCCGTGGTCTGGGTCCGGCGTGATGTTGGTGGAAATCACATCACCCATAGGTGTTGCAATTTTTAGGCCACCAGCAAAAGGCTGCGAACCGGGTTTGGTGTGGCAGGCAATACAATCTGACGCAGTGGCAATATAGGCACCACGATCCAGCACCGCCTGATCTGGAGCAGCATTTTCTGCATGCACAGGTGTCTGGCTAAGGGCACAAACACCAATGACCGTGCTTGCTGAAAGAAGGACGCGCAAGGTTTTGGAAAAATCAGGCATGAGCAAGTTCTTTTTTCAGCGTATCGGCAACACGTAGCGCCAAGGCGGCTACAGTCAGGGTGATGTTGCCGGTGCCAACGGTTGAGAAAACCGAGGAACTGGCAATAAACAGGTTGTCATGGTCATGCGTCCGGCAATGGCCATCCACTACGGAATCCTTGGGGTCCGTGCCCATAATGGTGCTGCCTGCGGGGTGATCCTGCGGGAAGTAGCCCGGTGTCCATTGTTCATCCGTGCCGTGCATCAGCTTGATAAGGTCACGGAAAACATAGCGCGTGTGTTCACAACTGCGCACGGTATATTCGGGCAGCTTGTAATACACTTCCGGGTGCGGGATCCCCAGAATATCCTTATGATCCTTGCTGAGTGTGAGGCGGTTATTGGGGTCTGGCAGGGCTTCGTTATGGCTGAACAGGCGCACTGTGTGCGAAGCCAGATAGCGGATCTGTTCTTCCAGTTCTCGGCCAACGTAACCTTTGGAAATTGCCAGCTGGGTGGCCAGATCCACCTGGTTATCATCCACCATATGTACAAGATAAGCACCACGATCCGTACGCCAGTTTCCATCACGGAAATTGTCAATCACGTTCGTTTCGAGAGGTCCACGGCCTGGCCACAAGGCTTGGTCACCACTGATAAAGGTTACCTGCACGCCTGTATGGTCCATCATGTTGCGGCCTACATGGCCGGAACTGTTGGCAACACCATCTGGGCTTTGCTCATCGGCAGAAAGTAGCAGCAGTTTGGCTGTTTCAATGCAGTGCGCGGCAATAACAAAATATTTGCCCGTTACGCGGTGAGACCCTTTGTCGGGGTCAAAGTAATGCACGGCGGTTACGCGCTTGTTCGCGCTGTCTCGCTCAATCTTATACACTACAGCGTTGGGGATAAACTTAGCCCCGGCGGCTTCTGCGTGGTAAACAGAATAGCTGCCGTTATACATGGCCCCAATAGGGCAGATAGGCATGCAGTTATTATGCCCTTCACACGTTGGGCGGCTATCATACGGGCGGGTGTTACGGGCCTGTGGTTCATGCACCACGCGCCACGGCGTTTTTTCCTGAATCAGCTTACGAAACTGCTGCGCAGCGTAGGAAATGGGCAGCGCATCCATAGGATAAGGCTGTTTACGGGGGGACCCAAGATCTTCCACCGCAGGATCTGGCCCACAAACCCCCATCATGACTTCTGCCTGATAGTAAAAGGGTTCTAGGGCCTGTTAGGGCTTGATCCAGTCTGCTGCGGCAGCGATGTGGATGACCGCGAGGAACGACGTTGCTGTTTTTTCATATCTGGTTGCGACAGCGCGCCACTCCTTGAGGCGAGCCCAGAGGTTCTCAACGAGATGCCGACACCGATAGGCCCATTTGGGGCAGGCGACCGGGCCATCGCGTCGTTTCGCGGGAATGGCTGGCCGTGCTCCCATGTCCCATATCCGTTCACGCATGGCGTTCGACGCGTAGCCCTTGTCCGCTACTACCCACAGGGGAGTGGCGGGAAGGCTGTCGAGCATGGCTGGTGCCAGAGGCAGTTCATGAGCCTGTCCAGGGGCCAGCGCAAAACCGAAGGCTTTTCCATGTCCATCAGCGATCACGCAGACTTTTGTGCCATAGCCACCGCGAGAGCGGCCAAGTGCTTCACGATGGTCTCGCTCTTCGAAAGAGGCCCCTTTTTTTGGGCTCCCGCCGCTTTGTGGTGAGCCCTGATGTTTGTGCCATCCAGAAAAGTCATTCCGAATGCCACTCCCTGTTGTTCCTGAACCAGTGCGAGCAGCCGCTCCCATACGCCGAGCTTCGCCCAGCGGATGAAAAGCTGCGCAGCCCGCCACCACGGACCCAGTTCAGCGGGGATACTCCGCCATTTCGCGCCATTCTCATGACGCCAGAAAATCGCTGCTATCGTCCGCCGCAGATCATGTGGCGGCGTCTTGCCCCTCGGGCGAACCTCCTCAATCAGAGGTTCCCAGATCGCCCATGTCTCGTCCGTAAAGGTGCCTGTTCTGTCTCCTTCTTCCATCCCTACAATATGGGAAGAAATTCAAGATCTAACAGGCCCTAGATCATCATATGTCAAAGCCCAATCGCGGCCCTGACCGTAACGTGTTTTCAGTTCAAAGTCTGATGGCAGGTAGCGCCAGGCACAACCTGCCCAGTGCCATGTGGTGCCGCCCATCATGCGCAGGTAAACCTGCTGATAGGCTTCGGCATTCGGGCCGGTGGTGTGCAGGTAATCGTTCGGGGTTTGCTGATCAGGCGGATGCCGTGCCCAAGGTACGGCCGGGAAGGGCCCTTGGTAGGACGGTTTGTTTTCCAGATTGCGGAAGTTTTCCACAAAATGCTGGCGGTCAACGCGCGGGCCAGCTTCCAGCACAATGACGGAAATACCGGCACGTGCCAGTTCATTGGCAATAGAGCTGCCTGCAACGCCTGATCCTACGATCACAACGTCGGCTGAAAGATTTTCTTCGGAGGGCATAAGGCGGGGTATCCCGTAAGATCAGGTCGGTTCGATAACAAGGGCGGAAGCAGAAAGTGCAGGATGCCCTTTGGGGCGTGCAACTTCTGGTGGCTTGCTTGTCCAGTAGAATGGGCCGCCCGTTGCGTAGGTTTTGGGATAAACGGCATCCTTGGTGATGTCGAACATCAGGGCAGAGCGGTAAACCACCACCTTGCCATCCGCAATGCCCCGGTACCAGCCGGTTAGAATTTCGTGGATGACATCTTTAAGCTTTGGATCAGATTTTTCCGCAGCATGTGCAAAGGCTGATGCTGTTGTAAATTTTTCCCGCTCCAGCAGGGTATGCAGGGCGTTAAGTTTGTCTTTCCGATCTACGTTGGCCTGCACGATGTTGGCGTACAGGGCCGCGCCAATCTGGGGGTTTAACGTCTCTCTATCTGTCAGGCGCTGGGATACCTGCATAAAGCGGGATAGATCTTCATTGTTTGGAGTGGCAGGAGCGGTATCTGCCGCAAGGGCTGCACCCGTTGCGCCTGCAACAGAAAGACCAATACCACCTAAAAGCACATCTCGCCGGGACATACGTAAAAGCTTGTTCAAGCGCATGGCGTTAGGGGATGCACACCATTCCGCTACAGGCTGCCCCTTGTGCGTTTGTCTCATTCTTCGGGTTCTCCCTACAAAGCCGGGCTCCGCCCTGTCGGAATGAAACATTGCGGAGAAATATTGAATGCCAAATTGTGAATGGTTTTATAGAGAAGGCCTGAGCTTGCAACCTGTTATAACGGCATAATACCTATTTCATGCCTAGTTGATGCAGGTATGCTCAGGAGTTAATGCGGCAGTTATTACCTATATGGCCATGAAATGGCTGCCACGTATCTGTTCTGCCAAAGAGTTCCAAACCTAAAAAACCATGCAATTTCAGGGAGCCGTCTTCCGCCACCCATACAATGGCATCGTAAGTATTTTTGCTTTGAGGGTCAAAAATGTGGCCTTTCCAATGGTCATGCCGGTCTTCCATGGGGTGGAAGCCTTTGAGCATCTGAAGGTTACATTCAGTTTTTCTGCGGCCAGAAGCTTCTTCATCCTGCGTTAGGTTCAACCCTACAAGATTCCCGCACATCTTATCGCCACAGCTATGGATATCGAACACGCCTTTGCCGTCTTCTGTAATCCATTGCCCTGTTATGGTTGGTGTGGAGGCGTTTTCTGCATGAGCATGAGAAGGTATGGTGCCCCATGCAAGAAGCAGTGCTGTTATAAATGAGCTAAAGGCATGTTTGTACATTTTGCTGCCTTGTCCTGCCGCTACCGGTTCATCCCGCCCGGTGTGATGTGCCTGATGGAGGCAGGTCTCCTGGCTTGGGGATATGGTGTGTGTTAGACCTTTTGCCTTCCCAGCCGTATTACTGGCCAGTGGCTAGCCGTGACCGGCAGCAGGTCCAACCTCCCCTTACAGTTGCGGGAGCAGCTGCCGACTATAAGTTTCTGCTTCAATATGAAGCAAAAACCGTGCACGGCATTCCCTTTTAAGCCGCTTGCGCAGCACCATCCATCTGTTCAAGCATTTATTCTAGCAATAAGAGGACTTGGTGCCAGTATGGGAAAAGCAGAGCAGGTGAGAGGTTTTTGCGCCTCGCTTTGTCTTACAGGGCAGCAATAACCTTAAGTCCCGCCAGAATGGCATTGGGAATAACCGAGGTTTCTCCGGGGCGCATCATATATTCAAACTCCGGCGTAATAACCAAACCCGGTGTGACAGGAATGCCGTAATACGCTTCTAGAATGGCGGAATGCGTTTGTGGTCCATTGATATAAGGGCCAAGCGGAACGCCAGCGGCTTCCTGCATGCGTTGCCCGTAGGCCAGACGGGGGCTGAGCTGGTAATAGGAATACATCACGCCCAGACGATCCAATGGCCGGTGGGGGATAATGCCCAGAAGGGAAGCGCCAGCATAAAATTCGTTTGAGAATGTAGAGTTACTTGGCGTGTTATGAATAAACCCTGCCAACACGTAGCCGCCAGCCATTTGGTGTTCGCCATGGCTGCGATACACCATCTGATCTGCCTCTATATAAAATGTATCACGCGGCTTGAGCTTGTGTGGATGCACAGACCCCGCAAAAGCCGCCGGAATGGTGCCAACCATATCCGGGTAAGGTGAAGTATCGTGGCCAAAGCCGATTTTGTAATGACCGGGAAGCTTACGCGTGCCAAAAAACGGCTCCCACGTTAATTCAACCGGAGTTTGAATGCCCGTATAAGGCTCATCGCCCCATGCCCAGCCTGTGTTATCGCGGGCTTTAGGGCCTATGCGATAAATGCCTGTGCGCAGGATAAGATCATGCGTTGGCCGAAAGCGTACTGTGCCTCCCCATGATGTTTTGGGGTAAACACTCCAACCAGCCGGTTCTCGTATAGCCATGGGCGCAGAGCACATGGTCATGAATGTGCACAGTAAAATAGAAGTAGAATATGTGTGCGTAAGTGAAATGCGTCCTACATTGATATTGATGCGGTTATTGAGAAAAGATTTTTCCAGATACAGATCTGCCAGGCGAGCTGCTGCCGGCCCGTGGATGCTCCATACTTCTGTAAGAAGTACGTTTCTTTCTCCAACATGATCCCAACCGACCTGCCTGCCTTCACGGTTCATAACAATACCATGCAGGTACCACCCTTGTAGCGGATTCCAACCTGTTAACTTGCCCAGATCAAACAGCATGCTGGCACGTATTTCGTGCGTGTAATCCATACCTTTTGAAAGGCCGCCAGCAAGATTGGCCATACCTTCACCTTTGTAGGTTAACTCAAAGGTGAAGCCGTGTTCACTTAACCTGTCGCGCCAAGGTTTAAGGCCGGGGGCCAAATTGCCAAAAGCCTGTTCGGCAACAAAATACCCAGCGCTGATATCCTGCCTACGTAACGCTGTATTATTGTGGTTTAGCAGGTAGGAAAGGCTTTCTGTATCAAACAGAGCGTCCAGACGTTCTTCTGCTATTGGGCGTTTGTGTTTTTTGGGTATCTCAGCGTTGATAATAGGTTTTGAAGAAAGTTGGGGGCTCTCAAGAGATTTAGTCGGTTCACTCTGCTGGGCGCGTGCAGTGGTGGCGTTAAAAGCAATATTCAATGAGAAAAGAACTGTTCCGACATAGATTGCACGGACAATGGATAAAAAATCTTGCCGATAGCATGATATTTTTTGTTCTGAATTGGAAATGATATAAGTTGAGGGCATTGCCCGATCCTCATGGCGCAAGAATGGCCATTGCATGCAGTTAGCATGAAGCAACGGCGTATTTCTGAAGCAGGGGGAAAGAAATACAGAGACTAAAGAGAAGGGTGACTGGCAGCTTTCTCTTTAAAAAATGGATTTTGTAATTTCTGCAAACATTTTCCCATTTCCGCGTTTGTTTTTGTTTTTATTGTTACGGAATATAGTAATTAAATTACACGCAGAAAGATTCAAGAGATTTTTTCTGTTATAACGAATGTTCAAGCAAAAGTTTACAAAGTTATGTTGTTACAACAGGAATGATTCTAAAACACGCATAAAGGAAATCCGTAGAAAGCTAGCAGAGAGCTTTCTACGGAAAATAACAATTAAGCTGATGGTGCTTTTGTAATTTGTGGCCGTGTGTGTAAGGCGTCCTGAAGTTGTGCATCGTCCAGCGCATTTTCCCAGCGAGAGACAACAATCGCAGCAACAGCGTTACCAACCAGATTGGTGAGAGAACGACATTCAGACATAAAACGGTCAATCCCCAGAATAAGGGCCATACCACCGACAGGTACACTGGGCACAACAGAAAGAGTGGCAGCCAGAGTGATAAAGCCTGCCCCTGTCACACCGGCAGCACCTTTAGAACTCACCATGGCAACCAGAAGCAGGGCAAGCTGTTCCTGAAAGCTAAGGTGTACATCAGTAGCCTGCGCAATAAACAGTGCGGCAAGTGTCATGTAAATGTTGGTACCGTCCAGGTTAAAGGAATAGCCCATGGGCACAACCAGCCCTACAATTCCTTGGGAACAGCCAGCCCGTTCCAATTTGGCAATCAGGCCAGGTAGGGCAGATTCGGAAGAACTCGTGCCCAGCACAATGAGCAGCTCTTCTTTTAAAAAGACCAACAGCCGCAGAATGCTAAATCCAGCCAACCTTGCCACAATACCCAAAACAACGCCTACAAACAGAATGGCAGTGAGGTAAAATGTCAGCACCAAGGCAAGAAGGTGCAGAATGGAATGCAGGCCAAATTTACCAACGGTAAAGGCCATGGCACCAAAAGCGCCAATAGGGGCCAGATACATTACCAGACGCACCACCCCAAAAACCAATTCTGTCAGGCTATAAAACAGGTTGAGGACAGTTTCACCCGCCTTACCCATTTTGGCCAGACTGATGCCAAACAGGATGGCAACCAGCAGAACCTGTAAAATTTCACCAGATGTAAATGCACCGGCGGTGGTGGAGGGAATGATTTGGAGCAAAAAATCTGAAAAAGAGTGATGTTGTGCAGCAGCACTTACAAACTGTGTAACAGAACTTGTATCAAGGCTTTCCGGGCGAATATGCAGCCCGGCACCGGGTTGCAGAACGTTGGCTACAAGCATGCCAATTGCCAGTGCCAAAGTGGAAAAGCACAAAAAATATAGCATGGCTTTGCCTGCTACGCGGCCTGTTTGCTTAAGGTCCGCCATGCCTGCAATGCCTGTGCACACTGTTAGAAAAATAACAGGTGCAATGACCATTTTGATAAGTTTAACAAACCCATCTCCCAGCGGTTTAAGCGCAGTGGCAACAGAGGGAAACATTGCACCCACGGCAATGCCTGCACCCACAGCCACCAGAACCTGAAGGTAAAGGAAGCGTTGGTGTGAACTGGAAAGGGGAGCAGATGATGGAAGCACGCCTAAAAACTTTCTGTTCTTGTTTTTGTGCCTGTGGTGCATCCTGATGAAATATATAGTGTTATATCAAGAATATACGCGCAGACTCACGTAAGGTAACGCGTGTTTATATCGTTTGGGAAGAGAGGGTATATCTCTTTTTCTTGAGTTTTCTAGGTTCAGGCACTGCGTAAGGTGAATATTCAGGTTGAAGATTCTGGGTTATATCAATGTAATTACATGAATGTAATGATACGGAGTTTGACCATATTTTTATTTTGAATGTTAGAAATGTCGGGTGGGCAGGCTCTATATGTGTGGGTGTTGGATAAGAGTCATGTGGTTCTCTCAACTCACATGAAAGTGGCTGAGTAATCTCAGCACAACTTTCATGTAAGAAGGGGAACTGTGATTTTTTAATTTTTCAGGCGGTAAAAAACTGGCTTAAGCCGATGTTGCGTAAGGCGCGCCGATAGGCAATGGAACTGCGGTCTGCCACCACATGCACTTCCAATGAAGGGTCAAGTGGCAGGTTTTCGGGTTTCTGGGCTTCTACCAAGGCGCGGTCTTCTTCAAAGACTTTCAGATTGAAATCATAAACATCCTGCAAAGGCAGATCGGTATCAAAGTTACGGCACATAGGGGCAAACATACGTGTTTTTTTGGCAGAAACAGGAGAAGCCGCATTCATGATGACCAGCCTACCGTTATCGGGAAAGTGAATTTCCAGCGTGGCGGTGAAAGGAACATGCACCCGAAAATGGCGAAGCCATTCAAAATCTGGCCGTCCGCGTTCTGATTGCCCAATAGGATAGTTGCCTACATAGCTACGGTATTCTGCTTCAAACCCATATGGTGTCATTTTGGGCATGTAAGCTGGCACAACAGGGTTGTTCGGGTCTGCAAAAGTTTCTGTATGCACAAATGCAAAATGGGCAACATCTATAAAGCCTTCAACCTGCCGTCCGGCAAAACCGGCAATGTCTATCCAAGGGCAGTTGATTTGTTGAAAATCAGCTTCATCCCAATGAGGCATGGATGGAATCGAGATATCTCCATCGGCCTGTGGGCGCAGGCACGTCCAGATTAAGCCATACCGTTCTACGGCAGGGTAAGTGTGTAAGTTCAGGCGGGAGGGAATGGCGCTATCCGGGTGGGCAGGAACACGCACACACCGGCCTTGATGACCAAACTGGAAGCCGTGATAGGCGCAGGCAACTGTTTGGCCGTTACCCTTGCCCATGCTGAGGGGCACACCACGATGGGGACACAGATCATCTGCTGCAACAATTTCTTCACCTGCCCGATAAACAACCAACGGCGTATCAAGCAGTGTTACACCTAATGGTTTGTCTTCTACTTCACGCACAAGGGCAATGGGGTGCCAGTAAGAGGCAAGAATAAGCCAGTCATCAGCATCAAAACTGAGCTCGCGGGGGAGTTTGGTATCGGTAGTGCGGGCGCAGGCTGGTGGTGTCACAGCTTAATCTCCTAAATGGGAAAGGTTTCCCGTTCCTTTAAGAGACAGTGTTTCATCAAGCATATATTATCGGATATATCTATTTCATGCAGTATGCATTCTCAAACTGAGAACAGACAGATGAACCCATTTTCGCGCTTTCTGATCTATTTTTTGGCCGTGGCACGGCATGGCTCTATCCGCAAAGCATCGGAAGACCTGCATATTGCGGCTTCTGCCATTGATAGACATATTTTGTTAGGTGAGCAGGCCCTTCAAACACCGCTATTTGAGCGCCTTTCTTCCGGCATGCGTTTAACTGCGGTGGGAGAGTTATTTTATGCGCATGCCAGCCGGTGGGCGAAGGATTTTGAAAGCCTTAACCGTCAGATTGATGATCTAAAGGGAATGCGCCGTGGGCGCATAGATATTTTGGCCCCGGAGGCTTTGGCGCGTGTATTTTTACCCAGCATTGCTGCGCGCCTTAAAGAACAATACCCCGGAATTATTCTGAATATTCATATTCACGACAATGCAGAGTTGGGAGAGCGTCTTTTTGCAGGGGAGGGAGATTTGGCATTTCTGTTAGATCCAGCAGATTTGCGAGACCTGCAGGTGCGTTCCATGCTTTCTTTCCCGTTAGGGGTAGTAAGCCTACCCAAGCATCCAGTCACTCAGCAATCTTCTGCTCGGTTCTCAATATGTGCTGAATATCCTGTTATTGTGCCAGAAGAGCCATTGGCGCTCGCATCTGTTTTTGCAAAACTGGAAGCAGACACAATGGTCAATCCGAATGTGATTTCTGGGGCTAATAATGTGCAGATGATAAAGTCTTTGGTGAAGGCAGGCTTGGGTATCACCATTCTCAGCTATCTGGATGTGATGGATGAGGTCCAGAGTGGAGAAATGGCTTTTACGCCCTTAGCAGGAGCACATGTTCCTCCTTTACGGTTGGCGCTGGCGCATGATCGTGCACGGCCTTTATCTGCTGTGGCACGGCGCGTTGCAGATAGCGTAGAGGCAGAATGGGCGCTCTTGCGTCAAAAAATAATATGAAGG
Source organism: Acetobacter sp. AC2005 (assembly GCF_037901235.1). NCBI lineage: Bacteria > Pseudomonadati > Pseudomonadota > Alphaproteobacteria > Acetobacterales > Acetobacteraceae > Acetobacter > Acetobacter sp. AC2005. The sequence continues at coordinate 1,689,787 of NZ_CP149625.1, forward strand.
GAAAGAATTTTTTGTGATATATTAAAGATATCACTAATATAAAATGACTTTTTAATCCCGTTCTTGTTCCATATAAAATTCGATTGGCACGGTGAGTGTAATAGAAGCACCTGCCACACTATCGGGTGGGCTAGGTAAGGGTTCGGCACGTCGTACAAGTGCCAAGGCTTCACCATCTAACAATGAGTAGCCAGAGCTTTTTTCGATATGGGCAGAAAGCACATGTCCTTTTCGGTCCATAGTAAAATGTAGTTTTGGAGTTCCTTCCTGATGAGTCGACATCGCTTCTGCCGGGTAACGTTTATATTTTTCTAGACGAGCCAGTAAAGCTCCTTGCCATGTGGCGGGACTCAGGGAAGCATGAGAGGAAGACGATCCTTCAACAGGTGCAGCCTGCGTTTGAGCCGGTGGTGCTTTGGAGGTGGGAGGAGCCGTTGTTTTTTCAGCCGGTGGTGTTTTGTCAGGAACTGGTTTTTTAAGATTTACTGTAGGCTTCTGCTTTTTCACAATTTTATGTGGTTTTTCAAGTTTGGGAACAGGGATAGGTGGGTGTGGAGCTGGCGCAGGAGGGGCTTCCAACTTAGCGGGATCAACGGGAGATGGATCTGATTCTGAAATTGTTTGCTGAGGGCCGAGCGGCGCATCTGTAGGCGGAGAAGGGGTTGCAACAGGTTCTGGTGCCATATCAATAGCAATAGCCGCTGGCGGAGGCTCAGGTATGGCAGGGGCTGTATGCGGCATGTACAGGAAAGATAAAGCGGCGGCGCCGGTTGTCGCCACGACAATTAAAAAAGATATGCCCCAACGGAAGGTATCTTCTTGCCGAGCTTTTCGTATTTGTTGAATCTTCCAATCAGAAAAAGCTGTTGAGGGCACGTTTTCTGCTACATTTTTATATGTTGTTGTGCTCATGGCTCGGCCTTTGCCGCTGGGGCAGATCCCTCTTCTTGTCCTTGCAAATTAACAAGAGCAACCTTGAGATAACCAGCAGAGCGAAGCTTATCCATCACACTCATGAGTGTTCCGTAATCTACCGTTTTGTCAGCACGCAGGAAAATACGTTCATCTTTGTTTCCCTTGGTCGCTGTTTCTAACGCTTGGGGTAGGTTCTCAGCCGATACATTATCTTCACCAAGTGCTAGTGCATGATCAGCTTTTACTGTTAGAAAAACAGGATTTTCAGGGCGTGGTGCCGGTTTTTCTGTTGATGAAGGCAGATCTACAGGTACGTTGACTGTGGTGAGCGGGGCCGTAACCATAAAGATTACTAAAAGCACCAACATAACATCAATGAACGGCGTTACATTGATCTCACTTGCTTCGTGTGGATTTTCATCTGCATGCTGGATACGGCGCATATGGCTTATTCCCCAGCCATGCGGTTGACATTAAAAGGGGTAATCTGAGCACTGGTTGTAAAGATATGCGCTCGGCTCAGATCACGAGAAACCAATCGCATGACAAGGGATGTCAGATCCGCCACTTGTGCTCTGCAGGACGCAGATTGGCGTGCAAGATGATTATAGATAACCACCGCAGGAATAGCAGCTACAAGCCCGAGCGCGGTGGCTAACAAGGCTTCTGCAATGCCAGGAGCCACCACAGCGAGGCTGGTGGCTTTGCTGGCAGCAATACCTGTAAAGGATGTCATAATTCCCCACACAGTGCCGAACAGCCCAATAAAAGGTGATGTTGCACCAATGGTGGCCAATAGGCCTGTGCCGCGCATGAGCCGACGCCCCTCTGCTGCTTCCAGGCGCTCAAGGTGTAAAACAATACGTTCCTTAAGGCCTTCGTTGTCATTAGGAATGTCGTGCGAAACGGCTTTTTCAGTTTCTGCTGCCATAACCAGTGTGTGCGCAATGCTGTTTTGGCGTGTGCCTTTTTCACCCAAAGCTAATGTGCCGGCTTCTTCCAGAGTTTTTTCTGCTGTTCTCAGTTTTTTACGAATACTCAAAAACTCAACAGATTTGGCGATAAAGATGGTCCATGTCAGAAGCGAGGCAAGCGCAAGAAGTGCCATGACACATTGCACAACAGAACCCGCATTCAGGAACATCTCCCATGGAGAAAAAGAAAGGGGGATCTGAAGAGATGATTCTGATGAGGGCATAAGATACCAAGTACTTTCACAATACATATAATGAAGTGATACGCAGGAGAACCTGTAAGGAACAACCGATGGCGTAATTGGAAAACAGGTGCCTTATGCTTTCTCACGCGAGGCATATCTCAAGCAGCAGATAACAAAGCGGTTATCGATACGCAAGTGCGAATCACTATCATCTAAGCGTGAATATCTTAATATTTTGCAAATACCCGGTATGGATCATTTGCTCAAAGATCCTTTCTAAATGCAGATGTCTTTCTAACATATTGAAAAATTAAAATTTATTTTACAAAGTCTGGTTTGCAGGCAATCTTTGGTCATTAACAATCTGTTGCGACAAAAGCACACCCCATGCAATTTGATAATATATGATATTGATAATCATTTGCTTCGTAAGATGAGAATGATTATCAGGTAGCCGTTTCGTCCCTATTATCTAGTAAGGTGAACCAGAAACTAGGGTTCATCAGGAGTGCGGCAAATGAGTCGATCAGAGTTGTCTCACCCGAGTTCACAAGGCAAGGGCCTGCGTGTGGCTGTTGCCTTGGGTGTATCTGTTGGGTTGGGTGTTACAGAAAGCAAAGCGCAGGCAGAAGATGCGGCGCAACCACCTCAGCCTTCCTCATCCGATACATCTATTAAACTTTCCGCAGTGCGGGTGGGAGGACATGCTGAATCTAAAAATGAATCTTATGAGGCAGGGAATACCAACAGTAAGATACTGAATATTTCACGTATGCCTGCTTCCGTGCGTGATACCCCTCAAACCATTAACGTCGTGCCACAGGAGCTCATGAAGCAGCAGCGTGCTTTCACGCTGGATCAGGCGCTGAGCAATGTTCCGGGCATTACGCTTTCAACAGGGGAGGGAGCTGGGGGCCTGAATGGTGATCAGTTTCGTATCCGTGGCCTGCAGGCCAGGCAGGATATTTATACCGATGGCCTGCGTGATTTTGGCACATATACCCGAGATGTTTTCAACACGGAAAGTGTTGAAGTTATTAAGGGACCATCAGGCGAATATTTTGGTGCAAGCAATGTTGGTGGGGTTATTAACCAAAGCCAGAAGCATGCACATGCGGGTAACAGTTACAGTTATGACCAGTCCTTTGGGAGTGGCCCGCTCTTCCGTGGGGTAGGGGACATCAATTATCAGATCAATGATGATATGGCCATTCGTATCAACGGAATGTTCAATAAACAGGATGTCGTTGATCGTAATAATGTAACCTCAAATAGGTACGGTGCTGCGGTTGATTTTGGCGTTGGCTTGCGTAGCAAAACATCCTGGCATTTAACGTGGCAGTGGCTAAACAGTGATAGCAAACCCGATTACGGTGTAAGTATGATCCAGGTGAATGGGATTTACCGTCCTATTACAGAATATGGTCTGTCTCGAAACACCAGCTATACACGTAATTTCGATTTTGACCGCTCCAACATTCATTCTTTGACATCTTCTCTTAAATCCGAGATTTCGCGCTGGTTTACGCTCACGAATGATACACGTTTAAGCCTGTATAATCGTGATTATACTGCTACAACGCCTGCTGCATGTTCCGGTGCTTGCGCAACAGCATTTCTGGCTGGTGGTAATTATGCATTGCCTTATGGTGCCGGTGGTGGCGCTGCTTACCGTCAGGAAGGCTGGGGTGTGCAAAATATCCTGATGGGACGTTCACAGTTTAAAACAGGCTTTGTGCATCACGACATTAAAGCTGGTGTAGATGTAAACTATGCGAGTGATTCCCGTTGGCCTGGTAGCTTTACCAACCGAGTGAATAATCAGACCATTCGTAATCCACAATATGCTTATTCTGGCACGTCAGTTAGTTTTCCATCTTCTGGGTATGGGAATGCAAATGCCAGAGATGTTGGGTTGTTCTTTTCTGACCGTATTCAGTTAACCAAACAGCTTTCTCTTTTTGGAACCGGTCGTTGGGATTCCTTCAGCAGCACATATTACGCGCGCTCCAAGGCTGCGCAGGGCCGTGCAGAGCAGAAATCTGATCGCTGGAGTCCATCTGCCAGCATTATGTATTCTCCTTTAAAAAATGCCTCTTTCTACTTTACGTTTGCACGTTCCTATAAGCCAGTGGGAACCGATGTGTCCTCTCTGGTTACAATCAAGCCACAAGCAGGGGATGTTGCGCAGAAAGGTGTGAATCTTTCACCGCAGCGGAGTGATTTGTTTGAGTTTGGTAGTAAGGCGGATTTTCTACATAAACGGCTGGGAACAACCGTTTCTTTCTTCCAGATCAGTGAAAATAATTCTCGTTACTATGATGTAAACGGTGATATGGAAACAGGGTTTGCAGATTCAGGAAGCGGCCGACGCATCCGTGGTGTGGAATTAAGCGCCAATGGCAAGCTTACACGAGATTGGCAGGTGTTTGCATCTTATTCCTATATGGATGGGCGTGTAACCCATAGTAGCACCGGAGATAACGGGAAAACTGCTCCACAGGTGCCACATAATACAATGTCTGTTTGGAGCTCGTATGATCTTTCCAGACAATTGTTGAATCCTGAATGGGGCACGTTAAAAATTGGTGGTGGCGTACAATATTCATCTGGTTATTGGGCAGGTCCAGATACGGCCAATACGGCACGTATTCCCAATACGTTCCTACTGAATGGGATGTTGTCTTGGGATTACAAGCATTATCGTGTCTCGTTTAATGCCAACAACATCACAAATAAGTTGAATTATGCTTCTTCATTCTCTGGCTCACGCGTTGTTCCTGCATCTGGCCGGTACTTTATAGGAAACATTGGTGTGACATTCTAATAATATATCAAAAAATATAAAAAACTTATGATGCATGCTTTGTTTTTGTGGTGCAAATTATGAAACCAGTTACAGGTGTTGGTACGCTTGATAAAGATTTCCCGGAAGACAAAGCATGTCATTCTGTTTCCACAGTGAATGTGCAACTCATGCTTGGGCAGATTTATCTGAATAATGGTAAATTTTCAGATGCATTTAATATGTTTGAAGTTGCAGCACGATCGGGAGACCCTCGTGCGTTAAACATGCTTGGGCGTGCGTATGAGCGCGGTTGGGGTGTTCCGTGTAATGCATCAGCTGCGGCAATGTATTTCTCTCATGCAGCGAGCATGGGGGAAGGGTGGGCCATGTTTAATCTGGCAGACCTTTATTTGGCAGGTAAGGGCGTAAAAAAGGATACGCAAACGGCATATAATTTGTATGTTATGTCTGCACAGCATGGCGTTTCTAAAGCGTTTAACATGCTTGGTCTTATTATTGAGGATGGGCTTATTCCTGAAATTGATCGTGGAAAATCCATTGATTTTTTTAGAGCAGCCATAAATTCTGGAGATTGTTGGGGCTATTTAAATATGGCGCGTTACCACCTTTTGTATGGAGAGAGGGATGCCGCCTTGATGTGCCTTGAAGGGGCTCTTGATCTTGGGTTTGAGGATGTTTTTCAGGCAATAGAAAAACTATTTTACGGTGTGGAAGATGCGCGTTTTTGCAAAATTGTAGAAAGAGCAAAAGAGCAAAAGAGCGCTTCTTCCATTCTTGTAAGAGTGCTTAGAATGCACGCTGGGTTTGAATATTATTCTTGTTTTAACAGGGTATGGTTTCCATGAATATCGTTATAAAAAATATTCTACTCCGTTGATCACCGGCTTGTTTATTGTTTCAGCTGTTTCTGGAACAGCCCTGTTTTTTCATTGGATGCCAGGGATGTTCCACTCCATGCATACATGGCTCAGCATGGTATTGTTGCTGCCTTTTTTTATGCATATGTGGCGCAACTGGTCTCAGTTTTTGCTCTATTTCCGTAATAAGACAATGATATTTGCATGTATGGCGTCTTTAGTGGCAGCAGGAGCTTTTATGCTAACGACAGGCCATAAGGGAGGAAATCCGGCTGCCCGAGTTTTTCCTGTTTTAACGCATGCTCCGCTTATAGATCTGGCCCCTTTACTTCATGTATCGCCAGATGAATTGGGTGCGCGTTTAACGCGAGATGGTTATATGGTACATTCTACATCAGAAACACTGGATGAGATTGCTTCACGATCAGGTAAGTCTGCTTCAGACGTGTTGCTGAAAATTTTGCCTCAGCATTCAGGTAATAATCATAAACATTCTGATGTAAAACCTAGCTGAACGGTAAGACCTATTATGCTTGTTCACATTCCCAACATTCTGACTTCTGAAGAAATTGCTTATTGCCGTAAGACACTGGAAAAATCGCAATGGGTTGATGGTAAGGTTACTGCGGGAGATCAATCTGCAAAAGCAAAGTTTAATCTTCAGATCCCGCAAGAAAGTGCAGAAAGCCAAGAACTGGGGGAAATCATTCTGCAAGCGTTGGGGCGTAATCCGACGTTTAACAGTGCAGTATTGCCGTTACGTGTTTTTCCACCTTTGTTTAACCGGTATGATGAAGGAATGTGTTTTCATACGCATGTAGATAACGCCATTCGTCATTTGCCTGGTACAGGTTTTCGTATTCGTACGGATGTTTCTTCTACATTGTTTCTAAGTGGCTTGGATGAGTATGATGGAGGAGAACTTATTGTACAGGATACGTATGGTGTTCAAAAAATTCGTTGTCCGGCAGGGGATATGGTTATCTATCCTTCTACAAGCTTACATAGTGTGGAAAAGGTAACGCGTGGCAGCCGTTGGGCCTCTTTTTTCTGGTCTCAATCTATGGTGGCAGATGATACACAGCGTACGCTTTTGTACCAGTTTGATCAGTCAATAATAGATGTCAGGAAACAACTTCCTGATGATCATTCTGCAGTTCTTGGCCTGACGGCAACATATCATAATCTATTACGTCAGTGGGCGGTGCTCTAGGTATTAGATAAGATGATTTCTTTTTTGGAGGTATTTTATTATAAATTTTATTTATTATGATGAGATGGGAGAAATGTTTTTATATAAATGTTTAAAATATTATGTAGGTGTGTGCTCACAGGAATAAATAGCTCTATACAATTGGTATAGAGCTATTTATTTAATTAAATATAATAACTTTTTTTCCCATCTACGCTTATAGGTATGTCTCCTTTCACTGTAATACGTCTTAATTCTCTGCGGTGTTGATCAAAATCTGCAGGAGCATAATGTTGGGTGCTACGATTATCCCATATTGCCACGTCTCCAGGCTCCCATCTCCAGGTAATAGTATTTTCAATTTCTGTTATATAATTCTGAAAAATTTCGAAAAGTGCATTGGCGTCTTTGGTGGAAAACCCATCCAATCCAATCACAAAATGCCCTAACACCAGACTTTTTTCTCCATTGTCTGGATGGACTCTTACAACAGGATGTACTGTTTTATATATTTGAGATGTAAATTCTTTTCTGAAAGCCGATATTTCTTCTTTTCGGCTATCAAATTTATAATAATTTGTATCATAATCATTAGAATGAATGGCCCAAGCCGCATCTGCCAATGCTTTTAATGGTGCAGGCAATGCCTCATACGCGGTTGCTGTATTTGCCCAAATTGTTGTGCCTCCGTATGGGGGAATATGTAAAGCCCGCAAAATTGAGGCTTTTGGATAGTTTGTCATAAACGTAACATCTGTATGCCATGAATCTGTTGAACGCCCATAACGAGATTTAAGTTCAAACGTATATTTTGTGCCTTGAGGCGGAGCGATTGTTGGGTGCAGAATAGGTTCCCCAAATACACTGCTTAAACGTTCATGTTGCGCATCATCCAAAAACTGTTTTTTTAGGAAAATAACTTTATTTTTTACAAGTTCTTTATTTAAAAATTCTTTTTGATCTTCTGTTAGATCTTTTTTCGCATCTATTCCATGAAGGACAGCCCCTAACCGTGATCCAACTTTTTCAGCAACAAGATGTTCTGTATTGAGTGTTTCAGACATTGCAGTATTTTCCTCTTAGTTAAAGTTGCATAGGAGAGAATATTGAGGAAGAATTCTGGCTATGCAGGATCCTGCCTTCTGATTGTGGGATCTTGATGAGTGACACCAGAATGCCACTTACAAAAAAGAGAAATGCGTAAATATGGATAACGCCCGCAACGCCAACAAATGGCTGAAAAATATAAACAATAAGAGGCCCCAACCATACACTGCATCCCGCCCCCAGATTTAGGAACGACATAGCAACCCCTTTCTTTTCTGGTAAAAGGGAAGGCGTTAAGGCTGAAAGCGGAACATATCCGGCTAATGTGAGGCCAAACAGAATTGCGGCTACGTACACGCTCCACGGATGGCTATGCCCATATAAGGCAGGCACCCAATATAGCAGGGCGCAAGCAAAGCTGCTTCCTATGCCACCAGCCCACAAAACAGTTCCACGCCAAGACAAACGATCACTTACGGCTCCTAAAAGTACGTTAAAAATGATATTACTGGCAAAAATGGTTTCTAAAAAATGGATCCATAATTCATTTGATAATCCAAGCGTTTGCACAAAATAGAATGGCATGAACACAATAATACCATGCGTAGCTGCTGAATTAATTGCTCTAATAATGCATACAAGCAGCAAAGAAGGATATGCGTATCCGTCCTTCAGAAACTGCAAAAAATGTCTATCCTGATGTATAGATAAAGCCTTTGGCTGATCCGAGTTATTGGGCAAAGCAATTACACTCAGGCTTCCACCTAGTATAACAACGCCTAGTGCAACCCAAAAAGTAAGATATTCTCCTAGTATCGGTAAGCTTGCAGCAGCTACAATAGTGCCGAGTGTTGGCAGCCCACACGTAAAGCAAAACCAGAAAATGCCAGAAGCCAGACCTCTTTGCGCTGCACTTACTTCTTTAACAATAAGAGTGAGAATACCGTATGCTAATAAAGGATATCCGAACCCTCTGATACTGTATGTAAGCAAGATACCCCATGTTGTATGCGATGGCAGCGCCCAGGCCAAAAAAAGCACTTGTGGCACCACCCATAATACCACACCTGCAATAATTACCTTGCGGCAGCCCACATACTCGCACAGCAATCCAGCGCCCCATGCAGAAATTGCAGCAGCAAAGCCATATAACGTAAAAATAAATGCTACCTGATGCTCACTTATGCCTGAGGAGACCAGAAATGGTGACAGGTAACCAACCTCCACACCATCTCCAATCATAAAAAACAAAAGCCCCAGATACTGCATGCCAAAATCACGTGGCGTTTTTCCTGCTTGTTGTAAGGATTGCACCATCAGACTATTTCTTTCAGGCTGGAATTTTCTGATCAAACGCATAGCGTGCAGCCGGATGATCTGCTGAGGGTCGACCATTTTCGTTATTAGGAAACAACCTTTCTCTTAAGGTTGCTCCTTGATCGCGCCGAATACGCCCGCGCTTTTTAAGTTCTGGAATAACCAGACGACCAAAATCTTCAAAGCTTTCTGGATTAACGAGCTGAATCAAGTTGATGCCGTCAGTCTCGGTTTCATCCAACCACTGTTCCAGATCATCCGCCACGGTTGTGGCTGAACCTATAAATGTACGTGCGCGCCCAAATCCATTTTGCGGATTAGCGGCTTGAGCCAATGTCCATTGGCGCCCACTGACTTGCGGATCAAATTGACGTAGAACAGATTGGCTGGCTTCCGTGTTTTGGTAACGAAGTACATTGTCAGGAGCCGTTTGCGAAAAATCTACACCAGTCATGGATGAATAATGGATAATTGATGCTATAGGATCATAATATCCATAATATTCTTCAAACTTTTCCCATGCGGCTTCATCTGTTTCTGCTGTCACAACAGCAACTGCTGTAATAAATTTTATGTTTTCTGGTTTTCTTCCATACTTAACTGCCTGAGCACGGATACGGCGCACATTTTCTCTCACGCCACTTGCGCCTGCTCCTACAACAAAGACAATCTCGGCATGCTTGGCAGCAAAGTCTGAACCACGGGCAGACGTGCCGGCTTGTAACACTACAGGCACGCGTTGCGGGCTGGGTTGTACAACATGCCCGTCTGGCACTGTAAAATACTTACCTTTATGCTGAATGGAATGTACCTTGGATGGATCTGTATAAATACTTTTTTCCAGATCAGTATTCCGGATAACGGCGTTATCTTCCCAAGATCCTTGCCAAAGTTTGTAAGTCACATCCATAAACTCATTGGCAAGATTATAACGCTCATCATGAGCTATTTGGTGGCCAAGACCAAGATTGCGCGCGGCACTCTCTTGCTGTGACGTGACAACGTTCCAACCAATGCGACCATTGGTGATGTGATCCAATGTGCTGAACTTACGCGCAGCTTGATAAGGATGTTCGTATGTGGTGGAAAGCGTAACGCCAAATCCCAGCTTTTTTGTTGCCGCAGCCATTGCGGAAACAAGCAGGAGTGGATCAATTAAAGGTGACTGAATGCCATGCTTGAGAGAAGGCGCAGGACTTGCACCATAAACATCAATAAGCCCTAGAGCATCGGCTATAAACAGGCAGTCAAACCCAGACGTTTCTAGAGATCGTGCAAGTTCAACCCAATACTCAACGCTTGTGTATCTATATGTTCTATCCCGTGGATGACGCCATAGCCCGTAATTGAGGTGTGATACGGTGGCCATGGTAAACGCATTGAGAATGATTGGATCTGTTTTTTGTGCGGTATAAGCCATGCTGAGATTTCCAAATAAGAAACGGTAAAACAGACGTTCAAACAGTCCCTACGCGCCATTGGCCGGGCGGTGGATTGCCGTTTACCAAGTAATCCCCCACAATTCTGGTGCGATAGACCCGTGGATTATGGCAACCAATTGTACGGATATTGCGCCAATACCTATCTAGTGCAGCGCTGCGCAATGTTGCTGTGCCTCCCAAGGCATCAAACAACAAAGACGTTGCATTTAACGTAAGCGGAAAGATAATTTCCTGAGCTTGCCAGACTTCGAGTTCTGCCTTGATAATATCGGGGCCTCTATCTTCATCTTTCTTATCTACTGCAGCTTGCAGCGCTTCTGCTGCGTGTCTGACAATAGATCTGGCTGCATGCGCGGCAGACGCAACCTGTCCCACAATTTCCAGAATCTGAGGGTCTTGCGCAGGTAATTCGTGGTTAGCGTGGCTAAAGGCTCGTTTTCTGTTTTTTACAGCCCCGGCAATATCCAAAGCGGCCGCTTGCGTAATGCCCGCCACTGTTGCGAGGTGATAAAGTTGGAAAAATGCTTGAGAATACGGGAACTCGGTATTGCCATAACGCAAGATATCATCATGCACTCGCACATCTTGAAAATGCGCTGTGCCACTTGCTGTTAATCGCTGGCCAATTCCATCCCAATCATCAACAATGTTCAACCCAGGATCATGGCGAGATGCAAGGCATTTAACTGTCTGGCCATCCTGTGTAGAGGCTGTAACGGTCAACCAATCGGCATATAAAGAGCCGGTTGTGAAAAATTTACTTCCATTGATCACAAAATGTTCATTCTTGCGGGAAACCGTGGTGGCAAAGCGATCTCGCCCAGTGCCTTTTTCGGCTGCGGCTGCTCCTGCTGTTTCCCCTTTTCCGACACGCTTAAACCATTGGTCTGTATAAGCGGAAGGTTGTTCAAACAGCAGATGTTCTACAAAGCCAAAATGTGCACGCAGGGCCTGTGCCACATTTGAATCTGCTGTTGCCAGATCAATAACTGCAGAAAAGAATTCAGACAGCGGCCGCCCAAGCCCGCCATACTGTGCAGGCACGCGTAAAGCAGTAAAACCACTTTGTTTTAGTCGCTTGATCGCCTCAAAAGGGAGTGCGCGTTCAACTTCAGCCTTGGCAGACTGTTGGCGAATATCTTCCAGCAGTACAGCATATCCACTTATTTCTGTCGGATATTGTAGAGGAAACGCCTCCTCCCACAAAACAGAGCTCCGCTCCTGCTCAACAGATCTATTTCGCTTCAACACCTTAAACCTCCTGCGCAGAATGGTTCTGCCATTCTGTTTCTAATTTTCTTTCCACAAAAAGAGGTTTTCCCGAATCACATGGAAGGTTCTCCATGTCTACGAATCACTCTCATGATTCGTATTAAGCGCATATTCTACGAAACAAACAAGCACATAATTCTGAAATTTATAATTTTATCATATTGACTCGTATTTAATTGTAAATGCATTCTAATAAACGATTCTGAGTCATTGTTTTATGAATCTCATAACAACGAACAATTAACGTGAAATGCCATGTTCTGGAGCCGAAAGTGAAATCAAAAAGAGCTTGGCACTACGCCACCACAACTGCGCTTGCTGTATCCTCTGTATTGTGGGCAGAAAACTTGGCTCATGCACAAAGCAAGCTAGATGCTGAACATTCTCCGGCGGCGATACGTAATACCGTTACGTCTCAACAAAAAAGGAAAACCATCACAGCCGTTGATGCACATTCTGTAGAGCACGTGAATATACAGGGGCAAAGGCAAGCCAACTGGGTTGTTACCCCCGTTTCGGCCTCTACAATTGCGAATTATGCACCTGGTACTAACGCCTTAAAAGCGCTCACTACTCTTCCCGGCGTCATGTATAACTCTGCGGACCCTCAAGGCCTGAACCTGTGGGGACAATCCTTTTTGATGCACGGTTTTGACCAATCCCAGATTGGCATGACATTAGACGGCATGCCTTTAGGGGGACAATTATGGAGCAATTCCAATGGTCTTAGCCCGTCTGCTGCTATTTCTTCCGAAAATATCAGTCGGCTAGATGTATCTGCTTCTGCGGGGTCTGAAGGAGCAGCCAGTATCAGTAATCTGGGCGGAACCGTGCAGTTTGTTTCCCGAGATCCATCGCATAAAGCGGGGGGCACAGTGCGCCAAACTTTTGGCAGCAACTCCATGTTTCATACTTTTGTGCGGGCAGATAGTGGTGACCTAAATAAACAAGGCACACGTTTTTATGTGTCCTATATGCGGAATGACACAGATAAATGGCGCGGGGGACAAAATCAGTTCATGCAGCAGGTGAATGCCAAGCTGCTGCACCCTATTGGAGAGCAAAGCAAGCTAACTGCTTTTTTCAACTATGCTGATGAAGAAATGCAGAATTATCAGGACTACAGTATGAATATGTTCCGCCACGGCGGCTATCATATTGATAATCTTGCAGGCACACCCAATGGTTATGAAACAGCATACCGTCTTGCTCTTGCCTCCAATGGTATGCCTGGAGGCAGTGTGCCAGCTGCTTATCAAAATCTTTCTAGCCCATATACGGCTTCTTTTTATGATGGTGCGGGCAATCAGCGGCAATATTTTGGCGGTGTAAATGCTGATTTCGCGCTTACAGATAGATTGCGTTGGAACTCTACTTTTTATGGTCATCGCTCGTGGGAAGTTGGAACGGTTACAAGCCCGCTTATTTCATCTCCGAATGGCGCACCTTTTGTTGAGCAGGCTACCATGCCAAGTACCAATAGATTTGGTTTGCTTTCCTCTCTGACATACACAATTGCCAAAAATGAAATTAACGGTGGTGTTTGGTACGAAAACACAAAATTTGTTGCCGATAAAAGAGCTTATGAAGAACCTTTGTTAGAAGACGTTCTTTCGGGTAATGCACGACCCGTTGATGGTATGCACCTGACATCTCCTTATCAGAGGGAATATGAGCAGGTTTTTAATACCAATACTTTTGTTGCTTACCTGCAAGATACTTATCATCCTCTGTCTAATTTGGCATTCCACTTTGGCTTTCGGTCAGTGCTCAACACAACGCGCGTAGGGCAGTTGGCAAACTGGACTACCTATACCCGAACAGATGCCATTGCCGGTGGCGATGGTATTACCACAAGCAAGCCCTTTCTGCCGCATATTAGCGGCCAATGGAGCTTTTTACCGGGGCATCAGTTTTATTTTGATGTTGCCAATAATGTGAAGGTTTTACCTGTGGCAGGTTACAATAGTGGAGCTTCGCCTTTTGCAACAACACAAGCTGCCTTTGATGCATCTAAAGCCGGTTTGACATCAGAAACTGATTGGAATTACGCCGTGGGGTATCGTTATACATCCCACCTTATTACCGGGAATGTTTATGCGTATCACACAGATTTTTCTAACCGCTTGCAACAGATTTCAACCGGAAATCCCAATAATCCATATACTGTTATCAAAAATGTTGGTGGTGTAAGCATGAACGGCGTAGATGCAGGCTTTGTGCTAAGGCCATTGGAAGGTCTGCAACTTGCCAGTAGCATTAGTTATAATCATGCAACTTACTCAGATAACGTTACAGAAACCACAAGTTCTGGAAACGTAACTGATGGGTTAAAAGGCAAGCAGGTGGTTGCCTATCCGCGGTTGATGTACAAAGGTCAGATTTCCTACAAATGGCGAGATGCCGAAATACATGCTGATACACAATATATAGGTACCAGGAACCTCAGCTATACAGGGGATGAGAAAGTGCCTGCTTATTGGCTGACAAATGTAGGCGCAAGATATGACCTTACGCCTCTGTTTAATCAGGGAAAGGTGGGGAATATTATCAAACATGCATCATTAAGCTTTAATGTTTATAATATTACTAACGAGCACTACATCTCCACAATGGGGCAAAATGGCTTTCCCATGTCTGGAGATTACCAATCCGTCGTTTTAGGCGCCCCTAGGCAATATTTTGGCACTGTTCAGATTGATTTCTGATAATTGGAAACAAATGTCATGTCACAAACAACGCTTTTCCCTGCAGTAGATTCTCAAAAGTTTCGTAATGGTATGTCTCTTGTGCCTAGTGCTATTTGTATTATCGCAACAGATGGTGAAAATGGCTGCTATGGATTTACAGCTACTGCGGTATGCAGTGTTTCTGATGCACCACCCACCTTGCTTGTCTGTGTCAATAAAAGCACAACAGCACATGACCATATTCTGGCTCATCAATGTCTTTCCGTTAATGTACTGGCCCCTTCGCAAGAAGCACTCTGTGCAGGTTTTAGTAATCGCTCTTTGACTCAAACTGAGCGGTTCGCTCTTGCGAAATGGAATAAGCGTAACAGCGGTGCACCGCTGCTTGCCGGATCTACCGTATCTTTTGATTGTATGATTGCGCAGACGATTGAGACACAAACACACACAATCATTATCGCCTCAGTGGTCGATATTGTTTATGAGCAGGAGCCTCAGAATGGCTTGGTCTGGTACCGTAAAAAAATAGCTTACACAGTTTAACCGAAAATATTTTTTCTAATGAGGGGCATTTTAGAGAGCTTTTCCCATAACCTGCGGGTGAAGCTTCATGATGGCTCCATTGCCATGTGCAAGGAGTATCTCCGCTGGATCGTCAACCTTGTAGAGGTTGATGATAAGGAAATTCGTATTTGTGGAAGAGAAGGGGAGACTGATAAAAACAGAGTATCTCAAGCTATGTAAAGCGAAGCCCGAAGCCTCTTGTTTTCGCATAGAAGTGGCGTCCCGTACGGGATTCGAACCCGTGTTGCCGCCGTGAAAGGGCGGTGTCCTAGGCCTCTAGACGAACGGGACAAGAGGCTGATGCGGCTTCCTACGAGAAAAATATCTTTAACACAAGAGGATTCTTTAGAGTGTTTGCTTGTTTGATACGAAAATGCAGGCAAAGCGCTGAATTTGTGCGCGTTCTGGCCTGATACGGATTATGAAACGTGGCGGAAATGGCATTATTATAAGGAGTGCGTCACCTCAGAATAACGCCAGTGTTGGGTCATGGGGTCGCACCTAGCAACAGACACTATAACACTTCAAACGTTTGAGGAGCGTACTTAGAAGTTATCAGCCATCTTCAATATGATAGTGGTTTTTGTGCGTAAAAGCAGGTTCTGGAAATCTTTTTTGCGTTTAAGGTGTTTGGCCTCTTGCATCTGGGCCAGAAGACTGCTTGCAGAGGCATTATGCAAGGTTTGTCAGAAAATACAGGTTGGTTTCCCGTTGTGTTTCGCATGGAAGGCGAGCGGGTTCTTGTTGTGGGTGGCGGAAATGTTGCTGCCAGCAAGGTGCAACTTCTTGTCTCCACAGGTGCGCGTGTTGAAGTGCTTTCAGCTTTCTTGTGTCCAGAGCTTGAGCGGCTGGTAGATAAAGGTGCCATACATCATCTTGCGCAGGATACTTCTGAACAGGATTTACGGCCACGGCTTGCTGGCTGCCGTCTGGTTTATTTAGCGACGAATGACCGGGATCTGAATCAAACACTTGCGACTCTTTGCAAAGCGCAAAACGTGCCGGTTTGTGCTGTAGATGATCCGGCTATTTCTACATTTATTACGCCAGCACTGGTTACGCGTGGGAAGGTGCAGGTTGCTATTTCCACAGGAGGAGCAGCTCCTGTACTCGCACGTAGGCTCAGAACAATGGTCGAGCGTGTTTTGCCAGAAGGTTTGCATCATCTGGCAGATTTTATGTCTGCCATACGGGATGAGTTACGCCAGCGTATTCCAGACACCTCTGCTCGTCGGCAATTGTGGGAACATTTTCTGGATGGGGAAGGTGCACGCGCAGCACTGGCACGAGATACGGCTGAAGCCACACGGAAGCTGCAGGAATTGGAAATAGGTAATGCTGCGCGTGGCGAGGTCTGGTTGGTAGGGGCCGGCCCGGGTAATCCTGATCTGCTTACTCTGGCGGCTTTGCGGCTTATGCAGGATGCCGATGTTATTTTGTATGATAACTTGGTAGGGCCAGAAATCCTGAATTACGTGCGGCGAGATGCTGAGCGTGTTTTTGTAGGGAAAAAGCGCAACCGCCATACATTGCCGCAGGAAGATATCAATCATGAACTTGTACGTCGTGCGCAAGCCGGCCAACGGGTTCTGCGCCTGAAGGGTGGAGATCCTTTTATATTTGGCCGCGGTGGGGAAGAGCTGGAAACATTGGTAGAGGCTGGCGTGCCTTTCAGAATTGTTCCCGGTATTTCTGCAGCTAATGGATGTGCCGCATATGCAGGTATTCCGCTGACACATCGTGATTGCGCACAGGCATGTCTATTTATTACGGGACATGCACGCGCAGATGGCGTGCTGCATCTGGAATGGGAAACCATCGCCCTTAAAAATCAGACAGTAGTGATTTACATGGGGCTGACAATGCTTTCCCAGCTTTGTGCTCAGCTTGTTAAGCACGGATTGCCTGAAAACTGGCCCGTTGCGGTGGTAGAAAAAGGTACTTTGCCAGAGCAGAGAGTATGCGAAGGCACATTGGCAACGTTACCAGATATGGTGGCGGAACAGCAGATACAAAGTCCGGCCCTTGTTATTGTTGGGGAGGTTGTACGCCATCGTGTGATCTCACCTCGTTATTGATTTAAGATACAACACTACATCGTTGATATTTGCGGCATTGTTACCTGCAGGTTTTAACCGCCATTTATCGGGAAAACAGGATAGAGCATGACAAGCACTTCATTATCTCATGCAGATGCAGCCAAACGGGTTGAGGCTGTGCTCGCGCAACTGAAAGCGCAGTTTGGTGAACGTGTTTCGTGCAATGAATCTGTTTGTGAAGCCCACAGCCATGGCGAGGCTTTGCAGGTGTCCCGCATGCCAACGGCTGTGGTGTTTGCTGAAAGCACGGCTGATGTATCTGAAGTGCTTAAGCTCTGCCACCATCACCGGGTTCCGGTGGTTGCCTTTGGTGCAGGTACATCCGTAGAAGGGCATGTCACGCCCCCAGAACATGCCATCAGCCTTGATCTTTCCCGTATGACAGAGGTGTTGGAAGTAAACCCGGCGGATCTGGATTGCCGTGTGCAAGCAGGCCTTACCCGGCAAGATTTGAATGTGCAGTTGCGGGATACGGGGCTGTTTTTTCCGGTGGATCCGGATGGTGAAGCAACATTGGGAGGCATGTGCGCTACACGTGCTTCTGGCACAGCTGCAGTGCGTTACGGCACCATGAAGGAAAATGTGCTTGGGCTAACAGTAGTTCTGGCGAATGGGGAGGTTATTCGCACTGGGGGGCGTGTACGCAAGTCTTCCACAGGGTATGATCTTACTTCTTTGTTTGTCGGTTCAGAAGGCACGTTAGGAATTATTACAGAGGTGCAGTTGCGCCTGCATGGTATTCCCGAACAGCTTTCGGCTGCTATTTGCCAATTTGAAAATCTGCATGATGCTGTCAGCACGGCTATTGAGATTATCCAGATGGGCGTGCCTATTGCCCGTGTGGAACTGATGGACGAAGTGCAGATGGCTGCCAGTATCAGCTACTCTGGCCTCACAGATTTGCAGCCTCTTACAACCCTGTTTTTTGAATTTGCTGGTGCACCAGAATCTGTGCGTGAACAGGTAAGCGTTACGGAAGAGATCGCGCGTGAAAACAACGGGCTGCGCTTTATGTGGGCGGATACGGCAGATGAGCGTGCACGCCTTTGGAAAGCGCGACATAATGCGTTCTGGGCAGCTAAAGCTGTTGATCCAGCCGCACGTGTGATCAGCACGGATTGTATTGTGCCTATTTCACGCCTTGCGGATCTGATAGATGGGGTTCGGCAGGATATAGCAGCTTCCGGCTTGCAGGCTGCTATTTTGGGCCATGTAGGTGATGGCAATTTCCATACCCTGATCATGACAGAAGATAGCGATGCCGGGCATGCGCGTGCGCTTGATCTTGACCGCAAGATTGTTGCACGTGCTTTGGCAATGGGTGGTTCATGCAGTGGTGAACACGGTGTGGGCTTGGGGAAACTGGAGTTTCTTGAAACCGAGCATGGGGCAGGGGCTCTGTCTGTCATGCGGGCGTTGAAAGCAACGTTGGATCCACTGAACATTCTCAATCCAGGCAAATTGCTGCCAGACGGGCCTGTGTTCAAAGGGTAAGAAGTGTTCAGGCAGTTCACCGGTATAAACTTGACATCTGCGTGTTATTTTCTGTTTATACACACCAAATCGTATTTATCTGGAATGGACTATAAATCATGTCTTCGTCCTTTTTATCCCGTAGGGTAATGCTTGCCGGAATGGGCGTGGCCATGATGGCCCCCTACGGTATTGCTCATGCTGATGGTCAGGTTTTGCGCATCGGCATTATTGCTGGTGAGGATGAAGATGTCTGGCGCGTGGTAGCTGAAAACGCTGTCAAGGAAGGGCTGACTCTCAAAATTATTCCGTTTTCAGATTACAATGCGCCGAATGAGGCATTGGCTGAGCACGAACTGGATGCAAATGCGTTCCAGCATGGACCATTTCTGGAAGCGCAAAACAAAGCCAAAAATTTCCACATTGTGCCTGTTGGCAATACGTATCTGTCGCCTATAGGTTTGTATTCTCGGCGTTGGAAGTCAGTTGCAGAACTGCCCAATAAAGCCGTGATTGGCGTGCCGAATGACCCGACGAATGAGGGGCGTGCCCTTTTGCTGTTGCAGAAACTGGGGCTGATCAAAGTGGCGGAAGATGCGGGCCTAGTGCCCACAGCATTAGATATTACCGAAAATCCACGCCAAATTTCTGTAAAGGAAATGGATGCCGGAATGGTGGGGCGCGCACTGCCTGATATGGATGCGGCTGTGGTGAATACAGATTGGGCCAACAAAGCGGGCATTGATCTGCAGAAAGAGCGGATTGCACAGGAAGCCCCGCAAAATAATCCGTATGTCTGCTTTATTGCGGTAAACGAGGCAGACAAAAATGCACCGTGGGTCAGCAAGCTTGTTTCAGCTTTTCAGCAGGATAATGTCAAACAGGCGCTGGCACAGGCCTTTCATGGTGCAGTTGTGCCGGGTTGGTCATGAGTCTTTTACAGGTTGAACATCTTACCCGCTCATTTGGCGGGCAGCCTGCCCTCAAGGATATTTCTTTTACGGTGGAAAAAGGCGATAGCCTTGGCATCATCGGGCGTTCGGGGGCGGGAAAGTCCACCTTGTTGCGGTGCCTATGCGGGCTGGATCGTCCTCAATCCGGACGTATCCTGCTAGAAGGGCAGGATCTGGCGGTTTTGCCAGAATCTCAGATCATTCCTTTGCGGCGGCGTATCGGGCTGGTGTTTCAGCATTTTAATTTGCTGACATCCCGCACCGTTGCGGACAATGTAGCGCTGCCATTGGAAATTGCAGGTATACCGCGCGATCAGCGGGTAAAGCGTGTAGCGGAATTGCTTGATCTGGTAGGTTTGGCTGATCATGCCAATAAATACCCGGCCATGTTGTCTGGCGGGCAAAAGCAGCGGGTGGGTATTGCGCGCGCCCTTGCTGCACAACCTGCCTTGCTACTGTGCGATGAAGCGACTTCTGCACTGGACCCCGAAACAACAGAGTCGATATTGGCTTTGTTAAACAGCATCAATCGTGAATTGGGGCTGACCATTGTTTTTATTACGCATGAAATGGACGTTGTGCGTACATTGGCCAAGCATGTTCTGGTGCTGGATCACGGCCGAATCATAGCCCGTGGCCTGCCTGCTGATATTCTGGAAGAAACCAGCCTGCAAGCAGCTTTACCCTCCAATATGGAACATAGCCCGCAGGAGGGTAGCCATGCGGTGGTAAGGTTAACGGTAGATCAACATCTGATTATGGCGCCATTACTGCAAAATGTGCAGGAGATGTGCCAGACACAGGCATCTTTGCTACGCGTTATTCCTGCCGACGATGCGAAATATCAGGTTTTGGATGTTCTTTTACAGGTTGGGGATGTTTCGGTCGCAACCATGAACTTTCTTCAGCAAAATTGTCATGCAGCAGAAGTGGTAGGATATGTCCCGGCTCATTCTTGATCTGCTATGGCATGCCACAGGCGAAACGCTGATAATGGTGCTGGTATCTGGGTTTATTGCAGTACTCTTTGGGCTGCCATTGGCCGTTTTTATGGTTGTAGCCGGCCGGGGCGGTCTTTACCCATTGCCTGTGCTGCCACGTTTGCTTGGTGTGGTGATTGATGCCATCCGGGCTGTGCCATTTATTATTCTGCTGGTGCTGCTGATTCCATTTACCCGAATGGTTGTGGGTAGTGCGTTGGGCACAACAGCTGCCATTGTTCCTCTTTCCATCGCCGCTATTCCGTATTTTGCGCGCATTGCCGAGGTTTCCCTGCGGGAGGTGGATCATGGATTGGTTGATGCCGTGCGCGCCATGGGCGGAACACGGTGGATGGTAATCCGTTATGTTTTGCTGCCAGAAAGCATGCCAGCGCTTGTATCCGGCATAACAGTTACGCTGGTAACCTTGGTGGGCGCATCAGCTATGGCAGGTACCATTGGGGCCGGTGGTTTGGGAGACCTGGCTATCCGTTATGGCTATCAACGTTTCAATACAACGGTGATGTTAGGGGTAGTGGCCGTCTTGATTGTGCTGGTAACGGGTATGCAAGCCTTGGGTAACTGGCTTTCACGCATACTACGTCATTCTGAGCGCGCCAGAATTGCAGATTAGAACTTAAAAATAGCCTCTCTATTCTTCATGAAATAGAGAGGCTATTACGTAATTACGCGCCTACAAGTTCCGTATCAGCGGCAGATCCAAAGAATTCATAGTGGATTTGTTTTTCCGGCACGCCGGCTTCTGTCAGAGCTTTAATCATGTCTCGCATAAAACTATCAGGCCCACAGATATTGTAATCTGCCGTGATATCTATGTGGGGTTTAAGCCATTCTGCGGTCACTCTGCCTTCATGCAGTGTCACGTTCTTGCTCGAACGGTTGGTGGGTGCGGGGGAATGACTATAGAAAATATCGGCTTTGAGAGCATTTTTTTCGGCTAGGTCGTATATGTAGTCGGAAAATGCTTCATCCTGTGCCGTATGGACGCCGTGGATGTAATGAATATCACGCTTGGTTCCATCTTTTAGAAATGCACCCAAAGTAGAAATAAAAGGTGTTTGCCCCACGCCTGCGCACAGAAGAACGATTTTGCTGTTTTTTTCCGTTTCGGGCGTAAAGTCTCCTGCTGGTGCAGAAACGTCCAGCATTTGCCCTTCTTGTACGGTATCATGTAGCCATTGAGACACCACACCACCATCTGCACGACGCACACTAATGCGGTAATGATCCGCACCGGGTTCGGAAGAAATACTGTAGTTGCGGCGTTGTGAACCGTGCCCCGGAACATCTAGCTTGAAGCTGAGATATTGCCCGGCTTCGTGCTTCATAATGGGTTTGTTATCGACTGGTACCAGTTCGAAGGATGTAATGGTGTCACTTTCACGCACTTTGCGCCGTACCGTAAAGGGCCGCCAACCTACCCATCCGCCGGGGGCTGCTGCATGGGCTTCATAAATCTGTTCTTCACGGCCGATGAGAATTTCTGCCAAGAACCAGTAAGCTTTGCCCCATGCTTCCAGAATTTCGGGGGTGGCGGCATTTCCTAATACCTGCGCAATCGCTTCCAAAAGTGCATCTGCTACATAGGGGTAGTGTTTGGGCAGAATATTCAGCCCAACGTGTTTTTCAGTAATGCGTTCAACCATACCGCCTAAGGCGCCAAGGTTATCAATGTTACGCGCATAAGCCAGCACAGCCAAGGCAAGGGCTTTTGGTTGTTCACCATCTTTTTGGTGAGACATGTTGAAAAGGTCCCGGATATCGGGGTTGGACAGTAGGCGTTTGTACATCTCCCGCGTAATATCCAACCCGTGTGCCTCAAGAGCAGGAACGCAGGCTTTTATGATTGAGATTGTTTTTGCATCAAGTGGAGAAGGCATGAGTAGGATTCCGTATAAAATGTATTTCAATTACACCTTATAGGGGTATTTAAAGGTGTCAATATGACACATCTTTTGTGCGGAGATAGCTGCATTGTGATGCACGCAATATTTAGAGAGAATTAATATTCTATATTTGAGTTATTATGTTAGGTAATGGCTAATATTAGGCGTTTTCTGGAAAAAGGCAGCTTTTGCTTTTGCATTTCTATAAAACTACGGCGTGTCGTCAGTTAAGCCCTGAGTGTGGCACGTGAGGGTTGTAGTTTGTGTCTGCGTGTGCTGACTGTTTTCCCGTTTTTTGGAGGAGACAGAGAGATGCGGCGCTATAGTTTACGCGATGACCAGTGGGAGCGGATAAAGGATCTTCTTCCCGGTCGAGAAGGCTATGTCGGCGGCACTGCGGCGGACAACCGTCTGTTCGTGGAGGCGGTGCTGTATCGCTATCGCGCGGGCATTCCATGGCGCGACCTTCCTGCCCGTTTCGGGGACTGGAAAAACGTGCACCGGCGTCTGCGCCGCTGGTGTGAAAGCGGCGTCATCGAACGGATATTTCGTTATCTGGCCGCTGATCACGACAACGAATACATGATGATCGACAGCACAATTGTCCGGGCGCATCAGCATAGTGCAGGAGCTCTCAAAAAAGGGGTACGGATCAGGCCATCGGACGATCACGAGGCGGGTTGACTACAAAGATCCATGCCATCTGCGACGCTCTGGGCAATCCGGTGGAACTCGGCATCACACCGGGACAGGATGCCGATATCACCCAGGCGGAACCGCTTCTGGAAAACATCGACCCGGAGGCTTTCCTTGCTGACAAGGCGTATGACGCGGACAGGTTGATCGATCGGCTGATACAGCGCGGGATTACCCCGGTCATCCCGCCAAAACGCAGCAGAACGACACGACGGAAAACCGATTTTTCTCTCTACCGCGAACGGAACCTTGTTGAGAGGTTCTTCAATAAACTCAAGCAGTTTCGCGCTATCGCAACCCGCTACGATAAACTGAAATCGACCTTCCTCGCAGCCGTGCAGTTCGCCTCAATCATCATCCTGCTTAACTGACGACACGCTGTAAGATTACTTACTGGATATAAGAAAACATGTTATCAGGTTATTAAGTTTTCAGTGGTTTGTCATACTTTGTAGAATGACAACCATAAAATATTGGGCATGCTACAAGAACCACGGTAACTCTGGAGCAATGGGTATAAAGAACAATGGCTGACCAGGACGACGTTATTTCACCCGGGATAGATCTTGGGCAAAGGATCAAAATCCTGCGTAAATCTGCTGGGCTTACACAGCAGCAGGTTGCGGATGCGCTGGGGGTTTCAAGGCCAGCTATCGCTTTTTGGGAAACCGGACGCGAAGGAAGCGCTAGAAAGCATATTCCCAAGCTGGCTGCACTTTTTAATGTTGATCCAGAAATTTTTCTGACAGGTTATGTGCAGGAAGATATTGAACTGGTGATTACACCGGATGAGCATGATGTGATCCGCCTTTACCGTATGCTTGATCCATCTCGCAAAGTATCTGCACAAAAATGGCTGGAACGTCAGGCGCGGATGGCGCGGCAGGAAGACTAAATTTATCGCGTCATTTTTATATAATTAGGTAAGTTCTTTTCAGTGTTTGTGGGCGCAACCCCTGTGTAAACATTGAGAAGAACTTACCTTTCAAACTGCTTCTTCAAAGCTGCTCTAAGGCAAGTGCAGCCGCAGAAGCCACATTATGCCTTAAGGCAACAGCATTGCCCTTTCCATAAGGGTGAACCCGGTTTGTTAAAATCAGAACAAAGCTGTCTGTTTGTGGCACCAACCATAGAGATGTGCCCGTAAAGCCGGTGTGACCAAATGATCCTACAGGAAAGTAATCTCCTCGCGGGGTAGAATAGTGAGTTGCAATATCCCACCCTAAACCACGTTGGTCTGTTTTACCTGCAGGTTGCTGCGGTGATGACATCATAACCAGAGTTTCTGCCTTGAGCGGAAAAGGGGAGGAACGCCCGGCGCGCTTGTTAAGCAGCGCAATGGCGTAGTGGGTCATGTCATCTGCGCAGGAAAACAACCCTGCGTGGCCTGCAACGCCACCCATGCGGCGTGTTGTGGGGTCATGCACAATACCACGGAGGAGTGTCCCGTTTTCATCATACTGAGTAGGGGCAATGGTGCTGTAAAGTGTAGGTGTGGGCGTAAAAAAAGTTCTTTTTAAGCCGAGTGGTTTGAGAATATTTTGAGTTGCATAGTCTTGTAAGGTCAGGCCTGAGAGTTTTTCTACAATCAGCCCAAGCAGGATGAAATTGATATCACTATAGACAAACTGTTCTCCGGCAGGGTGGATCGGGGTGCAGGAAAACGCCATGTGTATAGCTGTATTACGGCCTATCCAGGGCGTTGAAAGGTCCAGATCTGGTGGCAGGCCGGAATAGTGAGTGAGCAACTGTCGGACAGTAATATCCTGTTTGCCCTGCCCGGAAAATTCAGGAAGGTAATGGCAAACAGGAGTATCCAGTTGCACTAATCCGCGTTCATAAAGCTGCATGATGGCAGGGGCGGTAATAAGCACTTTGGTGAGAGACGCCATATCAAACAGCGTATCCCATGTCATGCCTTCTGGATGAGGCACAAGTGCACGTTGCCCGAACACACCTTTCCAAACCACACGGCCTTTATGGCCAATGGCAGCAACGGCTCCCGGTGTTTTATGGGTTTTGACGGCATCCTGAAAAATCTGTTCCACTTGTGCAAAGTGGTTTTTTGTCTCGGAGGCCATACTTTTCTTTATCGGCATGTAGAACAGGTTTGTCATACCCAACAGCAGAATACGGCGGTTCAAAGCGGGAGAGGGCATACTTGTTCTGCCTTATAATAAAATGCGGTTTGTTCAAAAAGCAACGAATCTGAATGTGATATTCAGGCGTGTTTCTCCTGTTCGGGAGTGTGTGCCTTGGCGGAGGGGTTTAATTCCATGAAAGCGTAGGCGATCAGGCCCACCCCATACCAGCACATCTCCATCTTTGAGCAAAATTTGCCGGGTAGGGTCTGATCTTTTGAGACCACCCCACAGAAAAGTTGCTTCCAATCCAAATGAGAGAGAAACCACGGGCTGATCTGTGCATCCTTCATCTCGATCTTGATGAAGCCCCATACGGGCACCGGGGCTGTAAGAATTGATAAGGCAGGCATTTGGCTGAAACTGTGCAAAGCCTGCTTTCTGGGCAGCCTTGTGCGCCAGAGCTTGAAAAATGGCAGGCATATCTGGCCAAGGTTGGCCAGTAAAAGGGTTTACTTTGGTATAGCTGTAACCTTGTAATGTGCTCACCCACCCAAATGTTCCGCAACATGTCATGGCTACAGACATTTGCCCTCCACCAGGAGTATGCATCTTCCTGAATGGAGCCTGCTGCGCAATATGATGAATAGCTCGCATACAAGCTTCAGCACTATGCAGGGCGAAACCGGGCAATAACACAGCACCTGTATCTAACTGTACATACTCTGGCCGTGTATCTGGTAAAAGAAAATCCAGTTGCGCGGGATGGTTGTCTTTCATGCAGGAAGCTCTGTGTGGAAAGTGTTTGCGGTGATGTGCGCAGTCTGGCACAGCATGCAAAGAGTATAGCAGCACCTATGTTTGAAACAGAAGGAGCAGATTCCCAACAATGTCGGTTTCTGGTCGGGATATGATGTTTATCGGCGGCATTCCGGCTGTTATCAGCTTTAATGCCAGCAGCCGCATGTTTCGTGGGGTTTTTATAGGCTTGAACGCAGAGGTGGATTTTCTGGCGTGTTCCCCTATGGATTTGCAACCGCAAGGCGAAGCAGCTTTGAGTGTGTTTTTGGAAACATGCCGCCAGCAGAAGCGTTCTCCCTTGCTTGCACGGCAGAAGGGGCAAAAAGGCTACCTGCTTGAAGATATATATGCAGAACTGGAAGGGCCAGCACGCCAGAAAGGGATAGATCTGTACCAGCTTGTACGAGATCAGACACTGGAGTTTCAGAAAACAGGATATCGGGAAAAGGGGCCGGTCGTTTTTCTGAATTTTTAACGGGAACGGCTAACTCTCTAAAAATAAAAAGAGGGCTTGAGATATAAGCCCTCTTTTTAACATCTGTTGCGTTAGACTGTTGTTTTAGCTGGGATATTTTGTTTGGCGGGAGCCATTACAGACACAAGTGCAACCATAGCAATATTGATAGCCAGAGAAAGCAGGCCCGTAGAAATATTACCTGAAAACAGCCCCAGATTAATGGGGTGAATAGGTTTCAGGCCGTCCATCCAGCACATGCCAACGCCAAACACTGTGCCTACAGCCCATCCCGTCAACATAGCGGCGGCAGAAAAGCGCACACGTAACAGGCCCAGAATAAGCGCAGGGAATGTTTGGAGAATAAACACCCCTCCCAGAAGCTGGAAATCAATTGCAAATTGTGCGTTCAGGAACAATACGCAAATCAGCGCGCCAATTTTAACGATGAAAGCTGTAATGCGGCTGGTACGCACCGGGTTAGCTTGTGCGGGAAGCAGATTGTTGGTGACCAGATTTGCTGCGCCAATGGCCATAACGGCAGCTGGCACCAACGCACCCACGGCAATGGCAGCAAGGCAAAAACCGGCAAACCATGCCGGAAAGACGCTTTGGAACAGCAGAGGCACAACCATGGACGTATTGGTGGTGTTAATGCCCGCCGCATGCGCCATAAAACCCAGCATGGCGATAAGCCCCAATACAATGGTGTATGCCGGTAAAAAAACGGCATTCTGTTTGATGGTATCTGCCGAGCGAGATGCCAGAATCCCTGTAAGTGTGTGGGGGTATAAAAAGGCAGCCAGAGCGGAAGAAAGCGCAAGTGTGGCATAGGGCAAACCTTGCCCGGTTTTAAGCACCGTATCGGCATGTGCCGCCGTGGCGAACAGCGCGCTGTAACCGCCGGTGTGCAAAGGAATAACAGTTACCGCCACTAGTACGGCAATATAGATCATAATATCCTTGATAAAGGCCGTAAGCGCTGGTGCGTGCAGTCCTCCCAGCCATGTGTAAGCGGCAAGAGAAATAAAGGCGATAATCAGCGGTAGATCGCCCGGTAATCCCAAAGCCTGTACTACTGTACGGATACCAATAAGCTGGAGGGCAA
Source organism: Acetobacter sp. AC2005 (assembly GCF_037901235.1). Classification (NCBI taxonomy): domain Bacteria; kingdom Pseudomonadati; phylum Pseudomonadota; class Alphaproteobacteria; order Acetobacterales; family Acetobacteraceae; genus Acetobacter; species Acetobacter sp. AC2005. The sequence goes on from NZ_CP149625.1 coordinate 1,717,603, forward strand.
TATAGGGCATAACCGCTACCAAGCCGGTTAATGCGATAACCACCTCCAATGCCCGGCTGTTAAAGCGTGCCTTTACAATATCTGCCGCTGTGGCGTGGCCGCCTGCACGAGCAAGCTTCCAGAGTTTAGGCATGACAAGAAAAATGAACGGGTAAACGATAATGGTATAAGGTAGCGCAAAAAAGCCGTATGCTCCCGCCGCATACACCAGTGCTGGCACGGCAATAACAGTATAGGCGGTGTAAAAATCTCCACCCACCAGAAACCACGTTACCCACGGCCCAAATTCTCGCCCGCCCAAAGACCACTCTTCATGGCTATTGGTGTCACGCTTGGCATGAAACAGGCCGCGTATCCATTGTATGGAACTGCCAACAACAATGGTGGCAGCAAAAAAGAAAACAAAAACGCCAAGCGCCCACGGGTTTATGGTGTTCATGTGCTTTGTCCCTTTTTCCAGACAATCCAGATAAGGGCAGAGGTTACGGGCACCCATGCGAATTGGTACCAGTAGAAAAAGGGAAAACCCCATAAAACAGGATCGTGCCTGTTATACAGGGGTGTCCAGAGCAACCCTAAAAAGGGCAAGGCGAGTAGGAAGTTCAGATATTTCATTACAGAAAACCCGGTCATTTTGTTTTTTTTGTTCGTGACCGGGATAAGAATGGCGATGAAAGTTACCGCCTGTCAATTATTCTGTATGTTTTTCTGGTTTGAGAAACCAAGCTGTGGCTTTTCCACTACAAACAGCTGAATTGCCTGTAATGGAGTAAAAAGGACCAGTGTATTTTAACGTGTGGCGCTATGCTTTTTGTTCTGTAAAACTTGGTTCAGCTTATCGCCATACTGCCGATAGCTGCCCTCTGGCACGCAGCCCATTTCTTCCAGATCAGCCAGATCCGCTCCGTGATTGATCCACATATTCACTTCACGTGAATCAATAGTCGCTGGGATCTCTCGTGGTTCATAAACGATAGGTGGGTTTTCACCTTCCGCTGCGCCAAAAAGCATAAAGCTATCTGGTTCCGGTGTTTTGCTGGAACTCAGGCTGATTTCACCACACACAACCTGCTTTTTTTCTGCATTAGGATGTGTGGTAATTGCGCGGAAAAATGGATGTGTGTCTGGGAATCGTTTTGTTAGTGTTTTGAGGGTGTTTTTGACAAAAGGAGAGGCCTTTTTATCGCTACCATCGATAACGGTTTGTGCACTCGCAGAACAGGCCAGTCCCGGCGCGCCAAGGGCAGCAAGCAACAGGCTGAATGCCAGAAAGCGTTTCATGGTTTTAAGTCTTTCCTGTTCAATGGAATGTATTAGACAATATTATACTGCATTTTCGTGTTTAAAACAGCTTTTGCCTTCCATGGTGTAATGCCGCCGCAACTTAACCGGCCCCCCTGTTGAGGCGCGGGCACACCGGTGGTGGATGGCAGAGATAAAGGTAATCCGTAAAGGCTTCTGACTGCCAGAAAGCCAAAGCATTCGGCTTCCAGCGCATCCCCGTTCCATCCCAGAGTTTCAGCCGGAAATACTTGGCCAGAAAGGCGTTGTGCAAGCGCTTCCATAATAGCGGGGTTGTGCCGGCCACCACCACACACAAACCATGCCTTTGGTTGTTCTGGTAACGGGGTGCGGACAATGGTTTCCGCCGTAAAGGCGACCAATGTAGCAGCCCCATCTGCCGGAGGGAGTGCAGTAATATCCTGCAAGGCAGTATGGAAGCTCAGCCTATCGAGAGATTTCGGGGCTGGTTTGCTAAAAAATGGATGTGCCAACAACTGCTTCAGAAGAGGTTCTGCAACCTTACCACTGCGTGCCAGCAGTCCATCTTTATCGTAGGGGATACCGGTATGGCGGAAAGTCCAATCATCTAGCAGGGCATTTCCGGGTCCTGTATCGCAAGCCAGAATCTCACCTTCCGAAGTCAGCAAAGTGAGATTGGCAACTCCCCCAATATTCAGAATTGCAACAGGCCGTGGCTGATTATGTAGCAGAGCGGCATGATATAAAGGAGCTAAAGGCGCACCTTCTCCACCAGCCTGAACGTCTGCGGTGCGAAAGTCATGGATAACTGGTAAATCTGCAGCAGAAGAAAGAGCAATGGCATTGCCTATCTGCCATGTGCGTCCAGGTTGATGCAAAATGGTTTGGCCATGAAAGCCGATAAGATCGGCAGGCATATCAGGAGCCATTTGGCGCAGTTGCTGTACAGCTATGGCATGCACTTCTGTCAGATCATGTTCTGCAGAAAGTAATATAGGGTCAGAAGGTGCAAGCTGGGGTGCCGCATCCAGTATGTGGCGCAGGCGCGCGCGCAACTCTGGCGTATAAGGCACGGTTAAGGAAGGACCATGCTTGGATATACGTGTGCCATCAGTTTGTATGAGCGCTGCATCTACGCCATCAAGCGATGTACCACTCATAAGCCCGATGGCGGTGAGGAGAGGGGAAGAAGGCATAGTGTTACTGTGCCGTGTTGATATCCAGCCCGGTCCGTAACTGCCCGGTAGGTACATCCCATAGCACAATGCGGTCCTGCCCCTGTTCTGTAACATGTAGGGCCAACAGATTATCCCGCACACGCGTTACGCTTAACAGGTGTTCACCTGCAGGTAACGTCGCATGTGCTGTGGGAAGGCTGGCGGATGGTGCAGCATCAGATAACGCAACAGGTGGAAGTGGCGGGGAAGCAGGCTTGCTGCTCATGCGATGAATGAGTACGCCTGCCAATACAACAACGCCAACCACAATCAGCACACCCATGCCAATAACGGCTACAAGTAAGGCTTTGGGTGTTTTGTATTCCTGTGGTTCTTCCATTTTAAAGAGCCGCACCTTCTGCAATATGGCGTTTCATGTTTTGAACAACGGCTGCCAGACCATCAAAAATGGCCTGTCCAATCAGAAAGTGCCCAATGTTAAGTTCTCGCAGCTCTGGCAAGCCTGCTATGGGGCCAACGTTTTCAAATGTCAGACCATGCCCTGCATGTACCTCCAGCCCAAGTGCGGCGGCTTGTGTGGCTGCGGCACGCAGGCGTTCCAGTTCTTCGGCTTTCCCTTCTGCGTAAGCGCCAGTGTGAAGTTCTACTACTTGTGCGCCTATTTTGGCGGCAGCTTCTATCTGTACGGGTGAGGGGTCTATAAACAGCGAAACACGAATACCTGCTTGGGCGAGTTGTTGCACTTTTGGTGTAAGTGTTTCTAGCTGTCCTGCTACGTTCAGGCCACCTTCCGTGGTGAGTTCCGCACGCCGTTCGGGCACAAGGCAGCAGGCATGGGGGCGTAAGCCAAGGGCTATGCCAACCATTTCATCAGTTGCGGCCATTTCCATATTAAGAGGTGCCGCAATTTTTGCGCGCAGGCGTTCCAGATCTTTATCACGGATATGGCGTCTATCTTCACGTAGATGGGCAGTAATGCCATCTGCACCAGCCTGAATAGCCAACAAGGCCGCGGCAACGGGATCTGGATATGTGCCACCACGTGCATTGCGAATGGTAGCGACATGATCAATGTTGACGCCAAGCCGGATAGCTGAAGTCATGCTGCGTTCCTTCTGTTCTGCGCAAGCTGTGCTGCCAACCGAATGGCCGCAACAAGGCTGCTTGGGTCTGCCTTGTTCTGCCCCGCAATGTCAAAGGCTGTACCATGGTCGGGTGATGTACGAATAATGGGCAGACCCAGCGTTACATTCACGCCTTCTGCCATATCCAGCGTTTTGAGCGGGATCAGCCCTTGGTCATGATACATGCATAAGGCCACATCATAACGGCTGCGGGCTGCGGGTGTGAACATGGTATCTGGCGGCATGGGGCCTGTAATGTTGAGCCCTTCCTGCTGTAACGTTTTAATGGCAGGGGTGATAATCTGCTGCTCTTCATGCCCCATTAAACCGTTTTCCCCTGCGTGAGGGTTTAATCCGGCTACAGCAATGCGTGGTGCTTTCAGCCCAAAATCGCGCTTGAGCCCAGCCGCGACTGTGCGGGCTGTTTTAATAATCAGCTCTGTATTTAATTGTTCCAGCGCGTGGCGGAGGGATACATGCACAGTAACAGGCACAACCCTCAGAGAGGGGCTGGCCAGCAGCATCACTTCATGCCCCGGCACATGGCATAGTTCTGCCAGATAGCTGGTGTGCCCCGGATGTTTAAACCCTGCGCTTTGGATAACTTCCTTGCTGATAGGGTTGGTAATAATGGCGGAGGCTTCACCATTCTGGGCCAGTTCTACCGCCAGACGGATGCTTTCAATAACACTGGGTGCGTTCTGGCGGTCTGGTTCTCCGGGGGAAGCAGGTGTTTCCAGACGGAGAGGGAGTACAGGAATGGCGTGAGAGAAAACATCCGTTCCCTGTTCCAGATAACGCACAGTTTGCACTGGAGCATGTTGTTCCAGAAGAGTGGGGTCTCCTACAAAAACAAAAGGAAGCCCACTTTCGCGTAATATGCGCCATGCTTTTACAGTAATTTCAGGTGCAATACCTGCTGGGTCACCTTGTGTTAAAGCAAGCATGGGCTTCTTCCTTCAGTGCAGGAAAATATGAGTATGTGGGCAGGCAGAAACGCTCAGAAATGGTCTGGCGTAAAGGCGCTAAGGAACTGATACAGCACGTTAGGTGCAAAACCATATTCTACAGCCATAACGGCATCCGGGCAAAGGGCGCGATACCATGTAGGATTAAAGTGATCAGACAGTGAAATGGAATTGGGAAGACTATGTGCTGAATGAAGTAGGTTCATAAACGGGGCCAGCCCCTGCAGGTTTGGATCAGCAGGTCTATTTTGCAGGTAGATGTTTGGATCAAAAAATAGATGGCCGGAACGCTTTTCTTGATCGCCAGATCGTAGGAAATGATCATACCCATTTACAAAACCGCCTGATTGCAGGTTTTGTTCCGAGATATCAGGATAGCGCTGGCGATAATAACGTTCTGAAAAGAGGTAATGCGGGGAAAAGCTTTTGTAGCCCTCGTTGCAGTAATGCTCAAAGCCAGAAGTATAGGTGCCGTTTGTAATGGCTTCTGCCGCTTGGGAACAATTAACCCGGTACCATTCCTCGTTGAAATATCTGTTTGGTGAATGGCCGGAGGGAGCGCCTTCGGTTTTATACCAGTGTTCAAGTTCCTGATCAGAAAAAGACAGCAAAGCATCCATAATTGCGCCGTATTCTGCGCGGTACCAATTTGCATCAAAAGAGTACCATAAAGCTTTGGATGCTTTAGCAGCCATAGTTTGTTATCTTTCTTTTGCAGGTATAAAAATCAACAGGCCGGAATGTTGCTTTCAGCCTACAGCGCGGCGGTTGCGCCATAATGCGGCAAAATCAATCTGCTGCATGATAACAGGCAGAAAGCCTGCTTCACGGCATAGAGTGCCTAGCATATTGCGTGCAGCCGGGTAGAGAAGGCGCGGGGCTTCAATAAGCAGCAGGGTTTCAAAAGTTTCGGCTGTTGCATGTTGCAACGTAAAGATACCTGCATACACCAGATTAACATCAAACAAGGGTGTGATTTCTTCTCCTTCCCGTTGTGCAGGAAGATGCCCCTGGCAACGCAAGATAAGTTCAACTTCAAAATTTGGCTGGTTTTCACCCATTTGATGGGCACGCACATCTACAGAAACACCAAGGTGTGGGCGGTCTGTTACGCGTGTGTAAACTGCAGGTGCGCCGAGAACCTGAAATTCAACAGATTTAACGTATTGGATTCCCATCTGAATAGACGGTGCACGAGGTGTTTGAGAGGCACCGCCAAGTGAATCTGCAGTCTCGGTATTCATGATGGATGTCTGATCCTCAGGAGTAATGTCGCAAACAGAAATGGCTCATTATTCAGGAAAAATGAGCAAAACAATACAATCCACATCAGCCCTAGCAGATTCAGGCAGTTGCGGCGAGAGGAAACACAATAAAGTTCTTTATCTATTGCAGTTTGGTGATCCTGTAAAAAGGTGTGAAATATTTTATCATTAAGCGTGCAGTTGATGATATTCAGTCGCTTGTTCTTTATGTGTGATACGGCTACGACTTGCTATCATGATCAGGCTGATAATTGTTGTCCCATTCCTGCTGGCGCTTGTCGTGTTCAGTGCCAGTAATCAGGATCCGCTCGATATGTGGCTGCTGACATATAGCTGGAAATCTTCCGCTGGTGTGTTGGCGCTGTTGGTCGCTGCTGTTGCTTTTCTGCTAGGCGCGTTCTGTTTGTGGACGGCTGAATTCAAGCAGCGTCGGCGTGCGCGCAAGGCAGAACAGCATGTAAAGGAATTGGAAGCACAGCTTGCGCAAGTGCAGGTTGTATCCAGCCAACCGGTGGCTCCTGCGCCTGTAGCCGTGGCAACTCCGTCTGTTTCTCCTTCTTCGGGGGTAGAGCCACATGTCTGATACGGCAAGACAAACAGGTTTGATTGTGGCGCTGGATACACAGGATCCGGCACAGGCCAAGGCATGGGCTCACGCAGTGCAAGGTGCTGCGGGCGTTATTAAGCTTGGTATGGAATTTGCTTATGCGGCCGGTTTTCAGGCTGTAGCAGATGTGGCCGGGCAGAGGCCTTTATTTCTGGATCTCAAGCTGCATGATATCCCTAATACAGTTGGGGCAGCTGTAAAGGCACTTTCTCATTTGCGCCCTCGTATGCTGACACTCCATGCAGTTGGCGGCGTAGACATGATGAAAGCTGCGTGTAAGGCATGTGATGAAGCTTTTCCAGAGGGAGAGCGGCCATTACTGCTGGCTGTAACTGTGCTGACCAGCATGGATGATCAGGCTTTGGCAGAAGTGGGTGTGCCAGATGATACGCGCACGCAGGTTTTGCGTTTGGCACATCTGGCCATGGAATCCGGGATGGACGGATTAATCTGCTCAGCGCATGAACTGAAGGCCATTCGAGATGCTCTGGGAGATAAACCCGTTTTGGTAACGCCCGGTATTCGGCCCGCAGGTGCCGCGAAAGGGGACCAAAAACGTGTTATGACACCAGCTGAAGCGCGTGCCGCTGGAGCAGATTGGATTGTAGTGGGAAGGCCCATAACACAGGCAGCAGATCCGGCCGCGGCTGCCGCCGCCATTGCTGCAGAGCTGGCAGCATAAATCTGCTGTATAGATGGGGTGGGTTATGGACGGCGTTCAGACAGGCGTAAAAATCTGTGGCCTGACGGAAGAAGTCGGGCTTGAGGCTTGCGTGGAATATGGCGCCGATTGGATCGGTTTTGTTTTTTTTGAGCGCTCACCCCGTTATATAAGTGCTTTGCAAGCAAAGGCTTTGGCTTCTCGGATTACGGGTAGCATCAGGAAGGTTGGGCTGTTTGTGCGTCCTGATGATACTGTTTTGGAGCGGGTGCTGGATCAGGTAGATCTGGATATCTTGCAACTTTATACAACGCCTGAACGTGCCGTGCAGATACAAGCCAAGTTTGGGCGGCCTGTCTGGTTATCCGTACCAGTCGCATCACAGGCCGATTTGCCACGACTATGCGCGGTGGAGCGCCTTTTAATTGAGCCTAAGCCTCCTGTGCATGCAACACGTCCAGGCGGCAATGCACAGCAATTAAACTGGGATCTGCTGCACGGGTGGCAGCCTGGTTATTCGTGGATGTTGGCTGGGGGCTTGAACCCGGAAAATGTCAGCCAAGCTGTTGCAATAACTGGCGCTCCGGCGGTGGATGTATCATCAGGAGTTGAGAGCGCTCTGGGTATTAAGAGCCCGGATGCAATTGCCCATTTTATCCACAATGCGCGTAGCCCAGCCATTAGTTGAGATAAAAACATTATTTTTTCCGCTTTAGGTCTTGCCTGTTTCGAAAATTTTGCTATTACCTCTCTCGCGTCGGAGAGATGGCCGAGTGGCTTAAGGCGCACGCTTGGAAAGCGTGTGTACGTTAATAGCGTACCGAGGGTTCGAATCCCTCTCTCTCCGCCACAGTGCTTTTCCTTAAAAATATTGAACTTTATGAACCTGTCTTTCAGAGATTCTGTGCCGTTGTTCTGCACGGGACGTAAATACGGGGTCTTAGGGCTTTCTGTTGCCTCAACGTTATAAGGTTGAGAATCGTCTGGGCAGAAATGGCAGTGTCTAGAAAGAGGGGTAGCAGAGTTCTCTAAATAAGGACTGTTCGCTCTCAGTTTAATTTAGTAAGCGCGTATAGAATTCCAATTAGAGATTTTTGTAATTATGCGCAAAAATGGCAATGCCGAGCAAACTGTTGGCAATCCTCGTAAGCAAAATACGAGTCAAATCTTGGATGCCGCAGAAAAAGTGTTTGCCGTTCACGGTTTAAACGGCACACGTATAGATGACATAGCCAAAGCATGTGCGTTGCCAAAGGCAAATATTCTTTATTATTTCAACACAAAAGAAATACTTTACCAAGCTACGCTAGGACGGTTTTTGGATGATTGGCTGGGAGATGCCAATGTGCATCTTTCCGCAGATATGAACCCGCGAGAAGGTTTGCAAAGCTACATTCAGGCTAAAATGTTATTTTCCCGCCAGAGGCCAGAGGCCTCTCGCCTGTTTATGCATGAGCTTTTAGCTGGTGGTGAACAAATCCAGTTTTTTCTACGGGAAACACTGAAACCACACGTAGAGCACTTAGCGATCATATTTGCTGCATGGTATGAGAAGGGACTTATCAAAAAGATAGATCCCTTCCATTTCATGTTCATGCTTTGGGCGATGACGCAATCTTATGCAGATATGCAGGTACAATTTGCCGCAGTTTTAGGAAAAAAGCGCCTGACAAAGCATGATTTTGAAGCAGGCGCAGAAACAATCATGCAGTTGGTTGCCTCAATCTGTATTGATGCGGAATAAGGGAGCTAAGTAGTGTTTGTGCAAGCATGCCAATAACAAAACCAAAAAGGCATGAAAAATTTCGCACACTTTCCAAGCTGGGCAAGAAAATAAAAAGAACGCCGCATCCTGTACTGATAAACAGTGAGAGCAAGGCAATAGGATTAAATCCAGATTTATACCAATAAACATTTCTTTTGTCTGATGAATACAGAGCTTCGGTGACAATGTTTTGTTTCTTGATAAGATAATAATCTGCCAGAATGATACCGATAAGAGGCGTAATAAATGTGCCCAAAACATCAAGAGTCAAATGGATCAGTTCTGGACGTGCATATAAATTCCATGGCGTGAATAAGATGGCACCTATGGCAGCAATAAGCCCACCCTTGTGCCAAGAAAGAAGGTGAGGTGCCATATTAGAAAAATCAAAGGCAGCAGATACAAAATTAGCGGAAATATTAATGCCAATGGTCGCAATAACAATAGTTATCACGCCAACAATAGCTGTTCCTAAACTCGTAGTTTTGACGACCGTTTCTACGGGGTCAAAAATCATATGCCCGAATACAGGCAGTGTCAGTGTTATGGTAATAAGAGTAAGAAGTGAGAAGGCAAAAAAGTTAAACGGTAATCCCCAAAAGTTCCCTCGATTTATAGATTGCATACTCATGCCATAGCGTGAAAAATCTCCAAAATTTAAAATAATAGGTGCAAAAAAGGCAAGTATTAAGGCCATTGCATTTATAATGCCCAGAGTATGCGCAATAAGGCTAATAGATTGATGTGGTGCAAAAAATTGAAAAGAAAGATGCCACCCTGTTTTAGAAAACAACCAAATATCTAGTAAAGCCATCAGGCCATAAATAACGGGGCCAGCCCAATCTATAAAATGGCGTATGGCATCCATACCATTCCAAAAGACAAGGGTTTGTAAAGCCCAGACAATCAAAAAGGCCAACCATCCCACGTAGGATAATCCAAGAAAACCATGGTGTGTGGCATTGGCCCAAGGTTCTACAACAGGCCAGATTTTTAGAATGAGAATGACCAAAGCATTTGATGCTAACCACGTTTGAATGCCATACCACCCAACGGCTATAATTCCGCGTATGAGTGCGGGAATAATGGCACCGTACACGCCAAAGGTCATGCGCGCGACAACAGGGAAAGGGGCCCCAGTTTTAAAACTGGGTACAGCCATCAGGTTGCACGTTAATTGAACGAGCAGAATGGCAAAAAGCAGAGCTGCAAAAACATCGTATAGCGGGAGGCCTAAAGTAAATAAGCTTCCAACCGTGATGTATCCGGCAACACTATGAATGTCTGACATCCATAAAAACAGATAATCTTTCCATTGCCATGTGCGTGTCACAGAGGGCGCTAAATCCTCGTTTGTTAGGCGATTATCATGTGATGCATGATGCGTTCCACCCATAATGTTTCCCTACATTACGATTCGAATCCGAAATTATATTATTGACCAATTAGTCAGAATAACAATACGATTTCGATATGAAATGTATTTTGTTTTTAACGGTTAGAAAATAGAAAGGCAGCCACGTCATGCTCCATGTTAAAGGCGGAACGCTTGTTACGGCGGACGGCAGTAAGCGGGCAGATATTCTGTGTGGTGCAGATGGCAAAATAGCTCATGTGGCAACAACTATAGAAACACCTACAGGGTGCGATGTTGTTGACGCAGCAGGGCTATTGGTTATGCCAGGGGGAATTGACCCGCATACCCATATGGAAATGCCTTTTATGGGTACAATTGCAAGTGATGATTTTTATACCGGAACAGCTGCAGGTTTAGCTGGTGGAACAACCAGTATTATTGATTTTGTTATTCCTGATTCCAGAACATCTTTGGTGGATGCTTGGCAAGCATGGCGGAAAAAAGCCCAGAAATCTGCGGCTGATTATGGATTCCATGTTGCGATTACGCATTGGAATGATCAAATTTACCACGATATGAAAACCCTTGTAGAAGAATGTGGGGTTAATTCATTCAAACATTTCATGGCGTATAAAAATGCATTGATGGTGGAAGATGAGGCCTTTCTACATTCAATGCGCCGTGCCGCAGAATTAGGTGCTATTTGCACTGTCCATGCTGAAAATGGAGATGCAGTTGCTTACCTGCAGCAAGATCTCTTATCTGAAGGGCGCACAGGGCCGGAAGCGCATCCAGTATCACGCCCAGCTGCGGTAGAAGGGGAGGCTGCACATCGCGCCATTACTTTGGCGGGCTTGCTTGGGGTGCCTATTTATATAGTGCATGTTTCAACGCAGGAAGGCGTGAAAGCCATTTCTGAAGCACGATTGCGAGGGCAAGAGGTATACGGTGAAGTGCTGCCCCAGCATTTAGTATTTGATGAAAGTGTTTATGAGGGGTCTGATTGGTTGAAGGCGGCACAGTATGTCATGAGCCCGCCTTTTAGGTCCAAACATCATCAGGCAGCGTTGTGGGGCGGTATGATGTCTGGGCAGCTACAAACAACGGCTACAGATCATTGTTGTTTTTGTGCGCCACAAAAAGAAATGGGCAAAACAGATTTTACCCGGATCCCCAATGGCACGCCTGGAATTGAGGATCGGATGAGTGTTTTATGGCACTATGGTGTTAAAACAGGAAAACTGACGCCAGAACAGTTTGTGGCTTTAACATCTACAAATACAGCGCAAATTTTTAATTTGTATCCACAAAAAGGAAGCTTAGCGATAGGGGCAGATGCGGATATCGTGCTGTGGGATGCCGATGCAGAACGTACAATTTCTGCACAAACACATCATCAGAATGTTGACTATAATATTTACGAAGGAATGACGGTAACAGGTGTTGCAAAGAAAACAATAAGCAAAGGGCATCTTGTCTGGGATGAAGGGGATTTACGCGCAGTGCGTGGGGCAGGGCAATATATTGCACGCCAGCCAAAACGCAGAAATGTGCGTAAACCGCTTTAACCAGATTGTAGGCGTGCAGTATTTAGAGATTCTTCGTTAAAAGCAAAAGGTAAACAGGCATAGCGTTTACCTTTTGTAACGGGCTGAACAGCATGTAAAAGCGCGCTTGAAAAAATAAGCGCTCCTCCAGCAGGTGGACAAAACCTTTGACTGGAAAATTCAGGGAAAGTGAGTTCTCCACCTTCAAAAGTATCATTCAGATTAATAGAAATAGCAAAAAGTCTATGTTTGGCACCTTCCACTGTATTGTCTCTATGTGGAGAAAAGTGCCCTTTATATGCGGCATCATAACAGCTTACAATCATACGATCCATGCCAGTGACAGTGCATTGAAAGGCTTTGCGAATTTCAGGAACAACGCGTCTGATAATACGTGCTTGCAAACCTTTGATTAAATTTTGATTTTGTATTTTACAATCATAACGACGTTTAAAAAATGTATCTACCTTTTCTATAGTTGATCCATGTGCATTTTTTGTAAGCACACCTGAAGGTGTAGGGTTGTTATGATGGTAATAATGAATAAGGGCATGGCAAAATTCTTCCTCAAGAATGTCTGTTAACAAAAGTGCTGGAATAGGGACGTTTTGGTTTGGGATTGTATTTTTTAGAAAACGTTTGATGATGTCATACGCAATAGCATGTTGCGGGAGAACTTCTTTTATTCTTAACATTGGATCTGTTATAACGCATGTAATGTCCTCAATATTAATGCCGAAAATATTGTGAACATTACAGTCTAAGTCGTAAATATAATAAAAATCATCACTCTTTAATTTTTCATCCTGCGGCGATGTTGTAACAATAAAAATTTCTATGGGAACGGATTTTTTTAACTTGAGTAAATCTTTTAGTGTATCGGGCATTTTGCTTGTAAGACACATTTGCACAGCAGGCACAAACACCAGAATATTGTATTTTCCTGCGGCCATATCAAAGCTGTAATGCCCCCAGTTTGTAGAGCATTTTTGGGTAAAAATAGGTGCAGGATCTCCAGGAAGAATCATAAGATAATCCTTATTAAATCTAATAACTTTTTAAAAACCTACCCTATATAGGGGTGGGTTTCAATCATAATTCAGTTTCGTAATAAGTGTGATGCAGGAAAGACACAAAAGGGCAAAACTTAACCAAGCATTCAGATTTATGTTGCGAATTCGAAACATTAAAACATAACGTCTCTGTGTCCCCGCGATTTATCTTCTTTATCAGAGCTGAGAAAAAACATGCCTCATCCTCGTTTTTCAGTTGTTCATTTTCTCTTGGCTGGAACCATCTGTAGTTCAATTGCACTGGAGAATGCTGCATTTGGTCAGTCCATGTCGCATCCTGCAAAAACGGTAAGGGTACAAACTAAAAATACGAATAAAAAAACAGCATCACCTAAAAAACTTGGTGCGGTTGAATCCAAAAGCGGTCCTGAAGAAGTCCATGTGGGTGGGCATGCATTATCTGCTCAAGGTGTGACACGTCGTGCCCCAGGGGGAGGCTTGATGCGACTGGAGACCAGAGCAGGAACCATTCAGTCCGTTACGCGTGATGCTATTGCCAAACAGCCACCATCAGCTAATCCTGTTCAGGTTTTGGCGTTAACTCCCAGTGCATTTGTTACCCTTACAGAACCCTCCGGCATTGCGGGTGGCAACCTGATGTTGCGTGGTTTGCCAGGTGATCACGTAGGCTGGATTTACAATGGAGCTCCTGTAAATGACGTGGGAGATGGCGGATTTTACGCAAACCAAACATCTGATGGTGATAATCTAAAATCCGTTTCTTTGATGCCTGGTTCGGTTGATATTGATACACCCAGTATTTCTGCTGCAGCGGGGAGTGCCTATGCAGAACTTATAGATCCTTCTCATAGAAGGGGAGGGTTTGTAGATTTTTCCTACGGCTCCTACAATATGCATCGCGAATTTATCCGTCTTGAAAGCGGTGATATAGGAAACAGTGGTGTAAGAGCATTCGCTTCTTTTTCTAACACAGAATCCGATAACTGGCGCGGTCCGGGAAAGTTCACGCGTAAGCATGTAGATTTCAAAATGATCAAGGAGTTTACGCCAGAAAGCCGCTGGACTATTAACGCCAGTTATAACACCAATGTTCTACAGCTTGATGAAAACCCCACAAAAGAACAGTTTGGTGAATTTGGGAAAAATTACGATTACGATTCCCATTATCATTTAAATAACAAAACAAATTACTATAAGTATGGGCTTGATGCTTTCCAGAACTTGATAGCTTCAGCGCCCCTATCTGTTAAGCTGGCAGAAGGCTTGCGTTTTGATGATACACCATATCTTTGGTGGGGATCTGGCACTATTGGTGGGGTAAGCACCGTTGAGGATGGTAAAACGTATTCAGGAACGCAGCCTGTTGATGTAGACGTTGCAAATGGTACAAATGTCTATACGCCACTATATTTTAGTTATCATCGCACGGGCAATAATGCCAAGATGACATGGACAAAAGGCATTAACACCTTAACTTTTGGCTGGTGGTACGAATGGTCTCGTACAAACCAATCTACTCCCGTATCCTACATCAATCAGGCAGATGGTGGGCCAGCGAATATCTACGGAGATTACGGACCACATATTTATCGGACATCCGATGGAAACCGATGGTATCTGAATGACCATAATACGTTTACTCAGGTAAACATGTTGTATCTGGGTGATCGGGTGAAATTGCTACATGATAAGCTTGAATTGCAAGCGGGTATAAGGCTGGCTATGGTCAACCGTAAAGTAGACAGCTACGTGCCGAACATTCAGCAGCATCGTGGGCAGAATGTTTTTGAACCTCTTCCACAGTTTAGTGCCAGTTACAAATTTAATGATCACCATCAAATATATGTTCGCGGGGCAACAAACTTTAAAATGCCCAATAACAATACTATGTTTGAGCTGTATAATATTGATGGAAGCATGTCTACAGCCCCATCGGGTAATGTAAAACCAGAATACGCCATTAATGAAGAAATAGGTTACCGCTACCATGATGATCTTCTGGTAGGAGAAATTTCTTTCTTCAATTATAATTTTACCAATAGGCAAATGGGCGTTCTGAGCTATTTTGGAAGCGCTCCGATGTCTACAACAATGAACGTAGGTAACCAGACATCCCGTGGTGTGGATATTCAAATCGGAACACGGCCTATTTTTGGACACTTCAGGCCGTATATGAGTTTTGAATATCTTGATGCAACAATGGATTCAAACATCCAATATCTTAATGATTATCTGCATACAAAGGGCAAGCGTCCGGTAGGCACTCCGCATGAAATGGGTGCTTTAGGGGTTGATTGGGACAATGGGCATATTTTTGCCAACTTGAACCTTAAGTATATTGGCTCTCAGTATTCCACTTTGATGAATGATGAAAAACTGCATCCATATATTATGGATACAGTCACGCTTGGCTATAGATTTTCCAATAAGTGGTATCTGCGCTCTCCCCAGATACAGTTGAATTTTCAAAACCTTGCGGGCTCACTCTATCGGAATGGGGTATATTCTATGTCTCCATTTGCGCATGCAACAACTGGTGTGTACGGCACGCAATTCGCATCAGGAACAGCACCAACCTATACCTTGTCACCTGGGTTTGCCGTTTCGTTTTCAGTATCAACGGGTTTCTAATATCCCCGCGGATATTTTGAATTAAAAACTGACTAAATGGTCAGAAAAATGTTGCGGAAACGAACTTAAATAACATACCATTCTGGTATCGGGGTTGAACGGGAAATCTTCTGATGCATGTCTTGGATCTAAAAAATAGTCGCTTAACAGAGGAGGAGCTCCAGAAAAACTTTTCGGATGCTCATCCTCCTCTTACGCATGAGCAGGCTTTGGTAGAGGCAGAACGTTGTTTTTATTGCTATGATGCACCTTGCACAGAGGCCTGCCCAACAAGCATTGATATTCCCAAATTTATACACGCTATTGCTACGGGTAATATGCAAGGTTCGGCACATACTATCTTGGAATCTAATATTCTGGGGGGATCATGTGCACGTGTTTGCCCGACTGAAATCCTATGCGAACAGAAGTGTGTTCATAATGTTCGGGAAGAAGGAAAGCCCATTCGTATTGGTGCCTTGCAGCGCCATGCCACAGATTGGCAAATGGAGCATGGTGGCCAGCCATTTACTCGTAAACCTTTAACTGGTCGTAAAATTGCAATTGTAGGGGCAGGGCCTGCTGGGCTTGCATGTGCGCATCGTCTGGCTATGCACGGGCATGATGTTGTGATTTTTGATAAGCATGACCACCCAGGTGGTCTGAACGAATATGGTGTGGCCGCCTATAAGCTTGCAGATGATTTTGCGCAGAAAGAAGTAAAATTCCTTTTTGATATCGGTGGAATTTCCTTTGTTGGGGGTAAAACGTTAGGAGTGGACTTCACTCTGGGAGATCTGCAGCGAGATTACGATGCAGTGTTTCTTTCTTTAGGTTTGGCGGGAGTACGCCAGCTGGAAATGGAAGGGGAAGCGCTTGAGGGTGTTCAGGATGCCGTTTCTTTCATTAAAACATTACGATCTAATAACAAAAAGGACATTCCAGTAGGTCGGCGTGTTGTTGTGATTGGAGGAGGGAACACAGCAGTAGATGCGGCTGTTCAGGCGCGCCGGTTAGGCGCAGAGGACGTTACGCTTGTTTATCGTCGTGGTGAAGAAAACATGTCTGCCACTGTTGTGGAACGAGAATGGGCCCAAACCAATGGTGTAACTGTAAGGTTGTGGTCTGCACCAACCCAGATAGTTCAGAAAGATGGTGTGCTGGCAGGTGTTGAATTTGCCAAAAGGCACGGCAATGCGGATGGAAAAGTCATATATAGCACAGAGGATACGTTTTTCATTCCTGCGGATATGCTGCTGAAAGCAGTCGGGCAAGTGTTCCATCATGATCCCGTTAGTGGTGAAGACATTGAAATCTGTAATGGGCGTATCGTTGTGGATTCCTTTTATCGTACGAGCATGCAGGGTGTTTATGCAGGGGGTGATTGCACAGCGGGTGAAGACCTAACGGTGGCTGCTGTACGGGATGGCCGAGATGCAGCAGAAGCTATGAATATAGCCCTACAAAAAGACGCATGAGCAGGAGAGACGTAAATGGCTAATTTAAAAACATCTTTTGCTGGAATTAAGTCTCCCAATCCGTTCTGGTTGGCCTCAGCTCCTCCAACAGACAAGGAGTATAATGTTCGCCGTGCTTTTGAAGCTGGTTGGGGAGGAGTTGTCTGGAAAACATTGGGGGAAGATCCTCCGGTGGTCAATGTCAGCTCGCGTTACGGATCACTTGATTATAATGGCGCGAGAATGATTGGCTTAAATAATATTGAGCTTATTTCTGATCGACCATTGGCTGTAAATATTGCAGAAATTAAATCTGTTAAGAGAGATTATCCAGATCGTGCCGTTATTGTCAGCTTGATGGTGCCTTGTCAGGAGGAAAAATGGAAAGCCATTTTGCCTATTGTTGAAGAAACAGGCGCTGATGGCATTGAATTGAATTTTGGTTGCCCGCATGGAATGTCAGAGCGCAATATGGGTGCGGCCGTAGGGCAAGTTCCAGAATATGTGGAAATGGTAACACGTTGGTGTAAACAAAATACACGTATGCCTGTTATTGTTAAACTTACGCCAAATATCACTAATATTCTTATGCCAGCTCGTGCGGCAAAACGCGGTGGAGCTGATGGTGTTTCTCTTATCAATACGATCCAGTCTGTTATTGGTGTAGATCTGGATGCCATGGCGCCTATGCCCGTTGTGGGCGGAAAAGGAACACATGGTGGATATTGTGGCCCAGCGGTTAAACCCATAGCTCTCCGCATGATTGGTGAGATTGCTCGAGATCCAGAAATGGCAGGTATGCCTATTTCTGGTATTGGAGGCATTGGAACATGGCGTGATGCTGCAGAATTTTTGGCAATGGGCTCAACAAGCCTTCAGGTTTGTACAGCCGCCATGCATTACGGTTTTCGTATTGTAGAGGACATGGTGGATGGATTATCTGCATGGATGGATCAAAAAGAATATGTCGATATTCCTGCTGTAAGCGGTCAGGCTATTCAAAAATTTGTTCCGTGGAACACGCTTAATCTTAAATTCAAAACCATTGCCAATATTGATCAGGATGCTTGCGTGCGTTGTGGCTTGTGCCATATCGCTTGTGAGGACACGTCACACCAGGCAATTTCTAAAACCCGAGTAGATGGTGAACGTCATTACGAGGTTATTGAGGAAGAATGTGTAGGGTGTAATCTTTGTGCACATGTGTGCCCAATTGATGATTGTATTACCATGGAACCTCAACCTGAAGAAGGTGAACTGACATGGAACCAACATCCTAATAATCCGATGAAAATTCCAGCATAATTACAATATTCTATATTCAGGAGAAAATCTGTGTCCGATTTAGCAAAAAATAGCAACCTACACATTGATGGTGCGGCCCTTTGGGCAGATCTTATGGAAACAGCACAGTTTGGCGGAACAGAAAAAGGAGGGGTACGCCGTTTAACCCTGACAAAGGAAGACAAATTGGTGCGTGACTGGTTTATGCGCACGTGCCAGAGCTTGGGCTGTGAAGTTTCTTATGATTCCATGGGTAATCTTTTTGCGCGGCGTCCAGGGCAGGACAATAATCTGCCACCCATCACCATGGGGAGTCATTTAGATACACAACCTACGGGTGGAAAATTTGATGGTATTTTAGGTGTGTTGGGTGGCTTAGCTGTTTTGCGGACACTGCATCAATCCGGATATGCCACACGTCATCCTATTGAATTAATTAGTTGGACAAATGAAGAAGGTTCCCGCTTTTCTCCACCCATGATGTGTTCTGGTGTTTTCGCAGGCATCTTTACAGAAGCAGAGGTGCTTGAAAAAAGAGATCGCGCAGGTATCCGTTTTGGTGATGAGCTTGATGCCATAGGTTATCGAGGGGAAGAGGTATGCGGGCAGCATCCTATTTCTGCTTATTTTGAACTGCATATTGAACAAGGTCCTATTTTAGAAGCAGAAGATAAAACAATTGGTATTGTAACGGGTATTCAGGGCGCCCGTTGGTATGAAGTAACCGTGCGTGGCAAGGATGCTCATGCAGGTTCTACGCCAATGACATTAAGGCATGATGCCTTGGTGGCAACCGCAGGTATGATTGAGGCCGTGAGTAAGGTTGCCAAGGCACATGGTCCAAGTGCTGTGGGAACTGTAGGGTTGATTGAGAATAGGCCCAACAGTAGCAACGTGGTGCCGGGTGAAGTTTTTTTCACAGTGGATATTCGAGATCCAGACGATGCAGTTGTTCTGCGTATGGAGAAAGAACTTAAAACACTGATGGAAAAAATTGCATTAGATAATCAGGTTACTGTTGAAATCGTGCAGATATGGGATGCTCCAGCGGTGCACTTTGATCCAGCCTGCATTGGTATGGTTGAACAGACAACGCAGGAAAAAGGTTATAGTGCACGCCGTATCGTTTCTGGGCCTGGTCATGATGCTGGTTATTTGGCCCATGTTGCGCCAACAGCAATGATTTTTGTGCCCTGTAAAGATGGGCTCAGTCATAATGAAGAAGAAAGTATTCTGGAGGGGGATGCAGAAAAAGGCGCTAATGTTCTTCTTGGTGCAATTTTAAAAGCTGATACTGAACTGAACTTGAAGTAACGGAAAAATACTTAAGAAAATAAATAAGGGTGCAAGATCATAATTCTTGCATCCTTATTTATGTGAATGTGTGCGCGTAATATTTTCCAAAAATGAATATAATTTTTTATTATCCGAGAGCGTTACGTTAAAACGAAACCATTGTGATGGTTCTTGGTTGGGACGGAATAGATAACCAGGAGCTAAAAGAATATTATTTTCTGCGGCTATTTGTGTGATTGTTAAAGGAGAGATGTCATATGCAAATCGTGCCCAGATAAATAAGCCTCCCATCGGTCTATTATAAACCTTAAGTCCAGAAGATTTGAGGGAATTTGAGACTGCCTTCTGGCTTTGAAAAAGTTGTTCACGTAAATCTGATAGATGCGTAATATATAAACCACTTTTTAAAATATTATGTACAATCATTTCATTGATTTGTGGTGTTGTGAGACTGATTGACATTTTATGAGAAAGAATTTTTCGGGTTATTTCAGGAGGAGCAATAATATAGCCAACCCGCAAACCTGGACCAATAGTTTTTGAAAAGCTTCCTATATGAATAACATTATTATTTTCTTGTGATAAAAAAGGTTGGCTAATTGGTGTAAGATCAAGAAAAATATTATCTTCGATTAACGTTATACCAATTTTTTTTGAAATATCGTTTATTTTACGAATATTGTCCGCAGATGTGCAGGAACCAGTCGGATTATGTAAAACTGAAGTTGTAACCATAATGCGTGCTTTTGTCTGATATTGTATTTTTAGCAAAGCATCTATATCTGGTCCTTCTTTGGTGTATGGAATACCAACAGCCCGTAAATTAAGGTTTTTGAGTAAAAGGTAAAGATTACAATAGCCGGGATCATCAACTAATACGATATCTCCGGGACGTGTGCATGCTCGTAAGGAGAGTTCAAGAGCTTGACTGGCTCCATGAGTAAGGGTGATGGCACTTTCTGTTGTATGTACATTCCTGCGTTCTAAAAGGTGACGAATATCTGTTCGCAGTAATCGTAATCCAGCAGGATCTCCATACTCCATAAGAGAAGGAATGAAATTTGATTGTGTAATACATTTTAAAGATTTTTGAATAGATGATGTAAATATTTGCTGTTCGGAAAGCCAGCCACCACCTGCTTTAATGTGCGGAGATGTATCTTCATAAGCATACTGCAAAAGCCATTCAGGATTGAATGATGATTGTGTGTATGTAGATGTAATGGGTATTTTTGTGACGTAATATCCGCTGCGGTTTTTAGAATGAATATATCCTTTTTCAGATAGTTTATTGTACACATTGGCAGCTGTTACATGGCTGATAGAAAAAATATCAGCAAGTTTTCTAATGGAAGGAAGACGTTCTCCTGGAGCGATATGCCTGTGTTCAATTTCTTTTTGTATAAATTGAACAAGATGGTGTGTGAGCGTCTCTCTCTGATCTACTTTGAATTGGAACAAAGGGGGGCGAGAGAAGGGCATTTTATACCTGTACAGATTCCAGATTAAATGGTGCTTCTGTACATATCATAACACATGGTATTTTGTTACGGTTATTTACTGACTTCCGTGCAAGACAGAAGTTCAAACACATCATTATGATGGAACCCATGCTATGGTAGACATGAGCAGCAATTTTGATTCTGTAAATGAAGCGCGTAAGGGCACTTACTGGCAGCCTTTTACAAGCAATAGGCTATTGCGCGCCAACCCAGAACCTCGAATGCTTACAAAAGCTGAAGGTATTTATTATACGTCTATCAACGGCACGCGTTTGCTGGATACGCTTTCAGGCTTATGGTGCACTCCTTTGGGGCATGCTCATCCACGTATTGCAGAAGCTGTTAAAACGCAGGTGGAAACGCTGGACTTTGCACCGAGTTTTCAGATGACGCATTCTGGTGCCATAAGCCTTGCTGAACGCATTGCAGAGATGGCTCCCGAAGGAATGAACCATGTGTTTTTTGCAAATTCTGGTTCAGAGTCTGTAGATACGGCTTTGAAGGTTGCCTTAGGTTTCCACCGCATTAAGGGAGAAGGTAATCGCTTTCGTATGATAGGACGTGAGCGCGGATATCATGGGGTTGGTTTTGGGGGGATGTCTGTTGGGGGCATTGTATCCAACCGTAAGATGTTTGCGCCATGTATGATGCCGGGGGTGGACCATCTTCGGCATCCGTACGAACCAGAATATGCAGCTTTTTCACATGGTCAGCCAACATGGGGAGCTGAACGGGCCGAGGATTTGCAGCGATTGGTTGCGTTGCACGATGCCTCTACAATTGCTGCAGTTATTGTGGAACCTGTGCAAGGGTCAACTGGAGTGCTGGTGCCTCCTGTAGGGTATTTGGAACGTTTGCGTGAGATTTGTACGCAAAACGGTATCCTTCTTATTTTTGATGAAGTGATTACAGGGTTCGGCCGTATGGGTGCTCCGTTTGCGGCCCAGAGATTTGGTGTAAAGCCTGATATCATCACGTTTGCCAAAGCTGTTACAAACGGTGTGGTGCCAATGGGCGGGGTGATTGTTACGGATGAAATTTACAACACATTTATGACAGGTCCTGAAAGTGCCATAGAATTCTGTCATGGATATACGTATTCTGGGCATCCTTTGGCGGCAGCTGTGGGGCATGTTGTGCTCGATATTATGGAAAGTGAAGATATTTTTGCTCGTGTGCGTGAACTGGAGCCTGTTCTTGAAGAAGAAGTGCACAGTTTGAAAGATCTATCTTGTGTTTCTGATATCCGTAATATCGGTTTAACTGCTGCTGTGGATATCAAACCCATAGAAGGCAAAGCTGGCGCACGATGGTCCGCTATTTTTGAAGAAGGCCTACGTCAAGGGCTTTTGCTTCGTTGTACGGGAGATACGGTTTCTTTTGGCCCTCCTTTTGTTGCGTCAGAGCAGGAATTGCGGGGTATGATTGGCTCTTTCCGCAAAGTTCTTGAAACTGTTTGTGAGTAAACTGTTTTTGTTCAGTTGATTTTGTAAAGGAATTGTTATGCCTCTTCTTCACTTCCATCTTGTTAAAGGCCGTAATCCAGAAGAAATTCGCACATTATTAGATGCTGCGCATGGAGCCATGCTGGCGGCCTTTAAGGTGCCAGAGCGTGATCGATATCAGATTGTTTCTGAGCATGATTCTAACCATATGGTTATTGAGGATACTGGGCTGGATATCCCACGTACGAACAAGTTCGTGTTACTTCAGGTTACATCGCGCCCACGTTCTAAGGAGCAGTTTGCAGAGTTTTATCGTTTGCTGGCAGAAGCGCTGCAGCAGAAATGCGGCATAGAGCCTTCAGATCTCATGGTTTCTGTTGTAGAAAATTCTGCGGAACATTGGAGTTTTGGTTATGGGCGCGCTCAGTTTTTAACTGGCGAACTGTAAATTTTATTATTTCCAACATAAATTTCATGACCATGCAGTATTCATATGTATGGTCATGAAATGCTTTTGTTAATATGCAATAATATTTCTAATATTCTATAAATAATTATATGCGCATATCGTATATAATTTCCATTATATTCACAAAGTAAATTCGGAAAATGCACTCTTTAATATTTGATGTCATGAAATATGTAGATTAGCATGTTCATGTTGACGGATTTTTGAGGCTGTATGCCTTAGATGAGGGGGTTTTCGCATACACGTATAAAAAATAAGCAAATACACCATTTTATTAAGATATGAATGAGAGTGGTGTTTCAAGAATTTTCATCAAAAGTCTGGTAGTGCGCATAAGCTTTATCCTGGCAATCATAAATATTTGCTCTGAAATTTATAAATATTGTGCGGATTCCCAAGTCTTCCCAGCTTGACAATATCTATGATTTTCGAGACAGAGCAGCCTGTTTTTCTTTTAGTCTTACTTTGCAGGTGAGGAGCTCTTTTTATCGCGGCAGAAAATAAGGTGTTCTGTGGTTCACTTCAGAACCGGCATGGCAAAATTTTACGGTGTAAAAAGTTTTATTACACTGTTTGCCAGAGCAAAATTTTTTCTGATTGTCAGTCATTAACCTCGTATCGGCCTATGTGCCGGACATTGATATTATTGGAGTGATAAAATGGCTGATATCCAGCCCACAGATCACCAACCACCTTTAGGTGGTATCTATCGCGCTTTTTTCTCTTTAATAAGTTTTCTTGCAGGATGTGCTCTTGTTTATGGAGGGGGGAAACTTCTTCTTTTGGGCGGATCTGCTTATTACCTCCTCGCTGGCTTGGCATATATTGCGGCGGCTATTCTGGTCTTTCTCAAAAATCGTTTCTCTTTGTGGGTAGCTGTAGGCACATTTACTGCAACGTGCTTATGGGCTGTCTTTGATACCCCAGAATTTGGATATTGGGCCCTGCTGCCACGTTTGGTGGTTCCAGCTATTTTATTCACGTTAAATATTTGGGCTGTGGCGACCTTTTCCAATATCAGCCAATCAGTACGGCGCAAAAGCGTTTTTACAGGTTTGGGTATTGTTGGATGTTTGCTGTTTACTCTTGTTGAAGCATTTTACCCACATGGGCAGATTATTTCTCCAGAAGTAGCAGAAAAAAATCCCGAATTGGCACAGACAGATAAAGCTGATGGGCCAGAAGATTGGGAGTTTTTTGGCAGAAATGCAGCCGGAACGCGTTACGCACCGTATACTCAGATTACCCCGCAAAATGTTGATAAGCTGAAAGTCGCCTGGGTGTATCATACAGGTCGGCGGATACATGGTGCGGGAACAGGGGTTGATGAAAATACGCCCGAACAAATTGGGAATGTATTGTATTCCTGCACGCCAGAAAATCTTATCACGGCACTGGATGCTGATACAGGTAAACCGATCTGGAAGTTTGACCCGAAAGCTCATACTGCAGAGCACGTAACATGCCGCGGTGTTGGTTATTACGATATTGATAAAGATGTATCACTTACCGAAGCGGAAAAAACAGCTGGTTCAGCACAGATGTGCCGACAGCGTATTCTGGTTTCAACGGTAGATGCCCGTTTTATCGCGCTAGATGCACATACAGGCACACCATGCGTTGGTTTTGGTGTTGATGGTGCAGTAGACCTCAAGCCCCAGATGGGGCCGGTAGAAGGGGGCAGACGTTACCATCCAACCTCTATGCCTGTTGTTATGGGGCATGTGGCTGTTATTGGTGGCTGGGTGCGTGATATCGTGCACGGTGAGCCGTCCGGGGTTGTGCGTGCATATGATGTGCGGAATGGTTCCTTGGTTTGGGCGTGGGATGTTGGCCATCCGGACAACACTGGCGCACCGCCAGAAGGCCAGACCTATACATTGGAAACGCCTAATGTGTGGACGGTCCCGACATATGATAAAGAACTCAATCTTGTGTATTTGCCTACAGGCAATGGCCCACCAGATTACTGGGGCGGGGACCGTGATGCTGTAAAAGAAAAGTTTGGTGCTGCCATTGTGGCTGTGGATGCAGCAACAGGTAAAACCAAATGGGTTTTTCAAACAGTTCATCACGATGTATGGGATTATGATCTGCCTTCTCAACCTGTGCTGTATACGGTTACAAATGCACAGGGTGAAAAAATTCCAGCACTGATCCAGACTACAAAGACCGGCCATATTTTTGTTGTGGATCGTCGAACAGGCACTCCGGTGACCGAGGTGCAGGAACGCAAGGTTGCCACGTCTCCTTCCGCACAGGGCGAGCATCTTTCTCCTACACAACCTTTTTCGGTTGGGATGCCCGTTATTGGTGCAGATCCGCTTACAGAAAGCGCTATGTGGGGTGTGAGCACGTTTGATCAGCTTTATTGCCGGATCATGTTCAAAAACTCTGTTTATAAAGGGCCGTTTACCCCACCGGGTGAAAAACCTTACATTGAATGGCCGAGCCTTTTGGGCGGGATGAACTGGGGCGGCATCTCTATTGATGAAGCTAAGGGCGTTATGTTTGTAAATGACATGCGTATGCCCTTGCGTATGTCTTTGGTGACGCACGAAGAAGCTAAAAAATATAAATCTTCTACAGATGAAGTGCCGGGCTTTATGGGCACAATACGTCCGCAAATTGCAGGGCCTTATTCTGGTGTAAGAATTGATATTCTGCAGTCACCACTTGCGGTGCCGTGTAACACACCACCTTTTGGCACCATGAGTGCGATTGACCTGCATACCAAGAAATTGCTGTGGCAGGTGCCGATGGGCACCACGCAGGATCTGGGCCCTATGGGTATTAAAACCCATTTGCCAATTCCTATGGGTATGCCCACGCTTGGGGGGCCAACCTCTACAGCTTCTGGGTTAGTCTTTTTTGCAGGAACGCAGGATTATTATTTGCGGGCGCTTAATTCTGCCAACGGCAAGGAAGTGTGGCGTGAGCGTTTGCCAGTTGGAGCCGTGGCAGCACCACTGATCTATCGTTCACCTAAAACGGGTAAGGAATATATTGTTATTTCTGCCGGTGGTATGAGCCATTCTCCAGATGTAGGCGATTATATTATTGCCTATGCGCTGCCTGATGGTGCTGCGCAGAAATAAAGAATGACTAGAATGAGCCTAAGAAAAATCCCCACTTACGAGTGGGGATTTTTTGTGGGCAAAGAGTTAATAAGGAAAGAAGGCTAGGTTTTGTAAATCTGTTCAGTATAACGCGTTAAAGGCAAACTGTGGTGATACAACGCGGGATGTATTATGCCCCGCATAATAAACGGAAACACCAGCAATCACGCCATAATTGGGTGTCCAGTTGTATTCTAATGCTGGGGCAACCTGCCAATCTCCCGAACCCGAGCTGAGTTCATCTACTTTCAGGCCAGAAGCGTAGTGTCCCTTTAGGCGGGAGCCATTGGCCCAATCTCGCGCTACGTCAATTGCAAAAACCCATCTTTGAGTAATGCCATATTCCAAGGAAAATCCTGCTTCACCATACATGCCGGGCTGTCCGTGACCACGGAAACCGCGTGTGGTGCCATAACTTGTAACATCTCTCAGGTGAGCAGAATTAAGTGCTCGGCGGAAGGTTGCCCATAGCCGTAACCGCAACTCGTGGTTATTGGGCATGGTATATGTGGATTGTTCGGTTAATGTTGCGCGGTATGTGTAAACCCCACTGCCAACACCATCCTGCGAGCGTCCCAGATGAGAGTAATCACCCGTAGGAAAGGAAACGCCGGTAATCAGATTGAGTGTGGGAATAAACCGTTTGGGATCTGCCGTCAGATAGCGCCACATCAGATCAACGGGAACATCCCCAATTTTCAGGCCACTACTGGTTGTATCACCATGCTTCCACCGATAGCTGATGGCCGGAGTGGTTTGAATACTCAGGTAATCAGTTAAGGCATATCGGTAAATGGTAAAGCTGGTAACCGATTGCTGCCGTGGGGAGGACATGGGCACATTATTATTGTGCGGCCCGATCATACCTGAGGGCACAGAGTAGTACATATAAGGTTCTAAAAGGAACATACCCTGTTTGGAGAGGGGGCCAGATGGAGAAACAAGAGATCCCGTGTACCACTGATCGGCAGCGTATGCGCTATGAGAGTATGTGGCTGCAGTAATGGCGGATAAGGCAAGAGGTAGAAGGAAACGCAAAGATTTAGAAGAAAAATATCTGATAATGCTGCTCATCAAATGTGCTCCTTGGAAACCTGATTGTTTTCCGCACATGGAAAGTTTGCATCATCAGTAAGTTCCACTGAGGAGAGTGTTTGTGGAACAATATTGTGTGGCTTCTGGCTGGAGGTTTTCCATCCGATAATGAGCACAACAGCCAATAATGGAATAGCGGCGATAGACATGGTGCCGGTTGGATAATCCAGTGCCATCAGCAGTAAAATACAGACGAAAAACACAATGCTTAGCCAGGATGTAAAAGGGGCACCGGGCATTGCAAAACCTGTAGGAGCAATGCGACCAGCCTTAATAGCTTGGCGCAATTTGATCTGGCATAAGAGAATAAAGCACCAGGTGCTGATTATTCCCAAAGACGCCATATTGAGAACGATTTCAAAAATTTGTGATGGCAGAAGGTAGTTTAACCCAACACCAACCAGATAAATGGCAACAGTTGTAAGAATGGCTGCTGCTGGCACAGATTGTTTGTTCATATGTGTGAGGTAACGTGGTGCGGAACCGTTGAGCGCCAGCGCCCGAAGCACTCGGCCTGTGGAATAAAGGCCAGAGTTCAGGCTGGAAAGTGCTGCAGTGAGCACCACAATGTTCATAAGGGAATCTACTCCCGGAACACCCAGCTTGGAAAAAAACGTTACAAATGGACTAATCCCTGCCTGATAAGATGACCACGGCAGAAGCAGCACAAGAAGAGTAACAGTACCAACGTAAAAAATAATAATCCGCCAAATAACATTGTTGATGGCAGATGGCAGGATTTCACGCACATTCTGGCATTCACCAGCGGCAGTGCCAATCATCTCAATGCCAAAATAGGCGAAGACAACACCTTGCATGAGAGCAAGAGCAGGGAGTGCTCCATGAGGGAATAGGCCACCATGCTCAGTAATCAACTGCAGGCCAGTTGTATGCCCATCAATTGGAACGCGCACGCCTAAAATAGCACTTCCCACAACAAGAAAAATTAAAAGTGCGGCAACTTTAATCAGCGAGAACCAGAATTCCATCTCGCCAAACCATTTTACACCAATAAGATTCATTGATGTAATCACCATAAGGGCCATTAACGCCATGACCCATTGTGGAACAGCCGCAAATACGCCCCAGAAATGCATGTAAAGGGCAATGGCGGTAATATCGACAATACCTGTCATGGCCCAACTGAAAAACGACAGTGCACCCGCGACATAAGAAGCACGAGGCCCCAGAAATTCCAGCGCGTAGGAAACAAAACTGCCGCTGGTAGGCCGGTACATAACCAGTTCCCCCAATGCTCTGAGCATAAGGAAGGAAAAAATGCCGCAAACGAGATAAACGATTGCAAGAGAGGGGCCTACAGCCTGAAGCCTGCTTCCTGCACCAAGAAAAAGACCAGTGCCAATTGCACCTCCTATAGAGATCATTTGGATCTGACGTTTGCCTAAAGCTTGTTTATATCCTTCTGAAGTCTGTTGAAGGGGGTGGGATGAAGACGTTTTTGTGTCCAAAATTTCTATCTCCATAACAACAGACAGTGCGAAATCTGCAGTATATTTAATGGAACGCACCTTGTTTCGATAATGCAATAACAGTAATCGCAAGATCAGGGAAGTCATTGCAGAATCGAAATGCCGCAGATTTGATGTATAATTTGTTTTATAAAAATAAACGACATATAGTTTATTGGGGTTTTTATGGGGTGTGTAACCTATTTTATTTGTATTTATTTAAATTAAGCTAAAAATAAAAAAGTAAAAAACTTTTTATATATTATATGGTGTAATTAAAAATATATTATAATATCTAAATAAGGAATTATTTTTGGTAAATACAAATGAATTGTTTATTCATAAAATAAGATAAATAGTGATATTTATTGGATGTTTAAGTGAGGTGTCGTGACGGTCTTACTGTAAATGGCACGACACCTCCTCGAAAAGTTACGCGATGCAGACAGTTGCTTCGCTTGTAAGCACACGGAAAGTGAAGCTTTCCTGAAGATACAATTCAACGGTTTCTGCTGTATGGCTTAGATAGCCGATAGAAAAGTCCTGCCCGATATCAAGCTGTAAATCTCCACCACGTTTGGAGATAACAAAGGCACCTTCAATAGCTGGAGCCCAAATGGGTTCTCCCTCAATCAGGCTTTCAATATGCTTAAGCACGGGGTAGCCAACATCATCTCCGCCACTCACGGCTTGATAAGCTTTTGTGCCAAGAACGAGGGCATAAGGGCCGTTCACACCAGCAAGGCGCAATGTGTCCAGCGCAGTGGTAATAGCCCGAGGGTAATCTTTTGCAGAAGCCGGCAGTTTTGTATGAGGGTTGGATGATGCCTGCCGAATGCCCTTAATGCCAGCGGCGGTATAGCCATCGAAAATGGCACGGTCTTCTGCAAAGGCAATTTTTTGGGCGGCATCCTTAACGGGCTGCCAATCAGAATCCAGAGAGCCACGTTCTACGGCATCAATTTCCGCGCGAGATAAGGTAAAGGGCACGCGCACTTCAATAAGTGGAAGCACTTCGCGCTGTACAGCCTGTACGCCATCACTTGGTGGCTGGATCTGTTTGTTACGGCCCGTGCCAACGCTGGAAAATGCTGTACCTTTGGGTTCTGGTGTATCAACCACGCGTCGGCCAGCCAGATTGCGGCGAATGGTGCGAGAGGCTTCCTGTTCAATTTCAGCCCAAGCTGCGTGAGAAATGGGGGCGAGATGTTTATGCAGGTTGTTCATGTTTTAGGCGTCCTTATTGTTTAATGATCCAATACCAAGAGAACCGTTCAGAGCTTTGGGGTTTTGAGGAGCCGTTACAGGTTCTGGAGATGCCTGTGTATTTTCTGTGCCGAAGTTGGGAGCATCGTCAAGAAACTCACTGGTAGGAATAAAGAAAAGCGACCCTGTTACCGCTGTGCTGACATCCAGAATTCTATCGTAATTGCCCGGGGGCTTTCCGATAAACATATTTTGTAACATCTGCTCTGTGCGTGCAGGAGAACGCGCATAGCCAATAAAGTATGTGCCAAACTCTCCTTTACCCACTTCTCCAAAAGGCATGTTGTCACGCACAATTTGAAGCTGCTGCCCGTTTTCTTCAATGTTGGTCAGAACATTGTGCGCGTAGCTGGGTTTGGCGGCTTCGGGCAATTCTATGTCGGATACTTTTTTGCGGCCGATAATGTGTTCCTGAACCTCAGTGGGTATGGCATCCCATTTTTTCAGGTCATGCAGGTATTTCTGCACAATAACGTAACTACCGCCCGTAAAGGCTGGGTCTTCATCTCCAATAACAGTTGCTGCAAAAGCTGCCTGCCCGGTTGGGTTTTCGGTGCCATCAACAAAACCGAGCAGATCTCGTGCATCAAAATACTTAAAACCATGAACCTCATCTACAACTTTTGCAGCATCTTCTAAGCGGGAGGTAAGGGCCGTTGCCAGTTCAAAGCATAAATCCATACGCGTAGCGCGTATATGGAACAGAAGATCCCCCGGTGTTGAGGGGGCATGATGAACGCCGTTAATTTCCTGAAAAGGATGAAGCTCCTTGGGGCGTGGTGCGCCAAAAAGGAGATCCCACGCGTTTGAGCCAACACCGGTAATACAGCTTAGTTTTCCATCAGGAATACGAAACCCGACACCTCGTACAAGTGAAGAAATATCACCAAGCAGATCCAGAACCTGAGTGCGCACCGTGGGGGCATCATTCAGGGTCATCACAAGAAAAAGGGCCGATTGCGTTAATTTGGTATCAACTGGCTGCGGTGTAACCACTGTGAGGGAACTCCTGAATGCATGACGCGTTATATAATCGCAACTGATGCCTAGCATAGGCAGATGAATATTTGTGGCAAGATGGCAGGTGGTATCTAATAAACACATCCATCAGATAATATTTTTCTATGATAAGCACCTTTTATCATAAGATAAGTAAAAGGTCTTGGACGCACACTTACTGTTGATCTAGGTTTATAACCAAATCATGGTGGTGTTGTTTCCGGTGTATAATGCACATTTATGGCATTAACGGCGTATAGATAGTATTTTTATTAATATCCAACGTCAATTTTCGGTTAAAATACCACAATTATAAGTTTGGAAAGAACCTATGCAACCTGCGCATGATATTGCGCTTCTTTTGGCGCGCTTCCAGTTTGCCTTTACTGTTGGTGTTCATATCATCTTTCCGGCCTTTTCAATTGGGCTGGCAGCTTACTTGGCTGTATTGGAAGGATGCTGGCTGAAAACCGGACGTTCTGTTTTTCTTGATCTATATCGTTACTGGATCAAGGTATTTTCAATCGTTTTTGGTATGGGCGTGGTCTCCGGTCTGGTGATGTCGTATGAATTCGGCACGAACTGGTCGGTTTTTTCTCAAAAGGCAGGACCTATTACAGGGGTTCTTTTGTCTTATGAGGTCATGACAGCCTTTTTTCTTGAGGCTGGGTTTCTTGGCATCATGCTGTTCGGCATGAACAAGGTTGGGCGCAAGCTGCATTTTGCGGCTACGTGCTGCGTATCAGTCGGCACTTTGATTTCCATGACGTGGATACTGTCTTCCAACTCATGGATGCAAACGCCGCGTGGCTACATGATAGATCCCGCAACAGGGCGTTTTATGCCAGCAGATTGGTTGGCCATTATCTTTAATCCGTCTTTCCCATTCCGTTTGGTACACATGGGATTAGCGGCTTTTTTGTCTGTTGCCTTTATTGTTGGCGCAACAGGCGCGTGGCATATGCTCAAAGCGCGGCGAGAAGGCAAAGCTGCTACGGCTCCAGTGCGTACCATGTTTTCCATGGCCATGTGGATGGCGGCTATTGTGGCTCCGTTACAGATCATGGCAGGTGATGCGCATGGCCTGAATACCTTGAAATATCAGCCAGCAAAAATTGCTGCTATGGAAGGGGATTGGGATTCCACAGCCCGTGCGCCGGAGCTTCTGTTTGGTATTCCCAACATGAAAACCGAGCATACGGATTACGCGGTAAAGGTTCCGCTGCTTGGCTCCCTGATTTTAACGCATAGTCTGGAAGGCAAAGTGCCGGGGCTGAAAGACTTCCCGCGCGATCAACGTCCGCCCTCACAGGTTATCTTCTTTTCCTTCCGTATTATGGTTGCACTTGGTGTGCTCATGATGTTGGTTGGCTTCTGGTCTTTGTGGCTGCGGCGTACACGTACCTTGTTTACGAACGCTGTGTTCCATCGTGTTGCGGTGTGTATGGCGCCAGCAGGTTTTCTGGCTTTGCTGTGTGGCTGGGTTACCACGGAAGTGGGGCGGCAGCCTTGGACAGTTTATGGTCTGCTCAGAACATCGCAAAGTGTTTCACCAATTATGCTGCCCAGCATGGCTATAACAATGACAGCCTTTGTTGTGGTGTATGTGATTGTGTTTGGTTCTGGCATTGGCATTTTGGTGCGCCAACTGGGGCACGCACCGCAGGAAGGTGAGCAGGAAACTAGCTCTGCAAACGCATCCGACATTTTGGCAGAACGTATGCATCCGGAAGTTATTGAATCTACTTCTGGTAAAGGAGCTTGAATATAATGGATCTTACATATTGGCTCCCGATTATATGGGCCGTTATTTTGGTAGCGGCTATTTCGATCTACGTCATTCTGGATGGTTTTGATCTTGGCATTGGCATGCTGTTTGCATTGGAGCGTGACCCCGGCCGCCGCAATGTGATGGTGAGCACCATTGCCCCGGTATGGGATGGCAATGAAACATGGATGGTGCTGGGTGGGGCTGTGCTTTACGGTGTATTTCCGGGAGCATATGGGACGCTTTTGCCAGCTTTTTATCTTCCGATCATTCTTATGCTGCTGGCGCTGATTTTTCGTGGCGTGGCATTTGAATTTCGGGTCATGACACATGGTACAGGGCGCGAGAAACTGTGGAATGTCGGTTTCATGGCAGGGTCTGGCATTGCCGCATTTTGTCAGGGCGCCATTCTTGGGGGCGTTGTTCAGGGTGTAAAAGTTGTTGATGGTGCCTTTGCCGGAAGTGCGCTTGATTGGCTGACGCCTTTTAGCATTCTTTGTGGTCTCGCCGTGATGTGTGGTTATGCTTTGTTAGGAGCAACCTGGCTGATTTGGCGCACGACCGGAGCGCTAGAAGCATCTTGTCGTCGCTGGGCAAGTAAGCTGGCCATCGGGTTGTTTGTGGGGATTGTGGCCGTCAGCCTGTGGACACCACTGTTGCATGCACCTTATTTACGCCGTTGGACAGATTGGCCAAATATCGTTTTTGTTCTTCCGGTGCCAGTTCTTGTGGCTGTGTTGGGTGTTCTGTTCGTGCGCGGCTTGAGGCATGAACATTCCAAAGGCCCATTTCTATGTGCGCTCGGCTGGTTCTTTTTATGCCTTTCCGGTTTGGGTATTACGGTTTGGCCTTATATTGTGCCACCCGGTCTGACACTTTGGGATGTTTCGGCCCCCCCAAGTAGCCAATTGTTCCAGCTTGTTGGCACAGTTATTCTGTTACCAATTATCCTAACCTACACAATTTATTCCTATCGTGTGTTTCGCGGAAAGGTGACGGAAACAGATGGCTATCACTAAAATTGTTCAGGGAAATGGCGATGGTGCCCCAAAGAATATTGGGGCACGGATTGGATGGTTTGTAGCTATCTGGACGTTGAGTACCGCAGTGTTTTTTGCCGGGGCCTCGTTATTACACCTGATGATTCCCAAATAGGTAAGTTTGAAACTCCCCTGCTTTGCGAGAAGCAGGGGAATACCTTAAAAATGTATTTTATTTTGAGATAGCAGTATTCTCTTTTGGTTGTTTTGCTGAATTATCCTTGTTGTTTTTTGAAACAGTGTCAGCATTTTCTAATTGGCTGCGTGGTGTGCTTTTAAAGGGCGGGATTTTTTGTCCTGGTAAGTAATAAGGCCCTTGGTAATTTTGATCGAGTTGAGCATTGTTAAGCCTGTCAATCATATTATCGCCCGTTCCATCAGAATAAATGGAAGATTGCGGCGTGGGGCCTGCCCTGTGCGGTTTAGAAGTGCTCTGTGCAAAAGTTGGCGATGCCAAGCATCCTAAAACCATTCCTGTATATATGATCTGTTTTATGCGTGACATGAGGAATTTCTCTTTGCTGAGTATAGGCGAAGGAGAATGAATAGGCCTATCAAAACAGAAGCCTCTTTATAACTGTTTATGGATATGCGGCGTTCCTCAGTGAACGCAAAGAATTTTTCATTTACGGAGAATGCAACATTCATGCTGGTATTTCGTTTCTAAGGCATGACTTTGTTTTGCATTCAATGGGCATACTAAAGTTGTTTAAAGTATTATTTTTTAATGTGTAAATTACTTTACAAAACAAAACATCATAAAATAGTATAATTTAGAAAAATATTGAATAAATTTCTGCACAATGATAATATTTTAGATGCACATTACGTATGAAATAAGAGGTGAGGGAATATTTTATGAAGGATTCTGGAGCGGCGCACGCGCATTTTGGTTGGTTTAAGCGCCGTAAACAGATGAAGCCGCAGGACATTACTGTTGTTGATGCCCAGATGTTAAACAAAGCAGTGGGCGCAGCCGCTTTGGGTAATGCCATGGAGTGGTTCGACTTTGGTGTCTATGGTTATATTGCCGTTACGCTGGGGCAGGTCTTTTTTCCATCGGATGATGCTGCCACTCGTCTGATTGCAACTTTTGCTACGTTTACTGTTGCATTTCTGGTCAGGCCTCTTGGCGGTATGGTTTTTGGGCCGCTGGGGGATCGGTACGGGCGGCAGAAAGTGCTGGCCTTTACCATGATCGCAATGGCAATCGGCACGTTCTCTATCGGCCTGATTCCATCTTATGCTCAAATTGGTTTATGGGCTCCGTTGCTCTTGCTGCTGGCGCGTTTGGTGCAGGGGTTTTCAACCGGTGGGGAATATGCCGGTGCGGCCACTTTTATTGCAGAATATTCTACCGATAAAAATCGCGGGCTTATGGGTAGTTGGCTGGAGTTTGGCACTCTGGCTGGGTATGTGGCAGGCGCAGGCATTGTAACCGCCTTGCAAATTGGCCTGAGCCATACGGCCATGTTGCAGTGGGGGTGGCGTATTCCCTTTTTAATTGCCGGCCCACTGGGGTTGCTGGGGGTATATATGCGCTCCCGGTTGGAAGAAACGCCAGCTTTTCAAGCGTATGCAGAACAGGCCGCGCAGCGGGATGATGAAAAACCGGGCTGGGGTGAACTGCTACGTGTGCATTGGCGTCAGTTGCTCAAATGCATGGGCCTTGTGCTGGTATTTAACGTAACCGACTATATGTTGCTGACGTACATTCCCAGCTATCTGACGGTTGCTTTAGGCTATGCTGAAAGCAAAGGGCTTTTGCTGATTATCATCGTCATGCTGATGATGATGCCATTGAATGTAATGGGTGGGTATTTAAGCGATAAACTGGGGCGTCGCCCCATGATTATCGGGGCCTGTATTGCTCTTCTGGTGCTGTCTATTCCTTCAGTACTGCTGTTGCAGAGTGGGAATGATTGGCTGATTTTTGCGGGCCTTATGCTTCTTGGTCTTGCGCTTGTCTGCTTTACCAGCAGCATGCCATCCACTTTGCCGGCGCTTTTTTATACACCTATCAGATATACGGCGCTTTCTATGGCGTTTAACGTATCTGTTTCCATGTTTGGTGGCACAACACCGTTGGTAACAGCATGGCTGGTGGGGCATACAGGTAACCTGCTTATGCCAGCTTATTACCTTATGTTTGCAGGTGTTGTTGGTATTGTGACAATGCTGACGGTGAAGGAAACAGCTTGCATGCCTTTGCGAGGGTCACCACCGGCTGTGGGGAGCGAGGCTGAAGTTAAAAAGATACTTCAGGGGGATCACCCTATCACGGTAGATTCTACGTTGCCGCCTATTCCTCAGGAATAAAGTGAAGCGGAATAGTGTTTCTATGATGCAGGCTCAGCATGAAACCACTCATGCTGAGCCTGTTTTGCATTCAGGCCAAATGGTCTTTCAACCAGCTTTCAACAGCTTCAAGCAAAGCGCGCCCGCTTGCTTCATCTCTGGCGGGGGCAGGAAAGTGCGGGCCAGTTTGTATTTGATAGCGCATAGGGAGGGGAGGCTGCTTCAAAAAAGGCCATCCTTGAGAAAGATAAGGTGAGTCCGTTTTGATCAGGAGCGTTTGCACGGGCAGGCGTGTGCGCTGTGCAATAGCAGCAAAACCCGGCTGCATGGGGCTGGGTTCTGTTCCTGCGCGGGAACGTGTGCCTTCGGGAAACAGGAGTAACTGATTACCTTCTTTCAGGCGTTCAGAAGCAGGTCCGATCAGCCGCAAAAGGCTATCGTGCCGAATATAACCCGCAGTGCGTAATGTGCTGCCTAAGGTTGGACGCTCCCAAATAGAGGCCTTGGTAACGCAAACCAGATGCGGCAGGGCAGAGGCTAGAATAAGGCTGTCCAACCGTGAGGGGTGGTTAGCAACCAGTATAATATTCGGAACGTTTTTAAGGGTGTTAAGCTCTGCCAGGTCACATTCCAAAATACCGGCTGCTTCAAGGTAACGCACTGCAAGCCGAGCCATAAAACAAAGCCATGCCTGCCCTATTTTACGGCGTTTTGGCCCTTCCGGCAGTGCGTGACGTAGCAGAAAAGAGCCTGCGTCCAATGCCAGAAAAATAATACCAATAACGGCAAGTGATGCATAAAACCGTAAGCTGGTACCAAGTTTTGAAAACAACGACATGAGAATACAGTACAGCTCTGGCAGAAATAAAAAACATGCAGAACATACATTACGCCATCACGTATAAAGCATGGCGTCATGTATTTTAATGTAGATTATTCGCCGTTCTGAGGTTGCATGATGCGGCGCAGGTCTTCCGCCATATGGGCACTATCTGCACGGGCGTCAATCATCCCCTTGTAACGCACCTCCGGCCCCATAACGACAAACTGTGGGGACATCCGCATGGTATATGTCCATTCGGGGTCAGGCACTTTTTCAATAGGAGCATGATATTCCTTTGCCAGATCAGCCAAGGCAAAGGGAGCCGCCGTGCCGCTTACAACCCGTGGGCCAATACTTTCACCATATTGGCGGAGGCGTTCGGCATCATCCCTGTCTGGGTCGAGGCTTACAAAAATGATAACGGCGTTGTGCCTGCCACCTTCTACCTGATCCAATGCGGCAGACATATTGCGCAGGGCAGGGGCGCAGGCATCTTCTGCACAATGTGTGGCGCCAAACAAAACAAGCATCCAACGGTTACGGAAGGTCTGGTCCGTCATGGTGCCTGTTGTGGAATCCATAAGGCGGAAGGAACCCCCAACCTCGTTGCCATAGGTGTTTAGCTGCACACCGTGTTTTAAGGCCAGATGAGTGGCCGTGTAACCTCCGGCGGCCGCCAGAGCCAGCACACCAAAGGTCATGAGGGCTATACGTTTTCCAGCCGGTGTCATGGTTTTAATGTGCCTCCGCCCAATTCTGGCCTATTCCGGTTTCTACCACCAACGGTACAGCAAGATCTGCTGCTGCTTCCATAACGTTTTTAATAATTGCTGCTACTGCTTCGGCTTCTGATTCATCTGTTTCAAACAACAGTTCATCGTGCACCTGCAAAAGCATGCGTGTTTCGCCAAAGCCTGCTTTTTGCAGGGCCAATGGCAAATGCACCATGGCGCGTTTTATAATGTCTGCAGCGCCACCCTGTAAGGGGGCATTAATAGCTTGTCGCTCGGCATATTGGCGTCTGGCAGCACTTTTTTCATGAATGCCCGGCACATAGCAGCGCCGGCCAAAAGGCGTGAGAACATAGCCATGAGTGCGCGCTTCTTCGCGCATGCGTTCCATATAATCACGGATACCGGGGTAACGGGCAAAATAGGCATCTATATAAGTACGTGCTTCGCCCGCAGGAATGCCAAGCTGTTTGCCGAGCCCAAAAGCTGAAATGCCATAAATAATACCAAAGTTAATGGCTTTGGCGCGCCGTCGTGTTAGGGCATCCATACCCTCAAGCGGGATATTGAACACTTCCGATGCGGTGCGGGCATGAATATCTTGCCCAAGCTGAAAAGCCTCACGCAACGCGGGAATATTGGCAACATCAGCCAATAACCGCAGTTCGATTTGCGAATAGTCAGCAGAAATCAGCTTCTTGCCTGGGGGCGCAATAAAGGCCTGCCGGATACGTGTGCCTTCTTCTGTGCGTACTGGAATATTTTGCAGGTTGGGGTCTGTAGAAGATAGGCGCCCGGTGGAGGTGATCGCCATCTGGAAAGATGTATGCACGCGGTCATTCCGGCCGGCTTGGCGTAACAGCGCATCCGTATAAGTGGATTTTAGCTTGGCAAGCTGTCGCCATGCCAGAATGCGCGCTGGCAGATCATGCCCTTGGTCGGCCAGATCCTGC
Organism: Acetobacter sp. AC2005; assembly: GCF_037901235.1. NCBI lineage: Bacteria > Pseudomonadati > Pseudomonadota > Alphaproteobacteria > Acetobacterales > Acetobacteraceae > Acetobacter > Acetobacter sp. AC2005. The sequence goes on from NZ_CP149625.1 coordinate 1,755,996, forward strand.
AGGACAGAGGAATCCGTGCTCCATGCTCCAGCCTTGCCGCGTTTGCCGCCTTTCAGGCCCATTTCGTCAAACAGGATTTCCCCAAGTTGTTTGGGAGAACCAATATTGAACTGCCGACCGGCGGCTTCGTAAATATCGTTTTCCATGCCCTGCATACGGGCTTCAAAGTCTTTGGAAAGTCGATCAAGCTCCGCGCGATCTACTGCAATGCCTGCTTTTTCCATGTCAGCCAGAATGGCCGAAAGCGGGCGTTCAATCTGCTCATACAGCGCCAAGGCCTTATTGGTGCGCAGCGTGGGGTGCAGAACATGCCACAGGCGCAAGGTTACATCGGCATCTTCAGCCGCATATTTGGTAGCTGTCTCAACAGGCACTTGTGCAAAAGGCAGGCGGTTGCGGCCAGTGCCTGTCACACTGTCATACGTGATGGGGGTATGATTGAGGTGCAGGGCAGAAAGCTCATCCATGCCTTGCCCATGCAACCCAGCAGACTGGCTGTAAGAGATCAGCATTGTGTCATCTACAGCAGTAATGCTGGAAAGAGGGATGCCCGCATGATCCAGAATGAGCAGATCAAACTTGGCATTATGGAAAATCTTTAAAACGGCCTCATCCTGTAAAAGAGGAGCCAAGAGTTTAAGGGCTGCATCAACCGCCAGCTGTTCGCCTGTTGGGGCTTCCAGAGTGCCTTCATGTTTTAAGGGCACATAGCAGGCTTTGCCCGGAGCCGTTGCAATAGAAAACCCGACAATATTGGCCGCAAGCGGGTCTAGCCCATCTGTTTCTGTATCTACAGCACAGATACCGGCTTCCTGCGCTGCGCTCACCCATTTTTGCAGGGCTTCTGCTGTGCGCACGGTTTCATAATCATGATACGGGGCAGAAAGCACAGATGCATCGGGGGCTGATGCATCATCAGAGGGTGTGGTGGCTCCAGCAACAGAGGCCGCGGCGACTTTTCTGGCAGCACGATGAGCGTGGGCGCCAGAAGGGTGGCCAAGCCCCATACGGCTAAGAATGGAGCGAAAGCCCATGCGGTCCAGCCAGTCTGCCAAAACCAGCATGTCTGGCTCACGCGTGCCAAGCTCTTCTACCGGTACGGGCAGGGGGACATCTGTGGCAAGTGTGACGAGCTGGAGAGAAACCCGTGCGGCTTCAGCATGTTCGATCAGCATGTCACGCCGCTTGGACTTTTTCATCTCCGGTGCAGCGTTCAAAACAGCTTCCAACGTGCCGTATTCCTGCACAAGGGCTGCTGCTGTTTTGGGGCCAATACCGGGCACGCCGGGCACGTTATCTGTGGGGTCTCCCATCAGGGCCTGAACATCCACCACTTTTGTGGGGGGCACACCAAATTTGGTTTCTACTTCAGCGGGGCCAACTGGTGTCTGTTTGATAGGGTCCAGCATGCAAACGCCGTCTCCCACCAGTTGCATCAGATCCTTGTCGGATGAAACGATGGTGCATGTGCCACCCTGCGCCCGAATGGCCGTTGCATAGGATGCAATTAGATCATCTGCCTCCCAGCCGGGGAGTTCGATGCCCGGCACATTGAAGGCCTGCGTGGCTTCCCGGATGAGACTGAACTGAGGGCGCAGATCCTCAGGCGGTTCGGGCCGGTGCGCTTTATATTGCGGGTAGATTTCTGAACGGAATGTCTGGCGGCTGGCATCAAACAGCACAGCCAGATGGGTGCCTACATGGTCTTTAAGCAAACGGGCCAGCATGGTGGTAAAGCCGTAAACAGCATTTACTGGTACACCTTCCGGGCTGGTCATGGGGGGGAGGGCATGAAAGGCGCGGAAAATAAAACCGCTGCCATCTACCAGAACCAGATGGGGTGTTTCTGTCATACTGATGCAAACCGTGTAAGCGGAAGGGAAGGCAGAAAGAAAGCCATAGGGTTTGGATATGCCCCTTGGGTTTTGATGTCCAGCATTGGGCATCTGGCTTTCTGCAAGATGTTGAGGTTCGTAATAGGCAAATACCCCGGCCTAAGCCGGGGTATAAGGGATATGTTTACAGGAAGGATACCTGCAACTTAGCCAATTTTTTTAACCCAGCCATGCGGATCTGCTGCACGGCCAAACTGGATATCGCACAAAGCCTTGCGCAGGCTGCTGGTGACTTCACCAGTCTGGCCGTTACCGATGGTGCAGCCGCCTTCTGTGCTTTTGAATGTGCCAATAGGTGTCACAACCGCAGCGGTGCCGCAGGCAAACACCTCTTTCAGCTTGCCGGAATCAGCATCACCATAAAGCTGATCAATAGCGTAGCGTTCTTCCTTTACCTTCAGGCCACGATCACGCGCCAAAGTAAGCAGGGAATCGCGCGTAATGCCGTGCAGGATGGTGCCGCTATCCAGCGGAGGGGTTTGCAGGGTGCCGTCTTCAAACACCATCATCACATTCATGCCGCCCATTTCTTCCAGCCAGCGGCGTTCCTGCGCATCAAGGAACAGAACCTGATGGCAGCCGTGTTCCTTGCCTTCCATCTGGGCTGTCAGGCTGGCAGCGTAGTTGCCACCACATTTGGCAGTACCCGTTCCCCCGCGGGAAGCACGCACTGTGCGTTCTTCCACCCATACGGAAACCGGGCCAGCATCCTTGGAGAAATATTCACCAGCGGCACAGGCAATCACGATAAACTTGAATTCAGATGCCGGTTTTACGCCAAGGGCAGCTTCCGTCGCAATCATGAATGGGCGGATATACAGCGTGCCAACTTCGGGCTTGGGCACCCAGTCCTTATCCAGCTTCACAAGCTGTGTAACGGCATCCAGAAACAGGTCTTCAGGCACCTGTGCCATAGCCATGCGTTCGGCCGAATGGCGAAAGCGGCGGGCATTTGCATCCGGGCGGAAAAGCTGCACGCTACCATCCGGGGTGCGATAGGCCTTCATGCCTTCAAAAATTTCCTGCGCGTAGTGCAGTACGGATGCAGCAGGATCCAGCATCAGTGGCTGGCGGGGCAGGATTTCAGCAGAATGCCAGCCCTTACCTTCCGTATAGGTGACAACAGCCATGTGGTCGGTAAAAACGCGGCCAAAACCCGGATTGGCCAGCATGGCTTCCCGCTCTGCCGCGGGGGTGATGTCTGTTTTGCGGGTAATCTTGAAGGCGGTGTCAGATTCGGTGGTCATGGGTTCTGCTGTCTCCACGGCGCTGGGGTCTGAACCAGATAGTCTGGCGGCTCCGTTGCCTCGGTTCTTTTTTTGCTTTCAGACGTTCTTATATCTAGGTCTGAGTTGGCAGGCGTGATGGGGCTTTTCCTATCATGTTCAGGCTTTATGTGCCAGAGAGCCAGACAGGCATGCCCCGTGGGGCGGGTTTGCATCTGGCGGAATGGGTGCTGTTTTCAGCAACACAGGCCGTTATTGAGCCACTTGGGCGCTTTCCGTCTTTATTCCGGAGAAATGAGTTATGGCACCACTTCCTTTCCGACAAAGCTATGCAGCATTGCCAGAGCGGTTTTATGCCAATGCTCCTCTTTCTCCTGCGCCAGCTCCTAAGCTGATCCGGCTGAACCATGCTTTAGCAGATCAGCTTGGGCTGGATGCAGAATGGCTGGCCAGCCCGGAGGGCGTAGCCATGTTATCTGGTAGCGCCATGCCAGAAGGGGTGGAGCCACTCTCTACAGCGTATGCAGGTCACCAGTTTGGCAGCTTTAATCCGCATTTGGGGGATGGCCGAGCCCTATTGCTGGGGGATGTGCGGGATGCCCAAGGCCATGTGTGGGAAGTGCAGCTTAAAGGTTCTGGCCCCACGCCGTTTTCGCGCAGGGGAGATGGCCGCGCTGTGTTGGGGCCTGTGCTGCGTGAATATGTGGTGAGCGAGGCCATGCACGCCTTGGGTATTCCCACAACCCGTGCATTGGCTGCCGTAAAAACGGGCATGACTGTTTTACGTGAAACCATGTTGCCCGGGGCTGTTCTGGCGCGTGTGGCATCCAGCCATATCCGGGTTGGCACATTTCAGTATTTTGCATCACGGCAGGATCTAGCAGGGTTACGGCTTTTGGCAGACTTTGCCATTGCCCGCCATTACCCACATTTAGCACGAGCTCCAGCACCGTATCTGGCGTTTCTTCAGCAGGTTATTGAGGCCCAAGCCAAGCTTATTGCCCAGTGGATGCTGGTTGGCTTTATTCATGGTGTGATGAATACGGATAATATGGCCGTATCGGGGGAAACCATAGATTATGGCCCATGTGCCTTTATGGATCAGTATGACCCGAATACCGTGTTCAGCTTTATTGATGAACGCGGGCGTTATGCCTTCACCAATCAGCCGACAATCGCCCTGTGGAATCTTACGCGCCTGGCGGAAGCCTTGCTGCCGCTGCTTTCTGAAGATGAAGAAGAAAGTGTTGCTTTGGCAGGGCAGGCGCTTGAGCAGTTTGGAGGGTTATTTCATGGCGCATATTTTGCGGGATTGCGTGCAAAGCTTGGTTTGAAAACACAGCAAGCAGGGGATGAAGCATTCTTTCACGCCTTGTTTGCTCAAATGCAGGAACATCAGGCAGACTTTACCAATACATTCCGCAGTTTGAGTGATGAGCGCGTCATAACAGGTGAGCATGTGCCCAATATATTGGAAGGCATGCAGCCGTGGCTCACCCAATGGCGGCAGCGCTTAATGCAGGAAGCGGAGGAAGCTCCAGCTATACGGGCGGAAAACATGCGCCGCGTAAACCCATGTTATATCCCGCGTAATCATCTGATAGAGGCCATGATAAGTGCTGCCGTGAATAATGATGACTACACGTTGTTTGAGGAAATGCTGCAGCTTACAGCTTCACCCTATACAGAACAGGCAGATATGGCGCGGTATGCACAACCTCCGCAGCCTGAAGAGCGGGTAAGATACACGTTTTGCGGGACGTAATAAGGGTAAAGAGTAGTCTCTTATATACAGTCGGTAATCACGATAAATCGGTGGTTATCGGCTGTCGTTTCAATGCGTGCCTCTACGCGGTACACGGTGCGGAGCAGTGCTGGAGTTAAAACCTCCGCCGGAGGGCCAGAGGCAATAATTTGGCCTTGATGCAGCACACATACCAGATCGCACAAGTTTAATGCGATGTTCAGGTCATGCAGTACCATCAACGTGACAAGGTTATTTGCGCGGGTGATCTGCGTGAGCAGTTTTGTAACGGCATACTGATAATGCAGATCCAGAGCACTAAGTGGCTCATCCAGCAACAGGGCGTGCGGTTGGCGGCCAAGTGCCTGTGCCAGACCAATAAGCTGGCGTTGGCCTCCAGAAAGTTCGTTCAATTTGCGCAACGCTAAATGGGCAATGTTAAATTGCTTCAGAAGATCCAATGAAGCTTGAATATCTGCCTCATGCGGAGCATCCGCAAAACTTAGTCCTTGTCTGCCAAGCGTAACACGTTTTGCAGCCAGCATGGCTTCCAGCGCAGTAATGTTGACGGGCGCGGGAAGTGCTTGCGGAAGATATAGGCAGTGTTGGGAGCGTTCAGGCAAGCGCAGGCTGCCAAGTTGAAGACCATCTAGTGTGATACAACCCTTAGCTGGCAAGAGGCCGCTCATGGCACGCAGTAAGGTAGATTTGCCGCTACCATTTGGCCCGAGCAGGGCGCAGATACGCCCATGTGGAAAGCAAGGTGTTGTCAGATCATCCAGCGCCGTATGACGTCCGTAATGGACGGTAAGATTTTGCGCTATCAGGCCTGAAAAAGGTTTATCTGCCATCATACCATTGGCCGCTGTTTAAGAATGATGGCCAGAAAGAATGGAATGCCCACCAGTGACGTAATAATGCCAAGAGGCACAACAATGCCCGGCACTAGAATGCGTGCGACCAAAGAAGAAACAGATAGAATAAGTGCGCCAGTCAGTAAGCTGCCAGGCAGGCTGAAGTGGTGATCTTCTCCCACCAACCGGCGTGCGATGTGTGGGGCTACTAACCCTATAAATCCGATAACACCTACAAACGCTACGGAAAGAGCGCATAAAAAACTGATACGTAAGAGGGCCGCCCGACGCAACCGAGGGACATCCACCCCAAGGCTGGCTGCGCGTTCTTCCCCCATTCTTAAAAGGGTTAGCTCACCAGCAGAGCGTAGAGAAAGCGGAAAGATAAGAGCCAGACTTCCAGACAATAAAGCCAGAGTGGCCCATGTGGCACGGCTTAGGCTACCAAGCGTCCAGAATACCAGATCTTGCAGCGTATCTTCACTGGCAACAAATTGCATGAGAGCAACAAGCGCCTGAAACGAAAAAACAAGCGCAACACCACACAGAATAACCGTGCTGGTATCCGCCTGCCGGAGGCGTGTCAGTATATCCAATGCAAAAACAGAGGATACGGAAAACACAAAGGCACATCCTGCTACCAGCCAGTTATCGGGCACGCCAGCAATGTGCCATTGCAAAACAATAGCCAAAGAAGCCCCAAAAGCTCCGGCGGCAGAAACGCCCAATGTAAACGGGCTGGCTAATGGATTGGCTAGAACTGTCTGCATTTCTGCGCCAGCCAGGCCAAGAGCGCCCCCTATACAGGCAGCCATTAGGGCATAAGGCATACGAATCTGCCACACAATAATGGCAGTTTGCTGCGGCACAGAAGCTGAATGGAACAGTGTCTGCAAAAACAGCCGAGGGGAGAGATGAGCGGGCCCAATCAGAAAATTGGCACCAAGTGAGAGTACAACGCCAACGGCCAGACAACCAAGGATAAACAGCCGTTTGTAGATGCTGGCCCGATATGTAGTTTGCACAGCAACAATATCTGGCAGCGTATCCTTGTAGTCCGACATGGTATCCTGAGCTTGACGGTATGCAGTGGAAAAGGCTTTGTGCGTTTTCATCTTTTCCTTCTGCATGAAACTTGAAAAACGGGTGGGTGTTGGCACAGATGGTTATAATGCAAAATGGTTATGATCCATCTTTGCCTGTAAAGGAAACATCCATCTCCTTTACAGTAACGCCAGAGCAGGCAGGAGAACGGATTGACCGCTTTCTGGCTGCCACAATGGAAACGCTTTCACGCTCACGCATCAAAAGCCTGATTGAAGAAGGGCATTTGGCATGTGATGGCGTATGTATAAGGGAACCCGCAGCCATAGCCCGTGCTGGTATGGAAGTGGTGCTTACCATTCCGCCCGCTGCTCCCGCAGTGCCGCAGGGTGAGGATATTGCTTTCACTGTTTTGTATGAAGATGATGATCTGATTGTGCTGGATAAACCGGCCGGTCTGGTTGTGCACCCCGCGCCGGGGAATGAAACAGGCACCCTTGTAAATGGTCTGATTGCGCATTGTGGGGAAAGTCTGAAAGGCATTGGTGGGGAACGCCGCCCCGGTATCGTGCATCGGCTCGATAAAGATACTTCTGGCGTAATGGTCGCTGCCAAAACAGAAATGGCGCATCAGGCCTTGTCAGAAGATTTTGCGGCACGCCGGATAGACCGTGCCTATCTAGCTTTTTGCTGGGGGCTACCCAATCCGCCAGAAGGAGATTTTGAAGGCGCTATCGGGCGCGATAAGCGCGACCGCAAGCGTATGGCGCTCACGCCCAAAGGTGGGAAATGGGCGCTAACGCATTACCGCACGTTGCAGGCTTTTGGCACAGGGGCGGCCCTTGTGGCTTGCAAGCTGGCAACAGGACGCACTCACCAGATTCGTGTGCATTTTTCTGCGAATGGGCACCCTTTGATAGGTGACCCACTGTATTTGCGTCGGATTCCCGCAGCTTCTCGTGTTCTGCCATCTGCAGCCCGTGCGGCTGCGCTGGATTTCCCGCGTCAGGCCCTACATGCAGCGCGGCTGGGTTTTACACACCCCAGAACGGGTGAAAAACTACTGTTCGAAACCCCTATGCCTGAAGATATGCAGGTGTTGGAACGCAGCCTCAAGGCAGATCAGGAATAGGTTTTTCGATTCGGAAACAGTAAACAGGACCGTACAGGTCCAGAAATCTGGCTGTCTTCTGCCATGCATCTTAGAATTCTTGACACATGTGCTTTTTCCAGCGCACCCTGTTGCACCCACTAGGCCTTGGAAACCGTAGCCGAACTGGTGGGAGAGCCTCTTTTCAGTTTGTCGCTCATACGGAGGGCAGAGGGATTGAGGATTAAGACATCTGTCCATCGCATGACTGGATCTTGCCTCTTTTTATGAATGTTTTGCGGGCGTTACGGGAACCTAAAGCATTCAAGGGAGTTTCCAGTTCAGGGGAGTAGTCAACACATGGTATCTTCCGTTATCAATGTTGGGCCTGAAAACAATCTTTCAAGGTACCTTCAGGAAATCCGCAAATATCCTCTCCTTACACCAGAAGAGGAACTCAGCCTTTCACGCCTGTGGCGCGATAAGGGAGATGTTAAAGCAGCGCATCAGCTCGTTACCTCCCATCTGCGTCTGGTTGCAAAAATTGCCATGGGTTACCGTGGTTATGGCCTGCCGATTAATGAACTGATCAGCGAAGGCAACATTGGCATGATGCAGGCCGTAAAGCGGTTTGACCCTGAAAAAGGGTTCCGCTTGGCCACATATGCCATGTGGTGGATTCGTGCAGCTATTCAGGAATACATTCTGCATAGCTGGTCTTTGGTGAAAATGGGCACAACTGCGGCTCAGAAAAAGCTGTTCTTCAATCTGCGCCGCCTGAAAGGGCAGATGCAGGCCATTGATGATGGTGATCTGAAACCAGAGCAGGTGAACAAGATTGCCACAACACTGGGTGTATCTGAACAGGATGTGGTGGATATGAACCGCCGCATGGCTGCGCCAGATCATAGTCTGAATGCGCCCATGCGGGCCGATCAGGATAGTGAATGGCAAGACCGACTGGTTGATGATCATACCAATCAGGAAGACGTTTACGCTGAGAATGAGGAGCTTTCAGGCCGGAAAGCACTGCTTTCTTCCGCCATGGAAAACCTTAATGAGCGCGAACGCCGGATTTTCACGGAACGCCGGTTGAAGGATGATCCTTCCACCTTGGAAGAATTAGCGCACGAATATGGTATCTCGCGCGAGCGGGTGCGCCAGATTGAAGTGCGTGCCTTTGAAAAAGTGCAGGCGGCCATGAAAAAGGAAGTTCAGGCCCGGCGCGAAGAAACGGCCCAGAATACGTAAGAGGGTTCAGGCGTTTCCTACTTGCAGATCATGCAGGCAGGGAGCGCCTATACGCTTTATTTGTTACGTAAGGGTAGGCTTGTTATCAGGCAGCTGCAGCATCCTGAATAAAGAATGTAGCGTCTGTTCTGCCATTCCAACTTTCTGCCCGCAGATACCCGGCAAGATGTAGGGCAGGGCGTGTTGTATCTTCCAGCTTGGCCGCTAAAGGGTTTTCATGCGCTCGGAACAGCAGCGCTTTCAACCGGCCATTATTTTCACCCTTTAGAAGCAGACGTAGTGTGTTGCCATCTCGGCCAATGCGGTCTGCCCGTATCACTGTTACACGTGGTATAGCTAACAGAGGTTCCGGGTTTCCGGCTCCAAATGGGGCAAGGGCTCCCATATCCTGCGCCAATTCTGCTGTGGCGCCAGAAATAGCTACCACCGCATCTACAGTAAGAGGCACTTTTTCTGGCAGCGTGGCTGCTTGCGCCAACCGAGTATCCAGAAAAGTATGAAATTCTTCTAGTTTGTCTGCGGTAAGCGAAAAACCTGCGGCCATGGCGTGGCCACCGCCGGTTTTCAGCATTCCTGCTTGGCGTGCCGCAATAATTACGGTGCCAAGATCTAAACCGGGAACAGAACGGCCAGAACCTTTAATGGTGCCATCTTCCTGTTCAGCCCCAACAAGGGCAGGTCGATTGAACCGCTCCTTAATACGCCCCGCTACAATACCGACAACACCGGGGTGCCAATCTTTTCCGGCCAGCAAAATAACAGCATGTCCCGCTTCTTTCTGGGCTTCTGCCTGTTGCATGGCGCGGTCCAGAATATCGGCCTCAACACCTTGTCTGCGGCGGTTTACGGCATCCAGACGTTCGGCCATCTGGCGTGCTTCAAAACTATCCGGGCAACGGAGCAGGCGCAGGCCTAAAGCTGCTTCTGCAATACGGCCACCGGCATTGATGCGCGGGCCCAATGCAAAGCCGCAGGAAAAAGCATCCGGGGCTTTGGTAACGCCAGCAATTTCCATAAGGGCATTCAGGCCAGTACGTTGGCGGCGGGCCATAATTTTTAGCCCTTGCGTTACAAAGGCGCGGTTAAGCCCATGCAGGGGCATAACATCACAAACCGTTGCCAAGGCAACCAGATCAAGCTGACGCATCAGATCGGGTGGGGGTTGGTCTGCTGTAAACCACTCTGCACGCCTTAGGTCTCGCGTGGTTGCAACCGCGGCAAGAAAGGCGAGGGCTGCCGCGCAAATATGATGCAAGCCAGAAGAACAGTCAGGCCGATTAGGGTTAACTGTTGCCAGAATTGGGGGAAGGGCATCTTCCGATTTGTGGTGGTCCAGCACAATCACATCAGCTTTGTCTGTCACTTGAGACAGAATATCAGCAGAAGCGGTGCCGCAATCCACGCAAATCAGTATGGAAGCGCCTTGCGCCACTAAGTTATCCAGCGCGGCTACGTTAGGACCATATCCTTCGGTCATTCTATCCGGGATATGGGTATGGACAGTGCAGCCGAGTTCTTCAAAAAATGAGGCGAGAATGGCGGAAGCGCAGGCACCATCCACGTCATAATCACCAAAAATACCAATTACTTCACGGTTCTGGACAGCTTTTGCCATGCGGTTGGCAGCTTTATCCATATCCGTGAGACTGGAAGGATCAGGCATAAGTGCCCGTAACTTAGGCTCCAGAAAATGAGGGGCCTGATCTGGTGTGATCTGACGCATGGCCAACAGACGGCCAACAATTTCTGGAATGCCCAGTTGTTGTGCCAAAGCAGCACCCAGACGCATCAGAGCAGGGTCTTCCGCTCCGGCACGCCAAACCCAACGCCGCCCAATAAAGCTGGCTTCCACCCCCAATACAGCAGGAGTGGAAGTTTCTTCAGTGGGTTCAGAAAGTTGCAAGGTGCTGCTTTGCATCAAAATTCAGAGCTGCTTATTGCGGAGCCCATGTTTTGGTTTTGAAGTTATGGTGGCCTTCAATAAAGCGCACCGTGCCAGATTTGGAACGCATGACCAGAGAATGCGTAATAGCCTGATGCGGTAGCTGCCGAACGCCACGCAGCAGTGTGCCAGTGGTAACACCGGTGGCAGAAAACAGCACAGATCCAGCAGCCAGATCATGCAGCCCCAGTTTACGGTCTGGGTCTTTTCCGGGGTTCATTTTGCGGGCACGTTCGCGCTGCCCATCATCTTCAAACAGCAGGCGACCCTGCATCTGCCCTTCTACGCAGCGGATGGCAGCAGCAGTCAGCACACCTTCAGGTGCACCACCAGAACCTACGTAGATATCAACCTGGCTGGTATCAAGACAGGCAGCAATGCCGCCAGCCACATCGCCATCTGTCAGCAGGCGCACCCGCGCACCCGCAGCGCGGGCGCGGGTGATCATTTCTTCATGCCGTTCACGGTCTAGCGTGCAGAGCAGAAGATCCTGAACGCTCTTGCCTTTGGCTTTAGCCAGATTTTTCAGGTTGGTTTCAATGGAGTTATCCAGATCAACAACACCATCGGGCAGATTGGGGCCGACCACAATCTTGTCCATATAAATGTCTGGCGCATGCAGGAAGTTGCCACGCTCAGCCAAAGCCACCACGGTAATGGCGTTTGGCATATCTTTGGCGCAAAGGTTAGTGCCTTCCAGCGGGTCCACGGCAATATCCATGCCGGGGCCGCCAGAGCCAACTTTCTCACCAATATAAAGCATGGGGGCTTCATCCATTTCCCCCTCACCAATTACCACCATGCCATCAATGGCGACGGTATCAAATGCCGTGCGCATAGCTTCTACAGCTGCGCCATCAGCATCGTTCTTGCGTCCGCGGCCCGTCCATCGGGCAGAAGCCAGAGCAGCGGCTTCCGTTACACGCACCAGTTCAAGCGCGAGATTGCGGTCAGAAACAACAAAAGGAGAGGGGCCTATGGAATCAGACATCAGAAACAGGATCCTTGCTTAAAAGTCTATGATACCGGAAAAGGTGGCTAGAATCAGGCTGTTTCGATCCGAATCATCACAGGGCTGTCCGTCACCACGCTCAAGGCATCTATTTTGGTGATAGCTTCCTGCATGGCGGATTCTGATGTCTGATGCGTAACCAGAACAAGCGGAACGTACGGAGTTGTTTCATTTTCCGCAGGATGCTGGAGCATGCTGCGCAAGGAAACACCGCAATCGCGCAAGACTGCTGTAATATCTGCAATAACGCCGGGGCGGTCTTCTACCATCAAGCGCAGATAGAAAGCACCGGCGCCAGTGCCAGCCGGGCAAGCGCGCAACGCCGGTTCTGAACTGGCTTGCACACCCCAGACCGGAATGGTGTGGCCACGAGCAATATCAACCAGATCCGCTGTTACAGCACAGGCCGTTGGGCCAGCACCGGCACCGCGGCCTTCCAGCATGATACGGCCCACAAATTCGCCTTCAGCCACAACGGCGTTAAACACACCATCCACCTGCGCAATAGGTGCGTTGTGGGGTAGCAGGCAAGGGGCAACACGTGCTTGAAGTCCGGCATCTGTCAGGCGGGCAAGGCCCAGAAGTTTGATGCGATAGCCAAGGGTGCGCGCAAAAGCGAAGTCAATGGCGCCAATCTGGCGGATGCCTTCTACCTGCACGGAATCAAAGGCTACAGGGCGGCCAAAAGCCAAGCCAGCCAGAATTGTCAGCTTATGTGCGGCATCAATGCCATCAATATCGGTGGAAGGATCAGCTTCTGCATATCCGAGATCCTGCGCATCTTTCAGCACCAGATCGAAATCCTTACCCGTTTCACGCATTACCGTAAGGATATAGTTGCATGTGCCGTTCAGAATGCCGCCAACATGCAGCAGTTTGTCTGCAGCCAGACCTTCCCGCACTGTTTTAATGGCAGGAATGCCACCAGCTACGGCTGCTTCAAACAGCAGAGGTGCGTTGTTGTCTGCACTAAGCTGGGCAAGGGCGGAGCCATGCACAGCAAGAAGCGCTTTGTTGGCGGTTACAACGGGTTTGCCTGCAGATAGCGCTTTTTCTACCAGCGCACGGGCCGGACCTTCGCTTCCGCCAATCAATTCTACAACAACATCCACATCGGGGTCAGAAACCAGATCCAGCGGGTTTTCATGCCAACGCAGAGTGGAAACATCTATACCGCGGTCGCGCGTGCGGTCTCGGGCGCTTACGGCTACCACTTCCAGTTTGCGGCCTGCGCGTGCACTTAGCAGATCTGCATTCATACGCAGCAGGCGAATAACGCCAGCACCAACCGTGCCCAGACCGGCAATACCAAGACGAAGAGGAGAGGAATTGGAACAGGATGTCACGGTGCAACAGGCTCCGGCTTTTTAGGAGAGGAAGAGGAAGACGGCGAGATACCATGCGCAGATAGAAACCCACGAATGGAACGCAGGGCCTGACGCAGGCGCTGGGTATTTTCAACCAGCCCGATGCGAACATGGTCATCACCATATTCGCCAAAGCCAAGGCCGGGGGCTACAGCCACGCCAGCTTCTTCAAGAAGAAGTTTGGAAAAGGCAACACTGCCCATTTCACGGAATGGTTCAGGAATAGGTGCCCAAGCAAACATGGAACCTTCTGGGGAAGGAACATCCCACCCTGCCGCATGCAGGCCGCGGATCAGCACATCGCGCCGATCTTTATAAAGAGCGCGCAAATCAGCCACACAATCCTGCGGGCCATTAAGGGCCGTTACAGCAGCCACCTGAATAGGCGTGAAGGCGCCGTAGTCCAGATAAGATTTAATGCGGGTAAGGGCGGCAATCAGGCGTTCATTGCCTGCGGCAAAGCCAACGCGCCACCCTGCCATGGAATAGGTTTTGGAAAGAGATGTGAATTCTACAGCGATATCTTTCGCACCCGGCACAGCCAGAATGGAAGGTGGCACAAGATCGCCAAAGTAGATTTCAGCATATGCCAGATCAGATAGAATCCAGATTTCTTCCTTCCGGCAGAAGGCAACCAGTTCTTTATAAAAATCCAGATCAGCCAGATATGCAGTTGGATTGGATGGGAAGTTTACAATCAATGCCGTGGGTTTGGGCACAGAATGGCGCACAGCCCGTTCCAACGCACGCAGCATGTTCTCATCAGGCGTGGCCGGAATGGAGCGGATGGAAGCTCCGGCGATAATAAAGCCAAACTGGTGAATGGGGTAGGAAGGATTGGGCACCAGAATGGTGTCCCCCGGGCTGGTGATGGCAGAGGCCAGATTGGCCAGCCCTTCCTTGGAACCCAGTGTGACAATCACTTCCTTGTCCGGGTCTAACCCCACATGGAAGCGGCGTTCATAATACCCGGCAACAGCCTTGCGCAGCCCCGGAATGCCGCGGCTGACGGAATAACGGTGGGTGCGTGGGTCCTGCACCGTTTCCAGCAGTTTGTTGACAATATGCTGCGGGGTGGGAGTGTCCGGGTTGCCCATGCCGAGGTCAATAATATCCTCGCCCCGCGCGCGGGCTGCTGCCTTGGCCTGGTTTACCGAGGCAAATACATAAGGCGGCAGGCGGCGGATACGATGGAACTCTTCGGTCATGGGCTTTTGATGCTCTAAAGAACCGGGGGTAAGGAACCCCCGCAGGTTTGTGGGAAGAAGCATAGTAATCGTCAGAACAGAACAGGCAACTCCTCACTCTGCCTAAAATGTGGGAATGGCGTTTTTTCGGTAGGTTTTAGGGGCTGGTAGCCACTTTGGCACCTGTGCCAAAGGCATCACCGCGCACATGAATGCTGGCGGAAGGCACACCAAGCTTTGCCAGTTCCGTTGCCAGACGTTGCGCCCGCAAAAGCCCCAGTTTTACGGCATCAGATTGATCCTGCGCGCTAAGGGATAAGGCATTGCCAAACCCACGAATAAAGAATGGCCCATTGGGGTGATCAGCTTTGAGCTTGCTGAGAATATTTTCCTGCCCACTGGAAAGCACATCGGACTGCGGCACAAAATGGAACGAAGTGCCTTTTACATCAACCAGATCATAGTTTGGTTTGATGGTATCCGGCACGTGCGCATCAGAGGGTACATCAAAACCCGGGAATGATGGTGCTGTGGGGGGCGCATCGGGAATCTGCGGGATGTCAGAAGCTGGTATTTCTGTTTGTGCGGCTTTTGGGCGCACTTCTGGCATACCAACTTCAGGCTCGGTTTCTGCGGTTTCGTCTTGCTTCTTACTGGTATGGCTATCTTTGGAAGACGCTTTGCCGGTTTGGGAGGCGGAGCTTTGTGAGCTTTGGTCTGGCGAGGAATCTGCAGCATCCATAATGGCGCCACTTACACCTTCTGGCAGGCTGGCTTGTTGAGCAGCATCCTGTGCAGTGCCATTTGGCTGAGTGGATGAGCCAGCTGCGGGTGTAGCACTTTTTGCAGGAGGCTGCGCCGCGGCAGAAGGTGGGGGCGGAATATCGGGAATAAGGCTGCCATTGGCGGCCACTGTCCGATACGCCAGATTGCGCTCACGAATAAGTTCCTGGGTTACAAGCGCACGGTCTTGGGGCGAGGGCATTTCTGGCGCTTGTGTAGGCGTAAGGCCAACATGCGGGTAGGGATCATAAATACCTGGCGGCGGTGGGCGTTGGGAGGCAATAACCCCACCGCGCATATGCTGCATCCATGATAGCGTTCCATCAATTGCATCTTTATGGGGGCTGCAGCCGCCAAGCAGCAGCGCTCCAGAGGCCATGAGCATTCCAAGCCGTACAGCAGGTTTTAAACCTATGGCGCTGCGGAGTGTCCGCTTGTGTTCTAAGCAGGGTTGCGGCATGGCAGCGCGGATACTCCGACTAATGGAAACCAGACAGTAAGACGGAGCGCACCTTACCCTTTTCCGCCCCGGCTGGCGAGACAGCACATGATTGCCCCTTGGCAGGCAGGCTTAGGCAGCGCAGGATAAGGGAATGTACACAGATACAGAACATGCGGAGAAAGCAATGACGGGCATTTTCCCCCGTAACGCCATCAAGATGGATGACGAACCGGAAACTCCGGCAACCCCGGAGAAGGCAGAAGAAAAAACAGCCGGCGCCCCGCATGGCGAACTGGAACACAAGTTGTTCAAGCAGCGGAAAGTGCTGATTTTTGGCGGGATTGATGACAAAATCGCCCGTGATGTAACGGGCCGCCTTTTGGCGCTGGCTGGTGAATCTGATCAGCCGATTGATGTTTACGTTAACTCTCCCGGTGGGCATGTGGAAAGTGGTGACACAATCCATGACATGATCCGCTTTGTCGATTCGATTGCGCCAATCAACATGATCGGAACAGGCTGGGTGGCATCTGCGGGTGCGCTGATTTTTGCCGCCGGGCACAAAGATCGCCGATTCTGTCTGCCGAATACGCGCTTTTTGCTGCATCAGCCGATGGGTGGCGTACGTGGCCCTGCAACGGATATCGACATTGAAGCGCGTGAAATTATCAAGATGCGTGAACGGCTGAACCGGATTTTCGCCAAGGAAACCGGCCATAGCTATGAAAAAGTCGCAAAAGATACGGACCGCAATTACTGGATGTCCGCCAAGGAAGCGATTGATTACGGCTTAGTGACCAAGATCATTTCAAAGCTGTCTGATCTGCACTAATACACATCGCGCCTGCTTCGCATTCCTATCTTTGGGCTGTGCGAGGCAGGCGCGTTTGCGTTACTGGATCTGCCAGAATGTCTGCCCAAACGGTTGGGTGTCGTATCAGGCGAGATCCCTAGAAAACAGGTTCCTCACATGGGTTCTCTGAGCGATATCTATTCTCATCTGCCTGAAAGCATGGATGATCTGCCCCCGCCGCCCAATGAGGCAGCTGTGGAAGAAGCTGATTATCGTGCCCGCCATTGGGTAAGCCCTCTAAAGGGGCCGCTTAAGCCGGGGTCTGAGGCGCATAAACACGCCTTGGCGCAAATGTTCCGTGAAACGTTTAATCCTTACAGGCCATCTGTCATCAACTGGCCTAAGCTGGATCCAGAAACGCTCAAGCGCGTAACTTCCTTGCCTATCTGGGATATCGCTGTGCAGACAGAGGGCAAGGCCCGCCTGCGCATGGCAGCTTATGCCAATCTGGTGACAGACCCGGATATGAAGGATGCCATCTCCCGCAATGCGTGGGAGGAAAACCGGCATAAGGAAGTGCTGTCCAA
The DNA here is from genome assembly GCF_037901235.1 of Acetobacter sp. AC2005. Lineage (NCBI taxonomy): Bacteria > Pseudomonadati > Pseudomonadota > Alphaproteobacteria > Acetobacterales > Acetobacteraceae > Acetobacter > Acetobacter sp. AC2005. The sequence continues at coordinate 1,773,213 of NZ_CP149625.1, forward strand.
AATGGTGGCAGCCTATGACATCCCTATGGCACCGGAACCGCCCTACATTGAGCCCAAGGATGTTGAATGGGCGTATCTGGTGACGGGTTTTTCCGAATGTGCGGACAGCTTTTTTGCTTTTGGCATGTTTGAACTGGCCAAGCGTTCTGGCTATTTCCCACCTGAACTAACAGATACATTTGAGCCCATTATGCAGGAGGAATGCCGCCATATCCTGCTGTTTGCCAACTGGTTGGCATGGAACCGGGCTGTTATGCCGTGGTGGCGGCGGCCTTACTTTGAGCTGAAGGTTCTGGCTGTTTGGGCTTTCCTCGGTTACGAGCGCTTGTCTTTGGTGCGCACGGTGGATGATGAAGGCCATGTGCATACGCAGGATAACAACTTTACGGTAACTGGCACCAAGGAAGTAACTAACATTCAGATCAATCTGCCTGATTTCATGCAGCTTTGTCTGGATGAGGATGATCGTCGGTTCTCTGGCTATGATCCCCGTTTACTACGCCCCACAACCACGCCAGCCATTGCACGAGTTATTCGTGACGTTGGGCGGTGCTGGGAATTTGCAAGTGGTGTTTTCAAGGCAAATCGTAAAACAGCAGCGTAATCTGCTTTGAAGTTATCCCAACCAGCGAGATTATTTTATCTGGGCTGGTTGGGTGATTTTTTTTACCCGCCTTACACTTTGGCGTTGCCATAGCGCCTGTAATGGAAAGCCGGTGGGGCTTCTGGCCGCTCAGTTATGGCTTGGGTAATAAGGTCATGATCCGGGGCACGGTGGCATACTGGGTCAGTTGCCGTAGCATCTCCAGCTAGTGCCAAGGCTTGGCAACGGCATCCGCCCCAATCGTCTTCCTTGAATGCACAGGACTGGCATGGTTCGGGCATCCAATCTGTGCCACGGAATAAGCGGAACAGGGGCGCATTTTCCCAAATATGAGCGAGAGATTCTTCTGTAACAGAAGGTATCTGAACGCCCGGAATACTTTCTGCCGCATGGCATGGCAGCACTTTGCCTGCGGGGGAAACGTTTAGAAAGCGCTGGCCCCACCCGCCCATGCAGGGTTTGGGCCTGTCTGCATAATAATCTGGTGTTACAAAATCTATGCTCATGCGGCCCGCAAGGCGGGTGCGTGCTTCTGCAACTACCTTTTCTGTTTCTTCTACCTGAGCGTGGCTGGGTAATAACGCATTACGGTTGAGCAGCCCCCAGCCGTAATACTGCGTATGCGCAATTTCTACGCGTCTGGCCCCAAGTTGTTCCGCCAAGGCCAGCATGGCAGGCACACGTTCGCAGTTTTGCCGATGGATTACAAAGTTAAGGGTAAGTGGTAGGCCTTCGGCTTTAATAAGCTGTGCGGCTTCAAGCTTTTTGGCGTGAGCCCCTTTCATATGGGCAATACGGTCTGCGCTTTCAGCTTCGGCGTCCTGAAAGGAAAGCTGGATATGGTCTAACCCGGCATCAGCCAGTTCTTGCAGGTTTTGGGCGTTGAGCAGCACACCGGAGGTGATCAGATTGCTGTATAATCCTGCTTTAGCTGCGTAAGCTACAAGTTCGGGCAGATCTGGCCGCGCCATAGGCTCGCCTCCAGAAAAGTGAACCTGCAATACGCCCATTGCAGCAGCTTCATCCAGCACACGTTTCCAGTCCTGAGTGCCAAGTTCCTGTGTGCGTGGTTCCAGTTGCAAGGGGTTGGAGCAGTACGGACATTGCAGAGGGCAGCGGTGCGTGAGCTCTGCAAGCAAGCTCATGGGAGGCGGCGGCGCACTCATATGACTTGCAAAACCTGTTTGGTAGCCAGATCCTGTAGAAGGGTCAGCACATCCCGAGCAATAATCTCCCGTGGGGCTGAAAATTTCTGGCAAAGCAGATCTAGTATATCCCCCACATTGCGGGTGCCATCTATAAGTTGCAGCACTGCAACTGCGATAGGGTCTGCATGAAAGGCGCGTTCAGGCGCTTGAATGAACCATACATCCCGCACGCGGTCATGTTGTAAGCGTGTGCCCCGCGCAAAGCGGAGGATACTGTTTTCAGAAATCATTGGAAGCATCAGCTACTTGGTTCATACCGCAGCTTCTGGGCGGAAAGCACCCGGTGGAATGCGGGCGGGTGTGACATAAGCGTAATCCAACGCATCCAGCATGGACCACAACACCCCACATTTAAACTTCAGCGCATTGAGCACGCTTTGCTGTTGCTCAACCGTGCGGGCATGCTCCTTCACATAAGCAAGCGCAAAAGCGGAATCCTGCGGGGCCTGTGTGAGGCGTGGCTTAAAGTAAGCCAGTGTTTCTTCGGTAATGAAGGCATAGTTCTGCAACATGCCCGAAACACGTTCGCTGATAATGGTGGGGGAAAACAGTTCTGTCAGGGAAGAGGCAATGGCTTCCAGCACAGACCGTTCACGCACAAAATGCACATAGGCTTCTACAGCAAAGCGCGTGCCGGGCAGCAATCCTTCGAGTGACTCTACATAGGCACGGTCCAGCCCAAGCCCATCTGTTAGTTTCAGCCAGCGGGCTACACCACCAGAACCAGGTTCTGTGCCATCATGGTCTTCCAGCCGTCGCCGCCATTCACGCCGCAGTTCAGCGGTGGGAAGGCGCGCAAGAAGAGAGGCATCTTTAGCGGGAATGCTGGCCTGATAGTAATATCTGTTCAGCGCCCATGCCTGAACCTGCCCTTTATTCAGTTTGCCGTCATGCAGCGCACGATGGAAAGGGTGCAGGTTATGGTAGCGTTCTGCGCCTATGGCACGCAGAGCTTTTTCCAGTTCATCAGGGGTGAGCTGTTGGTTGGTCATAGCGAGACTTTCATTCCATCAAATGCAACATCCCATCCGGCTTGCTCTACGGCACGGCGTTCTGGTGAATCGGCCAGCAGAATAGGGTTGGAATTGTTGATGTGGATGAGAATTTTACGTTTCACATGCAAGGGGCGGAAGGCAGCAATGGTGCCATCAGGTTCATCCGCAATGGACATGTGGCCCATGCGGTGGCCGGTTTTGCTGCCCAGTCCGGCACGGATCATTTCATCATCCGTCCACAACGTGCCGTCAAAGAACACAACATCTGCGCCGTTTATGTGGTTGCGTAGGGTATCCGTCATCATCGCGCATCCGGGGATAAACAGGGCGCGGGCGTGGCCATCCGTTATTTCCAGCCCGATATTTTCCCCATTGCTCATGATTTCAGCGGGGTTCTCGGCCTTTTCTGCGTAAAGGGGCACTTTGCCCGGCACAATAAAAGGCGTGATGCTAAACCCGGCAGGCGCTAAAGGAATAGGGTGTTCTGGCTGCATGGCATGGCGCGGCACAAGTGTGCGGTCCAACGCATTAAAAATAGGGTTTGCGTTGAGCTGGTCGAGTACTGGTTGTGTGGCATACAGATCAAATTGCTGCCGTTCCCGCAGGGTTAGCAGGCCCGTAATGGCATCAATTTCCCCACTTGTGAGCACAACGCCAGAAATGGGGGTGGAGCGTAGCCCCTCATGCGGGAACATATCCGGTGTCTGATTGATCTGGGTACGCAGATCGGGCGAGGCATTGAGCACATACCAGTGCTGGCCATCTCCGCTTACAGCAATGGAGGCTTGAGTGCGGGAAGGGGCTGCGGGGTCTCCCGCACGGGCGCGGCGGCAAGCAGGAGCGTTAGAATTCCATTGCGGAAAACCGCCACCTGCACCTGCACCAAGAACAACAATCTCAAGCATAACAACACATCTAAATAAAAAAGCCGCCAGTGCAAAACCGGCGTTCACACCGGTAATGGCTGGCGGCTAAGCTTGGGTATAACCCTGACTTATTTCTTCTGGCCGCAAACGTAGCTGTTGATTTCGGCGCCCAACGGAATTTCGGTTACTTTTGGTGCGGTCCAAGCCATGAGCCTGTCTCCTTGATTGAGTTGAAACAGGGCCGTTTCCTACAGGGTCTTGAGATAAAGATCCGCAGGAAAAAGCCGCTTTTGCGCCTTGCAGTGTGAGGAAAAATAGCTATCACGCAAGTGTTTTACCCTCCAAACAGGCGGGTAGAGGGCCTATTTTCACGCAACTGTGAATAAAAGAGGGGCTGTACACCGCAACCGCACAAAATCTGTGCAAGATTTGTCTTGGCGGGCGGAGTCTTCTAAAGCAGCCCACACAGGCAGGGCCCCAGCCCAGCGGGGAACTATGCCGGGGAGGAAACAGATGAGTGACCAGATACGCGGTTGGGGTAAGACACACGCATGATGAGTAGTCAGGTTAAGGCGCTGTTTGTCCGTGTCTTTCGCAATACCGGGTATATTCTGGGGGGGCGCGGGTTTTGCGCCGTTCTGTCCCTTATAACCACAGCTGTTTCTGCACGTGCGTTGGGTTTGCAGGATTACGGTGTTCTGCTGCTTATCAATTCCTTTGTTCTCTCCTGTTCGGCTGGGTTGCGGTTTCAGTCCTGGCAACCTTTGCTGCAATACGGCAGCAGTTTGTACCGTAATGGAGATAGGCATCCGTTCCAGATGCTCTTACGCCATTGCATGTTGCTGGATGGCATAGGGGCCGTGGCCGGTATGGGGCTTGCCCTGTTGCTGTGTGAATGGTTCGGAAATCTTTTGGGTTGGGGAGATGCCTCTTCTGCCACGCCGTTTTGGTACATGACTGTTATTTTGTTCATGAACACAGGCGGCGCCATGGGCGTGATGCGGCTTTTGGACCGGTACGAACTTTCTGTGCTGGCAGATAGTGGAAGCGGACTGATCCGTTTGGTTGGCAGCCTTGCCGGGCTGTTCTGGCATTGGTCTTTTACCAGCTTTTTGGTGATCTGGTATCTTTCAACAGCAGCATCATTCTTTATCAATTACGGAATGGGCGCGTATCTGCTTTTGCGCTCTGATAGTTTGCAAAACTTCCGTATATTCGGTGTGCCTTGGGTAAGCCCTATCAAGGGTATCTGGCGCTTTATTTTTTCTGTCAGCATCAATCAGGCGCTTGCGCGGCTTTCTTCACGCTTAACGGTTATGATTGTAGGTGCTGTTCTTGGGCCGCAAAGTGCTGCCATTTACAACGTGACATGGCAGATTTCTGATGGTCTGGCCCGCCCGGCCCAGATGATGACACCTGCCTTGTATCCAGAACTGGTGGCTCTGAAAGATAAGCGAGACTGGACCTCCATTCGGCAGGTCACGCACCGTATTCTGCAAGTGCTCGGCGTGTTCTCGGCGGCGGTGCTGGCTATTGTGTTTGTGCTGGGGCCTTGGTTGTTGCATGTGCTGCTGACTGTACCGTGGTCTGGCACCCGCACACTTTTGCTGTTGATGACATTAACTGCCATTCTGGATTTGTGGGATGTGCCGCTGGAGCCCTTGCTGGTTTCTCTCAACCGCGCCCATCAGATTTTGCTGGGCCGGTTGTTTACAATGTGTGTGACACTGCCCTTGCTGTATTTCCTAACTTCAGGATTGGGGATGACCGGGGCTGGGCTGGCAACGCTGATAGGTGAGTTGGTGATCTTCCTGACCCGTTTGGTGCCGTACATGTTGATGAGCCGAAAGCAGGATTTTGGAAGAGGTAATGGCTAAGGCAACTCCAGTTTCTGATACATCTGAGGTATGGATACTGGATACCCACCGCGTTGGGGAAATGGCGCAGTGCAAGGCCTTGGCAGATATGCTTGGGTTACCGTGCCGGATTATTTCGCTTCAGTCAGATTTCAGCCTGCCTGAGCAGATTCCTAACACCCAAAACCTTCGGTTGATTCTGTCTTTTGGTAACGCAGTGCAAGCCGCATTGGCATTGCGTGGGCGTTGTAAAAACACGCCCGCCATTGTGCAGTTGGGGCGTCCCAGCCACGTGCCTGCAGCCGAGTTGGATCTGATAATCATTCTGCCGCAGGATGATTATCCGGTAGCACCCAACGTATTACACTTAAGGTTTCCCTTAAACGGTGCGCATAAAAGCCAGACATTCATCCCGCAAATAGACCCCAATATGCGGCATGGTGGCACTGTTGTTTTATACGGGGCACCATCACGGCAGTTTTTTCTGGATAAGCAGGATACGTATAAACTGCTACGCTTCAGCCATGAACTTGCACGGGTGAATCAGGAACCTTTGCATGTGCTGACCAGCCCAAGAACGCCAGTTGAGGCTGAAGGATGGCTGGAAGATATTAGCAAAACTATTCCAATGCAGATGTATATATTCCGCAAAGGCGTTAACCCGTTCCAGAAGTTTTTGCACGAAGCCAACAGGTTTGTGGTAACCGGAGACAGTGCATCCATGTTGGCAGATACGTGCCGCACAGGTGTGCCTGTATGGCTGTTTCCATTACGGCCCAAACACAGCTTCATGACACGTTTGCAAGCCAGCGCAGATTGGCTGGGGCTGCAAAATATCCGCAACGGGCTCGTGCGGCGTGGTTGGCTGGGGAGCGGAACATGTTTTGGTAAGTGGCACGCCGCTTTGGCCAAGCAGAATTATATCCGTTTGGTAACGCCAGAGCTTTCCCCCCAGATGTTGAAGTGGCAGCCCAATGCATTGCGGCGGGATGATGATATGCAAAAATGTTATGCAAGTATCATGAAACTGCCTTTGTTTATTGCCAGATAAGCAGCAGCATTAGATATGCTGGGGGCGTGGCAGTGTTTGCCACGTTTATGGTTTCTGCCATTGGGAAGTTTGTTTCGGCTAACGACTTATAACGGCATTTCACAACGGGCAGACATGTGCATGCACGATAATCTTGAATGGAATGAGCAGACAGTTCTGCAAGGAACATGCGCAGCCATTGTTACGTATGGTAACCGCGTCCATTTTCTAAAACAGGTTTTAGAAGGTGTTTTTGGCGCAGGAGTTGGGCATGCCATTGTTGTAGATAATGGCACAGAAAAAAGTGTGGCGGCAGAAATTGCCAGCTTGCCAGAAATATTCGGAGCCAGTCAGCTTACCATTGTACGCTTACCAACCAACACAGGGTCTGCGGGTGGTTTTCATGCGGCTATTCAAGCTGCTGCAGCGCGTGAAAATACGCAGCATGTCTGGGTGTTGGATGATGATAACAGGCCTGAGCCTGCTTCTCTTACTGCGCTTGCCAAAGCATGGAACGGCATGGGGGCAGATACACAAATATGCCTCAGCAGCTTTAGGGAAGATAAAACAACATATAAAAAACTTTTCAAAACCTGTAAGTTTCACGGCATTACAAAAAACTCATTTTTTGGTTTTTCCATGCAGACTTTGCTGCGGAAACAGAAAGCAAAGATTTGGCAGAAAGACGGGCTGAAATGTTTGCAAATGCAGATGTCGGCTTATGGTGGGTTCTGGTTTCATAAAAGTTGGATTCAAAAAGTAGGACTGCCGGATACACGGCTTTTCCTTTATTTTGATGATTATGATTTTACATTACGAATTACTGCAAATGGCGGGCAAATTTGGGCGTGCCAGAACAGTGTGCTGAAAGATCTGGAACTATCATGGCAGGTTCATGATTCTGCATTACAGCATTGGCTGCGTGAAGAAGAAAACTTCTCTCGTACTTATTTTTCTATCCGCAATCGTGTTTATATTGAGAGAGGTTTTGTAAAAAATAAATATATTTATGATGCGAATATCATTTTATATTTTTTATCAAAGATTATTTTTAAAAATAGGCAGAGCGTTTACTATCATTTACAGCATCCACGTTTGGTATACAAAAGGTGGAAATTGATTCTACAGGCCATAAAAGCAGGCAAAGCTGCAGATTTTCAAACACCCCCTCCGAAGGTTTGAAAAAAGTTTTGTATATCTGGCATGATCCACACTGGATGGGTTGTTATAACAAAAATAGAACCTAAATTACTAAAGTGAAACGGGCAGAAAATGTGTCCCGTTACATTGTGATTTAAGGAGAAGATGCGTGTCTGATCGTAAGCATCTGCGTTGGCAAACTTTGCCAGCAACGCCAGCTCCCTTGGCTAATTTCAAGGGGCAGCATGCTCAGATCAATGGGTGTTCATTATATTATGCAGTAGGTGGCGTGGGGGAAAATACTGTCATCATGCTGCATGGTGGTATGGCAAATTCAGATTATTGGGGTTTGCAGGCGGCATTTCTGGCCCAAACGCATCGTGTCATTCTTGTTGATAGCAGGGGGCATGGGCGTAGCACGCTTGGTGATAAACCTCTTGGTTACCACCAGATGGCGCATGATGTTGCACGGTTAATGGAGCATCTGGAAATTTCCAAAGCCAGCATTGTTGGCTGGAGCGATGGTGGCGTGCAAAGCATTATTCTGGCAGCAACTTACCCAGATAAAATTGCACGTATTTTTGCATATGGCCCGCATATGTCCTTGGCCGGTTTGAACACGCAATGTGGTGATAACCCGGTGGTAGATGCATTCATGAAGCGGGCAGAGCAGGATTACAAACGTCTTTCCCCAACGCCTGACCAGTTCGGAACTTTTTATAAGGACGTTTGGAACCTTTGGCAGTGGCAGCGTGATGCACTGTTTACGGAAGATCAGATGGCTGCCATCCGTTGCCCAGCATGGATTGTGGATGGAGACAGGGACGAGATGATTAACCGCTCACACCTGAATTATCTTGCCGCACATATTCCCGATGCTTCTTTGATGCTGCTGCCAGATACAAGCCATTTTGCCTTTTTGCAGGCACCAGAATTGTTTAATGCGGCTTTAAAGGACTTCCTCTCTGTACAATAAAACAGAACAGAACCAAGATCTTTTTAGTCGCATATTGCAATCCCGGCGCAATGAAGAATTGCGCCGGGGTTTTTGTATTCTTAAACCTTTGTTTTTGCTGGATCTTTTAACGTTACAATAAATGGCACATGGTCAGATGGGCGCGGCATTGCGCGTTCATTTCTGTCTGGCTCAGCGCTTTGCAGACGTTCAGCAAGGCGGGGGGAAAGCAGCATATGGTCAATCCTCAGCCCGCAATCGCGTTCCCACGCGCGGGCCTGATAATCCCAGAATGTATAAGCTGCGCCTGTGGGGTGTAATGCCCGTAAAGCATCTGTTAGCCCCAACCATAGCAGGCGACGATACGCAGCCCGGCTTTGTGGGCGTACGAGCGCATCTTCTGGGCCAAGGGCTCCGGGGGCGCAATCTATGGGGGCAGGGCAGATATTGTAGTCACCCGCCAAAGCAAAATCTGTTTCTTCCGCCAGCAAAAGGCGTGCGCGTGCTGTGAGAGCGTTTAGGAACTCAAGCTTGGTGGCATAGCCCTGTTCTCCGCCCGAATTGCCGTTGGGCAGATAGAGATTGCCTAGCACCATGCCTTGGGTGCGCACTTCTACATACCGTGCAGCCGGGTCTGAAAAACCGGGAAGGTGGTCTGTTGTGACGCTAAAATCTCCGCGCACAAGGGTGGCAACGCCATTGTAGGATTTCTGCCCCACTACGGCGCAACCATAACCAGCATCCTCAAACGCAGCTTTGGGGAACTGATCCGTCTCGCACTTTATTTCCTGCATCATCAGCACGTCTGGCTGTTCGCGCTTCAGCCAATCCAGAACCAGATCCAGACGTTGCCGGACGGAGTTTACATTCCAGGTTGCGAGTTTCATGCCACAGAAAAGCTTGTGCCACAGCCGCAGGAAGACGCTGCATTGGGGTTGTTTACCGCAAAATGTGCGCCCATCAGCTTGTCTGCAAAATCAAGCTCTGCACCGGCCAGTAAATCCATGCTGGCTGGGTCTACTACCACCAGCGCACCGTTTCTTTCTATGCGCGTATCATCGGCAGCAATATCAGCCGCAGGAATAAGCGTGAAGAGATACTGAAAGCCGTTACATCCCCCGGCTTCTACAGATACCCGCATGGCAACCGGTGCAGGGTTTTCTGGGGTGGCAGTTGCCTGCTTTTTGTCAATCACGCTGGCAATGCGGTTTGCTGCAGATTCCGAAACGGAAAAGGGTGTTGGCTGTGTCATACTCTCTTAAATAGCTTGCGTGCCTTCTGGTTTGAAGGGGCAAGATAGCAAGAATAGTCAACTTTGGCGGAATATTCTAAACTCCTATAAGTTTCACTCGGATTAGATACCGGCAACGCGCTGGTGGACCGTGCTGCAAAGGAAACCGCAGGAGTGCCAGACACGACAGAATGCAGGGATCTGATGCCCTATGCCGTTCAACCGGGAGAAGGCCGGGCGCGCCGCCTTTATGATGAGCCGGAATCTCTGACACGTTCACCATGGCAGCGTGATCGGGATAGAGTCATCCATTCTTCAGGCTTTCGTCGCCTGCAATATAAAACGCAGGTGTTTGTGAACCATGAGGGAGATTTCTTTCGCACACGCCTGACACATTCCTTGGAAGTGGCTCAGGTGGCCCGTTCCATGGCCCGGTTTCTAAAGCTGGATGAAGATCTGACAGAAGCCGTCGCTCTGGCGCATGATCTGGGGCACACACCCTTTGGGCATGCGGGGGAAGATGCACTGGCAGCCCATATGCAGGAATGGGGCGGGTTTGACCACAACACGCAGGCTCTCCGTCAGGTGATGCTGAAGGAACGCCGCTATCTGGCGTTTGATGGGTTGAATCTGACATGGGAAACATTGGAAGGGCTGGCCAAGCATAACGGCCCGGTCAAACGTCCATCTGCACGGTTGTTGGAACTGGACGCGCTGTTCCCACTGGAACTTTCCACATACGCCTCAGCCGAGGCACAGGTGGCAGCCTTGGCAGATGATATTGCCTATCACGGGCATGATCTGGATGATGGTGTGAAGTCAGGCCTGCTCTCGCTGGATGATCTGGTGGATGTGCCAGTGGTAGGGGAAGAACTGTTTGAAGTGCGGAAGGCTGCGGCTGATCTGCCTTCTCAGGATAAGCGGACCTTACAGCGTATCCGGCATGAAATGGTGCGCCGCGTTATTCATAAGTTGGTGACGGATGTACTGATCTGCACGCGCGAACGTCTGCAGGATCTGGCGCCCCGGCATGTGGAAGATATACGGGCGGCTTCCGGTCCGGTTGTGGCGTTTCATGAACCCATGGCCCAAGCCAATAAAGGTATCCGCAAGTTTCTGTTTGCGCATCTGTATCGCCATTGGCGTGTAAACCGTATGACGCATAAAGCACGGCACGTTACGGCCGAGCTTTTTGATACGCTTACGGAGTCGCCATCTCTGTTGCCGGCTGAATGGCAGCGTGAGGCAGAGGGAAAAGATGCCACAGGGTTACGGCGTGTGGTGGCGGATTATGTGGCTTCCATGACAGATCGCTACGCCATGGAAGAACATAGACGGTTGACTGACCTGTCTGTTGCAGGCTGATAAACGCGCTTCCAGCGCTTTCTTACTATTACGGGGTTAAGTGTTTTATGTCTGACTGTGTGTTTCAGCGTTACCGTCAACATGTTCTGGCCATTGTGCAGGAACTGCTGCCCAATGTGCCGGAAGAAACGCTGGCCCGCGTGGAACTGACCCCAACGCGAGACCCCTCGCACGGAGATATGGCAACCAATGCCGCTCTGCTGCTGGCCAAGGTGGCACGGCGCAAACCGGCAGATATTGCGGCTGATCTGGTAACCGCCCTGCAAAAGGTAGAAGGTGTTGCCTCAGTAGCCGCGGCAGGGCCGGGGTTTGTAAACATTACGCTCAAGCCCGATGTTATGCGTGGCATTCTGCCCGCAGTGTTGAATGCAGGTGAAGCCTATGGGGCATCTCAGGCAGGCAAGGGCTTACGGGTGAATGTGGAATATGTTTCCGCCAACCCAACTGGGCCAATGCATGTTGGGCATTGCCGTGGCGCCGTGGTGGGGGATGCCCTTGCCAACCTTATGGCCAAGGCAGGCTTTGCCGTTACCAAGGAATTTTACATTAATGATGCCGGCGCACAGGTAAAGGCGCTGGCATGGGCAGCCTACTGGCGTTACCTGCAAGCCCTAGGCACCCAAATGACGCAGGATGATTTTTCTGCGCTGGCTCCGGGTGGTCTGCAATATCAGGGGGAATATCTTATTCCCGTAGGTATGGAACTGGCTGCGGAATACGGCAACAAGCTAACAGAAACCGATGCCGATGGGGCACCTCTGCCAGCGCCAGAAGCCACGTGGCTGGAAACAGTGCGTGGTTTTGCCGTGGCGCATATGCTTGCAGCTATCAAGGAAGATTTGGCAGCCCTTGGCGTGCATCATGATGTGTTTACATCAGAAGCCGAAGTGCTGCGCCGTGGCGTAACAGATGCGGCTATCAGCAAGCTGGAACAGCAGGGACTGTTGTATGAAGGCGTGCTGGAGCCCCCCAAAGGCAAGCTGCCGGAAGATTGGGAAGAGCGCGAGCAGCTTCTGTTCCGTTCTACTCAGTTCGGGGATGATGTTGATCGCCCGCTGCGCAAGTCTGATGGCACCAATACCTATTTTGCTAACGATATTGGTTACCATGCAGACAAGGTAGCCCGTGGCGCGCAGATGATGATTGACGTCTGGGGCGCCGATCACGGTGGCTATGTCAAACGCATGAAGGCGGCTGTTAAGGCGATTACGGGCGATACGGTGCCGCTTGAAGTAGTGCTGTGCCAGATTGTGCATATTCTGCGTGATGGGCAGCCCGTTAAAATGTCCAAACGTGCTGGCACGTTTGTCACGCTGCGTGATCTGATTGATGAAGTTGGGCGTGATGCGGTGCGCTTTACCATGCTAACCCGCAAGAGCGATGCTCAGATGGAGTTCGATCTTGATCTGGTTGTCGCGCAGCAGCGTGATAACCCGGTGTTTTATGTGCAGTATGCCCATGCTCGCTGTCGCTCCGTGTTGCGGGCCGCAGCCGAAGCTGCTGTGTATGGTGATACGGATGATGCCGCTCTGGCTTCAGCATCGCTCGAATCTCTGACATCTGATGCAGAAATGGCGCTTATCCGCCGTCTGGCAGAATGGCCGCGTATGGTGGAAGCCGCAGCGCTTGCGCGGGAACCTCATCGTGTGGCCTTCTATCTTGCTGATGTGGCGGGTGACTTTCATGCCCTTTGGAATCGTGGCCGGGATGATGCCTCTTTGCGCTTCCTTCAGCCTGATGCCGTAGAGGCCACCCGTGCGCGTCTTGCCCTTGTTGCAGCTACGGCGGTGGTTATCCGCTCTGGTCTTGCAGTCATGGGTGTGGAACCCGTGGAGGAAATGCGCTGATGAGTGATGAAGACCGACCCAAATTTTCAGCGGATGACAGGATCAGCCGTGCGCGTGAGCGCATGAGCATGGATTACGAAGATCCAGCACCTACACGGCCAGCAGCCGTAGGTGGCCGCCCCACAGAAAACGTGCTGACCCGCTTTTTAAGCAGCGATACGGGCACGCGGCGTCTGGTTTATGGGGCTGCAGGTCTGGGCGGTTTGCTGGTGTTAGGTATTGGTGGTTGGGCACTGGTGGGGCACCATCAGCATGGTATTCCCATTATGGGTCCGCCACCGGTTTCCATGCGTACAAAGCCGGTTGATCCGGGTGGAATGCAGCTCGATTCTGTTGCTATGCCGGATGAAGAAGGTGATGCAAAGGCGCATCCTGTTCCTGCCCCGGAAAAACCTAACCCAGAAGCTCTGGCAGCCCAATATGGTGCGCAGGGTGAAGGGGATGCTGGTAAACCGGAGGGGGCACCTGCTCCGGCAACTGGCGCTGAAGCAACAGGCACAGGGCAGGCAGCAGACCAACAAGCACCCGCCGCCGCACCACCTCCGGCAGATGCACAAAATACTTCTGCGCAGGAGGAAACCGAAGCTTCATCTGGCGGAGAGGAAGGGGACGCCGCTGCGGCTGCACAGTCAGCCGAAAGCAACCCGAAACCAAAGCCAGCAACACCAGTTCCTGCCAAGGATACTGCTGCGGCAAGTAAAGCGGCACCGGCAGATACAAAAGCATCCACTGTGCCACATGGTGGTGTAGAGGGCGGGAAGTATCAGGTGCAGTTGGCTGCGGTGCAGAGCGAAGATGAAGCGCGTAAGGAGTGGTCGCGCCTGAAGTCTCGTTACCCCACCTTGTTCGGAGATAGCACGCCTTCCTTTGTGCGGACGGAGCAGAATAATGCCACGTTCTATCGCTTGCGCGTAAAAGGCTTTGCTTCCGTTGCAACAGCGCGTGAATTCTGTTCTGCGGTGCGAGAACGCGGCATGGCATGCATGGTTGTGCGGCAATAAGCTGCAACTGGTCTGGCAGAATGGAAGCAGGACACACGCAGGCAGATATTGAAGGTGCGCCAAGCCCAGTAGAGGCTTCTGGCGCGCTGGCTGCTCATGCGCAGGCCGAGCAGGTGCCGCGTGTGCCGCTGTTGCGTCTGGATGGGTTTGAAGGTCCTATGGATCTTCTGCTCGATCTGGCACGAGCGCAAAAGGTCGATCTGGCGCGTATTTCCATTCTGCAACTGGTAGAACAATATCTTGCCGTTGTAGAAAATGCCCGTCGGGTTCGGTTGGAACTGGCCGCAGACTGGCTGGTTATGGCGGCATGGCTGGCGTGGCTTAAGTCGCGCCTGCTCCTTCCCCCAGATGATGAACTTGCCGTAGAAGGCGAAGAAGCTGCAGAACTCTTGCAGGAACGGCTGATAGAGCTTGCCTGCATGGGTGAACTGGCACGTTGGCTGGATGATAGGTCCAGATTGGGGCGGGACGTGTTTGCCCGTGGCGTGGCAGAAGATCTGGTGGAAATAGACCGGTCTGGTCTGGCGCTAGATATGCCGCAGCTTATGCGGGCCTATATGGCGGCCATGCGGCGTAATGCTCGTAAGCGTATTTATGCGCCACGCACGTTACGGTTCTGGACAGTGCAAGATGCCTTAAGCAGGCTGACACGCTTGTTAGGGGAAACGCCACCGGGCTGGAGTAGCCTAGATGCGTTTTTGCCGGATGTTCTGCCAGAGCAGGCCGAAGGGGCAGATGCGGTGCGCCAACGGCGTGCCGCCGTGGCAGGCACACTGATTGCAGGGCTGGAACTGGCAAAAAGTGGAAGGCTAGAATTGCGGCAGGAAGAGGTGTTTGGGCAGATCATGCTACGCCCGCATGAAGAAACGCATGAGCCAAATAGTGCTGAAAACGCACTTGCCACAGAAGAAGCGCAGAATTCATGACCACGGACATAACGGATAATGCTGCTTCTGAAAGTGCAGAGGCCATGAAGGTAGTTCAGCCTGAAAACACTATGGTTTCAGAAGAAGCTTTACGCTTGGCGGAAGCACTTATTTTTGCGTCTACCGAACCAGTAAGTGCGCGCCGGTTGGCGGAGTTGCTGGAATTGCGCCAGCTTGTGCCAGATGGAGTGGATAATCTGGCCGCCTTTGTAACATCTGTTTTGCAAGCCCTTGTGCAGCGTTATGAAGGCCGGGGTGTGATGCCTGTTGAAATAGCCGGAGGGTGGCAGTTTCGGACAGCGCCAGACTTGGCGCCAGCCCTTACGCGCGTGTTGGAGCGGCCTCGCCGTTTTTCACGTGCGGTTATGGAAACACTGGCAATTATTGCTTATCACCAGCCCTGCACACGTGTGCAGATAGAAGAAATACGCGGCGTAAGCCTTGGCCAGAATGTGCTGGATACGTTGATAGAATCAGCACTTATTATGCCCAAAGGGCGCAAGGAAGTGCCAGGGCGGCCTGTATTGTGGGGTACAACGCAGGATTTTCTACGCCATTTCAGCTTACGCTCTTTGGCGGATTTGCCGCGCAGGGAAGAACTGCTGGTAGAAGTGCCAGAAAACGCAGGGGCAATGGGGCGCCCACAAACAGAAATCACTTTTGCAAATGGCGCAGAAGAGGTGGCTGATCAGGCAGAACACGCGCCCGATATATCAGGCACGGATGCACAGTCAGAGAATGCGCTACAAACTGATACTGGCTCAGCCACGGCTGCCGAAAATACAGATGAACAGGCAGAGATAACGCCAGAAGTTGCGGCAGAAAGCATAAAACCGCATGTTTCCGCGCCAGAAGGCTCATGATAGATACTCTGCATCTGGTTGTGCGGGCGTTTTTGTTTTTCCCGTGCGGTGCGTGCAGCAACGGAACTGCCCATGTTTGATTTTGCCTGGTCTGAAATCGCGCTGATTGGCGCCGTGGCTCTGGTCGTGATCGGCCCGAAGGATTTGCCCGTGGCTATTCGTGGGCTGGCAGGAGCTATAAAAAAGGCACGCAAACTGGCGGGGGAGTTTCAGTCTCACGTTGATGAAATGGTGCGTGAAGCTGATCTGACGGAAGTGCGTGATCAGGTTCGGGATCTCAAAAACCTCAACGTACGCAACCGGATCATGAAGGCCATTGATTCCGATGGCACGCTAAGCAGTTCTTTCGCACCGCCGCCACAAATTGCTGAACAGCATATTCCCGCTGGCCCCCGTGCATTGGATATGCCTGCTTCCAGCACACAAAGCACAACCAATGTTTCTGCTTATGTGCCCAGCACGTATGAGCCAGCCGTAACGGATGAGGATATTGCCAGCGCTCCGCCAGAACTACCGCCCAATATTGTGCGCCGCATTTTGAAAGAGCAGGACCGTTTGCACCCTCCAGCATTTTTGCCGCCAGTGCGCGTCATGCACGGTGGGCGTAGTGTGGCACCGGGTGAAAGATTGGGGCGTGTGGCTGGCCCAAGCAGGCCAGCATGGCAGCAGGATGTGGATTTGCAGACAGAGCAGCCAAAAGGGGCTGAGCCAGAACAGCAGGTGATGGATCATCAACCATGAACGAAAACGAAACCGTGGGGGAAGATCCTATTCACGATCAACCAATGCCGTTGATTGATCATTTGCTGGAATTGCGTCGCCGTTTGTTATGGGCAGGCGCTGCCTTCATTCTGTGTTTTGCGCTGTGTTATCATTACGCAGGTGATATATATCTGTTTCTGGCGCGCCCGTTGGGTGAAATTATGCGCCAGCAGGGAGAGCAGCCGCATCTCATTTACACCGCGCTGTATGAGGCATTTTTCACCTATATTCGTGTGGCGTTTTTTGGCGCGGCTTTTTTGTCTTTTCCCGTTGTGGCCATGCAGGCGTGGATTTTTATAGCCCCTGGGCTTTACCGGTCGGAAAAGCGCGCTTTTGCTCCATTTCTAATTGCAACGCCTATTCTGTTTCTGGTTGGGGCATCGCTGGCCTATTACTTTATTTTCCCCATTGCGTGGCGTTTCTTCCTGTCGTTCCAAACAGCAGGTGCGGGGCATGATGGTGTGCAGATTGAGCTGCAAGCCAAGGTTTCCGAATATCTTTCACTGGTCATGAAACTGATCATGGCTTTTGGCGTGGCGTTTGAACTGCCGGTAGTGCTTACTCTTCTGGCGCGGGTGGGTATTGTTACGGCAGATATGCTCCGGCGTTTCCGCCGTTATGCCATTGTGGGCGCTTTTGTTATTGCCGCTATTCTGATGCCGCCAGATGTTATCACCCAGATTGGTCTGGCTGTGCCGTTGGTCTTACTTTACGAAATTTCCATTATCTGCGCGCGCTTGGTCGAACCTAAATGGAAGGCCAGCCAAGCGGAAGATACATCCAACCCCCAGCAGGAGGTTCCCTGACCCATGCATGATATTCGCGCCCTGCGGGCTGATCCCGCTGCTTTTGATGCCGATCTTGCCCGCCGTGGGATTGAGCCTGTTTCGGCCAAATTGCTGGCATGGGATGAAGAACGCCGCCAGGCCCAGACTGTGTTGCAGGAAAAGCAAGGGCGACGCAAAGCGCTGGCACGTGAAATTGGAACTCTGAAGCGTAATGGTGGCGATAGCAGTGATCTGGAAGCTGAAGGCTTGGCCCTGCGCGCAGAAATGGAAGCGCTGGAAGAACAGGTAGACGCACTGGGGCGTGAAAGCACGGCACTTTTGGCTAACCTGCCCAATCGTTTGGATGCCACCGTGCCAGAAGGCCCGGATGAAAGCGCCAACGTGGTGCAGCATGAATGGGGCACAAAGCCTGCCTTTACGTTTACACCCAAGCAGCATTTTGAGCTGGGTGAAACGCTAAAGCAGATGGATTTTGCAACAGCAGCCAAGCTTTCTGGTTCGCGTTTTGTGGTGCTGCGTGCCGGTATTGCGCGTCTGGCGCGTGCTCTGGGCCAGTTTATGCTGGATCTGCACGTTACCGAGCATGGATATATGGAAACGCAGGTGCCCGTCATGGTGAATGATGATGCCATGTATGGAACAGACAAGCTGCCAAAATTTGCAGATCAATCCTTCCGTACGGAAGATGGCCGCTGGCTTATCCCCACAGCAGAGGTGCCGCTTACAGCTTCTGTATCTGGCGATATTCTGGAGGCTTCAGCACTGCCGCTGCGCATGACAGCATTAAGCCAGTGTTTCCGAAGCGAAGCAGGCGCCGCTGGGCGAGATGTACGTGGGATGCTCCGCCAGCATCAGTTTGAAAAAGTGGAAATGGTTTCCGTGACCACGCCAGAAGAAAGTGATGCCGAGCATGAGCGCATGACGCGCTGTGCAGAAAAGGTGCTGGAAAAGTTGAACATTCCGTATCGCCGCGTGCTGCTGTGCGCTGGTGATACCGGGTTTGGCGCAGCTAAAACCTTTGATCTGGAAGCATGGCTGCCGGGGCAGGATGCTTGGCGGGAAATTTCTTCGTGCTCCAATACGCGGGATTTTCAGGCTCGCCGCATGAACGCCCGTTATCGCCCGCAGGCCGGTGCTGCTCCTGCTTTTGTGCATACGCTGAATGGCTCTGGCCTTGCTGTGGGCCGTACTCTTATTGCGGTTATGGAAAATTATCAGAACGAAGATGGCTCTGTAACCGTGCCGGATGTTCTGCGCCCATATATGGGGGGTATTGAAAAAATTAGCTAAAAAGTAGGGCTTAGATACAATGGTTTCCAAACCTTCCTTATACTTGGCAATTGCCATTGTATCTGAAGTTATCGGCACATCCTTGCTGACAGCCTCACACGGGTTTGCGCGTTGGGGATACGCTGTTGCCAGTCTGGCGGCGTATGGATGTGCCTTCTATTTTCTATCCATCCCGCTCAAAACCATTCCAACGGGCATTGTTTATGCCATATGGAGCGGGGTAGGCATTGTGCTTGTTTCAGCTATTGGTGCGTTGTTCTTCAAGCAAATGCTGGATATGCCAGCTCTTATTGGTATTGGTCTGATTATGGTTGGGGTGTTGGTTATCAATCTGTTTTCAGGTTCCATGCAACACTAACGTGTGGAACTGATAGTTTTAATAACCAACCCTGGTGTAAGCACCTGCTGCAGCGTTATGGGTGCTCCGTTAGCCGGAATAAACAGGTAAAAAGGCACACCATCGCGCCCATGTTGGCGTAGGAAGGCCGTAATGGCGGCATCGTGCGTTGTCCAGTCTCCGCGCAGCAGGGTGACATTCTGGGTTTTGAAGGCTTCGCGCACCTCCGGCACATCCAGCGCTACACGTTCGTTTACCAAACAGGTAATGCACCACGCAGCTGTCATATCCACAAACACGCCTTTGCCGCTGTCATGTAAGGTTTGGAGCCGCGTGGTGGAAAAAGCTTCTACGCCTTCGGGCAAGGTCATGCCTTGGGTAGAAGATGGAGCGGCTGCTTGTTGCCGTAATACGGGCAGCAGAGATAATGCACCAAGCAATGCCAATAATGCCAAACCGTGCAAGGCAAAGCGTTTGCGGTCAGATAACGTGTTCTGACGTGTCTGGGCCAGACCATACACCCATGCGGCTCCCCCCAACAGCACCATGCCTGACCCAAGCAAGGCAACTATAGAAGCGCCACCTTCCAATGTAGCAACCCATAGTAACCATACGCAGGATGCAAGAAGGGGAAATGCTAGAAACTGGCGTAAATAGATCATCCATGCGCCGGGGCGCGGCAGCATTCTGGCGCAGGAAGGAAAGATTGCAATTAACAGATAGGGAAGGGCCAACCCAAGCCCGAGTGCTGCAAATACGGTAAGCCCTGCAATGGGAGGGCCAGACAGAGCCCCGGCAATAGCCACACCCATAAAAGGAGCTGTGCAGGGTGAGGCCACAACAACAGCCAGCACACCTGTTAGAATATCATTCCATAAGCTGTGGTGTGTATGAGGTGCGCTGTTGATGGATACAGCAGAAAAAGAAAACACGCCCAAAAGATTTAGGGCCATGGCAAAAAGCAGCCAACAGATCATTCCCACAAAAAGGGGAGATTGAAACTGAAAGCCCCAACCTGCTGCAGAGCCAGTTAACCGTGCCGCCATCATGGTGGCGCCTAATAAAGTAAAGCTGCCGATAACCCCACCAGCGTAACAGGCTGCGCTCAGAATTTGTTCTTGTCTTGCTGCATGTCCTAGCCGGGTGATTGCCAATGCTTTCATGGCCAGAATAGGGAACACGCAGGGCATCAGATTCAGGATCAGCCCACCTATAAAGGCAAACAGCATTTGCCGCATAAATCCGGCAGACGCAGTGCGCGTATTTTCTGATGTATCGGTAACTGTACCGGGGTTGGCCTTAACTTGCAGAGCGCGTTCGGTGCCAGCTTTATCCTTTAAAACCACAATTCCAGATAAAGATGGCAGGGCAGAAAAATCTGCAGTCGGCTTAAGATGCAACGTCACAGAACCGTTGCTAATGATAGGTTTTTGCGCGGCGGCTTCGGCAATTTTGCCTTGTTGCTCTGGCATGAACCATGCATCGGATACGGAAGTGGGGCTAAGATCTTTACCTGTTAGCTGTAAAATGCCGTTGGAGGAAAAGGTTGCCGTATAAGGTGAAGGCACAGCCATATGCTGTAATGTCTGCTCAAACAAAGGGGCTTGAGCAGAAGGCGCTGGAGTACCTTTACCCAATGTGAGCGCAAGATCAGCTTCTTCGGGCACACAGACATGCTCACACACCAGCCAACTTGCGTGTGCTGTGATGTTCACCTTGTCTGATTTCTGGTCCGCAGATTGAAGAGGAAGCTCCAAAGGCAGAATTACATCGCCAGTATAGGCATAAGACATGAGTGAAGAATCGGGAATACGCTGAGGCACTGGCCACTGAATGGTTTGCGTGCTGCCTTGCAATGCGCCATCCGCTTTTATGGTAATAGCAGGAGGATCTCCTGCATCTCCCGGATTTTGCCAGTATGTGTGCCAGCCGTTCTGAAGCTGAAGCCGCAAGGCAATGTGTAAGCGGCTATGAGCATCCACTGTGTCAGACGCAGTTATCAGGCTTGCAATGCTATGGCCGGTTTTAACCTGCGGGCTTTCTGCAGCGGCTAAAGGATGTGAGAAAACAAAAGGCGCCGCCAAAATGGCAATAGAAAGAGCCAGCCAGCCTGCAAGGCCGCGCCTGTTGCCTTTTTCCTGCCTTGAGGCAGAAGCAGAAGACAGACTAAGGGCAATAAAACGCGAAAGAGGCATAACAGGCAAACTCATGGTGCATTCTGCAATAAGGAACGCGCAGCATAGGCCAAACTTGCCTGTAATTGTAACCTGTTGTTGGTGAAAGCGAAGGATGCAGAAAAAGCAGTTAGTGTTCTGCTAGCGCCTCGGCATCTGGTTGCAGCACAAACAGGCGTGAACAATAGGGGCATACGGTTTGATGACCGCTAATTTTCAGCCATACGCGCGGGTGCCCAAGCGCGCCCAAGCCGCCATCGCAGGCAATTGTGCGTTTATCCACCATAATGGTTTCAACATGCCCCAGTTTGGGGTGTGGCACAGGGTTGGCAGGCTGTATCAACATAGGTGTGGTATTCCCTTTTTGCTATGATGCCCAAATGAACAACATGTGCTGTCTGTGTGCATGATAGCTGTGTGGGCTATGGTTTTGCACCTTTCTTATCTTCCCATGCGCGTGAGCAGATATGGACGATGCAGTTGCGCGTTACTGGTTGTGTTTTTGAGTTTGGCAGGATGCAGCATGAAACTTCCTGATCCCCCTAAGCCTCCACCACGTTTTGCGGCAGCTGCGCGGCTTGTTCCACCCGATCGCATGTTCACATTGTCTGACGGTGCAGCCATTCCCGCTCGCGTATGGAAGGCGCAGGAACAACCGCGGGGTATATTGCTGGCGCTGCACGGATTTAATGATAGCCGTGATGCTTGGGAGCAACCTGCGCCATTTTTTGCCGGACAGGGCATAACTGTAGTCGCGCCAGATCAACGGGGTTTTGGCGAAGCCCCAAACCGTGGAGAATGGGCCGGTTCAGACCGTATGGTGCAGGATGTGCGGGAAGAAATAGCCATCCTTCAGAAAGAAAACCCCCAGATACCGCTCTATCTTACGGGTGAAAGTATGGGGGGCGCTATTCTCATGCTTCTCATGTCTAAGTCAGATGCTCCATCTGTTGCTGGCACATTGCTGCTGGCACCTGCTGTGTGGAATCTGGGCCTAGGGGCAGATATTCCATTAGATGTTCTGGCAACGCTTTTTCCACATCATTTGGTAACTGGGCGGGAACTGCCCGTGCATGTGGTGGCGAGTGATAATCCGGCAGCCCTTTTGCGCCTGTATTTTGACCCGCTTACCCTAAGGGCTACGCAGCTAGAGGCCTTGCGCGGGTTAGTGGGTTTGATGAAGCAGGCCGCCGCCGCTGCGCCACAAATTAAAGGGCCACTGCTTTGTGTGTATGGAGATAAGGACCAACTTGTGCCTTCCAAGGCAATGGCCAAGGTATGGGAAACTTTGCCCAAAGGTACGCGGCTGGATCTGATTTCCGGCGGCCACCATTTGTTGCTGCGCGATAAGAATGGCAAGCAGGTGATGCAGGACATGCTATCCTGGATCACGCAGCCAGATAGTTTTTTACCATCAGGTGGAGATGTATCCGCCAGTACGTGGCAAGCACAAAATCCGGCAAAACCGGAGGGAAAGTGGTTTCCGGCCTCATGGTTGGATGGTTTGGCACGTTAAATCCATCATCCCAGAATGATAGGGGCGGAATACGGCGTAAAAGTCTATCTGCGGAAGTTATCAGGATAATGCAGATAGAGGCTTGGCAAATACCCCTGAATTGCGTTAGGGAAGGCGCACGGACCCGTAGCTCAGCTGGATAGAGCGTTGCCCTCCGAAGGCAAAGGTCGCGCGTTCGAATCGCGCCGGGTCCACCATTCCTTAAAATTATTGATAGTTTTTGGCCGCTTTCTGCAAAAGTTAGACCCTTTTGTGGTCTCGGTGAGACCGTCTGCTCCCAACGTTGAAGTTATACGGTTTGCCTTGATAGGTATTACTTTTTGTGTCGGTAATGGTCTTTTGCATCTTCCAGTAGGCTTCGCAGGCTGGCGCGAGGGGATGCAATAAATCCGATAAAACCCAAAAACGCGGTAATACCTGCGCCGCTCCCTAAGTTGGCACCTGTTTGAGATGTAGAAGCCCGTTGGGTTGCCCGATCTGTGGTTGGCGTCTTGTTTTCAGGTTTGGGCATGCGGTGCATTCTTTCGGGCTGTGAGTTTTTCAGCCGCAAATATGCAAAACCGTAAACAAGACTGAAAAGCCACTATTTCATGGGGGCAGCCAGAACATGCAGGTAAGTGCATATTTTTTCCATGCGCGCGTGGTCTGGAGAAGAAGGTGGGAAATCTTCCTGTTTCAGGCTGTTTAGAAAATCCTGCGTTTGTTGCATGCGTAAAGGGCTGCCGGAGGCCCAGACCCGAAGGATTTTTTTGATCTCGGTTTTTAAAGCCTCGGGAAGTGTTTTGTCCTTCAAAGTATCCCGCAGAAAAATCAGATACAGGCCTTTCACCATGTAAATGATCTGCTCCTGAATATAATGTTCCGTTTTCTCCTGAGGGAGAGCTTTGGAAGTATTGATAATTCGCACAAGGCTTTCTGCATTTCTCGAAAGCCAGATATGGGGCAGGGTTTTATCACCTGTACGGGCCAGATGATTCAGGCTTTTTTCTATCCATCTACGCGTGCGGCGCATATGAGAATCAAGCCTGAAGGGAAAGATAATTAGAAAAGTCCACCGGGCGAACAAGACAGCGCCCAGAAACGCCAAAGTGGTGTTGAAAAAAGATTGCTCGTCAAATCGTCCTTGGTTGGCAGGTCCAAGCAGCACGGGCAGGAACATGTTGAATGAAAAAGCATATCCGGCTGTGTGTGCATGCCGCGCAGCTAACCCGCCAATAATCATCGGAATAAACAGGAACAGAACCAGAAGTTCTGGTGCCGTTATGGCTGGTATAACCAGTAGTGCGTATAAAGCGGCAATAAGCCCGCAGCATAAAGCACCCTTAAAAAATGGGGCCGCCGCCAAAAGTGGATTTTCACGCGTGGCCAGCAAGCCATATACGAGTGAGACAAAAGAAAAAAACGTAGGGCCTGCGGGCCATGCGGTTACTTCCCATACAAGCCATGCCCCCAGAATGCCCAAACAGGCCCGGATACCGTTATCCATGGCCTCTACGGCATGCCTGCGAGATTGCAGCCTGAAACGGAAATGATCCCTAGATTTCGGATACATACAGGCCTGAATATGCTGGCGGATAGCTGCTTCATCAGCCAGCATGGTGTGTTCTGTTGGTGTGAGTTGATGCGTCAGGGCAAGGCCATATCCGCGGGCCAGCATGGTAATCATGCCAGCAAAAGCTGCGCGTGCATGGTCTGCCGCGTGAGAATGCGGGCCCATTTCCAGAGCATCATATTCTGCACGGGCATTGGCAGTGAGAAGTGCAGATAATGCAGGTTCCAGTGTAATGGCGCGAGGGTGATGGATAAGTGAGGCAATGCCTTGGTTTGTGCTTAACAGAGTTGTGTTCAGGCGTTCTAAAAGGCGTTTTTGTGCCTGTTCCTGTAGGCCTGGCATAAACAGCACGGCCAAAGTGGCTTCACACACAATTCCCAAGATAATGTAGGAACTTCGAGCCATGGCGATATCGAAAATATTGTCTGGCTGCATAATGGCGCCAGATGCCACGATGGCGGAGGTAAAACTGGTGACCAGCAGGCCATAGGCGCGGTAACCGGTGCCAAAAGTTGCTAGCCCGCAGCACACGCCAATCCATAGTGCCAGACTGCAAAAAAATAGCCCCGGTTCTTGGGGAAAAGCTGCAATCAATACAAATGCGGCACAGCAACCAACAAGCGTGCCAAAAATACGCCACCGTGCTTTTGAAAGACTTTCCCCGCGAGAGGAAAGAGCAACCACCCATACAGTCAGCGGGGCCCATTGGGGGCTATCCAGCTCCATCCACATGGCAATCAGCAGAGAGAGACACGCTGCACTCGCAGTGCGGAGTGCAAACAGAATATCTGGCACACTAGGTGCCAGCAGCCACGCCAAAGCTGATTTGTTAAATGGTTGCCCTATAGCGGCGGTAAGTGTGCGCATAACGTTTCCTGCAGGTCGGAAAACGCACGCTGCCGGATACAAAAACGGCCGTCCAAGTGTTTGTCGTAATTATATCATAAGTAATGTTTATGATGAAAATACAACAAATCGAGTGGGCATTTTAGATGGAATAAGAGTGGTGAAAATCCAGCTTCTGTAGAATTTCCCAAGCGCGCATGGATAGGGTGGGTATAATGGCTTGCTGTAAGCGCACAACACCGACATCAGGAGTGGGCAGATTTTCTAGCAAACGTGTTTGTAATATGCCGCTGCGTTCGGGAAGGGCGGCTACCGGCAGGATGGTTGCAAGGCGGCTGGCAAGCACTTCTGTGTGCAGCAGTTCCAAAGCATTTGTTTCTAGCATGATATGGGGTCTTACCCCGGCTTCACGGAATGCTGCATCTATAAACTGTCGGCTACGCATCTGCGGGTTAAGAAGTCCCAAAGGTAACTGGCCAATGGCTTCCCATGAACAATGGCGCGTGTGGGGGAGGGTTATGCCCTCGCCAGCCGCCAAAACGTGCTGTTCTTGGTAAAGGGCATGCGTGTCAAAAGGCCCTTCTGAGGGAATCTGATCCAGATACATCAGGCCTAGTTGGATTTGATGTTCTCTGAGTTGGTGTAAGATTTCAGCGCTGGAGCAAACTGTGATGCTTACATGTAAAGCAGGAATGGAAGCTCTCAGGCTCTCTATCAGTAATGGTATAACCTGCATGGTGGGGGGCATAATGCCAATAGCTATGGAACCACCGGCTACATCCTGAGCAAAGGCGGCTTCTTGGCGCAAATTACTCAAGTCAGAAACGGTCTGGCGTGCCCATGCCAAAACACGCTGGCCTTCTTCCGTTAGCCCATTAAAGCGCCTGTTACGGTTTATAATGGTAATTCCCAGTTCGCTTTCTAGCTGTCGTATCCCGGCA
This sequence comes from Acetobacter sp. AC2005, assembly GCF_037901235.1. NCBI lineage: Bacteria > Pseudomonadati > Pseudomonadota > Alphaproteobacteria > Acetobacterales > Acetobacteraceae > Acetobacter > Acetobacter sp. AC2005. The sequence goes on from NZ_CP149625.1 coordinate 1,799,306, forward strand.
GAAAGAGCGGGCTGAGAAACACCGCAATGTTCTGCCGCGCGTGAAAAATGACGATATTTGTCGAGGGCAATCAAATAAGAAAGCTGGCGTAAAAACATGGTTTGAAATGAACCTAATGAATGCTCAAGAAAGCAAAGTGCGTGCGAGTGGAATAACAGTATCTTTTGTAAACGGCGCCAAAGGAAGATCATCCGGGATATTGAATGGGTTGATCCATATAATCTGCTCTATCTCGGCTGCGGGTAAAACCACTTCTGTCTGAATGGGTAACTGAAACAACTCAGCTTCAATCATGTGGTCAGGCTCATTGGCGGCAGGAGCACGAAAACGGCCAATATGGTTTTGTGCGGGAACAGAAACTGTCAGCGACAATTCTTCCTGCAACTCGCGCTCCAGCGTTTGCTCTGGTCTTTCACCTGTTTCTCGCTTGCCCCCAGGTTGCATAAAAAAGCGTGTTCCATGTTTTCGAACCAAGAGAATGTTCTTGGTTGGGGAAACTAACAAGGCAGTCGCAAGATAAATGGTCTGCGGAGAAGAAGGCATAAAAATTTTCTCCTGCAAAATTACGGAATAAGCCGTGTGTAACCTGAAATAAGATGCACGGTTAGGGCAGAAAATTCAGCTCATATGGAAGTCATACGGAAAGGTAATCTCACGGTAACCTAGGAAAACCGCCATTTTTGGAGGTTATGGCC
>NZ_CP149625.1:1802500-2322500 GCF_037901235.1 Acetobacter sp. AC2005
GTAAGCGTTCAGAAGCGTTTTGAAGAAGTAGACGTACTCGGATGCGTCATGCTTTGGAGCTGTTTGTATCTGCGTTTGTAGGTATGGATGGTTTCTGTGCATGGGGTGAGTGAGTATGAGAAGGGCATTCGGTGGATGCCTTGGCACTAGGAGGCGACGAAGGACGTAGCACGCTGCGATAAGCTGTGGGGAGCCGCGAGCAGGCATTGATCCGCAGATTTCCGAATGGGGCAACCCACCCAGCGATGGGTATCGTGATCTGAATACATAGGGTTACGAGGCGAACCCGGGGAACTGAAACATCTCAGTACCTGGAGGAAAAGACATCAATTGAGATTCTGCTAGTAGTGGCGAGCGAACGCGGAACAGGCCAGTCATTTTTGAAGAAGAAGCAGAACAGTCTGGAAAGGCTGACCACAGTGGGTGATAGTCCCGTATGTGTAGTGTCTTTGAGAATGCTTGAGTAGGGCGGGGCACGTGAAACCCTGTCTGAACATGGGGGGACCACCCTCCAAGCCTAAATACTCCCTAGTGACCGATAGCGAACAAGTACCGTGAGGGAAAGGTGAAAAGCACCCCGACGAGGGGAGTGAAAGAGACCTGAAACCGGATGCCTACAAGCAGTCGGAGCCTCTTATGGGGTGACGGCGTACCTTTTGTATAATGGGTCAGCGAGTTTCTGTTTGCAGCGAGCTTAAGCCGATAGGTGTAGGCGTAGCGAAAGCGAGTCTGAATAGGGCGCATAGTTGCTGGCAGAAGACCCGAAACCGAGTGATCTAGCCATGGCCAGGCTGAAGGTGCGGTAACACGCACTGGAGGGCCGAACCCACGCCTGTTGAAAAAGTCGGGGATGAGCTGTGGCTAGGGGTGAAAGGCCAATCAAACTCGGAGATAGCTGGTTCTCCGCGAAATCTATTGAGGTAGACCGTCAGGTGGTTACCCCGGGGGGTAGAGCACTGGATGGGCTAGGGGGGCCCAAAGCCTTACCAAACCCAACCAAACTCCGAATACCCGGAAGTATAGCCTGGCAGACAGACAGTGGGTGCTAAGGTCCATTGTCGAGAGGGAAACAGCCCAGACCACCAGCTAAGGCCCCCAAATCGTGGCTAAGTGGGAAAGGATGTGGGGATTCCATAACAACCAGGAGGTTGGCTTAGAAGCAGCCATCCTTTAAAGAAAGCGTAATAGCTCACTGGTCTAATAGAAACCCTGCGCCGAAAATGTAACGGGGCTCAAGCCACGTGCCGAAGCTGTGGGTGCATATCTATGATATGCGCGGTAGCGGAGCGTTCCGTAAGTCTGTGAAGGAGACGGGGTGACCCTCTCTGGAGATATCGGAAGTGCGAATGCTGACATGAGTAGCGACAAACAGTGCGAGAAACACTGTCGCCGAAAGTCCAAGGGTTCCTGCGCAAGGTTAATCCACGCAGGGTTAGTCGGCCCCTAAGGCGAGGGCGAGAGCCGTAGTCGATGGGAAACAGGTGAATATTCCTGTACCTGCCAGAAGTGACGAATGCGATATGTTGTCAGGTCTTAACGGATTGACCTGGCTTTTGGAGCATTCCAGGAAATAGCTCTGGCGTATAGACCGTACCCGAAACCGACACAGGTGGACTGGTAGAGAATACCAAGGCGCTTGAGAGAACGATGCTGAAGGAACTAGGCAAATTGCTCGTGTAACTTCGGGATAAGCGAGACCCGTTGGTGGGCAACCATTGGCGGGTGGCACAGACCAGGGGGTAGCGACTGTTTATTAAAAACACAGGACTCTGCGAAGTCGAAAGACGACGTATAGGGTCTGACGCCTGCCCGGTGCCGGAAGGTTAAGAGGAGGTGTGAGAGCGCTGAATTGAAGCCCCGGTAAACGGCGGCCGTAACTATAACGGTCCTAAGGTAGCGAAATTCCTTGTCGGGTAAGTTCCGACCTGCACGAATGGCGTAACGACTTCCCCGCTGTCTCCAGCATCGGCTCAGCGAAATTGAATTCCCCGTGAAGATGCGGGGTATCCGCGGTCAGACGGAAAGACCCTATGAACCTTTACTGCAGCTTTACAGTGGCATCAGAGACATTCTGTGTAGGATAGGTGGGAGGCTTTGAAGCAGGGGCGCCAGTTCCTGTGGAGCCATCCTTGAAATACCACCCTGAATTTTTCTGATGTCTAACCGTGGTCAGTTAGCCTGATCCGGGACCCTGTATGGTGGGCAGTTTGACTGGGGCGGTCGCCTCCCAAAGTGTAACGGAGGCGCGCGATGGTGGGCTCAGGCCGGTCGGAAACCGGCTGTTGAGTGCAATGGCATAAGCCCGCCTGACTGCGAGAGTGACAGCTCGAGCAGAGACGAAAGTCGGCCATAGTGATCCGGTGGTCCCGCGTGGAAGGGCCATCGCTCAACGGATAAAAGGTACTCTAGGGATAACAGGCTGATCTCCCCCAAGAGTCCACATCGACGGGGAGGTTTGGCACCTCGATGTCGGCTCATCACATCCTGGGGCTGGAGCAGGTCCCAAGGGTTCGGCTGTTCGCCGATTAAAGTGGTACGTGAGCTGGGTTTAGAACGTCGTGAGACAGTTCGGTCCCTATCTGCCGTGGATGTTGGAGACTTGAGAGGATTTGTCCCTAGTACGAGAGGACCGGGATGAACATACCTCTGGTGCACCGGTTGTCGCGCCAGCGGCACCGCCGGGTAGCTAAGTATGGAAGGGATAACCGCTGAAAGCATCTAAGCGGGAAACCCACCTCAAAACTAGGTCTCCCTGAGGGTCGTGGTAGACCACCACGTTAATAGGCCAGGTGTGAAAGCGTGGTAACACGTGCAGCTAACTGGTCCTAATCACCCAATAGGCTCACTCTCTTACTGTCCCCTTAAAAGGACAGCCCGTGCACAGAAATCATCCATATAACGCCTACTTCTTCATAACCAACCGTCCTCCACACACCCCTTACAGGGTGGACTGGATGACCTGGTGGCCATGGCGGGGAGAGATCCACCCGATCCCATCCCGAACTCGGCCGTGAAAACCCCCAGCGCCTATGATACTGTGGCTTAAGCCACGGGAAAGTCGGTCGCCGCCAGGTCTTCCAATCCACCCTATACAAATCTTACCCCTACAAATTTCAACACATCTTCAACCGCGGGGTGGAGCAGCCCGGTAGCTCGTCAGGCTCATAACCTGAAGGCCGCAGGTTCAAATCCTGCCCCCGCAACCATATCTAAAGCCCCGCTCAACCAATCGGTTGGCGGGGCTTTTTTGTGTCTCAAAAACTCTCTAAACACCTTGGTGTCCGCGGCGGGATTCATCTATTTATAGATTTATATTATGAATGTTCAGTTAAACTGAGCATAGGTGTATTAACAATCTATAAAAATTCACCTCTCAGTATGGTCAGTCATAGACCTAATGTTGAGAATCCCGCTTATGAGCAGTCAGATTGATCTGGATAGTGATCAGACTTATAAAAATACGTCTTCAGTTACGACATCCAAGACAACGCTAACCATAGAACTTAGTGATATCGATGATATTACTGTTCAAAATAGCGGAACGCTTTCTTCAACTGCCAAGCGTGGGATTGATACGTCAGGCGAGGCTTCATCTGGTACGTCGGTTACTATTAATAATACGGGGACTATTTCTGGGTCTGATGATGCCATCCGTATTGATGATGCATTGCTCAATGGCACGTTGGTATTGGATAACAGCGGCATCATTCAATCTACAGACGATGGTCAGGCCGTAGATTTTAATTCTGTCAGTTCAGCATCTTCCATTACAATCATTAATGATAGTAACGGCAGCATTAAGTCTACAGATGCAGATGCGCTACGCCCCGGGGCAAATGCAACCATTGAAAATTCTGGTACGATTTATGCAGATGGCGCCAATGGTGCCACAAAGAATGATGGGATCGATTTTCAGGATTACAGCGGAACAGTCGATAATTCCGGTTCTATTTCCGGTGCACGTCACGGCATAACCAGTAGTAGTGATGTTACGGTTGTAAACAAAGCTGGTGGGACAATTACAGGCCGCGATGGGTCGGGTGTTGGGTCAGACGGGAATGGAACTGTCACTAACTACGGAACTATCACCGGAGCCTATGATAATTCTGGTACAGGTGACGGAGACGGTGTTGATATAGATGGTTATGCAAGCATTACTAACTATGGAACCATTCAGGGAACAGGTGCAGGCGGAAACGGAAGTGACGGTTATCCCAATACCAGCGAAGGGGTTTCGATAGGTGGTGGTGATATTGTTAACGAAAGCGGCGCTCTTATAAGTGGCGCAGCAAATGGTATTCTGGTTGATAACAGCAGCCAGGGAGATGCCCCTTATGCAACGACTATTCGCAATAATGGTACCATCCAAGGGTTAGATGGTTACGGTATTCGTATCACTGATACGTTTGGTGATACGATTACAAATGCTGGCACAATTTCTGGAACAACAGATGCCATTCTGCTGGGTGATGGGGATGATACATTAAATATCCAGACAGGTTCTGTTATTTCTGGAACAGTGGATGGTGGTGCGGGTACTAATATTGTTAATCTGTCTGGATCGGGCACATTCGATGGTGCCAATAATTTTCAGACGATGACTGTTTCTGGAAGTTGGATACTCTCAGGAGATCAATCCTATTCCACAATATCTTTGGCTGACAACGCCGCTTTAACCCTTCAGGGCAGCGCACCTTCTACGGAAACAATTACCTTTAGTGGAGGTGCTGAGCTTATTTTAGGTAGTCCGTCATCTTTCAATGCAACACTTTCCAACTTTGCTATCGGCAATATTCTAGATTTCTCGACAGTCACGTATGATACAGAAGCGACTGTGAGTGTATCGGATAACCAGGTTGTTATCAGTAGTGATGGCATTACTTATACACTGACGATCTCTTTAGCGGACACATCAGAACAACTCCAGTTAGCGAAAGATGAAGACGGCTCACTTATGCTGGAAGCCGTGGTATGTTTCCTTCCAGGGGGTATGATTGCTACTCCCGATGGCGAACGTGCTGTGGAAACGTTGCGCCCAGGTATGTCTGTCCTGACTTTTGACGATGGTGAAATCACGCCAAAAGATATCGTATGGGTTGGTTGCCAGCACGTTACAATACGGGCGGATTGTCCACCTGATGTTGGTGGAGTGCCCATCCGTATTTCCAAAGATGCGCTTGCGGTTGGTGTGCCGCATCATGACCTGTTGGTGACACCTGAGCATTGTCTTTATCTGGAAGGGTGTTTTGTGCCCGTTCGGATGCTCGTGAATGGTATGACGATTTCTTATGCACATGAGATACGTTCTTACAAATGTTATCATGTAGAAACACGAGATCACGCCGTAATCCGTGCAAATGGTCTTTTTACAGAAAGCTATCTTGATACCGGAAACCGTCGTAATTTTAACCCACTAGCAGATGGCGCTGTAGTGCCCGCTTTTAATGGGCCTGCACGCAACTGGAATGAACATGCGGCCGCCCAGCTTTGCACAGAGCGTTTTTTTGTTGAGCGGCTTTATCATCAGATCATCCAACGGGCCTGTATGATAGGAGCTATTGCGGCTGAAAACGAGCGAGCATACGTGCAGGATCCTGCGCTTAGGCTGCTTCTGCCAAATGGCTCAAAAATAGTGCCCTTGCGTATTATCGGTCGTCGTTATGTGTTTGCGTTGCCTGCCAATATTGATGTTGTTCGGGTTATCTCTCGTTCAGCCCGTCCGTGCGATACAATTGGCCCGTATGTGGATGATAGACGCAGCCTTGGTGTGTTGATTGGCCGCATTACGGTTTGTGATGCGCACCAAACCTATGACATCAACGCGCATCTCGCTAACGATCTTCCGGGTTGGCATGCGCGGGAAGAGGGGGAATGCCGCTGGATGCAAGGGGATGCCGTGTTGCCAATAGGTTCTTGCAAACCAAGTTGCCACACAATTCTGGTTGTGCATGTTGAAGCCGCTGGCCCATATTTGGCTGACAATAAACCAACAAGCATGGAGCGGGTTGCCATGATAGCGTGATTGGCACCAAGAGGGATTCAGTTAAAAAGCATTCTCCTTTGCTGCGTATTTTGATCACCAAATATGATCTTGTTAATCAGGATAATCTGCAGTAGGCATTATGCATGTCAGCGCGCTCTCATAGTTTGAAGCATCTGGTGGTCTTCTGGCCATTGGTGCTGCTTGCTCTGATTGCGCGTTTAACATTTGGTGGAATTGTTTCCCCAAACATTTTGGTTGAAGATCCGATCAGAGAACTCACGAAACTGAGTATTCTTTGTGACGATCAGTCACCACTTTCTAATCCTGATGGGCAGCAGCATCACGTTTCAGATCAGCAGGATGATGGTTTCCTGTTATCTGAAGCTCTTGAGCTGTTTTTGCTTAGTGTTGCATTCTGTCTTTTTTCTAAGCTGAGCACAGTAAGCGTTTGTCGGGCGTGGATGTTTGCCCCTATCCGTGGGCCACCCGCGCCAAAACGTACATCTCTATGTCCGCAAGGACCTCCCGTCTGACCTGAAATTACAGGGCCGCTCGCGTGTTTTGGCACGCGGGCTTTTTGTGTTGTTCATTCAGGTTCAGAATCATGTTTCATGTTTATGGCACACCCCTTCGGTTTTCCGGGGTGATGGCAGCCGTGTCTCTTCTTTCTGCTGCCAATATGTCTGTTGCTACAGCCCAGATCGCTCGTGGGCGCTTGCAGACACATCACGGCAAACAAGTTTCTTCGGCTACGCATAAGGTAAAAACTGAACAGCTTACGGTAATAGGAAACAGCCGTAATTCCGCAATGGCGCGTCCGGCCGGACAAACAACCTACAGTGCTGACCGAAGCAGTTTTGGCAATCAGATTGGGCAAAGTGTTGCGGACATGGTTGTCACCATTCCCGGCGTAAGTTTCACGCAAGGGAACGGCCCGCGGGATACAGTTGTCTCTGTCAGAGGTTCTGGGGATCGTCAGTCCTACGGTCTAAAAAACTTACAGGTTCTCGAAGATGGTTTTCCGATGACACAACCCGACGGAACCGCGCGTGCCGATCTGATAGACCCTCATGCTTATGAGGGTATGGATGTTTTTGAAGGCCCAGCATCAACCCTTTACAGCAATTATGCCATTAACGGTGCAATCAATTTTCGCACCCGCAAAGGCACCGATATCCATGGCCTTGAGGTTGGTTCTGATTTCGGCAGCTTTGGGATGTTCAACAATTACGCTGCATTAGGATTTGGCAATAAGCGTTATGATCTGATGATTTTTGGAAGCGATGTCCGAGGGAAAGGGTTTATTGCCAATAGCCGGTACAATACATCAACAGAAAATGTGCGGCTGCGTGTTAATCTAACAGCATCAGATCGGCTTATCTTCAAGTTTGTGAATAACGTTACAGATGCTTTCTTACCCGTAAGGCTCTCGCTCAATCAGTATCATACTAACCCTTATCAGAGAGGGTGTTACAATGCAGCAGATGCCGTAGCAGGGTGTGCATCTGTTAATTTGCTTGTCAATGGTCGCTACGGAGCAAAGGAAGCCATGAGCCCGGAAGCGGCGGGGTTAGGCCGCTTTGACCGTCGTACGATTGTCGGCTTGCGTTGGGAGCATGATTTTAATGCCCGTACAATCTGGCGTAATCAGTTTACCTATGATCAGCGCCATATTGATCAGCCAACATCACCAGTAGCTTATGTTGGTCCATACAATTCCTACAATGCCAGTAGCGATGTAACCAACCATGCGCGTCTTGGCGGCAGACCATTGGAAACTTTTGGCGGGATTAGTTTTGATTACCTCGATTTTGGTTCTCAGATATACAACATCATGCCGTTAGGTGGTGCGACCCGTGGCGCAATGAATTCAGAATCTTACGGCCATCAGTGGAATCTTGGTGCACGGTTTCAGGAAGATTGGCATTTAGCTCCCAACTGGCACATGGTTGTGGGGCTTGGTGGAACATATTCCGATATTGGGGCTGCCGAGACACTCTACAGTTACTCTGTTGCGGGCCAAAGTTTACGCTATATTACAGCCAACCGCTTCTACTTCAATCTGGCTCCAGAAGGAGCATTAATTTATACGCCATCAAAGAAATGGACACTCCATACGCGTGTTGGAACGGCATATGGAACGCCATCATCTTCAAATCTATTTATTACGCCGCAGGGGCAGTATGGGAACAATACGCAACTGAAAAGCCAGACAAGTGTTGGCATTGATCTTGGTGCAGATTGGCACCCTTCTTCTAACATGAGTATTCAGGCAACGGGGTTTTACGAGTTCTATAACAATGAGCTTGTCAGCCAGTCTGCCGGTGTAAATGCGGTTGGTTCCTATACGTTTAATGCACCAGCTTCCCAGCATCGGGGGATTGTTCTGGGTCTGGAGTGGAAGCCACTTCCCACAATGCTGCCTGGGGGGCGGATCAAGCTTAGCTATACTTATGATAATCAGGTTTATACAAATTATACGGAAGTCCTTTCAAATAGTAACCTTTCGCGTAGTTTCAGCCGTAACGGAAAGTCTATTCCCGGGGTTATTCCCAATTTTCTGAATGCGCGTTTTTTATACGATCAGCCTAATGGCATTTTGGAAGGGTTGGGTGGTTACGCCGAAGTGACATGGCGGGATTCATACTGGCTGGATAATGCCAATCGTCTGAAAGCGCCGGGTTACGCGCTGCTGAATTTGGAAGTGCATTATGATCCGCCAACCCGGCTTGGTTGGGCGCATCGGCTGCATTGGTATTTTGAAGTGCTGAATGTCACAAACCAAACATACATTGCAGGGGCCACAAATATCAGTGACAGCTTGCAGGCTAACGGACAACAGGCAACAGCCCGCACGCTTATGAACAGCACAGGATCTATCTATGCGGGATCACCCAGAGCATATTTTGGCGGTGTGCGTATTCGATTTTGAAAAAGTCAGGAAACACTTATGCCGGATGATTTTTTGGCGGTGGTAAAAGCTGTTTAAGGTCAACTGCAATCTGATGGGCGCTAGAATCAACCGGTATCATGCCGACCAGATGGTTCTGACCATCCATCAGATACAGGAGCGAACTATGATCCATAAGGTAACCATTCCCTGTATTTGCACGGCGCCGTGCTGAGACATGAAATGCGGTCATGATAGGTTGAAGTTCTGCTTCAGTTCCGGTGAGCCCCACAATGCGCGTTGAAAAACGTTGGATATACTCTTTTACAACAGGCGGTGTGTCTCGCGCTGCGTCAACTGAAATGAAAATGGGCGTAACCTCTTGCCCTTGGGGGCCTAGTTCGTCCAGAGCCGCCGAGACAGTGGCAAGTGTAAGTGGACAAACATCCACGCAATGTGTGTAACCAAAGTAGATAAGCGTATAATGACCGTGAAAATCTGCCTGTGAAACCATGCGCCCGTTTTCATTCGTCAGGGTATAAGGGCCGCCAATCTGAGTGTGTGGGTGCGCTGTTAGAACAGCACGCAGCCCAGTCGCACTGATAAGAAGAGCCAAGCTAATTCCGACAACGGGTAAGGCCATTTTCCAATTTTGTTTGCGTGGAGAAATGGATTTTTTCTTATGAGATAAAGGGTTGCGTTGGCTCTTCTGGATCATGAACACATTATAGCAAACAGCACAGATATCTGCAGCAATGCATTGTTATTTCCGATAGGGCAGTGGGTTGCATATTTGGGAGAAGAGGCCGGAACAGGGGCAGCCTATTCAGCGTTAAGGGCTGTACTATGTCTTGCGCATAAATAACGATTTCTTCGGATAAAAACATGTCGACGCGGAAATCTCACAGAAGGGTTGTACATCGGGTTAGATTATGAAAAAGTCTATTTTGTGTAAAAGAAATTTTCGTAAGCTATAAGAAAACCCGATGCAGACAGAGTGTAGCGCAGGCGCGTATGAATTTCCAGCCTCCTGTGGACGGCGTGTTGTGGCCCGTTTTGACGGGGGTCGCATGAGTTCGGATGGGGGCGTCATTCTGGTGAAGCAGGCTGATGATATTCTGGGTCTCAGCCGCCGCTTTGCTGCCTGTTTTCGCGATAAGCGGCATCCCGGCTTTGTGGAATACCGGGTTGAAGACCTTGTCCGTCAGCGGATCATGGGCCTGGCACTGGGCTATGAAGATCTCAATGATCACGATGCCCTGCGGCATGACCTGATCTTTGGTCTGGCCTCGGGCCGTCTGTCAGGAGGCCGGGCAAACTGCGCAGCACTGGCAGGAAAATCCACGCTGAACCGGCTGGAGCGCAGTGGCCACAAGGCAGATCGTTACTGCCGCATCATTGCTGATCATGAGGCCCTGGCTACCCTGTTCGTGACGCTCTTCATGGACCAGCATGAGCGCGCACCCGCCCGGATCGTTCTGGATGTGGATGCCACCGATGACCGTATCCATGGCCATCAGGAAGGCCGGGCCTTTCATGGGTATTACGGCCATAACTGCTATCTGCCGTTATACATCTTCTGCGGAGACCATCTCCTGAGCGCCACCCTGCGCACGGCAGACCGGGACCCGGGGAAGGAAGCACTGGCAGACATCAGCCGGATCGTGGAGCAGATTAGGAACCGCTGGCCCCGGGTGCGTATCCTGGTGCGTGGGGACAGCGGTTTCGCCCGGGACAGTCTGATGACATGGTGCGAAGACAACCACGTTGACTTCCTGTTCGGGCTTGCAGGCAACACCCGCCTGTATGACCGGATTGCCTCTTTGTCCGCTGAGGTTCGTGACGAAGCCGCCACGACAGGCAGAGCTGCGCGCGGTTTCGCCTCCTTTGACTGGATCACAAAGGACAGCTGGACGCGCCGCAGGCGGGTGGTGGCCAAGGCCGAATGGCGCCACGGCAACCGCTATCATCGCTTTATTGTCACCACGCTACCGCAGGGAATGTCCGACCCCCGCCATCTCTACGAACAGATTTACTGCGCACGCGGGGATATGGAAAACCGCATCAAGGAATGCCAGATGGATCTGTTCTCAGACAGGACCTCGTCCCACACCATCCGGGCCAACCAGCTCCGGCTGTGGTTCTCGGCCGCAGCCTATGTCCTGCTGACCGCTCTGCAAAGACTGGCCCTTGGCCAGACCAGCCTGGAGACGGCGACCTGTGGCACCATACGCGCACGACTGCTCAAAATCGCGACACGTGTAACGCTCAGCGTCCGTCGGATTGTCCTGTTCATGCCGGACATGTTCCCCTGTCAGCACGAATTCGCCCTCGCTCATGCACGATTGCGAAGGCTCCGGCAGGCCATCTGAAGAAACAGACAGTGCACAGACCACATAGCTTCCACCAACACTGCCTTCTCAGGCCGTGACACCCTCACTGCGTTCAGAACCCGCCGCCAGAAGCAGAATATCGTCAATATTCCAGATCGGGCTCCTGTGGGATGACTGAATTCTACAAAATGACCCGAAATTGCCTCAAGTGTGAGAAATCAGCGTCGAAACCTGTTCTTGTTATTGGCGCAGGTCCTGTGGGCCTGACTATGGCCATAGAATTGGCCCGTTATGGGGTGCTTGTCAGAATTATCGATAAGTTGCCAACACGCACTACGCAATCTCGGGCATTGGCGATATGGCCCCGAACTTTGGAACTGCTGCAAGCTGCAGGGTGTGTTGAGGCTTTTGTTGCTCATGGGCTGCATACGAAAGCTCTTGGGATCTATTGGCGTAATAAAATACTTGGTTGCCTTTCCTTTAGGACAATCCCTTCTGAATTTGATTATTTGCTGATGCTACCACAATCGGAAACAGAGAGGTTGTTGGAAGAATACCTTAAAACTCTTGGTTGCTCTGTTGAGCGTGAAACGGAAATCACAGACTTTCTGGATAAGGCAGAGAGTGTTTTATGCACGCTTAAACATAAGGAGGGGAGTGAACAGTTAGAAGCTGCATGGCTTATAGGCTGTGATGGTGCCCATTCTTTCGTACGCAACAGGCTTGGTATAGTGTTTGAAGGAGACACGATCCCCATAAATTTTGTGCTTGCTGATGTAAGTATAACAGGTCTTTCTATTCCATCTGTCGAACCAGCTATTTTCTGGAGTTCTGATGGCGCAGTCATGATTTTTCCAATATCACATGACCGCTACCGTATTATTGCAGATATTGGGTCAAATCCAGCGCATATGCCGAATTTGGAAGAAATGCAGACCATCATAAACCAACGCGGGCCGGGTGGAATTGCTTTGTCCGATCCGATATGGCTATCTGGCTTTAATATTAATGAACGCAAAGTTCGAGAATATCGTAAAAACCGTGTATTTTTGGCAGGCGATGCAGCACATGTTCATAGTCCTGCAGGTGGACAAGGCATGAATATAGGCATGCAAGATGCCTTTAATCTTGCATGGAAGCTAGCCCTTGTAGAACAGGGAAAAGCTAAACCCTTCCTTCTGGATAGTTATAGTATTGAACGCAATGGTGTGGCGCAGCAGATATTGTCGGTCTCTAGGTGGATGACTAAAGTTGTTCTCGTTAGAAATCATCGGTTGCAGAAAGTACGCAATGTTATTGTGAAATTGGTTTTCAGTATTCCGATAATTCGTCGCGCTCTTGCTAACAGGCTGTCTGGTATCAGAATCAATTATCCTGATAGTCCTCTCAGTGCAGGTTCACGACGTGGTTTATATAGCCCTGGAGAAAGATTGCCTTTAAAGCATCACTTCCATCAGGGTGATACTCCGCGTTTTTTGCTTGCAGCCAAACACAGCGTAAAAGCACGTAATATGCTTTTACGTTATGTATCCTTGTTAGAACCAGAATTATACGTACCACCGTATGCAAATGGTATTTGGCTTATAAGACCGGATGGTTATGTTGCAGTGGCAGCTCAAGGTGGAGACTGGACAATTATTGATACATTTTTATCTAGTATATCCGTAAAGAAACATCAGTAATTTAAAATATATTTACGTAATTATAAAGCAACCTCTTCAAAATATGGGCGTTTATTCACTTCACCCCTTGGAGGAGATTCCAAAAATGAATGTGAGTGAATTCTTATGGAAACGTCTTCAGGAGTGGGGGCTCAAACGTGCCTATGGTTATCCGGGCGATGGAGTGGGTGGTATTGATGTCGCGCTTCAAAAAGAAATTAATGCCGGGAACTTTGAATATATTCAAGTGCGGCATGAAGAAATGGCAGCATTTATGGCCACGGCTCATGCCAAATTTACAGGGCAAGTGGGACTCTGCTTTGCGACATCCGGCCCCGGCGCGATCCACCTTTTAAATGGACTGTATGATGCCAAGCTAGATCATGTTGGTGTTGTGGCCATTATGGGCCAGCAGGCACGGGTAGCGATTGGCTCCAATTACCAGCAGGAAGTTGATCTGCAATCACTCTGCAAGGATGTCGCTTGCGAATATATCGTGACAGTAACTGAACCATCACAGATCCGCCACGCGATTGATCGTGCAGTACGGATTGCACGAGATAAACGTGCCCCCACGGTTATTATTGTGCCTAATGATTTACAGTTACTCCCTTATTCAGAACCACTTATGGCGCACGGCTTTACGCACACGGGCATTGGCAGAACAACTGTTAGCAAAGTGCCAGAAGATGAAGCCTTACGTGCGGCTGCCGAGATACTGAATGCAGGAAAAAAAGTTGCAATTCTTGCTGGGGCTGGCGCGTTGGATGCAACAGATGAGCTTGTGGATATTGCGGAAATACTTGGTGCAGGTATAGCCAAAGCTCTTTTGGGTAAGGCGGTAGTTCCTGATGACTTGCCTTTCGTTACCGGTTCCATTGGCTTGTTGGGTACAAAACCTTCGTGGGACTTAATGAAAGAATGCGATACCTTTTTAATGGTTGGCTCAGCCTTTCCCTATAGTGAATTTCTGCCCAAACCAGGACAGGCGCGTGGTGTGCAAATTGATATCAACAGTGCCAATCTTTCCCTGCGTTACCCAATGGAAGTGAATCTTCAAGGTGATAGCGTAGCAACATTGCGAGCCCTTGTGCCGCTCCTTCGGCGCAACCACAATCGTTCGTGGCGGGTGCGAATTGAAAAAGAGGTGGCTAAATGGTGGAAGGTTCTGGAAACGCGCGCCATGGCGCGTGCACAGCCTCTTAATCCCCAACGTGTATTTTGGGAGCTTTCATCCCGTTTGCCAGAAAATGCTATTATTACGGCAGATTCTGGTTCTGTTGCCAATTGGTATGCGCGGGACCTTAAAATACGACGAGGCATGAAGGCTTCTCTTTCGGGTGGGTTGGCATCTCTTGGGGCAGGCACACCATACGCTATGGCAGGAAAAATGGCGTTTCCAGAACGCACAGTTATTGCCTGTATGGGAGATGGCGCCATGCAGATGAATGGTTTAAATGTTATGATTACAATTTCCAAATACTGGAAGCAGTGGTCCAACCCAAAATTGATTGTTCTTGTATTAAACAATCAGGATCTGAATCAGGTAACTTGGGAAGAGCGTATTCAGCTAGGTAAAGGTAAGACGGAATCAACTCAATCTATTCCTGATTTTCCTTACCATAAGTATGCAGAACTGCTGGGACTTAAGGGGATTTATGTTGATGATCCAGAAAAAGTGGCGGCCGCATGGGAAGAGGCCCTAGATGCAGATAGGCCAGTTATTCTTGAAGCCCGAACAGATCCCAATGTGCCGCCATTGCCTCCTCATATTACTTTACAGCAAGCCAAGGCCTTTCTTTCATCATTGCCAACAGATGCAGAACGTAGCAGTGTAATTAGTAGATCAGCTAAACAGATTTTTGCGTCTATTATGCCTGCACGTAAATCATAATCCGTTGGGTAAAATCTTTGGCCGCCTATTAA
This sequence comes from Acetobacter sp. AC2005, assembly GCF_037901235.1. Classification (NCBI taxonomy): domain Bacteria; kingdom Pseudomonadati; phylum Pseudomonadota; class Alphaproteobacteria; order Acetobacterales; family Acetobacteraceae; genus Acetobacter; species Acetobacter sp. AC2005. Next base: position 1,817,294 of record NZ_CP149625.1, read on the forward strand.
AAACAAGGCGGCTGTAAGTTTTTTGTTTTTACCTGCGGCATCTTTATTCTAAAGCATAGGTCTTCCGCCAGTTACGGGAAGAACAGCGCCTGTTGTGTAACTTGCTTCATCTGAAGCGAACATGACGTAGGCAGAAGCGAGTTCTGCTGGTTGTGCTGGCCGGCCAAGAGGAGTGTTTTTACCAAATTTGGCAATCTCTTCCTGCGGCATTGTTGATGGAATAAGTGGTGTCCAAACTGGACCAGGTGCAACAGCATTTACACGAATATTTTTTTCTCCCAACATTTGGGCAAGGCCCGCTGTAAAATTGGAAATAGCTGCTTTTGTGGCAGCATAGACAGGCAAATGCGGGGATGGTTGTACAGCGTTGATCGAAGTTGTGTTAATAATCGAAGCCCCACTGCTTAAATATGGCAAAGCTGCCTGACAGAGAAAAAACATACCGTAAAAATTTGTACGGAACGTAGTGTCAAGCTCTTCTTCATCAATTTCGGAAAGATTTTTAATAGATTTTTGATGAGCCGCATTGTTTACCAAAATATTGAGATTTCCGAATGCATCTATTGTACGTTTTATAATATCGTTACAATGTGAGCGTAATCGAATATCTCCCGGGAGTAAGATTGCCCGGCGCCCGGCTTTTTCTACCCATTCAGCTGTTGTCTGAGCATCTTTGTCTTCTGTATAATAAGCAATTGCGATATCTGCACCTTCACGTGCAAAAGCAATGGCAACTGCTCGACCTATTCCAGAATCTGCTCCTGTTATCAAAGCAACTTTACCAGAAAGTTTGCCAGATCCTCGATAACTTTCTTCCCCATGATCGGGGATAGGATTCATTTTGTCTGTTTCACCAGGAACTGCCTGATGTTGAGGGGGAATTCTTTCTTCATGTACCATCATATTTGCTCCTAAAGAGTGCGTTATGTTGAATTTTTCTTGCGAGTTTGAGCGGCTTTTCGTGCAAAGGCAGAGCGCTCTTCTGCCGTCCGGTGGGCGGAGGCCTCTCCACCCGCTTTGCCTCCTTTGCGTGAGGGAGCATGTGTTACGGGATGGCCTCTTCCTGATCCACTTTTCTTGCCACCACCGGTTTCTTTGTTAACCGTAGCCCAAGCCCGGCGTTCAGCTTCCTTTTCACTGACACCATGTTGCTCATAGCTTTTTTCGATATGTTCAGCTTGTCGTTTTTGCTTGTCTGTGTAAGCAGATTTGTCACCACGAGGCATGATTTATGCTCCGTTTTTATGGTTCTAACTTTCTTTTCGTATGTCACGAAAGAAAGATATATGTTTGATAGTAACGTTGAGTAATGAGAAAAGTTTTTATTAAATCAGACTGTTCTATACACTGTTAATGAAAATTTAAGTTCCAAGGAGTTCAAAAAGTAAAACGGAACGTTCGGTGACAGTAAAAACTCTTTTCTGTTCAAAGATATCCTTTTCTATTTCATCGCCAGCATCGGGACGGTTGGTATCAAGAAGCAACTTCCAATCTCCGCCTTCAGCTTCTGGTAAAGTAAATTCCACGCTGTCTGTCCAGCCGTTTAAAATCAGGAATAATGTTGCATCTCCACCACGTTGCATAATTCCACTCGGTTGGGCGCGCCCATCTAACATAAGACCAAAGCATTGTGCATGGTCCCATTCTTCCTGCATTATTTCCATGCCATTAGCGCTAATCCAGGTAAGTTCTTTAATATCCAGTTCTTTGTTGTAAGCTTCAGTAAGAAAACGGCTACGCCGTAAAATAGGAAAACGCTTTCTAAGATAGAGTATTCTTTGTGTGAAAGTTTTTAGGGTTTGCCCTTCTTCTTCAATGTTCCAGTTTATCCATGATATATCGTTATCTTGGCAATATGCATTGTTGTTTCCATTTTGAGTGCGACCAAATTCATCCCCTGCCAGAAGCATGGGAGTTCCTTGTGAGAACAGGAGAGTTGCCAACATATTTCGGCATTGTCTCCAGCGTAATGTATTAATATTTTTATCGTGAGTAGGGCCTTCTATGCCATAGTTACAGGAACGGTTGTTGTCTGATCCGTCTTTGCCATCTTCACCATTGGCGTCGTTGTGTTTGTCGTTGTAGGAGACACAATCTTTAAGTGTGAAACCATCATGGGCTGTAATAAAGTTAATGCTCGCCCATGCCTGACGGCCGCTATGGTTAAAAAGGTCCGGACTACCAAGAAGGCGCGGTGCCAGAGCAGCAGCACGTGCTTCTCCTCGCCAGAAATCACGCACGGTATCACGAAATTGGTCATTCCATTCTGCCCAACTGGGAGGGAAATTTCCAACCTGATATCCACCGGGGCCAATATCCCATGGTTCGGCAATGAGTTTGAGATGCGCCAAGGTGGGGTCTTGTCGGCAGACGCGTAAAAAACCAGCTTGGCGGTCAAAACCATTTTTTTCCCGCGCTAGAATAGAGCCAAGATCAAAGCGAAAACCATCCACGCCCATTTCTTCAGCCCAGTAACGTAAGCTGTCTGCCACAAACTTTATGACGTGCAGGGTATTCAGATTGAACGTGTTGCCGGTGCCTGTATCATTGATGTAATAGCGAAAATTATCAGGTGTGAGCCGATAGTAAGAGGCATTGTCCAATCCTTTAAAGGACAACGTGGGGCCAAGTTCATTACCTTCTGCCGTATGATTATAGACGACATCCATAATAACTTCCAAATGAGCTTCATGGCAGCGCGCAACCATCTGCCGGAACTCTGCTGTTGGATCAGCATGGTTTGCAGCATAGCGCGTATCTGGGGAGAAGAAACCGATGGTATTATAGCCCCAATAATTTGTAAGACCTTTTTCTATAAGAGATTGAGGGTTTACAAAACTCTGGATAGGCAGAAGTTCAATAGAGGTTATGCCTAAATACTTGATATAATCCAATACAGAATCATGGCAGAATCCGGCATAGGTGCCGCGTAAATTCTCAGGCACCAAAGGGTTATTTTGTGTAAATCCCTTAACATGTGTTTCGTAAATAACAGTATCAGACCAATTTATTTTTAGTGGTTTGTTTTTTCTTTCTGATGGTGTGGAAATAATGCATTTCGGAATAAAAGGTGCGCTATCTTGCTCATCAAAACTTAAATCCAAATCAGGATGTCCCAGTTGATACCCAAAAAGGGCAGGGTTCCATTCCAGATTTCCCAAGTGGCTGCGAGCATATGGGTCTAAAAGCAGTTTGTTGGGGTTAAAACGGTGTCCAGCATCGGGCTCGTAGGGGCCATGTGCACGTAACCCATAAAGCTGGCCCGGATGTAAATCAGGTATCCAACCGTGGAAGACTTGATCTGTGTATTCTGGAAGACGAATACGGTTTGTTTCTGTTTTTCCATCCTGATCAAAAAGACAGATATCTACAGCCGTAGCGTTGGCAGAAAAAACAGCAAAATTAACACCAGATCCATCATATGTTGCCCCAAGTTCTACGGGGTTTCCTTCATGTAGGCGCTGACGAAGCGGAAGACTCATTGGCAGTGTCCTCATTCATTTTTCACCCCTTGGCGAAAATATGGCACAGCATAAGTCCGTAACGCATGGTCATTGCGAAAATTCAGTAACATAATCGTGTGTGAGGGACATTTTAGGAAGGTCAACGTTCTATATGTCATAGCTACTGATAGCTGCGTCATGCCTGTCAGGGCGAAATATTCCATTCAAGATATACAAAAAGGGATGAGACATGACGCAGACATCCGTTGAAATGCTACCAACCAATCTGAACGTTCTTTCCGTTGCGTCAGAAATGTATCCGTTAATAAAAACTGGTGGTTTAGGGGATGTTGTCGGCTCTTTACCCGGTGCTTTACGTTCATATGGAATAAAAACGCATACATTATTGCCTGGCTATCCTTCCGTAATGGATGCTTTGGAAGAACGACAAATTGTGAAACAATTTGATAATGTATTAGGATATTCTGTTACTATTTGGGAAGGCATGACAAAGAATCGTGCATTATTTGTAGCTGATGTGCCCGCTTTATATAATCGAGTGGGAAACCCTTATGGCAGCCCAACAGGCCAGGACTGGCCGGATAATGGCATACGTTATGCGGTTCTGGCACGTATTGGCGCATTTATTGCGCAAGGATATCTGGAACATTGGCGGCCTGCAGTCGTGCAAACTCACGATTGGCATTCCGCATTAGTTGCAGCTTATCTGCATTATGATGCCGTAGAAGCTCCGCCTGTTGCACATGTTATTCATAATTTGGCGTTTCAGGGCATTTTCCCTCGTAATAAACTTGAAGAATTCGGGTTGCCACCGCATGCATTTGCCTTGGAAGGTTTGGAGTATCATGGGCAGATAAGTTTTTTGAAGGGAGCACTATTTTTTGCAAATCGCTTAACAGCGGTATCTCCTACATACGCAGAAGAGATTCAAACACCAGAACATGGTATGGGTCTTGATGGTTTGCTTCGTACCCGGTCGGCTGCGTTGAATGGCATTCTCAATGGCCTAGATCTTTCGGAGTGGGATCCTATGACAGATCCTGCCGTAACGTTTCCATATGCAGTTGGGGACATCATTGGGCGCCGTGCAAATAAAAGAGTATTACAAGCTGAATTTGGATTGCCGCAAACGGCAGAAACCTTTCTTTTAGGGCTTGTTAGCCGTTTAACCACACAAAAAGGTGTGGATATTCTGGCCGAAATTGTACCGCGTCTGTTTGAATGGAATATACAACTTATTATTGTAGGTGTGGGAGATCGGGAAATTATGCGATCTCTTGCGGAATTGCAAAGTCGTTACCCACATCAATTAGCATGTCATTTGCATTATAGCGAAAATCTTGGCCATAAATTGCATTCTGCTGTTGATGCTTCTCTTATCCCATCCAGGTTTGAGCCGTGCGGTCTCACCCAACTACATGCGCTGCGTTATGGATCTGTGCCGATTGCAGCGCGTGTTGGCGGATTATCAGATACCATTGTGGATGCAAATTCAGCAGCTATAGCGGAAGGTGTTGCGAACGGTGTTTTATTCGCTCCAACCAATAGTGAAACACTTTTGGTAGCTATTAGGCGAGCATATGCCTTGTTTCAGCAAAAATCTGTTTGGGCACGTTTGCAGCGTAATGGTGCATTGCATGATGTCTCGTGGGAAGGGAAAGCGGCAGAATATGCCCAATTATTTAGAGATTTAGCTGGTCACTCCCCATTACATCATAATACTTACGCCGAAATTGCGCCTCGCCGAGGCGATATTTTACAGCGCTCGTTCCGGGCTCTGCGCAGAATACAGCCAGCCCGTATGCCGCTTGGTGGGCAAAAGAGTGAAAGCCTGAAGAGCACAGGAACATATGCTTGATTAAGCAGAACAGAATTATTTTGCAGTAATAAAAAAACGGTGTGTATTGCGATGCCTGCGCGCTCTGTATCTAAAAATCGTAAAACGGCAGATTTGGCGCTTCAAAAGCACATAGAAGAGCTTGTTGTCGGAAACTGCTCTAATCCTTTTGCTGTATTGGGGCGGCATCCTGATGGGCGAGGGGATATTGTGCGCGTATTTTTCCCGGATGCTTTTGAGGTTCGGGTCATTATTACCTCATCGGACGGCTCTATCGTTGAGCGACAAATGCAGCGTATTCATCCTCATGGCGTTTATAGTGTGACGATTCCCAAACGTAGCCAAAGTTATTTTGTAAGGGTGAAGTGGGCGGATAGTTGGCAAGATGTTGTTGATCCTTACAGTTTTGGTAAATTATTAGGAGATTTAGACCTACATTTGTTTTCAGAGGGACGCCATCACTCTCCTGATGACATTATGGGGGCACATTGTATCGAGATTAATGGTGTAAAAGGTGTGCGCTTTACGGTTTGGGCACCTAATGCCAGTAGGGTTTCTGTTATTGGAGATTTCAACATTTGGGATGGTAGACGCCACCCTATGCGGTTACGCCATGGAGCAGGAGTATGGGAGTTGTTTGTTCCAGGCCTTATGGCAGGTGAACGCTATAAATATGAAATTCTTTCTTCTAAAGGCAAGGTTTTACCAGCAAAGGCAGATCCTTATGCGCGTTTTACGGAAAAGCCTCCAGCTACAGCGTCGCGCGTTGCAGCCCCACAGAATTATGAATGGCATGATACGGAATGGATGGAGCAAAGGCATAAACGGCATAAAGTGAATGCCCCGCTCTCTATTTATGAAATTCATGCACCCTCTTGGAGACTGCCAGAAACTGGCCAAGGGTTTATATCTTGGAGCAGTTTGGCTGATGTACTTATTCCCTATATTCAGGAATTGGGATTTACGCATATAGAGTTACTTCCAATTACAGAGTATCCTTTTTCTGGATCCTGGGGATATCAGCCTGTCAGTATGTATGCGCCAACAGCTCGGCATGGCGAGCCTTTTGAGTTTGCTGCATTTGTGGATCGGTGCCACCAGGCTGGTATCGGGGTAATTATGGATTGGGTGCCGGCTCATTTTCCTTCTGATCCGCATGGACTTGCCTGTTTTGACGGTACACATCTTTACGAACACGCTGATCCACAGGAGGGATTTCATCAGGACTGGCACACACTTATCTATAATTTTGGCCGGAACGAGGTGAGGGGCTTTTTACTGGGAAGTGCCTTGTACTGGCTGAAGCACTTTCATATTGATGGTCTGCGGGTCGATGCCGTTGCGTCCATGTTGTATCGTGATTACAGCCGTAAGGATGGGGAATGGAAGCCTAATATTTATGGTGGACGTGAAAACCTTGAGGCTGTCTCGTTTTTTCACGAATTTTCTGCTCTTATCCGAGATACGCATGATGACGTTATGCTGATAGCTGAAGAGTCTACTGCGTGGCCGGGCGTAACCATGTCTGCTGAGGCAGGCGGATTAGGGTTCCGTTTTAAATGGAATATGGGCTGGCTGCATGACACTTTGCGTTATATGCAGCGAGATCCGCTCTGGCGTGGTTATCATGCGCATGATCTGACGTTTGGCATGATTTATGCCTATTCCGAACGGTTTATTTTACCTCTTTCTCATGATGAAGTTGTGCACGGCAAAGGTTCTCTTTTGTCGCGCATGCCGGGGGATGCTTGGCAGAAGCATGCAAACCTACGGTGCCTTTATGGGCTTATGTGGGCGTATTCTGGAAAACAGCTGCTTTTTATGGGAGGAGAGTTGGCCCAATGGGAGGAATGGAACCATGATGGCCAAATAGCCTGGCACAGGCTGGTAGAGGCATCTGGAAAGGGGATGCATGATACAGTTGCCACTCTCAATCGCCTTTATCGTGCTTATCCGGCTTTATATGCAGATGATTATAGCCCTCAGGGTTTTCAATGGGTGATTGCAGACGATACGCAAAATTGTGTTTTTGCATGGTTGCGTTATGCGCCAGATGCAGCACCAGTGTTGGTTGTCTGTAATATGACCCCTGTGCCTCGCCATAATTATAGGGTGGGAGTGCCGCATGGTGGGTATTGGCACGAAATCCTTAATACTGATGCTGCATGTTTTGGTGGCTCTAATGTTGGCAACGCTGGGGGCCTGTATGCGCAGGATGTGTCTGCGCATGGAATGTGTTGTTCTCTAGAGGCAACGCTCCCACCACTTTCTGTTTTATATTTTAGTCCGGTTGCTATCTAGGCACGTTATGCTTGCTTGAAAGGTTCCTGACCATGCGCACGTTTCTTTTTAGAAAAAGTTTTGGTGCGGAACTGTTGGAAAAAGGACAAACCTTTTTCACTCTTTGGGCACCTTCAAGTGAAAATGTCTTTGTCCGTATCGAAGGTATGCAAGATCAAAAAATGCATTCTGATGGCCTTGGGCATTTCAGCCTTATGGTTCCTTGTGGTGCAGGGGCTCGTTATCGTTTTTGTATTTCTGGTGGTCTGTGCGTGCCGGACCCCGCAAGCCGTAGTCAGCCAGATGGCGTGCTTGGTGCAAGTGAAGTTATAGATCCAGAACATTATCAATGGCAGTGCCCAGAATGGCGGGGTAGGCCGTGGCATGAAGCTGTTATTTATGAACTGCATGCAGGTTTGCTAGGTGGCTATGGCAGCATATGCCAACAGCTAGATGAATTGGCAGCGCTTGGCATTACAGTTATTGAACTTATGCCGATAAATAGCTTTGGGGGGACTAGAAACTGGGGATATGATGGTGTTTTACCGTATGCTCCAGCAGTTTCTTATGGTCGGCCAGATGAATTGAAGCATCTGATTGATGCAGCCCATATGCGTGGAATTATGGTTATCCTTGATGTTGTTTACAATCATTTTGGACCTGAGGGAAATTTTTTACCTGAATATGCTGATGATTTTTTCGATCACGATCAGCACTCTACATGGGGTGTAGGTATTCATTTTAGCAAACCTGAAGTGAGAGATTATTTTATAGAAAATGTAATATACTGGATTATGGAATATCGGTTCGATGGTGTACGGATTGATGCAGCATCTGCCATTTCTGACCATACATGGTTTGAAGCTTTGCAGAAACGGGTCCAGACCACGATTGAACCTGGCCGGCATGTGCATTTGATCCTTGAAAACGAAAATAATGATGCAGGTCTGCTAAGAAATGGTTTTACAGCTCAATGGAATGATGACGGCCATAATGCCTTGCATGTTCTTCTGACTGGAGAACATGAAGGATATTACAAAATGTTTTCTAAAAACCCAACGCAGGATTTAGCGCGTGTTTTAGCAGAAGGTTTTGTTTATCAAGGGCAATTCAATCCTTATTCTGGCAAAAGGCGGGGAATGCCTAGCGGGGATCTGCCGGCAACAAAGTTTATTTTATTTTTGCAAAATCATGATCAAACAGGCAATCGCGCATTTGGGGAGAGATTGTTAGCGCTGGCAAATCCAAAAGCTGTGAAGGCAGCGTATGCTTTGCTCCTTTTAAGCCCAATGATTCCCATGATTTTTATGGGAGAAGAGTGGGGGTGTATCACACCGTTTTATTTTTTCTGTGATTTCCATGGTGAATTGGCTGAGCAGATCAAAGAAGGGCGACAAAACGAGTTTTCCCAATTTTCTGCTTTTCGAAACGAGGAAGACCGTAAACGTATTCCAGATCCGAATGCATTAAGCACTTTTGAAGCGTCTAGACCTGATAGAAGTTTGCGGGATACAGATTGGGGAAAGGAATGGTTGGCCGTTACACATCACTTACTCGAACTACGTAAAAAATGGATTATTCCTTATCGGCATTATGTGCAGAGTGCAGGAGTAAAAATACTAGGAGTGGGTGCTATTTGTGCTCATTGGTATTTGAGAGATAAAAAATTACTTACTATTTTCATAAACATTTCTGATAAAAATTATGAAATTACTGAGCCACATGGTGTTTTGTTCGCTATTCCAGATACAAGAGAAGCAGGAACATTGCCGGCATTCAGTTTTGTGGCCAGTATGGAGAGCAGGTCATGAACAAATCATTACGTGCAACTTATCGCCTGCAATTTCATAAATATTATACTTTGTATGATGCCGTACAACTTGTGCCGTATCTTGAAAACCTTGGCATTAGCCATATTTATGCATCCCCACTATTGGCCGCGGTGCCAGGTTCAATGCACGGATATGATACAATTAGTTGGGATTATATAGATCCAGAAAAAGGTGGAGAAGCTGGGCTACAAGTTTTGGTAGATGCACTACGTGCCCATAATATGGGCCTTATTCTTGATATTGTACCCAACCATATGTCCACACACTATCTTAACGTATGGTGGCAGGATGTTTTGAAATATGGATCTAGTAGTAAATATGCAGATTTTTTTGATATCGATTGGGATGCATCTCAGGCAGATGAGGCGCATCATATTATCCTTCCATTTCTTGAGAAACCTTTAAGTGATATTATTAAAGAAAAGAAAATTCGTCTTTCATATATGGATGAAGAAAGATCTTTTGTCTTTGTTTATGAAGACAGAATTTTTCCAGTAGCCTTAGAAAGTATGAAATGGGTAGAAGGTTTTGCTGAGTATAAGAATGAAGAGAGTCTTACCTCTGTTTCAAGAAAACATTTGATAGATTTTTTTTCTTCTGAAACGTCAGAAGGAAGGCAAAACCTTTCGATGTTACTTCAAAAGCAACATTACCGATTGGTTTGGTGGCGTAATGCTGGTGATTTAGTGAATTGGCGTCGTTTTTTTGATGTAACATCGCTTATTGCACTGCGTATGGAACAGTCATACGTTTTCACTTATACTCATGCATATTTATTTGATTTATATCAACGAGGTTTGGTTGATGGGTTTCGAATTGATCATATAGATGGTTTGTTACAACCAGAGGAATACTGCCGGAATTTAAGAAAAAAACTGGAACAATTAAAACAAAAAAGACCAGAGCCTTTACGTAATGATCCTATCATTTTTGTAGAAAAAATTTTAGCTGATAAGGAATCTCTGCCAAAAAAATGGCAGGTTTCTGGCACCACAGGGTATGATTTTCTTGAGCAAATTTCTCTTCTTTTACATTCTCCAAAAGGAGAGAAAAAGTTAGATTTCGTATGGGAACAATGTAGGAGCTTCCCCTATAATAAAGTGCAGGATTTAGCGCGGAATGAAAAACTGAATTCTTCATTTTATAAAATGTTTCATGATTTGATATTATCTTTTGTAAAATTTTTTCCGTTAGAGCAGAATATAACAACGCATTCTATAGAAACTGTGCTGCGCACTATTCTACTGTCATTTCCTATATATCGTATTTATTTTTCAGGAAATACTATAAGCAAACAGAGCCTTCCATACTTACGAAAGGCCTGTAATGAAGCACGTAAAGAGTTACCTTCTTATCATCTTCCATTATTGAATAAGATTGAGCAGATTTTAAGCCAGACAATTTATCAAACATTGAATAGAAAAGCCCCTGAAAATTTATTTGTTAATCTCACAGCTCCTTTAGCGGCAAAGGCCGGGGAAGATACCGCATTCTATCGTTATGCACGTTTACTATCTCGGAACGAGGTTGGGGCAGATCCAGCCCATTTTTCAAAAAATATAGAAGCATTTCATCACGCCAATATGTCACGTTTTACATCATATCCAGAGGCATTGCTTTGTACGGCGACGCATGACCATAAACGAGGAGAGGATGGCAGGGCTCGCCTTATGGTTTTAAGTGAGCCTGAGGTGAAATGGCCTGAAACTGTCATGCGCTGGTTTGAAGAAAATCCATATATTTCTAAAGCAGATCAACTTTTTATATATCAAACCCTTATTGCTGCCTGGCCATTAAATAATGAAGATTTTTCTAATTTTTCTCAAAGACTTCAATCTTATTTAACCAAAGCTTTGAGAGAAGCTGGCTTATGCACTAGTTGGGATAATCCCGATTTGGTATATGAAAAAACATGCCAAAATTTCATGGTGCAGCTTTTATATACATCATTTGTCAAAGATCTTGCTACATTCATAAATAATATTTCTCCTGCTGCAGCTATTAATAGTCTTACCCAAGTTATTTTACGTTATACGGTTCCTGGCGTTCCTGACCTGTATCAAGGGCGTGAGGAATGGGATTTTAGTCTTGTAGATCCCGATAATAGAAGGTCTGTGAATTATCTAAAATTACAAAAAAGTTTAGGGAAAGAAGAAAATCTTTCAGCGTTAGCAATCAGTTGGCGTGATGGGAGAATTAAACAAGAAATAATCCGAAAACTTTTGATATTGAGAAAAAAATATCCACAATTATTTATAAACGGTTTGTATAAAGAAGTCTTGGTGGAAGGTGATTTGTCAGATCATGTTGTAGTATTTCAGAGAGTTACTAAAGATATAAAAATAATTGTTATTACTTCACGGTTTAATTTTTCACTTAAAATTAATGAGAGTTTACAAAGCTGTCATGAAGGATGGAAAAACACCAAGATTTTTTTATATGATGATTGGAAAAGTGCAGAATGGAAAAGTATTTTATGGAATAAATCCTGTAAAAATAAAGACTTTGATAATCTTGGCTATTTTTATGGTGCGTTGCCGTTTGATGTTCTTATTGCGCATCATGTTACATGATCTGGTGTGTAAAGCAGGATGCGGATTAAAGGTTAAAGGGCAGATTGGGAACATATACGCCAGACCACACGTTGTTTGATCTCTATCTGAATGACGAAGAGGAAAAAGCTGTGGCGACAATACTCATAACTGGTGCAGGCACAGGTTTTGGTCACGAAGTTGCACTTCGGTTGGCCGCCAAAGGTTTTAACGTAATTGCTGGCGTGGAAATTGCAGCACAAGTTCATTCTTTGTCTGAAGAGGCAAAAAAACGTGGTGTCAACTTATGTGTTGAGAAACTGGATGTGACGTGTGAGGGGGACCGTTTGAAGGCAGCTAAATGGGATGTTGATATTTTGCTGAATAATGCAGGTATTTCTGAAGGGGGTGCAATTGCAGATATTCCAGCAGAAAATTTGCGCCGTCAGTATGAAGTCAACGTCATCGGTCCAGTTATACTTACGCAGTTGTTACTGAAGAAAATGGTAAAGAACAAGAAAGGCCGGATTGTTTTTATGTCATCTGTAGCTGGTTTGACGACAGATCCGTTTTCCGGCGCATATTCCTCTTCCAAACATGCTATTGAGGCAATTGCATCTGCTCTAAGTCAGGAAGTCAAGGAGTTTGGTATCGAAGTTGCCACGGTAAACCCAGGACCATTTCTTACTGGCTTTAATGACCGTATGTTCGATAGTTGGCAAAGTTGGGTCGATGATCCTACACAACGTCTATTCGACTATGAAAATATTGCATTTCCGCATGAACAGTATGATCCCGAACCTGTTTTTGAAACGACAATTGGCGTTCTGACAGGGGAAATTGATAATTATCGCAATGTTGAACCCAAGGAAATCATCAGTCAGCAGAAAGAACTTCTGGATGCTGTATGGAAACAGAAAGTGACTGATGGACTTGGGAAACGGTCCGACCTGGTGCAAAAGGCTTACGATATCAGGCCGGGAACTCCAGCCTGATGCAGCCTTCGGAAAGCAGGTTGGCAATAGGTGCTGGCGTATGAAGTTTAATCTGACAGCATATGTTCAATCTGTGCAGCAATATGGAAAAGGTTACGATCTTCTGCATGGCGGCCCATAACCATCAGTCCTACGGGAGCCTCACCCGCACGATGGCATGGAAGACTGATAGCACAAAGATCAAGAAAATTGGCTATAGTGGTGTTGCGCAGTAAAAGCAGATTAGTTGCGATGTAATGGGCATTATCATTCATATCGCTGATTTTGGGCGCGATAATAGGCACAGTTGGTAAAATAACAGCGTCATAATGGTTCATAATATCGGCTGCCTGCCGGATCAGTCTGGCTCTGCTTTGCTGCAAAGAAATATAATCTACGGCGTTTTGCTCATAACCTCTTAGAATGCGCTGCAATACAAAAGGATCATAAAGGCTACGGTGCGTTTTTAGCAAAGATTGATGCCATGTGAGAGATTCCGCTGCGGGAAAACCTCCCTTACTGTTGGCCTTAGGAATTTCCTTAAGGGGAGGGCATGTAAATGTTTCCAGTACAACGCCGTTACCGGAGAGTTTGCGCAAACTCTCCTCCCATGTCTGGGCTACTGTTTTGTCCATATCTTCCATAACGGAAGTGCCAAGAATACCTAAGCGGAGCGTGTTCCCCTCCCGTCCGGTTGGGGCATCTTGTATGCGGAGTGTTCCTGTTGCCATAAGGCTATCTGCAGCCCAGCAGCACTTTACGGTACGACCAATGCTGCCAATGGAATCTAACGTGAAAGAAAGGGGCACAGTGCCTTGGGTAGAGATACGGCGTGCTGTAGGCTTGAAACCAACAAGGCCAGTAAGTGCCGCAGGGATACGGCAGGACCCCCCTGTATCACTGCCAATACCGACAAGAGCCATGTTGTCCGAGACTGAAATGGCGGCTCCAGAAGAAGAACCGCCGGGAATGCGTTTTTCATTTCTGTGCCACGGATTGGCTGGGGTGCCAAAGTGAGGGTTTATGCCAATGCCGGAAAAAGCAAATTCGGTCATGGTTGTTCTGCCAACACTAATTAGCCCGGCCTGCTTAAGCCGCTGAATAGCTGGCGCATCCATACTGGCTGGTGGCATATCTGCTAGCACCATGGAGCCAGCTTTGGTGGTGGAACCAGCTTCATCAAAAAGATCTTTAACGGAGACAGGAAGCCCGGCTAAAGGAGATGGGGCTTGTCCCTTTGATCGTAATCTATCCATGTCATCGGCTTGCTGGCGCACAGCCTTGGCGTGCACAGATATGAAGGTACGCGCGCCTTCTCCATGTGGGTCTGCAATGTTGGCTAAAGCGTTTTCTACTAATTGCCGGGCCGTTGTACGGCCATCCGCAAGTGCCTGTGCAGCATCTAGCATGGATGGGAATAGAAGGGACATGAGGGGCAGTTCCGTGTTTATTGGCTGTTGATCCATGACAAGAATGGGTGGGAGTGTATCATGGTTGGCTTACAGCCACAGCAAAAGACAGGTCACGCCAGTTTTATGTGAAGGTATGTCCCGAATTATTGATTGTGTTAAACTTTTAATTATTGGCATCCATAATTTGTGTGCCCGGCCAATTTTGAGACATCACCATGCTTTTTGCCAATTCAATAAGAATATTTCTAACGGCAACACCAGCTTCTGTTTCAGGAATACTTTCTGGTACGCATAGAGAAACATCTTCCTGAATGATGGGGCTGCGGAGTTCATGCACGCGGGATTTGCCCGGAACAATAATCTTGCTGGCAACAGACCAAGGCAGGATAGTAAAACCAATACCAGCAGCAACGGCGTCCTGAAGTGTCAGAAGAGCTTCAACTTCTGCAACAATATGTGGCTCTATCTGCTTGCGTGCAAAAGCAGTGTTGATACGTTTGCGCACAAAATTGTAGTCTGGAGGAAGCAATAGGGGCACTTCAGTGAGTTCTGAAAGTTTGACAGGTGCTGATCCCCTTTCTGCAAAAGGGGAGTTTTCTGGCGCAACCAAGAAAAAATTTTCTTTCATCAAGGGTGTAAAATTCACACCTTTGATTGGCCCAGCGCCGTGGATAATGGCCATATCTAACCGACCGGTCATGACCATTTCGCTGTAAATATCATCAAAGCTTTCGGTTAAATGAAGGATGATACCAGGCAGTTTGGCACGCACTTCTTTCAGAAGAGCCAAAGACAAAGTGGAACCAGAGGAATACGGCGAAAGACCAACAGATACTTTGCCAACTAAAGGCCCACCACCATTGCTGACTTCTGTCATGGCCCGATCAAGCTGTTTGATCATGGTTTGAGCGTGACGGTAAAGTTCCAACCCTGCAGCTGTAGGAGTGACCCCCATTTTACTGCGGATAAGCAACTTTTGTTTAAATGCGGTTTCAAGAGAGGCTAACTGTTGGCTGAGGGCTGGCTGCGCAATGTTCAGAATATCAGCAGCACGGGAAATGCTTCCGATATCAATAATTTTTACGAATGCCTGTAGTCGCCTGATGTCCAATTTGAGTCATCTCCATGCGCTGCATTTCAAATTATTGTTACCGAAAATATGCTATCAGTCAATAAGCATTCGAAACGAATATTTTGATGGAACTTCCATTCATGATTGAGTATTTATTTTAATAAACCTATGAAACGACATTATTTTTAATAAAGTTATAAATAAAATAAGAAAACACAAAATATTTGTTGTGTATTCCATTTATATACTTTCCATAATATTCTTGTATGGGGGTAGAAGATTTTCAAAGCTATCTCTTAAGGGTGGGTTTGGCGTACATTCATTGGATATTGATAATTGACTGAATATTCTCACGCGCCTGCGCAAGAATATCTTCGGAGTATGTGTGTAATGCCGGGTTTTGCCGATCGACTTAACGGAATTGCCATTTCTGCTTCAGCCGCAATGACGGATAAAGCAACAGCATTGAAAGCAGAGGGCATTCGGGTCATCAGCCTTTCATCGGGAGAGCCGGATTTTCCTACGCCTCCACATGTTGTTGAAGCTGCGGTTGAAGCCGCACGTGCGGGTGATACAAAGTATCCGCCACAATCAGGCAAGCCCGCACTTAAAAAAGCGGTGCAGACCAAATTCTTGCGCGAAAACAATCTGGATTATGCGCTGGATGAAATTCTGATTGCCAATGGCGGCAAGCAAATCATTTTTGATGCCATTATGGCAACCTGTAACACGGGTGATGAAGTTGTTCTGCCAACACCTTTCTGGATTAGCTATGCTGATCAGGCACGCCTTGCCGGGGCAAGCGTGGTGCAGGTGCCGTGCAAAGCAGAAAATGGTTTCCGCCTCCACGCAGCAGATTTGGATGCTGCGATTACCGAACGCACCAAATGGGTTATTCTCAATTTCCCTAATAATCCATCTGGCGCATGCTGCCCCCGCGCAGATATGGAAGCTATTGCAGCCGTACTACTGAAGCACCCTCATGTTTGGATCATGACGGATGATATCTACGAACACCTTGTGTATGATGGTTTTGAATTCTGCACGATTGCCCAGGTTGAGCCACGGCTAAAAGATCGTGTTCTTACTGTTAACGGTGTTTCTAAAGCCTATGCCATGACAGGCTGGCGTGTAGGATATTGTGGCGGCCCCAAAAATCTGGTTGCCGCTATGAATAACATGCAAGGGCAGTCAACAAGCGGTATCAACACAATAGCACAGGCCGCAGCCGTAGCCGCACTGGAAGGGCCTCAGGACTTTCTCAAAGATCGTGCGCAAGAATATCAGGCACGGCGTGATCTTGTAGTTGATCTGCTGAACGCCATTCCAAATGTGTATTGCCACAAGCCACAAGGTGCCTTTTACGTATATGCAGATATTGGCGCATGTATGAACAAGGTTTCTGCTGGTGGTAAAACTATTGCCATGGACACAGATTTTGTCATGGGGCTACTTGAAGAACAGCAGGTCGCAACAGTACAGGGAACAGCTTACGGGATGAGCCCGTTTTTCCGTATTTCCTACGCAACAGATGTAGAAACATTGCGCGAAGGTTGTGAGCGTATTGCAAAGTTTGTTGAAGGCTTGAAGTAAGAGATTTTTGCCTGCAAGGCTTGTGAGATAACCCCATTTCTTAACGAGATGGGGTTATTTTTTGTTTTCTCACTGGGGTTTTAGAAAAGAATAAAAATTAAGAAGACTGAAGCGTTAGAATAGGCTGACCGTATCCAATTAACTCACCTTCTTTAGCGAGAACGTCTGCAACTATACCATTACTGGATGCTGTAACTGGTATGGTAACGTCTTCTATCTCCAATATGGCAACAACAGCACCTGTGCAAACAGAGCTTCCAACAGGTGCTAATGCTTCCTTTGTTGCAGGATTGTGCAGTAACAAATGACCAAAATAGGGAGCTGTAACAGTTACATCTGTTTCCGCTTGTATGCTGAGTGATGATGGTTCCAAAGCATTGTGTTGCTCAGAACCATCCGTAGGTATTTCAGCCGTTTCAACACAAATACGGAAATGCATGCCCTGTGTATTAGAAAGCTCCAGAGAACTCAGGCCTGCTGCATGTAGCCATTGGCTAATCTGCACAACTTCGTCTGAATTAGGCAGGCTTTCAAATGTCGGCAGAGACAGAGGCTTTGTCATCAGGATTTTCCCTTTTTTCCAACCAGTGTTCTAAATGGTGGATATCAACCCCACCTTTCAGAAAATCCCGGTCACACAGTAATGCCTGATGGAGCGGAATATTGGTTGCTATTGTTTCAACCTGCATTTCAGAGAGGGCAACCTTTAGGCGTTGAATGGCCTCTTCTCGTGTTGCTCCGCGCGCAATAATCTTGGCAATCAAGGAATCATAATATGGCTGCACCACACTGCCCGCAACAATATGCGTATCTATACGAATACCAGCCCCACCGGGCAGATCCCACTGGCTGATCTGGCCGGGGGAAGGTGCAAAGGTAAAGGGGTCTTCAGCATTAATTCGGCACTCAATGGCATGACCACATGTCTGAACAGCGTTTTGTGCCATCATGAGCGGCTTGCCTTGCGCAATTTCAATTTGCGCACACACAATATCAATGCCTGTGGTTTCTTCTGTAATAGGGTGCTCAACCTGTAGGCGCGTATTCATTTCAATAAATGCAAAGATACCATCTTCATACAGGAACTCGAACGTGCCCGCGCCGCGATACCCGATATTACGGCAAGCCTGCGCACAGCGTGCACCAATTTCTGCAATAAGTTCAGATGGAATACCCGGAGGAGGCGCTTCTTCCAGCACTTTCTGATGACGACGCTGTAAGGAACAATCGCGCGCTCCCAGCCATAAGGCGGTGCCATGCGTATCGCATAGAACCTGAATTTCAATATGTCTGGGTTTTTGCATAAACCGTTCAAGGTACAGTGTTGGGTTGCCAAATGCCTGCTGTGCTTCCTTGCGCGTAAGAGCAACAGCTTTGACAAGTTCATCAGCAGACCAGACAACCCGCATGCCGCGGCCACCACCACCACCAGAGGCCTTCACAATAACCGGAAAGCCCACAGAATTGGCAAGGTCCAGAATGGCGTTTTCGTCTTCTGGTAATGGGCCATCAGATCCGGGCACGCAGGGTACGCCAGAGGCTTGCATGGTCTGTTTTGCCGTAATTTTATCCCCCATCAGGCGGATAGAATCAGGCGTAGGGCCAATAAAGGTTATCCCTGCTTTTTCAACGGCTTCTGAAAAATCAGCATTTTCTGAGAGAAACCCATAGCCAGGATGAATGGCAGTGGCTCCAGTCACTTTTGCAGCTAGAATAATGCTAGCGGCGTCCAGATAACTGCGTGCGGCAGAAGCCGGGCCAATGCATAATGCAATATCGGCTTCCAGAACATGGCGGCTTTGAGCATCAGCTTCCGAATAAACGGCAACAGTTTCTAGCCCAAGCTGCCGGCAGGCACGTTGAATGCGGAGTGCAATTTCGCCCCGGTTGGCAATCAGAACGCGCCCAAAGCGCTGCGGCGCGCTCATGATAGACGTATCAGAGGCTGATGCGCCTCAACTTCACTGCCATCAGGTACTAAAATGGCTTCAACACGTCCGGCAATCTCGGTTTTGATGGGTGTAAAAACTTTCATGGCTTCAATCAGACCTACTTGCTGTCCGGCATGAAGAGTGTCTCCCACAGCCACAAAAGGCGGTGCATCCGGTGCAGGAGAAAGGTGTAGTGTTCCATACATGGGGGCAGTTACCAGTAATTCTTTGGGAGGGCTGGCTTCTGCTTTTTCTATAGGGGGCAAAGATGTTGTGGGGGCAACTAGTGGAGCTGCCGGAAGGGAAGAAGCAGGAGGCATTGAAGCCTGTACCTGCTTTGCCCGTGTGATTTTAACAGTTTGGCCGCAATCCGAAATCTCAAGCTCACGGAGCGGAGCACGGCCAAACAGGTCTATCAGCGCTTTAAGAGCTTGAGTATCCATGGTTATCAGCTATCAGGCTTTGGTAGGTTTCTTTGCGAAGTTCAGGCCACCCACAACCTGCATGGTTGGCAGCACTTCCATAAAGCTGACATTCATGCGCTGCGGTGCTGTAATGGCAAAAGCAATGGAGTTAGCTAAATCTTCTGGCAGCAGTGAATCATATTCATCAAAGAAGCGGCGCTGTGCTTCTTCCATATTCCCAATCAGGCGACCAAACACTTCTGTTTGTACACGAGCCGGAGAAACTTCTGTAACGCGAATATTCTTGCCGAACAGATCACATCGGAGCTGTTGAGAGAGAGAATGCACGCCAGCCTTGGTGGCATGATAAACCGTGTTGCCACCAGCAAAGGCATAATGCCCAGCAATGGAGGTGATGTTCACAATATGGCCGCGGTCACGTGCAATCATTCCGGGAAGGGCAAGGCGGGTGAGTTGCAGAACAGCGCGCAGATTGATGTCCACCAGGCCATCAATGTCTTCTTCTGTGGTGTTGGTAATGTTGCCTGTGCGGGACTGGCCAGCATTGTTGATAAGAATATCAATTTCATGGTCTTGGAAAATAGCAGCCATGGCATCAAGATCGGCAACACTTGCAGCGTGCACAATGCAGCCCGTTTCTTCTGCCAGCTTGTCCAGACGCGCCTTGTCACGCGCAACAGCATGCACTTCCAGCCCCAGTTCTCGCAGGCGGCGTACGGTTGCTGCGCCAATGCCAGATGAGGCGCCGGTAACAAGTGCTGTACGGTAGGGCTGATTTGTCATGGCATAAGTTCCCGATAAAATATGGATTAATCTGCTTATGATAAAAACAGAATTCACCAAGTCATTTCACTTTAGAGACGAAATAATGCATTGACCAAGATGAGTTCGATCTTGCGTCATAAGATTATCCAATGCGTCCAAGTTGTGAATTGGTCATAAGATTATTGTATATCACCACACAAAGATAATGTTAGCCGGGCTTTGCTCTCTCCCTTTATCGTTACGAATACAATACGTAACGCCGCAAAACAGGATGTCTTTGGTGGTAGCTTTCTTATTTCAGTGCTCGTGTTGTTTATCTTCCAAGCACATTTGGGGTGATAAGGCCGCACATTCATGACAGATACTATCTCTATGCTGGAAAACACTCCATTTGGGCATTCAGCGGATACGCCAACAATTAGTATGATCGGCACGCGGGCTATGCTGTTTGAAGCCCCCGGTGCATTCACTCTGGCTTGTCAGCGGCGTATCTGGGCGTTGATGGATGCCTGTGCAGATCGGGCAGATATTGAAGAAGTTATGCCGGGTGTAACCAACCTGATGCTGATTTTTTCAGTTCCGCCAGAAGACCCGGAAGCTGTGGCAGGCTGGTTGCGCAAGGCATGGGCAACATTGCCAGAAAAACATATCAAAGGTCGCTTGTTTGAAGTGGGCGTGCGCTATGGTGGGGAATTGGGGAGTGACCTGCCACGTGTGGCAGAGCATTGCGGTATGTCTGCGCAGGATGTGATTACCCTACATCAGGCACCCCTTTATACAGTATGTGCCTTGGGCAGCGTGCCTGGCTTTGGCTATCTGCATGGGTTAGACCCACGCCTTGCCACACCGCGCAAGTCTGTGCCTTCTTTAAAAATGCTTGCTGGTACCGTCACTATTGGCGGGCCACAAGCAGGTATATCAGCCCTGACAGGGCCGAATGGTTGGAATTCCATAGGCTTTACAGACCTTGTGATGTTTGATCCGGAGCGTGATCCGCCAGCGTTATTTGCTGTGGGGGATCAGATCCGCTTTTATGCCGAAAGTATTGAAGTGTGATTACAGTTCTTGAAACAGGTGTGCTCAACAGTGTGCAGGATGTAGGGCGGTTTGGGTATCGTCATCTGGGTGTTAGTACTGCTGGGGCAATGGATCCGCTGGCTTTGCGCTGCGGCAATGCACTGTTGGAAAATGCGCCCAATGCCGCCTGTATTGAGGTGCAGACATTTCCATTCAAGGTTCGTTTCGACAAAGCAGTTAGTTTTGTTGTCACAGGTGGGGAAGGTGCTCTCACACTTGGCGAAAGAAAAATCCTGCCTTGGTTTGTTGTGTCTGCCCAAGACGGAGATGTTTTAACAATTGATCATCCTACCGTTGGTGCACGGATCTATCTTTGCGTATGTGGTGGCATTGATGTGCCGGAGGTTCTTGGGTCCCGTAGCACGCAATTGCGAGGTGGATTTGGTGGCTATCATGGCCGCCCCTTGGAACAGGGGGATCATCTTGCAGGTGCCGGAGGGTGTGTGCCTGATGGTTTTGGGGCGCTTCCACCATTGCAGGCATTGAAAGCAACCTGTGAAAAGGAAAAAACCGTAACATTACGGGTTATTCCGGCAACGGATTATCTTTTGTTTGCTGAAGACTCTCGCAAGCATTTTTGGGATGCATCATGGCAGATCACAGCGCAAAGTAACCGTTTGGGGTACCGCCTAAAAGGTGGCGCGCTGAAGCTGCAGCACCCTGTGGAATTACGTTCTTACGGCGTCATTCCGGGTCTTATTCAAGTTCCTCCTGCTGGGGAGCCTATTGTGCAGATGGCAGATGCCAATACTGCTGGTGGTTACCCACGTATTGCAACAGTAATTGATGCTGATTTGTGGCGGCTCGCGCAGGCACGTATCGGAAGTTACATTCAGTTCCAGCAATGCGATCAAGCAGAAGGCTTGCAGGCCATGCGAGAAGTTGATGACTATCTGAATAATATTCAAGATATTGCGGCACTTTACAAAAAATCGCTCATCAGAAGGGATGCCGGAAATGCCGGTAAAAAATCATGAAGATTGATTTGAACGCTGATATTGGCGAAGGCTTTGGCCGGTGGACTGTTGCGAATGATGATGCGTTGATGAAGGTGATTTCATCTGCAAACATCGCGTGCGGTTTTCACGCAGGTGATCATCTGATTATGGATCGCGTGGTAAAAGCAGCCAAGGAACAAGGAGTGAGCATTGGGGCGCATCCCGGTTTGCCAGATCGCATGGGGTTTGGTCGGCGCAATATGGTGGTCAGCCCAGAAGAAATGGAAGCGATGCTGGCTTATCAGATTGGCGCACTGAAAGGGATTGCTGCAAGGCATGATATGCGTGTGGGCCATGTAAGTTACCATGCTGCTTTTGGGAATATGGCCAACGCTGACCAGGATTTAGCAGATCGCTTAGCCCGTGTGATTGCAAAAATTGATCCTGAACTGGTTATGCTGGCTATGGAGGGGCATCCCATCGATCTTGCTGCCAGAAAAGCAGGATTACGCGTGCGATATCTTTTTCTGGCAGATCGGGCCTATCAGTCCATCGGAGCTCTGGTTCCACGTGGGCAGGAAGGGGCGGTGATTCATGATCTGGATAAAGTTAAAGACCGTGTAAAGAACTTCTTGGAAACAGGAAGTGTAACGACAATTGATGGTAAAATATTACCTATAAAATCACGTTCCATACTTGTGCATAGTGATACGGCGGGTTCCGATAAATTAGCAGAGGCCATTGCAACTCAGGTTCATGCCATGGGTGGAAGAATTGCTGCGGCGGATACGGAGTAAGCTGCCATTATCTGGCAGATAACAGTGGAAAATACGGTAAGAGCCCTTTTGGAAATTCGCTATGATAGGTTTTCAAGAGGTTTTGAGCGTGATTCAAAGGCAGGATGTGGACGCCAGCACAACGAGGCCGCATGGCCGGAATTACACGCAAGACGAAACGCTATCCGTCTGATCTGACAGATGAGGAATGGGAGCGCATAGCGCCTCTGATGCCCCCTGCGAACCGGCGTGGTCGGAAACGGACAACCGATTTCCGTGAGATCATCAATGCTCTGCGCTATCTCGTGCGCTCAGGCTGCGGTTGGGAGATGCTTCCGGTTCATTTTGGCCCATGGCAAACGGTTTACTGGTGGTTCCGCAGGCTGATGCGCCGTTTCCTGTTCCAGACCATTCATGATGTCTGTCTGATGCTCGATCGTGAAGCGGCAGGACGCGAAACCAGTCCATCGGGTGGTGTCATTGATAGCCAGAGTATCAAGGCACCCCACGCAAAGACACGTGGTTATGACGCAGGCAAGAAGATCGTCGGTCGGAAACGTCACATCGCAGTTGATACGGATGGCCGCCTTCTCCTGGTTCAGCTGACAACAGCCGATATTTCGGACAGTGCAGGAGGGCAGATGATCCTTGATGCCATTCGTAAACGCTGGCCTTGGGTGAAGCACCTGTTTGCCGATGGAGCCTATGACCGCCTCCAGTTGATGGATAAGGCCACTTTTCTCGACTTCACAGTCGAGATCATCCGGCGGTCAGAGACAGCAAAAGGGTTTGAAATCCTGCCGCGTCGGTGGGTTGTGGAACGGACCTTCGGTTGGATGATCCGCTGGCGTCGCCTTGTGAAGGACTACGAACAGCGGATCGACGTCGCAGAGGCCATGATCCACATCGCCATGGGAAGCCTCATGCTACGCCGAAACGCTCATCCGTGAATTTCCAAAAGGGCACTAAGCCCGAAACATAATGATCTGTTAAATTGTTCTGGTTGATTTTATACTCTAACATTTGCAACAAGGGTGAAGGGGAGGACCCCATTCCATCATATTGCTCACGCATGACGGACAGTTTGTCTGGGATAACAACCTCAATAAAACGAGCGCCAATGCCAGAACAAAAATCTCGGCGTTCTTTAAAAAGATTTATCCATTTTTCGGCACTTTCTTCCACTTCTTTTGAACCATATTCATGATCATATATGCTCAAAACATTATTGGAGCCGCGGGTTAGGAATAGATGCCCATTTGTGCCAACTTCACATTGTAGATCAGGAGATACTGTTCCTACTTTTATATAAAATGGGGAAATGTTTTTCTGAATATCATCATGCTGAGGCAAAGGAATTTTATTATTGTTTAAAGATGAAATGGAAGCAAGTTCTGCATAATATATATTGTCATCAATAGATTTTTTCTCATTAAAGATATACATTTCAAGTTCATGAGCATCCATCTGTTGAAAATCTTTCAATAGATGGGAGAAGACCTTAAATTTTATAGATTTTATAACGTCACTTCTAATTTCTATCTCAGTTTTTTCTGAATCTTTTTTGTAAAATACTTTTATAGCCCCAGAAAGTACATCATAATAAGAAAAAGGTTCTGTTGTTTCTATAGTAAAGGCACAGGCACCCAGACCGGCTGATTCTAGATCATTTCTGGCAAGGTTGTTTTCACCAAGGCCGATAATATGGCCCATTTTTTCAATCTCTATTTCTACCTGGTTTCCATCATCATAGATCCATCCTGAAACCATGTTAGGTTCTGCAAACCAATCAATTGTACTTTGTGCCATTTAAAGATTCCAATATGTATCAACGATGAAGAGTATTTTTATTTTGTGTTTAAAAGAAAATAAAGATAAAAAATCAGCGGTTTTCTTAAAAGCAGAGAGTTGTTGTTTTCTCTTGATATTGAGCTTTGAGGCGTTTGATGAAATAGGCAAAGGCATAATTTATAACGTCTTGGGGTTTGATTAGGCTTAGTGCCCTTTTGGAAATTCACGGATGAGCGTTTCGGCGTAGCATGAGGCTTCCCATGGCGATGTGGATCATGGCCTCTGCGACGTCGATCCGCTGTTCGTAGTCCTTCACAAGGCGACGCCAGCGGATCATCCAACCGAAGGTCCGTTCCACAACCCACCGACGCGGCAGGATTTCAAACCCTTTTGCTGTCTCTGACCGCCGGATGATCTCGACTGTGAAGTCGAGAAAAGTGGCCTTATCCATCAACTGGAGGCGGTCATAGGCTCCATCGGCAAACAGGTGCTTCACCCAAGGCCAGCGTTTACGAATGGCATCAAGGATCATCTGCCCTCCTGCACTGTCCGAAATATCGGCTGTTGTCAGCTGAACCAGGAGAAGGCGGCCATCCGTATCAACTGCGATGTGACGTTTCCGACCGACGATCTTCTTGCCTGCGTCATAACCACGTGTCTTTGCGTGGGGTGCCTTGATACTCTGGCTATCAATGACACCACCCGATGGACTGGTTTCGCGTCCTGCCGCTTCACGATCGAGCATCAGACAGACATCATGAATGGTCTGGAACAGGAAACGGCGCATCAGCCTGCGGAACCACCAGTAAACCGTTTGCCATGGGCCAAAATGAACCGGAAGCATCTCCCAACCGCAGCCTGAGCGCACGAGATAGCGCAGAGCATTGATGATCTCACGGAAATCGGTTGTCCGTTTCCGACCACGCCGGTTCGCAGGGGGCATCAGAGGCGCTATGCGCTCCCATTCCTCATCTGTCAGATCAGACGGATAGCGTTTCGTCTTGCGTGTAATTCCGGCCATGCGGCCTCGTTGTGCTGGCGTCCACATCCTGCCTTTGAATCACGCTCAAAACCTCTTGAAAACCTATCATAGCGAATTTCCAAAAGGGCTCTAAGAAAAAGGATATGATTTTGCGCAAAAAAGGACAGAAAAAAGAGGATATGTTTCTGTCCGGAGCAGAGCAATAATGGCTATGCAGCATAATTTGGCGCGAGGCGCTTATTTGCTTGCCTTGGCAACATTATTTACGGCTCTGCTTAATGCGCTTCAAAAAATCACAGGTTCAACACTTTCTGTTGTTGAAATTGTCTTTTTTAGAAACCTCTTTTCAATGCCGTTTGTTATTGCCATCGCCCTACGTGGTGGTCTGGTTTTAAAAACACACCACTTTGGCGGCCATGTTATTCGCTCTGTTGTGGGGCTTATCAGCATGATTATGACTGTTGTGGCAGTCACTCATCTGCCGTTAGCTGAACAACAGGTTCTTTCTTATACACAGCCGCTGTTTCTCATCTTGCTGTCTATCCCATTCATGCATGAACGGCCATCTGTTCAAAGATGGGTTGCGGTAGGTGTCGGATTTGTTGGGGTTATTATTGTTGCAACCGGCAAGGGTCTGTTAGGGGCGGCACATGGTACGGTGCCTACATGGGCTTACGCTGTTGCGTTGGGGCAGGGCGCTGTTGGGGCATTAACAACCATGCAGATCCGGCAGCTTTCAGCAACGGAAAAAAGCACAACAATTGCAATGTGGCAGGCCATTTTAATGACAATTGCTACAGCAGCAGCTCTACCTTTTGTCTGGCAGATGCCAACACGGGCTGATGTATTATGCCTTATTGCAGTTGGTGCTTTTGCTGGCATTGCACAAGTGTTGCAGACAGAGGCTTTTGCTTCGGCTCAGGTTTCAGCCATTGGGCCATTTGCATATTGCGGTCTGATTTGGGCGGCTCTTATCGGCTGGCTAGGTTTTCATGAGATACCTGGTGTTGCCATGTTTATAGGCGGTCTGCTGATTATTGGTTCAGGCCTGTGGATGTTACGGCATGAACGACCACAAAAACAAAAAGTGGTTTTAAAAACAGAATCTTCATCTGGCGCATAATCAGAAAGACGTTTTTTCTTTTGTCGACGGGTGAATTGCGTCCATAATGTTTCGGTATCGTAAGTAATATTGATGATCTGCGCGATGCAGGGTGGCTCTTGGAGCCATAAAGTTGAAGGGTAGAGGAAGATATGAACAAGGCTGCAGGTTCATCAAGATACATATTCTTCACTATGATTTTTCTGATGTATGTCATCAGTTATGGAGACCGCGCAGCTCTTTCTATTTCACTTCCGGCATTGGGGCAGGAGTTCTCCTTGTCTTCCGTTCAGATGGGGTGGGTCTCTTCCAGCTTCCTGTGGTCTTATTTCTTGCTGAATTTGCCTTCAACAATATTTCTGGATCTTGTTGGCGCGCGTTTGGTTGGTAGTCTGGCTGTTTCTGTTTGGTCATGCGCCATGGTGCTTGGCGGACTTACACAAAATGTTACTCAATTTATTTTATCACGCATGCTGTTGGGGGTAGGAGAGGCTCCTACATTCGGGGTTGGGGCAACTATAGTTCGGAACTGGGCCAAGCCGCATGAGCGTGGAACAGTGATGACCATATTGCTGACCGGTATGCAGATTGGGTTGGCTGGGGGAACAATTGCTGGCGCGTATCTTATAGCAAAAGTAGGGTGGCGGTTTGAATTTATGGCCTTGGGTGCCATTGGGCTTGTTTGGGCTCTTGCATGGTGGCTGATTTATAGAAATCCGGCTAAAACTGCCGCGCAACCGCGTGTTCGCCCTATTCGGTTTTCAGAAGTATGCGCACTTTTTCGATCTTCAACGTTTTGCGGCATTCTTGTTGTGCAGTGCACTCAAAACTTTCTGAATTTTCTATTGATGTCCTGGGTGCCATTTTACCTTATTCATGAACTACATGTTAATGTTATTGGATCAGGGAGCGGTACGGCAGGATGTTATGTGCTGGGCGCTGTGGGAGCTATTATTTTAGGGCGTATTGCGGAGCATATTGTATTCCGCAATCATTCAGATCCTAGTCATCGCCGGTTTATTGTCGCGTTTTGCATTATAGGAAGTGCGATGATTGGTGTTCTTCCTTTCTTTCATCAGGCAACGCCTATCCTTATTATTTTATCTCTGTCTCTTTGCTGTCTGATTGCAGCAAATGGTGCCAACACAGCCATGTTGGCCGACATGCTGAAGGATGGACAGAAAATAGGATCCGTTACAGGGGTTACGCTTACTTTCAGCAATGCCCTTGGGCTTACAGCACCAATTCTGACAGGATATATTGTGTCATATACAGGAAATTTTAATATGGCATGGTATAGTTGTTCAGTTGCGTTGATTCTCGCTGGCTTCATTTCGCTGCTGACAGTGCGTAAGCCGATTGTTATGGCATAAGTGCTTAAAAGAGAAATATAGATACTTAAGAGTATCTATTGATTGTATGGGAAAGTCCCTGTGAAAGCTGTAAGCGCAGCTTTGCGGGGATTTTTTATTATGCAAAACCTCGGTTTTACCGAGAGATATAAGCTCTGCCGTGAGCGCAGGGGAGATATATCAATATTAAATATGACGTCAAAACGTAACGGAACCGTATCATAATTTCATAAGATATTTTCTTAATCCTACCGGATTTGAGGGTGATGCGATGGCCAGGATCTCAAAGTTTGAATTGTCGCTTGTCGCGAGTGTGGCATTCGGTGCTCTCATTCCGGCAGAAAGTGGGTTTGCTGCAGATGCAACATCTGCAACAGCAAACCCACAAAAGGTTCTCGTAAAAAAAACCAAAAGTGCAAAAGCAGCGCCAACCCGACGTACCAAAAATCTTGCGGCATTGCGTGGTGGTGAAGAGGCTGTTGAAGTTGGTGGACATTCCAGCAACTCTGTATTTTCTCCGGTAACGCAAAAGCATAGTACGACGCAGGTTACTGTTGTGACGGGTGCTGAACTGTTAAAAACAGGCCAGACGAACGTACTTTCTGCTCTGGCGCAGGCAAACCCGGCTATTACAACAGCAGCTTTGCCAGGTGGCGGTGCCAGTTCATTTGTGCAAACTATGCAGCTGCGTGGGCAATCTCCTGATGATACGCTAATTTTGGTGAATGGTCATCGTCGGCATATCGGGGCAAACTTCAATTCAAACTCTGGCACAAACTGGGGGAGTGAGCCTGCTGATATTTCTCTCATTCCAGTATCTGCTATTGATCATATTGAAGTTGTTACAGAAGGTGCTTCGGCCCTTTATGGGCAGGATGCCATTGCCGGTGCTGTAAACATTGTGCTCAAGCACAATACGCATGGTGGCAGCGTGAATTTTAAAAACAGTGGTTATTATGCAGGTGATGGTCAGGCCTTGGATGGCTCGGCTAACTACGGTATGGCGCTGGGTCATAATGGTGGCTATCTGGATCTTGCAGCGCAGATTTCTCATCAATTGCCAACCACACGTGGCGGCGATTTTTATGGGACAATGTTTGATGATTCCAGAAATGAAACGGCAAACCGCAATGTTCAGCGTGGGCTAGGTATTCCTAAATCCACACTGGAAACTATCAGCGAAAACATGTCTGTGCCGTTGGCAAGTAGCGGGTTCAATTTCTACAGCACCTCCACGTTTTCTCACAGACGTGCCAACGTGCCAGAAACCTACCGTGCCAACACGGCGTCTGATGAGTGGATCAATCCAGACCTGTATCCTGCTGGTAACCAGCCTTATATTGCAATGGATCAGCTGGATTTTGAAACGGATAACGGCATCAAGGCCCGCAAGTTTGGTTTTGCATGGGATGCTTATGTAACCTACGCACGTGATAAGCAGAATTACCGCACTACCAATTCTGAAAACGTTTCCATACCCGGCAGCACGCAAACATCTTTTTACGATGGTGCTTCAGTTGCAACAGAGTTAACGGCTGGCCTGCGTGGTTCTCGTTCGTTCCGTCCAGATTGGGCGCCACGGCCTATCAATCTGCGGTTTGGTGGTGAATATCGCCACGATACTTTCCAGATGGTTGAAGGTGAAATGGCCTCATGGAGCGGGATGGGCGCAACAGATCACCCTGGTAACGTTCCCATGGCGGCAACCTATCAGAACCGCGATGTTTATGAAGGTAATGTCAATCTTGATTTCTATGTGACCAAGCAGTGGGAATGGACATTGGGTGGCCGTGTTGGCAGCTATAATAACATTGCAACAGTGGAAACAGGGTCTGTTGGCACGCGCTATAACTTTAATAAGCGCTGGGCTATCCGTGCGAATGTGAATACGGGGTATCGTCCACCTACCTTGGGTGCGATGAATTACTTCTATTCTGCGCCGTATCCAGGCTATACGGTAGACCAGATTCCTGCAGGCAGCCAGATTGCTAAATATCTTGGTGCGGGCAGCATGAAAGGGGAATACTCCCGTAGCTACTCAATCGGTTTTGATTCCACGCCGGTTGATGATTTCCACGTAACAGGCAACCTCTATTACATTGCCATTAACGGCAGAATGGGGACGCTGATTTCTCACACTTGAGGCAATTTCGGGTTATTTTGTAGAATTCAGTCATCCCACAGGAGCCCGATCTGGAATATTGACGATATTCTGCTTCTGGCGGCGGGTTCTGAACGCAGTGAGGGTGTCACGGCCTGAGAAGGCAGTGTTGGTGGAAGCTATGTGGTCTGTGCGCTGTCTGTTTCTTCAGATGGCCTGCCGGAGCCTTCGCAATCGTGCATGAGCGAGGGCGAATTCATGCTGACAGGGGAACATGTCCGGCATGGACAGGACAATCCGACGGACGCTGAGCGTTACACGTGTCGCGATTTTGAGCAGTCGTGCGCGTATGGTGCCACAGGTCGCCGTCTCCAGGCTGGTCTGGCCAAGGGCCAGTCTTTGCAGAGCGGTCAGCAGGACATAGGCTGCGGCCGAGAACCACAGCCGGAGCTGGTTGGCCCGGATGGTGTGGGACGAGGTCCTGTCTGAGAACAGATCCATCTGGCATTCCTTGATGCGGTTTTCCATATCCCCGCGTGCGCAGTAAATCTGTTCGTAGAGATGGCGGGGGTCGGACATTCCCTGCGGTAGCGTGGTGACAATGAAGCGATGATAGCGGTTGCCGTGGCGCCATTCGGCCTTGGCCACGACCCGCCTGCGGCGCGTCCAGCTGTCCTTTGTGATCCAGTCAAAGGAGGCGAAACCGCGCGCAGCTCTGCCTGTCGTGGCGGCTTCGTCACGAACCTCAGCGGACAAAGAGGCAATCCGGTCATACAGGCGGGTGTTGCCTGCAAGCCCGAACAGGAAGTCAACGTGGTTGTCTTCGCACCATGTCATCAGACGGTCCCGGGCGAAACCGCTGTCCCCACGCACCAGGATACGCACCCGGGGCCAACGGCTCCTGATCTGCTCCACGATCCGGCGGATGTCTGCCAGCGCTTCCTTCCCCGGGTCCCTGTCTGCCGTGCGCAGGGTAGCGCTGAGGAGATGGTCCCCGCAGATGGGGTGGTTGCCGTCCTCCCCGCACGGCATCGCAATGTGCCAGAATGGTCGTTGAGTAAAAACAACCGCGTGAAAGGACGGCAGATGAAGGATACAGTGATTGGCGTTGATCTGGCAAAGACCATTTTCCAGGTTCATGGAGCTTCGCGTGCGGGCGAGGTGATGTTTCGCAAAAAGCTGCGTCGTCAGCAGTTTATGCAGTTCATGGCAACGCAGCCGCCTGCTCTGGTCGTTCTTGAAGCGTGCGGGAGCGCGCATTACTGGGCCCGCGAACTGGCGGCATCTGGTCACGAGGTCAGACTGATCGCTCCGCAGTATGTGAAGCCTTTCGTGAAGCGGCAGAAGAACGATGCTGCCGACGCGGAAGCGATCGTCATTGCGGCCCGTCAGCCGGAAATGCGCTTTGTCGAACCGCGCACTCAAGCGCAGCAGGCCCGAAGCGTTCTCTTTCGCTCCCGCGAGCGTCTGGTGCACCAACGCACGGAACTGGTGAATGCCCTGCGTGCCGTTCTGTATGAATTCGGTCTCGTCGTGCCACAGGGGATTGCGCATATCAAACGCATTGAGGCCATGCTGGATGAGGCAGTTCTGCCAGAGCTTGTAAGGCAGGAATGCCTTGATCTGCTGCAACAGATTTCGGAGCAGAGTGTGCGAATTGATGCCAGAACAAAGAAGATCAGGATGCTTGCCCAGGGAAGTGAAACCGCCTGCAGATTGCAGAGCATGCCTGGAGTGGGTCCTCTGACCGCTCTTGCGGTTGAGGCTTTTGCGCCTGACCTGCAGACCTTCCGGCGCGGGCGCGACTTTGCTGCGTGGCTGGGACTGGTGCCCCGGCAGTTCTCATCTGGCGGAAAGGAAAGGCTGGGGAGGATATCAAAAGCCGGACAGGCTGATATCCGCAGGCTTCTCATCATGGGTGCCATGACCCAGGTGAACTGGGCCAGTCGCAAGGGCCCAGCACCGGGAAGCTGGCTGGCACGGATGCTGGCCCGCAAGCCCCGTATGCTGGTAGCGATTGCCCTGGCCAACAGGATGGCAAGGGCAATCTGGGCCATGGCAACGAAACAGGAGGATTATCGGGATCCGGCCCTGTCCGTGGCAGCCTGAGCGATGGCTCGGCTCCCGCGGATGGAACCGGTAGGGGTGTGAGAGGGCGATGACCTGAATGGGCGCATGATCGTTTGATCCGGATCGGAAAAACCAGTATGTCTTTTCGTACTTTCAAGCACGCCCCGCAGATTTGGATCTGATCCGCTGATCACCATACCGGCCAGTGGCTTCTGAAAGGCCACATCAACAGGCCTTACAGAAGACCGCACACGATCACACGTCAATATGGGTCAGAAAACTCTTGCATAACGGACGGCAACCACAGAAGAAGACATACAGGGGAAGATAGCAGTTATGGCCGTAATATCCATGAAAGGCGCGGCCTTCCTGATGGCCATGGATACGGTCATCGGTGGCATCCACATCCAGAACGATCCGGGCGGGTGCGCGCTCATGCTGGTCAAGGAAGAGCGTGACGAACAGGGTAGCCAGGGCCTCATGATCAGCAATGATCCGACAGTAACGATCTGCCTGCTGCCCACTGCGCTCCAACCGGTTCAGTGTAGATTTGCCAGCCAATGCTGCGCAGTTTGCCCGGCCTCCTGACAGACGACCCGAGGCCAGACCAAAGATCAGGTCATGCCGCAGGGCATCGTGATCATTGAGATCTTCATAGCCCAGTGCCAGGCCCATGATCCGCTGACGGACAAGGTCTTCAACCCGGTATTCCACAAAGCCGGGATGCCGCTTATCGCGAAAACAGGCAGCAAAGCGGCGGCTGAGCCCCAGAATGTCATCAGCCTGCTTCACCAGAATGACGCCCCCATCCGAACTCATGCGACCCCCGTCAAAACGGGCCACAACACGCCGTCCACAGGAGGCTGGAAACTCATACGCGCCTGCGCTACACTCTGTCTGCATCGGGTTTTCTTATAGCTTACGAAAATTTCTTTTGTGCAAAACAGACTTTTTCATAATCTAACCCGATGTACAACCCTTCTGTGAGATTTCCGCGGGGAGCACAAAAACCTATTCGGTAGATCAGAATGACTCTGTTCTTCTGGAAATGCTGAAAAACGCAAATCTGGAAAGCGCAACCTCACTCTCATATTATGCAAACCTGTATAATACGCAGACATTTGGTGGTGATTTGAGTGCAGACTATACCCTGCACACCAAAAATCTTGGTCAGTTCCGCTTTGCTATGGGGATCAACTTCTCAGACAACGAAATTCGTTCTGCAAAGTCTGATCTGGTAAATGAATATACCAAGATGATGGTGTTGCACTCTGCTCCCAAAAATCGTGAGCAGATCAGCGTCAATTGGACGCGTGGAAAATGGTCCTTTATGGCGCAGGAACTTCGGTATGGTTCCATTGTCTATATGGCATCCCCAACAGGGGCGGGTAGTGTACCGTTCCAGCAGAATCCAGGCTTTATTACCAATCTGGAAGTTGACTATAAAATTTTCCCGCGGTGGACTGTGGGTATTGGGGCTAACAATGTAGGAAATAAGCATCCTACCCGTGTGCCAAGTTCCATTGCCAATACCCAGCAAGGTCTTGCCAAATATGCATCCTATTCTCCGTATGGGTTCAGCGGCGGGATGTATTATGTGAAAACTTCTTTGGATTTCTAAAGGGAAAGGAAGGTGTTCACATTTAAGCCTTTGGGACCATGGCTGACACATCTTGGGTTGTTGAAACAAATAGCCCAAGCCAGTGCAAAAACAGCGAGAGCATAATGCAGAATATTTCAGAACACTCCGAAAAGCTGGAAAGTGACGCTGCTCAACGAACAGAGGGGAAGGAGCGTTATGTTCTTCGCGCTGGTGGTGCGGTTGGGGCTGGTGCGCTTATAGCGGTTCTTCTTTTGCATGGAGCTGGTGTGTGGGGGCTGATGTATGGGATGGGTACGAAGGCGAGCGTGCCCGTTGAACACCCGCCCATCCAGACGGAAGTGCTGCCACCACCTCAGCCGCCACCGCCGCCACCTCCACCGCCGCCACCACCGCCGGTGATGGCAGAGCCGCCGCCGCCGTTCATTCCACCGCCCAAGATCAAGGTGCCGCCGCCGCCCAAGCCGCCCATCAAGCATGTGGCCAAGGCGCCCCCCAAACATCCGGCACCCCCACAGACCAAAACGGCCAAGGCGCCACCTGCCGCCACCGAACCTGCCGCTAGCGCACCGTCATCCGATGCGCCAGACACCACGGCCGGAACGGCACCGCTTAACCATGTGCAGCCGGTCTATCCCCCAGAAATGGAGGAAGACAACATTGAAGGCCGCGTGACGGTCGCATGTGATGTGGAACCCACGGGCATGACCAGCAACTGCCAGGTGCAGTCGGTCTCTGGTGGTCAGGCCTTTGCCCAGGCGGCGTTGGATTACGTGCACAAGGCCCGTTATCGCCCGGCCATGCGCAATGGTGTGCCGGTGAAGGAACTGCACAAGGTCTATGTCATCCACTTCAAGCTGGATGACTGAGATCAGCTTACGAACACAATAACGGATTGCCCGGCCCATAATGGCCATACCCTGCCGGATCGGGCCCTGATGATGAGGATTATGAGGAAGATGACCAGACTGCCCCGTTCTTTTGTGTCAGGTCTTGCGGCTCCGGCTCTGGCGCTGCTGATGAGCACTGCAGCCCCAGTTGCGGCTTTTGCGCAGGATGCTGCTCCTGCAGCACCCGCAGCCACGGCCCCGGCTCCTGATGCGGCGCCATCTTCCGCACCGGCACCTGCCGCCACACCGGATGCAGCCCCAGCCCCTGCGGCGCCAGAAGCGCCTGCACCTGCTGCCAGCGCCCCGGCTGAACAGGCGCCACCTGCGGCAGCAGACACCAAGGAAGAAGCCAACCCCTACGGTCTGGGTGCTCTGTGGTCCAATGGCGATATCATTGCCCGCGGCGTGCTGCTGATCATGCTCACCATGTCCCTGGGCACATGGTATATCATGATCACCAAGTTCATCGAGCAGGCCCGCCTGTTCGCCGCCGCCAAGGAAGCCACCAAAAGCTTCTGGACCAAGCACAGCATTCAGGAAGGTGCTTCCGCACTCACCTCCACATCCCCGTTCCGCTACATCGCCGATACCGGTATCGTGGCTGCCGAACACCATGAAGGCACAATGCAGGAAAGCATTGACCTGCATAGCTGGACGGGCATGTCCATCCAGCGCGCGGTTAACAACATCCAGAACAGCCTGCAAAAGGGTCTGGCCTTTCTGGGCACCGTGGGTTCCACCTCTCCGTTTATCGGTCTGTTCGGCACGGTGTGGGGGATCTACCACGCGCTGACAGCCATCGGCATTGCCGGTCAGGCTTCCATCGACAAGGTGGCAGGTCCTGTGGGTGAATCCCTGATCATGACGGCCATTGGTCTGGCCACCGCTGTGCCGGCCGTTCTGGGCTACAACCTGCTGGTGCGCCGTAACAAGACAGCCATGGACCTGGTGCGTGACTTTGCCGCTGACCTGCAGTCCATCCTCATCGGTGGCGTGCGTCATGGGGCTGCGGTGGATCAGATTGTGGTGCGCCCGGATAACTCCCCCACCACGGCCACGGTTTCCAACCGCGTCGGCTAATCGCTCAGGTCAAGGCAAGGAGAACGCTTATGGGCATGCAGGTTGGCGATAGCGGCGGGGAAGACGACGTCGTCTCCGCCATCAACACCACACCGCTTGTGGATGTGATGCTGGTGCTGCTGATCATCTTTCTGATCACCATTCCGGTGGCGACACATACCGTGAAGGTGCAGCTGCCCAAGGACATGAACCAGCCAACCCAGACCAAGCTGAGCAATGTGGTTCTGGCAGTCACGGCGGATGGTCAGACCTTCTGGGATGAAACGCCGATCAGGGACCGGGCCGATCTTCTGGCCCGGCTGGAGAAGGCGGCGGTGCAGAAGCCCCAGCCGCAGATCCAGATCCGCGGAGATGTGACCACACGCTATGAGAGTGTGGGCCGTCTGGTGGCGACGTGTCAGGAAGCGGGCATCAGCCATATCGATTTCATTACGGAAAAGCCGAAATAGGCAGGGGCGGGTGGCGCAGCACGCCACCCCATCCTGTGGGGGAGAGCACAGGCCATGGGCATGAATGTTGGCTCTGAGAGCACAACGGAAGATGAAGGCATTGTTGATATCAACACCACGCCGCTGATTGACGTGATGCTGGTGTTGCTGATCATGCTGATCATCACCATCCCGTTGCAGACGCAGGCGGTCTCGATTGATCTGCCGCAGGGCAACCCGCCGCCCAGCACGGAAGAAACACCTGTGGTGACACTGGTTGTGGACTTTGACAACTCGCTGACCTGGAATGGCCAGCCCATCAATGGCGAGGCCGATCTGCAGGCGCATCTGCGTGAGATCGCCAGCGGGCCAGAGGCTTCCCGCCCGGAGTTCCATCTCCAGCCCAACCGTCTGGCTGACTACAAAACCGTCATCCACGTCATGGCCGACGCACAGCGCCTCGGCGTTACAAAACTCGGAATCGTCGGACAGGAACAGTTCGCTGACGGTAAGTAATAAGAAAGCTCTCTCCTTAGGAATGTTTGCCTAAAGAGAGAGCTATCGTGAAGGCACGTTAAAGATAAACATTCTTATTTCTTGGTTTTTTTTGGCGGATCTTTATCTCCGGTAAAACCCGTTTGAGACGGCGGATCACTAGCCGGAAAGCTTTCATCCAAAGCCTCATCAAGCTTTTCATCTTGAGCCTGCTTTTTGCTGTCTTTGTTTTTCTTTTCGGCCATAACAAACCTCATACATATTGTAGTGGAACAAGCCGCATCCAAAATGGCAGAATATTTGGGTGTCTGCCTGATTGGTGTAGGGCGTGTAGATACAACGTTCCCGACAAATAAGGTTTCCGTTTTTACAATTCTGAAAAATGTTTTTGTTATCTGTTTTGAAAAGATGTTTTTGTATCAGAGGGATGTTTTAAAAACTTCAGTGGCCAGGTTGCGTTGTGTGCGGCATTCTTCGGCCAAAAAATCCAGTAAAGCGCGAACAGCGGGTACAAGCCCACGGCGAGATGGAAAGACTGCATGAATAATACCTGCCTGTGGCTGCCAGCCAGGAAGCACACGTACGAGG
Organism: Acetobacter sp. AC2005; assembly: GCF_037901235.1. NCBI lineage: Bacteria > Pseudomonadati > Pseudomonadota > Alphaproteobacteria > Acetobacterales > Acetobacteraceae > Acetobacter > Acetobacter sp. AC2005. The sequence goes on from NZ_CP149625.1 coordinate 1,854,680, forward strand.
CGCCCTGCTTCAATATCCTGCCAAACCATCATGGTGGGCATTTGCACAATACCTGCGCCTACAAGGGCAGCTTCACGTAGCACAGCCATATCGTCTGTTGCCAATCGTGGTTCATGGAAAATGGTCGCTGTTTGTCCTTCCTGATTTTCGAGCAACCATGAGTGAGAACCCGGCGTGGTATGAAAATCCAGGCTGGGAAAAGCGTTTAAATCAGCCGGAGAAGCCAGAGGGCGAGGTACAAGGCTAGGGGCTGCAATTAAACATTGCGTGCTGGTATCAAGCGTACGCATTACAAGATCGGATGATGCAATGGGCGGAAACCGCACGCGTATTGCAAGGTCCATGCCTTCTTTTAAAACATCTACGCGCCTGTTGGTGCTTTCAAGCTGTAGCGTTACGGACGGATAGAGCATGATAAAGCGGGCAAGTAAGGCACCAAACTGAAAGTTCAGTAAGGCTACAGGGCAGCTTAGGCGCACAAGCCCACAGGGCTCGCTTTGAAGTTGAGCTACAGAGCGCTCTGCCGTGTCTGCTTCCTCCAACATGGCAATACAGTGTTCGTAAAAACGATGTCCTGTTTCTGTAACACTAAAGTGGCGTGATGAGCGTTGGATCAGGCGTGTATGCAGGCGTTCTTCCAAAAGGCGGATGCGGCGGCTGAGAAGAGATTTTTGTAGGCCAGTTGCACGCGCAGCGGCAGAAAAACCACCATATTTTACAACCTGCACAAAATATCCAAAGTCGTTAAGGTCTCTCATCGTCCTACTCATGCAACGCAATGTTTTATTTAGGAATCTTTATAAGACGATAAGAAAGGTGCATGTTTCATGTCAACACAAGGCGCAAAAGCGCTTCTTGCTTCAGACAGGACAAAAGTCATGCAGAAGAAAATTCTTGGTCGTTATGGAAATGACCGTGGGCACTGGGTTGGTGATGGTTTTCCCGTACGCTCTCTGTTTTCCTATACGGATTTTGGTGAGCATCTGAGCCCGTTTCTGCTGTTAGATTATGCTGGCCCGCATAAATTTGCGCCCACAGATAAGCGGCGCGGCGTAGGCCAGCATCCACACAAAGGGTTTGAAACCGTTACCATTGTTTATGATGGTGAAGTGGAACACCGTGATTCATCTGGCGGTGGCGGTATTATTGGCCCCGGGGATGTGCAGTGGATGACAGCAGGCAACGGCATCCAGCATGAGGAATTTCATTCTCCAACCTATGCAAAAACGGGAGGAGATTTTCGGATGGTGCAGTTGTGGGTGAATTTGCCTGCCAAAGACAAAGGTGTGCCGGCAGGTTACCAAACCATAGAGGCAGGAAATATTCCGGCAGTTATATTCCCGGGTAATACTGGCAGCTTGCGTATTATTGCAGGAGATTATGAAGGCCAACACGGTCCTGCGCGTATTTTCTCTCCGCTGAATGTGTGGGACGGGAAGCTGGAGGAAGGAGCACACATCACACTTCCTCTGCCAGCAGGGCATAACGCAGCCATTGTTTCACTTGAAGGGAAGCTGATTGTGAATGGTGCGGAAGAAGTGGGAAGTGCACAATTTGCGCTTCTGGACAGGGAAGGGGCAGAGGTAACATTACAAGCAACCCAGCCTTCCAGTTTTCTTGTTTTAACTGGCGCACCGTTGAATGAACCTATTGCCGGATATGGACCGTTTGTCATGAACACGCGGGAGGAAATCCGTCAGGCGATTGAAGATTTCAAGAGCGGACATTTTGGCAATATCTCAGCCTGATACCTCATGCCATGGCACGCAACGATTGTGCAGACTGCACGTCATGTCATCCATGGCGATCTATTGTTCAATAATGACTTCAAGTTAGGGCAGAAAATATGACGCAGGAAAAAGAAACTCTACATTTTGTAACGATGTTGGGAAGCCTGCGTAAGGCATCTTATAACGGTATTGTGGCACACACGTTACCTGCATTGGCGCCAGAGGGCATAACTATTTCAGCACTCGGGTCCATTGCTGAGTTTCCACATTATAATCAGGATGTGCAGGAGCAGGGTTTTCCTGCTGCTGTGCTTGCGATGGGGGAGCAGATTAGGAAAGCCGACGGCGTTATTATTGTTACGCCAGAATATAATTATTCCGTGCCGGGTGTGCTGAAAAACGCGCTTGATTGGCTTTCTCGTCTTACGCCGCAACCATTTGCACGTAAGCCTGTTGCATTACAGACGGTTTCTCCCGGAATGATTGGTGGTGCACGTGCGCAGTATCACATACGCCAGAGCATGGTGTTTATGGATGCTCTTGTGCTGAACAGGCCAGAAGCCATGATCGGTCAGGCAGCGGATAAGTTTGATACAGACAAGCTGGAACTGACAGACGAGCGCACACGCGCTTTTCTTACGCGCCAGATACAGGCATTGGCAGATCTGGCACGTAGAGAACAAAAATAGACTATCGGAGGAATTGTGGGGCCGAAAATAAAAAACCAATAAGGGCCTCACACTCAATTTGTAACAAGAATATGTTCATTGCCGTTAAATAAATGTGTTTTGTGTATAATTTCTCTTTCATTTAAGAGCGAGATGAGTAGTCTGCGCGCTTTTCTTCGTGCAGGAGTTCTGTTTCATGCAGCTTTCTATGGCTTTATCCATGCTGGATGCCGCCTTGGCAGAGGCACGCCGGCTTAACGTGAATGTATGTGTCTCCATTGTAGATGCCGCTGCATGGCCAGTGGTTTTTGCCCGGATGGATGGGGCACCATTAGGTGTGGTTGATGTCAGCCAGAAAAAGGCGCGCACGGCGGCTCTGTTTCAGATGGACAGTGCGGATTTTGCATCAAAAGGCCACCCGAATGGTGAGGCCTATACACTGGAAAATACAAACGGTGGTTTAACCAGCTTTGGTGGTGGGTTGGTAATTAAAGCCACTGATGGTTCCTTTTTAGGTGCCATAGGTGTTTCCGGCGCCAAAACGGAAGATGATATTGCCATTGCGCGTGTTGCAATGAAGCAGGCCGTAAATAACTGATCCTATCTTGTTTTTGAGTTTTTAAATGACCACATCTCCTCAGCCTCCTCCCGCAAGTACCTCGTTCATTGAACCCCCTCATGGTCGTGCTGCAGCCCTATTTATTCTTACTTTTGGCACTTTTGTTGTGGGAACTGGTGAATTTGCCATTATGGGCATGTTGCCAGAATTTGCTCGTTCCTTACATTTATCCGCGGCAGATGCAGGATACGCCATTACAGCCTATGCTTTGGGGGTGGTGATTGGCGCGCCACTTATTACAATTCTGGGTGCGCGGCTTTCCCGTAGAGAGCTCCTTCTTTCTTTGTTGGTGTTGTTTTGTTTCGGGAATTTTCTGAGCATTTGCATGCCCACGCCAGAACTGGTTGAAGTGGCGCGGTTTATTACCGGTCTGCCGCATGGGGCATTGTTTGGTATTTCTGCGCTTGTTGCGGCTTCCATGGTGGAGCGTTCACGCCGCGGATGGGCTGTTGGGCGGGTTCTGTCTGGTATTGCCATTTCTACTTTGGTCGGCGCACCGTTTTCTACATTTGCGGCGGATCATTTTGGCTGGCGTGTGGCTTATCTTATTATCGGTATATTTGGCTGCATTACCTTTTTGGGGGTGTGGCGGTATATTCCGGCAGATCAACCCAACCGCAAGAACTCACCGCTAAAAGAAGTTTCTGCCATGGGTAACACACAGGTTTTGCTTACGTTGCTTACAGCAGCTATCGGTTTTGGCGGTATGTTCGCCATTTATACTTATCTTACCAGTATCCTGCAGAATGTAACGCATGTGCCGGAATGGTCCGTTATGGTGTACATGGTTATCTGGGGCATGGGCATGTTGGTGGGGGCCAATCTGGGCGCATGGCTTGTTGATCGTAAGTTGGATCTGGCTGCAATACTGGCTCTTGGCGGGAGCGCAGTTGTGATGCTTGGCTTTTCTACGGTTTTGCATCAGCCGTTGCTCTTGGCGCTTGCAGTCTTTCTTATTCCAACCTTTGTAAATGGTTTGGGGCCTGCATTGCAGACACGTCTGATGGATTTTGCAGGGGATGCACAAACCTTGGCGGCTTCCCTTAACCACTCTGCATTTAATATTGCCAATGCATTGGGGGCAGCGCTGGGGAGCATGTTGCTGGCACATCAGTTTGGGTATTCTGCTCTGGGTGTTGGGGGCGCTGTTCTCTCAGCTGGTGGTCTTGTCGTGTATTTGCTGGCCATTCTGGTGTTGCGCCGGAGTGGGCAGAAAGAAGTCAGGCAACCTATTTCCTAAATAGATTATGATAGAATGCCCGAGACGGCATTTTATATTGAGTTGTGTGCGAACATTTTAAGCTGGAAGGGCAATATCCCTTCCAGCTTTTTTGTATTTACTACATGGCAAGGTGAAAGGGGGAGGGCAGAAGCATAATGCCTGCTTGAACCCATTTATACGATCCCACCATAAATGGGATAAGAGTTATAAGACGACTGGTCTAATTATAAATTGACTTCATCTATATCCGTTCATATACAGATAACCAGAACAGGCCATACAGATTCGGTAGGAATATTTCCAGTTTGTATATGGAACTTTACCATCAGGGATTTTCCTGCTCGATAAAAGTTGACCGGTCTATTTTTTGGATGAGGGAGACGATGCCACACATAAGAGCATTCTGCTCTGCCGGGTGCATGCCGCATTTGCGGGCTCGTTCTGCTTTTTCCATTTCACTGTTCACGAGGTAAAAATGGCGTACGCGACAACCAATCCCTATACAGGGGAAGTTCTTGCTAATTTTCCTGAAGCTACAGATCAGGAAGTTCAGACCGCACTGTCCGAAGCTCATGCCGCTTTTGAAAAATGGCGTGATACCTCCTTTGCTGAACGCGCTCGTATTATGAATGCCGCAGCTGCCATTCTGCGTCGTGATGTTGATAAGTATGCCCGTCTGGGCACGCTGGAAATGGGCAAGCTGTTTGCAGAGTCCAAAGCAGAAGTTATTCTTTCTGCTGAAATTTTCGAATACTATGCAAAATATGCAGAAGAGCTGCTGAAGCCGGAATCTCTGCCGGTTGCTGATCCGGCTGAAGGCAAGGCTGTTCTGGTGCACGAACCTCTGGGTATTGTGCTGGCAATTGAGCCATGGAACTTCCCGTTCTATCAGGTTGTTCGCATTATTGCGCCGCAGCTTTCTGCTGGTAACGCTGTTCTGCTTAAGCATGCTTCCAACCTGCCGCAGTGCGCTGCTGCATGTGAAGAGCTGATGAACGAAGCTGGCCTGCCAAAAGGTCTGTTCCGTAACCTTTATACAGCACGCCGCCACACAGAAGTTATCCTGAATGACCCCCGCGTTTGCGGTGTGGCACTAACAGGCTCTGAAGGCGCAGGCACCATTATTGCTGGTGTTGCTGGTAAAGCCCTGAAAAAGGCAACCATGGAACTGGGCGGCGCAGACGCCTTTATTGTTCTGGACGATGCCGACGTAGAAAAAGCTGCTAAATGGGCCGTTATTGGCCGCCATTGGAATGCTGGCCAGGTATGTGTATCTGCCAAGCGTCTGATTGTTGCTGATTCCATTTATGATCGCTTCCTGGAACTGTACAAAAAGGGTGTTTCCGAGCTGAAAGCTGGTGACCCGATGGATCCTTCCACAACGCTGGCACCTCTGTGCTCCAAAGGCGCTATGGATGATCTGCATCGCCAGGTGACAGAAGCCATCAAGCATGGTGCGAAGGTTGAAGTAATTGGGCCAGAAGTTCCTGGTAAGGGTGCTTTCTTCCGTCCGCTGCTGATGACCGGTCTGGACGGTGATAACGCAGCCCGCCATTGGGAATTCTTTGGCCCGGTAACGCAGTTGTATCGTGCAAAAGACGAGAACGATGCAATCCGCATTGCCAATGATTCTCCTTATGGTCTTGGTGGCTCGGTCTTCACTAAAGACGAAGCACGCGGTGCACGTGTGGCTGCAAAAATCCGCACGGGTATGGTGTTCATCAACCATCCGCTGGTGCCTAAGGCAGATCTGCCCTTCGGTGGTATTAAAAACTCCGGTTATGGTCGTGAACTGATTGGTCTTGGTATCAAAGAGTTCGTGAACCACAAGCTGATCAACACGGTCGATATCGACGCACCGTTCTGATCATACTGTTAGCAGGCGCCTGTAAAGGCGCCTGCTTTCACAGAATAGTTATAGTATAAGAAATATAAGTAATTAGAATTATATAGTGTAATAACAAAATAATTCTTTTTAATAAAAATATTCATCTCAAAATATAACGTTATCTCCCGCTTACTTCCTGAAAGAGGCATGTAAACCTGATGTCGTCCAAGTCTGAAATTCTTATTGTCGGTGGCGGAGTGGCAGGACTTGCCCTTGCAACGCGTCTGGGTAAAACACTTGGCCGGCATGGAAAAGCACGTATCACGCTTATTGATAAAAGCTTTTCACATGTATGGAAGCCCATGCTGCATTGCTTTGCCGCAGGCACAGTGCAGAATGAAAATGACCGCATCAGTTTTATGGCACAAGCCAGCAGCCACAATTTTGAATTCTGGCCTGGTGAAGTTGTTTCTATTGATAGAGAAAAGCGGGAAGTTGTTTTAAGCCCCCTACATGCATCAGACGGCAGCAAGGTTCTGGATAGTAGAACCATGACGTATGATGCCATTGTGCTGTCCATCGGAAGCCGCGCCAATGATTTTGGCACCCCCGGTGTACTGGAAAATTGTCTGTTTATTGATAATCTTGTTGAAGCAAATGCTTTTAATGAAAAGTTCAGAATGGAAATTCTGAAGTCATTTGCTGATAATTCCGAATTGGATATTGCTATTGTTCGGGGTGGAGCCACAGGCACTCAGCTCGCTGCGGAACTTCATAAATCTCTTGAGATTGTTGACCCGGTCAGCTTGCATGCATTTGGCAAGGCACCGCCAAAACTGAGCATTACTTTGTTACAGTCTGGCGCACGTATTCTTCCTGCCTTTCCAGAATCTGTTTCCATAGCAGCGCAGCAGGAACTGGAGCGGATTGGTGTGAATGTGCGCACATCTGCGCGTGTTGCTGCGGCTGATCCCACAGGGTTTACGCTTAAAGATGGCACACATGTGCCAGCTACCCTGCGCGTATGGGCCGCCGGTGTGAAGGCGCCGGAGGTGACAAAAACCTATGGCGGCCTTTCCCTAAGCCGTTCTGGGCAGATCAACGTCAAACCCAACCTGTGTTCTGTTGATGATGATCGTATTTTTGCAATGGGGGATTGTTCTTACATTGTAGATGATCCGCTGCCCGCTACGGCACAGGTTGCTCGCCAGCAGGCGCATCATCTGGCACAGCATCTGCCAGCATGGCTGGAAAGCGGTAAGGAAGTGCCTTCCTGCATCTTCCATAACAAAGGCGCCATTGTTGCATTGGGTAATTACAATGGCTGGGCCGCTCTGCCGGGTGGCCGCGTTATGGGGGGCGGTATGCTGCATGGGCTTTCAGCCCGTATTGGGCATATCATGCTGTATCGTCAGCACCAGATAGAACTGTTTGGCTGGATACGCGGCTTGGCTTCCATCTTTGCTGATATGGTGGAAACCGTTATTCGCCCTTCCGTGCGGCTGGATTGATCTGGTCTGCGGTGCAACCAAGAAGCGTGAGCGAAGTTTGCCATGCTTCATCCATTGGATGGGATGAATGGGTAATTTTTGTCATTAAGGTTGCACCCAGCCAGAGCTGATAGAGTGATGATGCAAGTTTATGGGCAGGTAGGGCGGAGTGTACAGACCCGTCCTCCTGTCCTATTTTGATAACTTGAGAGACATGGGTGATAACAGAAGCTGTGCCGGTTTCCATAATACGGCGCATGCGTTCTGATATATCAGAAACCTCTGCGGCCAGTTTAACAATCAGGCATTTATCCCCAACTTGCCCTTTGATATGTGAACAGCGCCAGAAATCTAGATAAGAAAATAACTTTTGCGCACCATTTTTATCTGGTGTGGCAAAGAGCGCATGAATATTTATTAAATAATCATGCATGTAAGAGCGGAGAAGTTCCTCTCCAAACGCCTCTTTAGATGCAAAATAATGGTAAAATGAACCCTTGGGAATACCCGCAACTTCTAGAATTTGCGAAAGGCCCACTGCCGAAAATCCGCGTTCAGCAATAAGCGCGCGTGCTGAATCTACAATTTTCTTTTTTGCGATATCATGTTTTGTAGGCGTCTTCATGGGCGCGGGAATATCCTGATTTCTTTCAAAAAGTTTCTATATCTTTATCTAAACAAGCACAAATATCAGCCTGAAGATGCCAGAAATGAATGATGTCTTTGTATAATATCACGAGACATGTGCATTTGGAAAATATTGCAGTGGAAACATTGTTAAGAATATCTGTTTTTTTGTGTGGAATCTTCACGCCCATATGAAAAATGAGTATGCAGATTTCATCCATGATATTTTCATTTTTGCTCCATTATTGAGGCTTCATGAAACAGACAGCGTTTTGCAGGGCAGAGCTTGTAGCCGTTCTTTTGAATGTCAGAAAGGATACGCCTTGTGTGCTCACGCTGGAAAATGGTCAGGCCTTACCATCTGGCCCGTTAACCTTGGGCGGTCATTCCTTGCAAAAGGAACTATGCCGATGGGTGGAGCAGCAAACGGGCGTGGTATTGGGCCATACAGAACAGCTTTATACGTTTGCAGATACACAGGTGGCAGATAAAAGCCGTTTGGTGCGTATTTCCTATATGGCTCTGATCAGTTCCAATGCAGATCAGACAATAGCAGAGCGTTCCCTATATGATTACTTTCCGTGGGAGGATCGGAGAAATCCAGAAGCTCAAACTCTCCTGGAAAGTATCATTTTATTACTGAAAAATTGGGCCGGGAAGAGTTCTGCCAAACAGCAAAGATGCGCCAGACTGTTTGGCCTTTCTCCGTATCCATGGAACGATGAACTGGCTTTAGATCGTTACGAACTTTTGTGGGAAGCTGGTTTGGTGCACGAAGCCAAACATTTTGAAGGACAACTTCAATTAGGTTTGCCAATGCAGGCAGATTATAGGCGCGTTTTGGCGACAGCTCTTTCGCGCGTGCGGGCTAAAATTCGCTATACAGCGGTTGTATTCGATCTGTTGCCACAGACATTTACATTGTTGCAGCTTCAGCTGGCCATGGAAGCATTGGCGGGTTGTTGGATGCACAAGCAAAACTTCAGACGCCTGGTTTTGCAGCAAAAGCTGGTGGAAGAAACGGGTAATTTTGATGTGCCTCAGCAGGGGCGGCCTGCAAAACTATACTGTTTCCGGCCAGAAGCAGGGCAGAACTGCTATCTGGCCGGCGCTAAATTGCCGCTAACGCCATTGTTATAAAAAGTAGGTTCAAAGTGCTTGTTTTTCCCGTGCGGTACATATACTCAAATTGAGCATATGTACCGCACGGGAGGGTATTCATGTTGGTCGTCAATGTTCCAGACAGGGATACTCTGTATCAGCCTGTAGCCAGCATTATGGCACGAGATTTGTGGGAAGAACGGTATGCAGCGGATATTGAGGCGATTATACGCCTTAAAAAGCAGCATAATGCCGTTATTCTCGCGCATAACTATCAAACGCCAGAAATCTTTCATTGTGTGGCTGATATACGGGGCGATAGCCTCGCTCTTGCACGTGCAGCGCAGAATATAGATGCCGATATCATTCTTATGGCTGGCGTGCATTTTATGGCAGAAACAGCCAAATTGCTGAATGCAGAAAAGAAAGTTCTTATTCCAGATGTAGCTGCAGGTTGTTCTTTGGCGGAAGGCATTACAGCCGAGAATGTGCGTAGCCTTAAACAAGCGTATCCCGGTGTGCCTGTTGTAACTTATGTGAACAGCACGGCCGCAGTTAAGGCCGAAAGCGATATCTGCTGCACTTCAGGCAATGCGCGCAAGGTGGTGGAAAGTCTGAACGTTCCGCGTGTCATCATGATTCCAGATGAGTTTCTGGCCCGTAATATTCAGGCTGAAACCGGAATTGAAATGATAACATGGCCAGCACATTGTGAGGTGCATGAACGGTTTACCCCGCAAGAAATTCGGCAGTATCGGCGTATGCATCCAGGGGTTAAAGTTGTTGCGCATCCTGAATGCCCGCCAGAAGTAGTGGCAGCGGCAGATTATTCGGGCTCCACTGCCCAGATGATTACCTATATTGCGCAAGAAAAACCCGAAAAAGTTCTTCTGGTAACAGAATGTTCTATGAGTGATAATTTGGCGGCAGAATATCCAAACACAACTTTTGTGCGGCCGTGTAATCTGTGCCCGCATATGAAGCGGATTACATTGCCCGCTATCCGAAAGTCTTTGGAAAATCTGGAGGCCGAGGTTGTTATTCCAGAAGCCTTGCAAGAGCGTGCCCGTTTGGCTGTTGAGCGTATGCTGCGTGTTTAAAGGCTAGGATAGGAGCTTTCATACATATGTCTTACACATGCCATTTTCCTGCTTTGTTATGGAAACCTGTTGTTCAAGCCGCATTGTTTGAAGATCTGGGGCAGGGAGGAGATATTACCACGCAAGCATTGGTAACGCCGGGGCAGAAAATACGCGCAGTATTTTGTGCGCGTCATCCAGGTGTTATTGCGGGGCTTGAAGGCGCACGGCAAGCTTTTGCTTTGTTGGACGAGCATGTGCAGTTTCGTACCCTCAAGCAGGATGGGGACAGGCTGGCCATTGGTGATGTAATTGCCGAAGTAGAAGGTGATGCCCTAACTGTTCTGGCAGGAGAGCGGACAGCCCTGAATATCCTCTCGCATCTGAGTGGTATTGCCACTCAAACACGCCAGATGGTGGATGCAGTGGCGGGCACAAAAGCTGTTATTTGCTGCACCCGTAAAACACTGCCGGGTTTAAGGGCTTTGCAAAAATATGCTGTAAAGGCGGGAGGGGGTGGCAATCATCGTTTTCGGTTAGATGATGCTATTTTGATCAAGGATAATCACCTTGCCTTGTGTGGTGGACGGGTTGATGTGGCTTTGCAAAAAGCGCGTGAGCGAACAGGCCATCTTATGAAAATCGAACTTGAGGTAGATACGCTTCAACAGTTAAAAACTGCTCTAGCCTGCGGCGGTGCTGATGCCTATCTGCTGGATAATATGGATACGGACACTCTGCGCAAAGCTGTCAGTATGATTAATGGCTCTGCCATAGCCGAGGCATCAGGCGGGATTACGCATGAAACAGTGCGTGCTGTTGCTGAAACCGGAGTGGATGTTATTTCCGCAGGGTGGCTAACCCATAGCGTAAAAGCTTTGGATATTGGTTTGGATTACATCTAGTTTTCCAAAATTATATCCAAAAGCTTTATACTCTATGCAACCAATCTTAGGCTTGCATCTGAAAATCTGCCTGAACGGATACAACTGAAACAGGAGGCCAGAATTCCAATGCAATCTGCCCCTGTAGCTGTGCAAGCTGCTGTTGTATCCAACTCATGTAATCATGTAAGCCACGAATAATAATATCTTCTGCAGTTTGATCAGCAAGGGTCACGCGCAGTTCTGCAACACATTCCTGTAGTTGGCTGCAACGTGAACGCAAACCGGGGTAAGAGGCTAAAAGCGCAAGTGTTTCATCCATCAAGCGCAAATTGGTGGCTAAGGACCGGCAGAAACCCTCATTCTTTAACAAGAAGCCTACAATATTGGCAGGCGTAATTGTAACAGGCCGCAAGCGTCGGAAAGCATGGTAGGCTGCGGCAGAACGCAATACAGCTGTCCATTGCGTGATGTCGATTTCAGAACCGGGAGCCTCTCCCTGCGGCAGCAGCATATGGTAGCGAATATCTACCAAGCGCGTAATTTGGTCGCACCGCTCAAGCGTTTTGCCGAGTTTGTAAAAAAGCCATGCCTGATCGCGGTAAAGCGTACCTTCTGTAATACCAAAATGAGCCTGACAATCCTGTTTGATATGTGTGCACAGGCTTGAAAGGCTGTTTTGATAAATGTCCTTTTCTTTTAGATCCAGAACCCAGCGCGTGAACACATTTAACTGTGTCCACATTTCAATAGAAACCAAAGGGCGAACAGCACGCGCATTTTCACGTATCGCGTGGGCAGTTGCGCAGATAGAAGCCGGGTTAGCCTGTTCTGTCAGATAAAAGCTGGCGACAGCGTCTGCATCGCCTGATGGATGTAGGGCAAGAAAAGTTTGCTCGTCCGAGTTAATTTGCACAATGGAATGCCATGCAATCTGGCCGTTGGCATCGCGCACAAATGTTTCTGTTACCTCCAGAAGGCGGGCCAGATTTTCTGTGCGCTCCATATAGCGTGCCAGCCACATCATGCATTCGGCGTAGCGAGAGAGCAGGTGGCCCTGTGTTTCGTTCATCATGATGCCATCACCCATGTATCTTTAGAACCACCACCCTGAGATGAATTCACCACCAGAGACCCTTTGCGGAGTGCCACACGGGCCAAACCACCGGGCAAAACCCATACAGAGCGACCGGTTAAGGCAAAGGGGCGCAGGTCCACATGCCGGGCTTCCACGCCATCTGGGCAGAGGGTGGGGGTGACAGACAGATTGATAACGGGTTGGCTGATATAGTTGGAAGGATCAGCCAATAATTTTTCTCTAAAATCTGCCAGTTCTTTCTGGCTGGCGTGCGGGCCAATTAACAGGCCATATCCCCCTGATTCCCCAACAGGTTTTATAACCAGCTTGTTCAGATTGGCTAACGTATAGGCAAGGCCGTCTGGTTCTGCGCAGATATGCGTTTCAACACTTTGCAGAATGGGGTCTTGCCCTAAATAGTACCGAATAATGCGCGGCATATAAGCATATACGGCTTTATCGTCAGCCACACCTGTGCCTAAGGCATTAGCGAGCGTGACGTTGCCACGTCTATACGCTTCTACCAATCCGGGAACGCCCAACAAGCTGTTTGGGTTAAACGCGAGTGGGTCCAAAAAATCATCATTCAGGCGGCGATAAATGGCATGTACGGCCCGCGGGCCGTTAACCGTGCGCATAAACACCCGATGGTTTTCAACAAACAGATCTTTACCTTCCACAAGGGGCACGCCCATCTCGCGCGAGAGGAAAACATGCTCAAAGTAAGCAGAATTATAAATGCCGGGAGAAAGAAGAACGACTTGTGGATCAACTACGCCTTCTGGGGCCACTTCACACAAGGTCTGGTGTAGGCGCAGGCCATATTCTTCAACCGAGCGAATGGGCAGGCCTGATGCCAGATCCGGCATAAGGCGTAGCATCATATGCCTGTTTTCAATAACGTAGGATACGCCGGAGGGCGTACGGGCATTATCTTCCAGAATCAGAAACTGGCCGTTATCGTCCCGTATCAGATCCGTGCCGTTGATATGCACATAAACGCCGCCCGGAACATCTACCCCCACCATGGCCTCACAGTAATTGGGGTTATTCAGCACTAGTTCGGCGGGTAATATGCCATCACGCAGGATGTTTCGATCATGGTAAATATCATGCAAAAACAGATTGATAGCCTGAATACGCTGCTGCACACCCCGCTCTACGTGGTCCCACTCTTGTGCGGTAATAACGCGGGGGATGGCATCAAACGGCAGAATACGGTCAATCGCTTCCTTATCTGAATACACTGTAAAGGTAATGCCCATGCGGTAGAGCTGGGCCTCTGCTGCCTGCGTTCGGCGGCGCAGTTCTGACAGACTGAGTGCTGCAAGCCGGTCTTTTACACATTGTAGGGTGGCAGGCGTTGGATCACGCCGATTCATCAACTCGCAGAAAAAATCAGGGATGTGGTAATTATCCAGTAATCCTGAGGAAGTGGCCTGAGGGGGAGCATGCAGGGCTGTTGGTGTCATGGTTTCTCTCCCGTCAGGCTGGCGGCCAGTGTGGCCTCAACTTGTTTCACTACCGAATTAACTGAACAGGTTTCCAGATGTTTGCCAAGTCTAAAAAAGGGGCTACTTGAGCAAGTTTTTGATTGCGTTGGATATGTATTGCATGTGCAGACCATGCTGCTATGGTTTTACGCTACAAGTGTGTGTTCTTGTTGAACGAGGCAACAATGCTTGCCATAAATAAGATAAAAGACAGGGTTAGGGTTTGATGAGTTCTCACGTTATGCTGACGCATCGAACCTGCTATCGGTATGATAGGCCCGTCAGCATGGGGCCACAAACAATTCGGCTACGCCCTACGCTATATTCCCGCACACCTGTGCTCTCGTATAACCTACATGTGCAACCAGCAGAATGCTTGGTAAATTGGACACAGGATGCGTTGGGCAATCAGATTGCATGTGTTGAATGTGCTGATCAGGTGACGCAGTTTGATATTGAAGTTGCGCTGATGGTGGATCTTACGCCGTATGATCCTCTTGCTGATACAGCTATAGGCCCGGAACCTGTGAATGAGGGAAATGGGCAAACGCCGCAGCATATAAGTGAGAATATGCAATCACTCATAGGTGCGCATCAGGTTCTGGCCGCGCAAAACCCTTTGGATAAAATAAAAGCCCTTAACCAGCTTATCGCACAGCGGATTCAATACCAACGGCGTATGGAGCCGGGGGTCTGGACGGCAGAGGAAACATTGCAGCGTGCAAGCGGTTCTTGCCGAGATAGCGCATGGTTGCTGGTAAGTGCCGCGCGTCAGCTTGGTTTTTCGGCGCGCTTTGTTTCCGGTTATCTTATTCAGGAAGAATGTGCGGAAGGTAAGATTGCAACCCTGAATGGTGACTTACACGCGTGGGCGCAGGTTCTTATCCCGCAAAAGGGTTGGATTGGGTTTGATACCACATCTGGTTTTCTGGCAGGAGCAGGGCATATTCCGTTGGCAGTTGCAAATACCCCGCAGGATGCAGCGCCAGTTTCTGGCGTGTTGGATTGTTGCAAAGCCGTATTTGATGTGTTCATGCAAGTGCAGCACTTACCCCAACAATGAAACGGTTTTTCTGCCAATCCTGCAACCATCTGGTGGGGTTTGAGGCGACACAATGTGAGTGCTGTGGTGTTACTGTAGGCTATTTGCCAGAGCTTGCGGCCATGACTGTGCTAGAACCTCAGGCCGATGGAACATGGTTGCCTTTGGAAGAAAAGGCAGAAGGGAAAACGCATGCCTTTTGTATCAATCATGCTTATGGCGTGTGTAACTGGCTGACATTAGCCGCAGATAGTGGTGCATCTGCCGGGTTCTGTATTGCCTGTCAATTTAACCGCGTGATCCCCAATCTGAATGTGCCAGAAAACAAAGACCGTTGGTACAAACTGGAAGTTGCAAAACACAGGATGTTTTACACAATCCTGCGTTTGAAGCTTCCATTTAAAAACCGGCGGCAGGACCCGGAAAACGGTTTGGCGTTTGATTTTTTGGATGATGCGGCAGATGGTTCTGTTGCCGTCATGACAGGCCATAGCAACGGCATTATCACGATTGCCACTAAGGAGGCAGATGATGCCTACCGTGAAAAGATGCGCATTGAAATGGGAGAATATTACCGTACTCTGCTAGGGCATTTTCGCCATGAAATTGGGCATTATTACTGGAACGTTCTGGTAAGAGACGGTGGGAAGCTGGGAGCCTGCCGTGCTGTATTTGGTGATGATCGTGCAGATTATCAGGCTGCGTTACAAACTTATTATGCGCAATCTCCCCCACAGAACTGGCGCGAGAATTTTGTAAGCTTTTATGCGACATCTCACCCATGGGAAGATTTTGCGGAAACATGGGCGCATTACTTCCATATCGTTTCTACACTAGAAACAGCATTGGCTTACGATATGACGGTAAGTGCTACAGTTGGTGGGGATGCTCCTCTTTCTCCGCATGGAGATCCATATACAACCATGCCTTTTGAGGAAATTATCGACGCATGGGTTCCACTCACTTATGCGGTCAATAATTTGAATCGTTCCATGGGTTTGCCAGATTTTTATCCATTTACGTTAACGCAGGGTGTTCTACACAAACTGCATTTCATTCATGATCTTATTCGAGGGGCTCAGAATAAATCATAAACTCTTGGGTGTGCGGGCTTGATATATACGCAAAATAAAACCCGATGCAGCCAAAGGAGCCGCATCGGGTTTTGAGTGTTATGCTAGGCTAACAGAAAGTTGCGATTACACGCTTTCTGCAACCCAGTTTTTGCGTTTTGTTGCCTGGCCAATGCCGGGGTTCATGCAGTTGCAGGGATCAAGCTGCTGATAGTGGTCCAGCATGTTTTGCGGAGCCTTGTACAGGTGGCCCACATTATGTTCAGCCGGATAGCGCGCCCCACGGGCATCCAAACCGGGCAGCATTTCATGCTCAACAGCTATGGCATTGTAACCCTTTTTCACCACGTAGTCCTGATGCATGACATGGCAGAGGAAGTGGCCGTAATAGAGTTTAACAATCAGCTTGTTTTCAATATCCTGCGGAAGTTTTTCAAACCACTCCCGATCATTCCGGCGCAGGGCAACGTCTAGCGCCACAATGTCTTCTGCTTCCTTATGGTGCACTGCGCGGTATCTTACAGCCGCGCCAGCAGCAGCAAAACGATGCAGGAAGGCAAGTTTGCCTTCTTCTGGCGTGCATTCAAAATATTCGCCAGTAACACTGCCAAAATATGTCTGCAGATATTGGCGCATAGGTCCAGCCAGATCGTGCGAGACCTTGAGCATGAGATGATGTTCAAACTTGTCCCGATAATCCAGCATCCGCTTAGGCAACTGGCGAGGCAGCAGGTAGCTGACAGCCTGCATGATCCGATCACTCAGGTGGTCGGGCAGGAAGCCAAGTTTTTTGGCAAAAATGTCAAACCGTGATTTCATGGCGAACATTTTTGGCAAGAACTTGGTGCCAAAATAACGGATAACTGCAAAGGTATCCTTGCCGTATTTTTCAGCAATATTAAACGCATCACGGTGGATATATTCCCCCGCAATTGGCAGTTCATTAAATGCTGTCAGCACATGGCGGCGCAGGTTTTCCAGCTCATCCGTATTGTTGGTGCCGATATAAAAAACAGACGTGTCTTTGTTGGCAGGGAAGGTATCAAGGCGCACAGCAAACACAACCAGCTTGCCCGCGCAACCTGCAGCTTCGTACCAGCGTGCCGGATCTGCATTGTAGCGGGCAGGGGTGTCGGCATCAATTTCGCGCACATGGTTGATGTAATTGCCATCGTGCCCTTTGCCGGCGTTCCAATCAATATCTGCTTCTGTAAAGGTGCCCGCTTCCAGCTTCTGCAGTATGGCTTCCGGGTCATTCCCCAGTTGGATACCCAAGTGGTTAACGAGTTGCAGTTTACCATCCGGCCCGACCTGACCAAACACAGCCATTTCTGTATAGGCAGGGCCGCGCTGCACCAATGCGCCACCAGAGTTGTTGCTCACACCACCCAAAACAGAGGCACCAATACAGGAGGAACCAATAACAGAATGCGGTTCGCGCCCAATGGCAGCCAGTTTGCTTTCCAGTTCGTAAAGCGTGGCACCCGGTAGGCACACCACCTGCTTGCCGTTGCCAATCAGGTGAGATTTATCCAGCCGCAACGTGCTGATAAGCACGATATCACGGTCATAATTATTGCCATCGGGGGTGGAACCACCAGTTAGACCGGTATTGGCGGCCTGCATGATAATAATTTTATCAGCATTTACGCAGGCCTGAGCAACACGCCAAAGTTCGATAAGTGAGCCCGGCTGAACAACAGCAAGCACCTTACCCGCGCCAAAGCGAAAACCATGGGTAAAGCGATATGTGCTGTCTTCTCCGGTCAGGACATGGTGCTGGCCAGCTATATTCTTCAGCTGTTCAATCAGCTGTTTGTTGTTTTCTGCGGCGGTTGTCACGCATAAATCCTTTCTACGGCAGCCGGAGGTCGTGTTTCAGATACCGGCAAGAGTATAACGTAAAGCTGTTTTCACGGTTATGCCTGATATTGCGCCGTGAATAACAAATGACAAGAAACATGGCATAGGCAAGCAAGAAAGTCTTTGGCTACCCCCGTTTCTGGTAACGCATGGCTGTTATAACATGTTGGGGCGCGTTTGTCGTATTATCCTGAAATGCCCAACGCATCAGGCGGTTACTGGAGGGTGATGAAATGGATTGTTTAGAAAATTCTGAAAGATTTTTTATCAATGGGCAGTGGGTTTCCCCATCTGCTCAAGATCAAAAAGACATTATCAACCCAGCAACAGAGAAGCCATGTGGCCGTATTGCATTGGCCCACGCGCAGGATGTGAATCGGGCTATTGAGGCTGCTCATGCGGCATTTGAGGCATGGAGCACCACAACGCGTGCAGAACGGCTAGAGGTTCTAGGCCGTATTCCCTCTATCTATCAGCGCAGAGCAGAAGAGATGTCGCGGGCGATCTCTCTGGAAATGGGGGCTCCCATCACTCTTGCGCGGGAAAGTCAGACACCGGCAGGCTTGGCGCATATAGAAGAAACGCTAGATGCCTTGCGCCACTACAAGTTTGAGGAATGTGAGGATGATATTCTCATCACTCATGAACCCATAGGTGTTGCCGGGCTGATTACGCCATGGAATTGGCCCATGAACCAGATAGCCTGCAAGGTTATGCCTGCCTTGGCTGCCGGATGCACTGTTGTGCTCAAACCCAGTGAAATTGCACCTTTATCTGCCATTATATTTACAGAAATCCTGCATGAAGCAGGTGTTCCCGCTGGTGTATATAACATGGTGCAGGGTGATGGCCCTGTGGCCGGAGAAGCCTTGGCAAGTCATCCATTGGTCAATGTGGTGTCTTTTACCGGGTCAACACAGGCCGGTATTGCCGTGGCGCAGGCCGCAGCACCTACGGTTAAACGTGTTTTGCAGGAACTGGGCGGCAAATCTGCCAACATTATTTTCCCCGATACGGATTTTGCAGATGCAGTAGAACGGGGTGCCCAAGAGTGTTTTGGAAACTCTGGCCAGTCCTGTGATGCACCAACCCGTATGTTGGTGCCGCATGATCTGATGGAAAAGGCCATGGATATTGCAGCTAAAGTTGCGAATGGTCTGCGTGTAGGCGATCCGGCTGATAGCATGACAGAGCTTGGCCCCGTTGTAAGTGCCAGCCAGTTTAAGCGTATTCAGGCATTGATTGAAAAAGGCACGGCCCAAGGAGCCATTCTGGCTGCTGGCGGGGTAGGGCGTCCAGAAGGGCTTACGCAAGGCTATTACGTGCGCCCAACCGTATTTGGTCACGTGACATCGGATATGGTGATTGCGCAGGAAGAAATCTTCGGTCCGGTTTTGTGCATCATGGGGTATGCGGATGAAGATGATGCCATCCGGCTGGCAAATAGCACGCCATATGGTTTGGCGGCATATGTGCAATCAGGCAGCGAGGAGCGTGCGCGCCGGGTTGCGCGTAAACTCCGGGCCGGCACAGTTACTCTTAATGGTGCAGCGTGGACCGTAAAGGCCCCGTTTGGTGGCTATGGTCTGTCTGGCAATGGCCGTGAATGCAGCCGCTTTGGAATTGCAGAGTTTCTGGAAACCAAAGCAATTATTGGGTACGGGGCAGACTCAAAAAAGCAGTGAACGGCTCGGAAAGAAACTATCATTGTCCTGGCACATTATGTTCAGGGTAGAAGTTTGTCCCAATCTTTGGGGCATTTTGAGATGCTCCAAAATACACATTTGCAAGAATTGATGCAGGTCATGGTTGGGATATCTGATTCAGGCTGGGATCAGCATGCAATGCAACAGAATGCATAAATGGGGGAAAGTATTATGGCACGTGTGGCAGGCAAGGTTGCTATTGTTTCTGGCGCCGCTAACGGCATAGGCAAGGCAACAGCACAGCTTTTGGCCAAGGAAGGCGCTAAGGTTGTTATTGGTGACCTGAAAGAAGAAGACGGGCAGAAAGCCGTTGCAGAAATTAAGGCAGCAGGTGGTGAAGCCGTATTTGTCAAATTGAATGTAACGGATGAGGCTGCATGGAAGGCTGCTATTGAGCAGACGCTCAAGCTTTATGGGCGGCTGGATATTGCAGTGAACAATGCAGGCATTGCGTATTCTGGCAGTGTGGAAAGCACATCTCTGGAAGATTGGCGGCGCGTTCAGTCCATCAATCTGGATGGCGTATTTCTGGGCACACAGGTGGCTATTGAGGCCATGAAGAAGTCTGGTGGTGGGTCTATTGTCAATTTATCTTCTATTGAAGGCTTGGTTGGGGATCCAACATTGGCTGCTTATAATGCCAGTAAAGGTGGGGTAAGGCTGTTTACAAAATCTGCGGCTCTACATTGTGCCAAATCTGGTTACAAGATTCGCGTCAATTCAGTGCATCCCGGTTATATCTGGACACCAATGGTGGCCGGTCTCACCAAGGAAGATGCCGCTGCACGCCAAAAACTGGTGGATCTGCACCCTATTGGCCATTTGGGTGAGCCCAACGATATTGCTTATGGTATTTTGTATCTTGCCTCGGATGAATCCAAATTTGTTACCGGAAGTGAACTGGTGATTGATGGTGGTTACACTGCACAATAAGCAAGGCGGCTGATGCAGCTGCATGCAGGTGTAAAGGAGTGAAATTTCATGTCCGGTAAAAAGCACTTTTCCTCACGTAGGGAGAAAAAACATGCAACACGGGAGGACCTGATTCTCGCCTTGCTCAATCAGTTTGGTTCTTCTGTAGAAACTGATCGGGAGAAATATCTGGATCTGGTGTCTGAAATTGCAGAAGCTGTAGATGGACGCCGAAAGAGGGCAGGCACAGTAGATGCTACCGAAGGTAATCTAGACGTTAGCGGCTAAATATTTTTAAAAATTAAAGAGAATTAAAAAGAGCCAGCCATTTATAGCAATGACTGGCTCTTGTTTTATTTATGGCAGAGGGTGAGCAGCGTTCAGCTTTTCACGCTCTTCCAGCACAACACCCGGCTGCAGCGGTGTAGCGCGTTCCTTTTTAATATCATCTGCCGAGAAGGTGGGCGTAGAAGCCGCGCCGCTCAGGGAAGAAACATAAGTCAGCAGAGCAGCAATTTCTTCATCAGACATGGATGACATGGAAGGCATGTACCCCATGTAGGAACCACCAGCTGCCTTCAGGCTGCCAGCAAGGCCGTTTAGCAGTACGTGCGTCACGTAGGTTTTGCCTTCAGGAGAAGCCGCAATTTTGTCAATGCGTCCTTTCAGGGGAGGAAACTGCCCAGGAACGCCATCGCCGCTGCTCTGGTGGCACATGGCGCAGTGCGTTGCGTAAAGCTGTGCGCCATCTGCCGCTGCATGCGCCGCACCGGAAAAGCCTACGCCCCCGGTAACAGCTGCTAGCAGAGCGAGAACGGTCTTTTTCATAAAATACTCCTGAAAACTGTTCGATAATGAAATGACTATACACGGATAGCCTATCTTCTCAACCTAAGGAGGTTGAAAGAATATGCTTTCTTTATTTCGAACAATCAGGGCGGAAGAAAGGCTTTGTGGCTACAAATAAGGGGGAAAACGGTTACATAGCCGCGCAAAAAGGGAGAACAGGGCGCATGAGGTGCTACGCATTTTGCGCGCATATTAAGAGAATGCACGGAAAGCCACTTAATTGCAGCATTATTAAATTTTTAGGGGGAGAACGGTTTTACCGTTAAAATGGTGCCCAAGGGCGGGATCGAACCACCGACACTGCGATTTTCAGTCGCATGCTCTACCAACTGAGCTACTTGGGCACCGCAGCCTCGCGGCGTGAGAGAGCATGTATCTCACTCTTTGCACGAGATCAAGTCACCTTTCGTCATTTCTTTCAGCTTTTTCATCATTTTCAATCGGAGCAGGCGCACCGGGAATACGATAGTCGCCAGAAAACCAGCGGCCGAGATCCACATCCGCACAACGTTTTGAGCAAAAAGGCCGAAATTCAGCCTGTGCAGGTTTGCCGCATACGGGGCATTTAGCGGGTTTAGAAGTCATGCGTCCTGAACCGTCCAGAAAAAATCAGGCAAAGCAGGATCAGCCTTTAGGGCTAAAGGCTTCCCACGGAGTTGCACACAGTCTGCCACAGCCTGCGGGTCCTGCTCCAGTGCCCGAATAAGGGGAATACTGCCACGTAAGATAGTTGCTGTAGGGGCTTCTGCCAAAATGGTGCGGAGCGCCTTAAGCGCATGCCCATGGGAAGAGTTTAGAAGCTCTGGAAGAGAAGGATAAATACGCGGGCGCACAATTTCAATCAGCCCTAAAGCGCTGACACCAAGGCAGCGCGGGCGAAGAGGGTCTGCCTGCAAGGCTGCCTGCACAACATCCTGCAAGGCCTGACGCTTGCGCATGGCCATACCTGCGGGATCAATAACAATAGCGCCAGAAAGATTGCGCAGGCGAATTTGGTGCAAAAGTTCAGGCAATGCATCACGATTTGCAGCAAATTGTGCGGTCTGTTTGGGCCGAGACCCCGCAACAGGTGGGGCATCCATATCAATGGCAACAAGTGCAGGGGTGGGCGTAATGGTGGCCTGCATATTGCCGGGCAGTTCTACAGTGCTGTCTTCCAGAGCATGACATGCAGCCATGATTTCTGGTGGCATGGGTGTAAACCCGGATTCTCTTTTTGCGCGTAAGGATAGAGGCACGCGGGCAGCTGCTTGTGGGGTATCTACTACAATGGTTGCCTTTGGCCATTGGCTGGCCAAACGCTCCAAAGGTGTGGGGCCAGCAGTTACAAGGCCAATATCCTTACCTTGTGCAGAAGGCTCCAGCATGCGCACACGCACACCCTTGCCACCTTGTGCTGCGCGAGAAACGCAAACTGTTATGCTTTGGCCTTCGGTAAGATGAGAGACCGCTTTCTGATCAGATAGAAAGCCCTGCAAGCCTTGGCCCAGATCAACAAAAGCCCCACCCATAAAGGCCGCTTGCGCCGCCACGCGGGCAACATAAATATTGCCAACAAGATCCGGCGCAGCTGGCCGCCAGAGTGCGTAATCCAGCAGTGCATCATCTTGGGTAACGGCAAGGCGCATTTCACCCGGAAAGGTGGCAACACGCAAATATTGTATCACGCCAGCCAGTGCCCGGGTTGCCCACGTAAAAGTTGGGCTGTTTCGAACAGAGGTAACCCAATAACAGCTGAGCTGCTGCCAGATAGAAAGCGAATAAAGCTGGCTGCATGGCCTTGCAGGGCGTAGCCACCTGCTTTGCCTTCCCAATCACCTGCATCTAACAAGGTGTTGATCTGATAAGGCGTGAGGCGGTTAAACGTAACTGCTGTTTCTACCAGCCGGTCCGCTGCTTTGCCTTTTGGCCAAGTGGCACTGGGCATAACAGCAACAGATGTGATGACCGTGTGCCGTCTGCCAGAAAGACGTTCCAGACAGAATTGCGCTGTTTCACGGTTTTCGGCTTTAGGCAAAATACGCCGCCCCAACGTAACCACTGTATCCGCCGCAAGAATTAATGCGGGTTCGGCCACACAGGCAGCCACAGAACGCGCTTTTTCTAACGCCATACGGCGCGCATAAGCGCGAGGAAGTTCGTTTTTTGCGGGTGTTTCGTCAATATCAGCCGGAACAATGCGGTCAGGCACTACGCCAATCTGGCGCAGCAGATCTACCCGCCGGGGCGAAGCAGATGCCAGTACAAGGAGAGGTGCCTCTCCTTTAACGGAGTTCTGCTGGCCGGAAACTGTCACGGCTTTATTTGAAGCGGAACGTAATGCGACCCTTGGAAAGGTCGTAAGGTGTCATTTCAACATTCACGCGGTCACCCGCCAGAACGCGAATACGGTTTTTACGCATTTTGCCGCTGGTGTGCGCCAGAATAACGTGTTCATTGTCCAGCTTCACGCGGAACATGGCATTAGGCAGCAGTTCAGTTACCGTGCCGCTAAATTCAATCATGTCTTCTTTAGACATTGCATCCTTCGTATGTTTCAGAGCCGTTAAAGGTCAATCTTGGTGAGCAGATATGGGTGACCGGCAGCCTATGGTCAAGCATTAGGTGTTGAGGCTGCCAGTGTATCCAGTCTGGCGGAAACGCTAAGTGCATGGGCTTCCAGGCCTTCGGCCTGAGCCAATGCTACAGCAGCAGGTCCAATCTGGCGGAGGGCATCAGGCCCACCGGAAAGGAACGTTGTACGCTTCAGGAAGTCAAAAACAGACAGGCCAGAAGCAAAACGCGCGGTGCGTGAAGTCGGCAGCACATGGTTGGGACCACCTACGTAATCCCCAACTGCTTCTGGGCAGAAACGGCCCAGAAAAGCCGCCCCGGCATGGCGCACATGGGCAAACAGGCTTTCCGGGTCATCTACCATCAATTCAAGATGTTCGGGGGCAAGGCGGTTTGCCAGTTCTACCGCTTCTTTCATGTCGCGGCAGATCAGCACTGCCCCGTTACGGGCCCAGCTTGCACCGGCAATAGCAGCGCGGGAGAGCACGCGCAGTTCAGCTTCCACAGCCGCAATCACAGTGTCTGCAAACGCCGCATCGGGGGTGATGAGCGTGGCCTGCGCGCATTCGTCATGCTCAGCCTGTGCCAGTAGGTCCAGAGCAATGAGGCGCGGATTTGTATTCGAATCGGCAATCACCACCACATCAGATGGGCCAGCAATGCTGTCTATGCCCACGTAGCCAAAAACCTGACGCTTGGCTTCGGCCACATATGCGTTGCCCGGGCCAACAATCCGGTCAACCGGGCGAATGGTTTGCGTGCCGTAAGCCATGGCGCCCACTGCTTGCGCACCACCAACACGGTAGATTTCTGTCACACCAGCGCGATGCGCGGCGGCCAGCACCAGTGGGTTAATAACTCCATCAGGCGTGGGCACGCACATGGCCAAACGCTTTACCCCAGCAACTTTGGCGGGAATGGCGTTCATCAGCACGGAAGATGGGTATGCGGCTTTGCCACCGGGCACATACAGGCCCACAGCATCCAGCGGAATCCAGCGCATGCCCAGTGTCATGCCAATATCATCTGTGTAACGGATATCAGAAGGCAGCTGGTTTTTATGGAAGGACTCGATACGTTGTGCCGCAACATCCAGAGCTTCCAGCAACTCCGGGCTTACTTTTGAACGTGCTAGCTCAATTTCTTCTGCTGTAAAGGCAAGCTGCTGAGCCGTAAGGGGCAGGCGATCAAAGCGTTCCGTAAAGGCGCAAAGTGCAGTATCGCCCTCTTTGCGCACGGCAGCCAGAATATCCGCAACCGGTTTATGAACTTCCTGCCCTTGTTCCTCACGGTTTGAAAGAAGGGCGGTAAATTCGGTTTCAAAATTCGGTTCGCGCGTATCAAGCCGTTTCATGGAATGCGTCTGCCTTACACATTTTCCGCAACGGGCGAGGATGCAGCAAGCGCCGTGCGAAAGCGGGAGAGAATGCGGTCAATCTGTTCCGGGCGGGTTTTAAGGGCCGTGCGGTTAACAATTACGCGGCTGGTAACCTGCGCGATGGTTTCCACTTCCTTCAAGCCGTTGGCTTTTAGGGTAGAGCCCGTGTCTACCAGATCCACAATCAGACGAGAAAGCCCAAGCATGGGGGCTAGTTCCATAGCGCCATGCAAATGCACGATGGTGGCGTTAATGCCCCGCGCTGCAAAAAAGCGCCGCGTGATAGCAGGGTATTTAGTGGCCACGCGCACTTCGGACCATCGCTTCCATTCCTGCGGATCATGCGGAAGGTGGGCAGGCTGCGCGACAGAAATGCGGCATGCGCCAATACCCAGATCAAGCGGGGCATAAATTTCGGGGTAATCGAATTCCATCAGCACATCAGCGCCGCAAACGCCAACCTGAGCACCACCGCTGGCTACAAAGGTTGCCACATCAAACGAGCGCACGCGCACCACATCAACCTGTGGGTCCTGCGTGGGAAAGCGCAGTTTGCGGCTATCTCCGCCCAGACATTCCGGGGCAGGGGCCATGCCTGTGCCGGACATAAGGGGGGACACGGCTTTGAGGATACGGCCTTTAGGTAGAGCCAGAACAATGCGCCCGTTATCTTCCGTGCCGAAAGATGTTTCGGTCTGATGGGCAGGGCGGGGATGGTTCATGAAAACTCCGGCGGAGGCAAGGCGTGTCAAATTAGGCCTGCACTCCTACCACAAGGTGCAGCAGAAGAAAAATATGTAGTGGCCACATCTGCTATCCGTTTGCTTCTGGCAGATATGGCTACCCACCAGATCTAAAGGGAAAACCCTTTAGATCTGGTAGAGGCATGGTGTGATTTACTTCTTCCACCAGCCGGTACGTCTGCGCGTTGCCGGCGGGCTATCTTCGATCACGATAGGCTGAACAATAGCTTCTTCCGTTTGTTTGTCAGAAGCCTCGGTTGCGGCTGCTTTAGGGGCAGCTACAGCTTCGCTTTCGCTGGCAGCTTCCGTAGCAGGTGCAGGTTCTGCCTTTTTGCGAGTAGTACGCCGACGTGTTGTTTTCTTCGGCTTTTCCTCGGCAGTTTCTGCTGTGGAAGGTTCTGCTGTTTCCGCAGTCTCATCCTTTGCCGCTGTTTTACGGCGGGTTGTGCGGCGGCGCACAGGCTTTTTGGGCGGCTCTGCTTCAGCTGAGGCAGCCTCATCTGCCGGTGCTGCTACAGGCGCTTCAGCCTGTTCGACAGTTTCTTCTGCTGCGGGTTCTACCTTCTTACGTGTACGGCGGCGGCGTGGTTTAGGCGCTTCTTCCGTTTTTTCAGGCTCTTCCGCTGCGGTCGCAACAGGCTGAGGCGCAACATCTTCTGTTTTCACTGGTTCAGCAGGTGCGCTTGCAGTTTCTTCCTGCACGTTTGCCGCTTTTGGTTCAGGTGCAACTTCGGCGGCCTGTTGGCGTGCAGTATTTTCCAGCAGCTCGAAAATATCCGGCGCACCGCCAAATGGATTGGCCGGTGTTGGGCCTTCCCATGCTGGCATAGTGGGCCGTGGTGCCGGACCTTCTTCGATATCTACGTGGATTTCTGTACGCGTTTCAGTCGGTTTGCGCACGCGGGAGCGGCGGGTTCTACGCCGGCCCGGCACCAGATTGGTTTCTGCATCTGCTTCTGCAACAGGTTCTGCTGCATTTTCAGAGGCTGCAATTGGCGCGGCTTCATCTGCTTCCGGTGTGGCGGCATCAGACTGCGTCTGTGGCGCAGATGTCTGATTGGTATCCTGATCACTCCGCCGACGGCGACGACGGCGACGGCGACGACGTGGCTCATCCGAATTATCGACAGCTTCTTGAATTGCAGAAGGTTCTGCCGCCGGAAGTTCTGGCGTGGCTGCAACAACCTCATCTGCCACAATGTTTTCAACTGGTGGCAATGGGGGCTGAATCCGTGGCGGACGGGCATGTTGGCGACGTTCGATCCGAACTTCTGGAGCAGGCAGCGTGTTGTCTGCAGCAAACAGCACTTCCATCTGGTGGCGCTGTTCAATCTGGGTCAGCCAGTCTCGCTTGTTGTTCAGGATATAGAAAGCAATATCCGCAGCAACATGCACGGTAATGGCGGAAGAACGGCGGCGCGCACCTTCTTCTTCCACTGCGCGCAGAACATGCAGGGCGGAACTTTCGATGCTGCGCATCATGCCTGTGCCATTACAGTGCGGGCAGGGCATGAAGGCAGCTTCTGCCACAGATGGCCGCAGCCGTTGGCGAGACATTTCCAGCAACCCGAAGTGGGAGATGGAGCCAATCTGAATACGGGCCCGATCATGCCGCAGGGCATCTTTCAGGCGGCGTTCGATCATGGAATTGTGACGGCGGGACTCCATATCAATGAAGTCGATCACAATCAGCCCAGCCAGATCACGCAGGCGCAGTTGGCGGGCCACTTCATCAGCTGCTTCCTGATTGGTACGGAAGGCTGTTTCCTCAATATTCCGCTGGCTGGTGGCTTTGCCGGAGTTTACGTCAATGGCAACCAGAGCTTCTGTCTGGTTGATAACCAGATAACCGCCAGAGCGCAGGGACACCACGGGGGAGAACATGGCATCCAGATGCCCTTCCACGTGGTAGTGCGTGAACAGGGGCTGGTTTTCCTTGTTCCACAGTCGGACTTTTTCTGCATGCTGAGGCATTAGCATGCGCATGAAGTCCCGCGCGGCCTTCCAGCCGTTTTCTCCATCCACCACAATTTCGCTGATTTCGCGGGTGTAAACATCGCGGATGGCGCGTTTTACCAAGCTCGCTTCTTCGTAAATCAGCGCAGGTGCAACAGATTGAAGCGTATGTTCGCGGATATCATCCCACAGATGGAGCAGATATTCGCAGTCTCGCGTAATTTCGGGGCCGGGCCGCTGGGCACCTGCCGTGCGCACAATCATGGCCATGCCGCGCGGCAGGTTCAGGTCAGAAACAATATCCCGCAGGCGGCGGCGGTCTGCCACAGATGTAATCTTGCGTGAAACACCACCACCACGCAGGGCATTAGGCATAAGCACACAATAGCGCCCAGCCAGAGAAACATAGGTGGTCAGGGCTGCGCCCTTGTTGCCGCGTTCTTCCTTAACCACCTGCACCAGCAGCACCTGCCGGCGGCGGATAACTTCCTGAATGCGATAGTTGCGCAGGAATCGGGCAATGCGTTTCTGAATAAGGGCTTCTTCACCCGTATCTGTCTCGCCGCCTACATAATCAGGTGTATCCTGCTTATTGGCAGAGCGCTGGCCCTGTTCTGAACCTTCGTCTTCTTCATTCTGAGCAGAGGAGTCAGATTCAGCCGTGTCCTGTTCAGCGTCAGATGCCTGTGTTTCTGCGCTTTCTGGCGCATCATCTTCATCAGCGCCGTTTTCGCCGTTTTCCAGGAGAGCTTCTTCTTCAGCTTGCAGAGCGAGAAGCTTTTCGCGGTCAGAAACCGGGATCTGATAGTAATCAGGATGGATTTCGCTAAAAGCCAGAAAGCCGTGGCGGTTGCCACCATATTCTACAAAGGCGGCCTGCAGGCTTGGCTCTACGCGAACAACGCGGGCAAGGTAGATGTTCCCTTTAAGCTGCTTTTTGGCAGCAGATTCAACATCGTAATCTTCAAGCCGATTTCCGTCCATCACAACAACGCGCGTTTCTTCCGCGTGTGTTGCGTCGATCAGCATACGCTTTGACATAAAAAGAAAAACTCCGGTGCGCCGGTGGCCAGCCTGTGTGGTGCTGCCGCGTAAATGGCATGGCACGACGGAGCAGGGGCTCTTCCGGCGGATATAAACAGGCGTGCGATAAAAATTGGAAGGCGTACAAAGTTTCCACAGCTGCCCCTGTATCAGCATCCATCAGGCATGGTACGGCCTGCGGTCTGGCTGTTTTCAGCAAAGGGGAGGGGCGGGCGATGGTCATGTATCCTTCAGTCAGTGTTTTCTGCCCCTGATCTTTATGCGTGCGGGCGCGGTATTTATGTAACCAGCGGCCCCCGTTCACGGCATGGACGGAGCGGAAAAAGCGCATGACGGGCATTTCTACCCTTGTGCCACGCTGTGTGAACATGGCTCAAATAACTATAAATCGCAAGCCATTCGTAACAAACACTGTTTTAGGGTGCCGATACACCTTTTTTCTGTCATTTTCAGTGCACACTTTGGCATAAAGTGAACAGGAGCACTTTAATGGCTTTTCAGGCAGACAAGATGGGCGGCAAAACTGTTACTTCTGCAGCGGTGCAGAAGGGCGTAACGCGCCGTTCCGGCCTGCTGTATTTGGGTGGTGGCGGACTTGTTGCTGCCAGTGTGCCGGCAGATGTTTGGGCTGCAAGTAAGCAGGCAACAGGGCATAAGCTGGCCGCTCCGGCCATTGTTGGCAAAGCACGGCCTGCTGCTCCGCTTGTAATGCTAGACCCTGGGCATGGCGGTAAAGACCCAGGCGCCATTGGGTATACCGGCACATATGAAAAGCATGTAGCAGAAGCTGCCGCGCAGGAATTGAGGCGGCAATTGTTGGCAACAGGCCGTTACCGCGTAGCCATGACGCGTGCCGGAGACCATTTTGTGCCGCTGGATGGCCGGGTGGAATTGGCGCAGCAGCACGGAGCTTCACTGTTTATTTCCATGCATGCCGATGCCCTGCACAGCCCACAGGTGCGCGGTGCAAGTGTTTATACCCATTCGCACGGAGCATCAGACAGCCAAACAGCAGATTTGGCCAAGACTGAAAACAGTGCAGACAGATATGGTGGGCCAATGGTGCACAGTGCATCGCCAGAGGTGCAGCAGATTCTTGCTAGTCTGGTAACAGAGGAAACCCGCAAAGGGTCAGCCCACATGGCGCAGGCTGTTGTGTCGGCTTTCAATTCTCGGGTGTTGCTGCTGCCGCATCCACATCGGCATGCGGCTTTTGCGGTGTTGAAATCTGCCCAAATCCCCTCTGTTCTGGTTGAAATGGGCTTTATGTCAAACCGGATGGATGAGGCCGCGTTGCGTCAGGCTGGCCACCGGGCCATGGTGGCCGGGGCCATGCGAGATGCCGTTAATCGTTATTTTGCATCAGCTGGGGTAGGGTTGGCAGGCTGAAGGCGCGCTTGCTTGCGGGCAAGACGGCGCTGCTTAAGGATCAGCAGGTGTTTGCGGAACCAATCCAGCATGCCAGATAGTGTAACAACTGTTACGCCAATGATTGTCCATTTATCCAACGGTTCATGGAACAACGTGTAACTAAACAGCACAGCCCAGACCATTTGGGTATATTGAGGCAACGCAACGCGGCTGGCAGGGGTAAGGGTAGCCGCCAACATAATAAGTAACTGACCGAGGGCGGCCAGAAACCCATAGCCAAACAGATTTCCCCAATCTGCAACCGTTTCGGGCCATGTAAAATTGGGAAGAGCCAGAAGGCCATCTCCCAGTAGCGGTCCGGCTAAGCTGGAGCCAAGAACGCCCAGTTTTGTCGTGCCTGTACCAGCTACCCGGTAAGCAATAACATTTACAGCACTGGCAATAGCGGCGGCTAATGCGCAAGCATGTCCAAAATGAAGTGGCCGCACAACGGGGCGCAGCACGATGAGAACACCGGCAAACCCGATTGCCACAGCAACCCAGCCCCAAGGGGACACTTTTTCCTTAAGAGCCACCACAGAAAGAATAGTGGCGATAAAGGGCATCAGGAACATCAGCGAGAGCGCTTCTGGCATGGACAGAAGCATGAAGGATTCTACGCTGGCAGCTGTGGCAACAAAGGTAGCCGCAGCCCGAATCCACCACATGCCCGGTTTTTGAATGGGCAGAATATTCAGCCACGATTGCCCGCGTGTTTTAACAAACGGAACCAGCAGCAGCCCAAAAACCCCACCAGAAAAGGCAACCTCAAATGGGTTGAGCCTGCCGGTCAGCAGTTTGGAGAAAGCATCGCTTATGGAAAAAGCTGCAAACCCCAATAAAGACAGCAGCAGGCCCTTGGTGGGCGGGCTAAGTTTCATGTGTTTTGCTCTGCCTAAAGGCGCGTAAGTGAAAAGAATAAAGAGGTGTCATAAACAGCCCGAAGGCTGAATTGAATACCCAATTCTTTATATTTACCATTTAGGGAGAAGAAAATATCATATAAGTTATATATGATATTTGGTGCCCAGAAGAAGACTCGAACTTCCACGACCTTGCGGCCACAGGTACCTGAAACCTGCGCGTCTACCAATTCCGCCATCTGGGCTCAAATGGCAACCAGGAGTGTTCCCGGCTGGTGATGAGCCGTTTACCCCGCTGTGATGGGGGCGTCAACAGGGAAAATGATTTTTCTGACAGATTTGTGTCATTTGTCTCTCTGGCGTGGGCGGAGGGAATGGCACACAGTGCACAAAATGCTTGGTAAACCTAGAAAACGAGGGTGACTTATGGGTGCGCGTAAAATTGCAACCGTATTGGGTGGTGGCGGGTTTGTAGGGCGTTATGTAGTGCAAAATCTGGCACGCGCTGGGTATGAGGTGCGCGTGGCCAGCCGCCGGCCAGATTTAACGGCACGTTTACGTGCGTTGGGGCGTGTAGGGCAGATTGCACCTTTTTATGCATCTGTTGTGGATGATGCTTCTGTGGCCTGTGCCGTGCAGGGTGCGGATGTGGTGATCAACCTTGTGACTGTTTTAACTTCCGTAAAGCAGCAAACGCTCCAAGCTGTTAATGTGGAAGGTGCAGGGCGGGTAGCCCGTATAGCTGCAGAAGCAAATGTGCCGGTGTTTGTGCAAATGTCCGCACTTGGTGCTTCGGAAACAGCTCTTTCAGATTACGGTAAAAGTCGCGCTGCGGGCGAAAAGATGGTGCGCCAATATCGGCCAGATGCGGTGATCATACGGCCTTCGGTTATTTTTGGGCCGGAAGATCATTTCTTTAATATGTTTGCGGGTCTTGCGCGGTATTTGCCGTGTTTACCGGTTTACGGTGCACATGCGCGCTTACAGCCCGTGTATGTGGGGGATGTGGCGCAGGCAATATTCATGGCAGCACAGTCTTCAGCCTTCGCGGGAAAGGAGTTTTTGTTGGGTGGCCCGCAGGAAATGACCATGCTGGATATTGCCCGTTTTGTGTTGCGTGTAACGCGGCGGCATAAGCCCATTTTTATTGTGCCGGCAACGCTGGCAAAATTGCAGGCTATGGTTTTGGAGCGGCTGCCGGGGCATTTTCTCACGCAGGATCAGCTACGGATGTTGGCGTCTGATAACGTTGTGCCGGCGGGCCAATCCGGTTTTGAGGCATTGAATATAGTGCCGCAAAGTGTTGGGGCTATTGTACCGTCTTACTTGGCACGGTTTAGGGACGGTGAAGCCCAAAAAGACATATCCGTTCCTGTATAATGGGTTGAAGATAAAAAGGTCCGGAAAGTTACCTTTTTATCTGACCGATTAGACGAATTTAGGTTTCATCATGATGAAAAATATAAAAAGGTAAGCATTGCTGTCTTTTTATATTTACACAGAACAAGCACGTTAGCCCCAGCAAAGTTTAGGGGCGGAGTCTGTCTGGCGCGCCCTTTCTCCGGGGATGCCACATGACGACCAAGATGCTTCAATTTGTCTCTGTGCCGCAAAAGCAGCCAGACAAGCGCGCGGCTACGGCGCGGCGGACAGATTTTGATGAAATTTATGAAGACTTCGCAACACCAGAAGCAGCCGAGCAGGCCAGCCGGTGTTCACAGTGCGGCGTGCCATTCTGTTCGGTTCATTGTCCGCTTGGCAACAATATTCCTGATTGGCTGATGCTGACAGCACAGGGGCGGTTGGAAGAAGCCTATGGCGTTTCCTCTGCTACCAATACGTTCCCAGAAATCTGTGGTCGTATTTGCCCGCAGGATCGGCTGTGTGAGGGCAACTGCGTTATCGAACCGGGTTTCGAAAGCGTGACCATTGGTGCGGTAGAACGCTACATTACCGATACTGCGTTTGAAAAAGGCTGGGTTAAACCCGTTAATCCGGTGCTGGAGCGTAGCCAGTCTGTTGCCATTATTGGTGCTGGCCCGGCTGGTTTGGCAGCGGCAGATCAACTGCGTGCGCAGGGTTATAAAGTGCATGTGTATGATCGGTATGATCGGGTAGGCGGTCTGCTGGTTTACGGTATTCCCGGCTTTAAGCTGGAAAAACACATTGTGGCGCGCCGCCATCAGTTGCTGGAAGAAGGCGGCGTGGTTTTCCATCTTGGCCAAGGCATTGGGGATGGTGAAGGCGAACTGTCTTTTGCAGATTTGCGTAGCCGCCATGATGCTGTTCTGATTGCAACTGGTGTTTACAAATCGCGCGAAATCGGTGGCCCCGGTGTTGGGCTGGCAGGTATTGAAAAGGCGCTGGACTACCTTACGGCGTCTAACCGGCGCTCCTTGGGCGATACTTTGCCGCCAGAAGCACAGGCATTGGATGCAGCGGGCAAAAACGTGGTGGTTCTGGGCGGTGGTGATACCGCAATGGACTGCGTGCGCACGGCTATTCGCCAAGGTGCAAAATCCGTGAAATGCCTGTATCGGCGCGATAAAGCCAACATGCCCGGTTCTGCCCGTGAAGTAAAAAATGCGGAAGAAGAAGGTGTGCAGTTTGAATGGCTGGCAGCCCCAGAAGCCTTTTTGGGTGATGGTCATGTTTCTGGCGTGCGTGCCGTGCGGATGAAGCTGGGCCTGCCAGATGCTACGGGCCGTCAGTCAGTTGAGCCGCTGGAAGGGTCTTCTTTCACGCTGGATGCCGATCTGGTTATCAAGGCTCTTGGGTTTGACCCGGAACCTCTGCCGCAACTGTGGGGGCAGAAGGATCTGGCCGTATCCCGTTGGGGGACGCTCAAGGTTGGGCAGAAAGATTTCATGACATCTCTGCCGGGCGTGTTTGCCGCGGGAGATATTGTGCGTGGGGCCAGTCTGGTTGTGTGGGCTATCCGTGATGGACGCGATGCAGCCGCTAGCATGCACGCATGGATTCAGGAAAATGTAACGGCTACCGCCAAGGCGGAGCAGGGCTAATGGATATGGAACAGTTTCCCAACACCGTTTCCGCTGAAAGTGGCGAGGAATTTCTGAAAGCGTGGGATGCCAACGTGGCCGCGCTGGATGGACTGTATGATCCCGCTGATGAGCGCGATTCCTGCGGTGTGGGCCTTGTGGCCGCACTGGACGGCAAGCGCCGGCGTGAGGTGGTTGAAGCTGGTATTGCCGCGCTGAAAGCGATTTGGCACCGCGGAGCTGTGGATGCAGATGGCAAGACAGGCGATGGCGCGGGTATTCATGTAGAAATTCCGCAGGAATTCTTTGCAGATGCCATTACCAGCACAGGTGATCGGCCGGATGAAAGCCGGATTGCGGTCGGGCAGGTGTTTCTGCCCAAAACCGATCTGGCTGCGCAGGAACAGTGCCGACAGATTATCGAAACCCAGATTCTGGCGTTTGGATACGGCATTTACGGTTGGCGGCAGGTGCCGATTGATACGTCCTGCATTGGTGAAAAAGCCAACGCAACGCGCCCGGAAATTGAGCAGATTCTTATCCGCAATCTTCCCAACAAAGGGGAAGAAGAGTTTGAGCGTGATCTGTATGTGATCCGCCGCCGGATAGAAAAAGCTGCCATTGCCGCGCAGGTTGATCTGTATATCTGCTCGCTGTCATGCCGCTCCGTTATCTATAAAGGCATGTTCCTTGCCGAGCATCTGACAGAGTTTTATCCAGATCTGCTGGATGAACGCTTTGTCAGCCGCTTTGCTATCTATCACCAGCGCTATTCCACCAACACCTTTCCCACATGGAAGCTGGCGCAGCCATTCCGCCGCCTTGCGCATAATGGTGAAATCAACACCATTTCTGGCAACATCAACTGGATGAAAAGCCATGAAACACGGCTTTCTCACCCAGATCTTGATCCGTGGATGGCAGATATCAAGCCGCTGGTGCAGGCTGGTGGGTCCGATACCGCAACGCTGGATAACGTTTACGAACTGCTGACTTTTGCAGGGCGTGATGCTCCGTTTGCCAAGGCGCTGATGATCCCGGCAAGTGTGGGAGGCAATTCCTCCATGAAGCCCGCACACCGTGACATGTTCACGTATTGCAACGCGGTCATGGAACCGTGGGATGGCCCCGCAGCACTGTGCGCTACAGATGGCCGCTGGGTTGTGGCTGGGTTGGATCGCTCTGGCCTGCGCCCACTGCGCTATACGGTCACAACTGATAACCTGCTGATTGTTGGTTCTGAAACCGGCATGGTGCGCGTGCCTGAAAACGCCATTGTCAGCCGTGGCCGCCTTGGGCCGGGTGAGATGATTGGCGTCGATCTTCAGGAAGCCAAGCTGTACGGTAATACCGAACTGCTTGATCTGCTGGCAGCACGGCAGGACTTTTCCAGCTGGATCAAACGCACCCAGAAAATTGGCCATATCGTCCGTTCGGATGTGACGGAGCCAGTTTATTATGAAGGCGAAGAACTGCGCCGCCGCCAGTTGGCTGTGGGCAGCACGTTGGAAGAACTGGAAGCCATTCTGCACCCGATGGTATCTACCGCCAGTGAAGCCATTGGCTCCATGGGGGATGATACGCCACTGGCCGTGCTTTCTCCGCGGTATCGTGGGTTGGCGCACTACTTCCGGCAGATGTTCAGCCAGGTTACCAACCCGCCCATCGATTCCCTGCGTGAATCCCGCGTGATGAGCCTGACAACGCGGTTGGGCAATCTGGGTAATATTCTGGATCAGTCTCCCGAACAGTGTGACATGCTCCAGTTGCCCAGCCCGGTGCTGACATCTGGTGAGTATGAAGGGCTGCGTAACTTTACGGGTACGTCTGGTTGCGTGATTGACTGCACATTCCCTGCTAAAGATGGGGAAGCAGGGCTGCGCGAAGCCATTGCCCGTATTCGCCGTGAAGCAGAAGAAGGCGTGCGTGGTGGATGCACCCACGTGTTTCTGACGGATGAAGATCAGTCAGCTGAGCGTGCATCTATCCCCATGATTTTGGCAACAGGTGCTGTGCATACGCATCTGGTGCGCACATCCTTGCGTACATTCACGTCTTTGAACGTGCGCACAGCTACGGCGCTGGACGTGCACGCCATTGCAGTGACAATTGGCGTAGGTGCCACCACGGTTAACCCCTATCTGGCGCAGGAAAGCATTGCAGACCGGCATCGCCGTGGCCTGTTTGGGCAGATGAGCCTGCGTGAGTGCATGGAACGCTACCGTAAGGCGGTGGATAAAGGCCTGCTCAAGATTATGTCCAAGATGGGTATTTCCATCGTGGCGTCTTACCGTGGCGGCTGTAATTTTGAGGCTGTTGGCCTTTCCCGCGCGCTTACGGCAGAGTTCTTCCCGGGTATGCCTTCACGTATTTCCGGTATTGGGCTTTCCGGTATTGCACGCAATGTGCTGCAACTGCACGAACACGCATGGGCTGCAACAAATACGCTCACCTTGCCTGTCGGTGGTCTTTACAAGCTGCGCCGGAGTGGGGAGCAGCACGCCTTTGATGGCGGCCTTATCCATATGCTGCAAACAGCAGTGGCCACAGGCAGCTTCACCATCTACCAGCGCTATGCAGATGCCGTGCATGCTCAGCCACCTGTAGCCCTGCGTGATCTGTTGGACTTCCGTGATGGGCGCACGCCTATTCCGGTGGAAGAAGTGGAAAGCATTACGCAGCTGCGTAAACGCCTGATTTCCCCGGCAATTTCCTTGGGGGCGCTCAGCCCGGAAGCGCATGAAACGCTTTCCATCGCCATGAACCGCATTGGCGCAAAGTCCGATTCTGGTGAGGGTGGGGAAGATCCGGCACGCGCCAAGCCACGCCCGAATGGGGATAACGCATCCTCCGCTATCAAGCAGGTGGCATCTGGCCGGTTTGGTGTTACGGCACAGTATCTGAACGATTGCCGTGAGCTGGAAATTAAGGTGGCACAGGGTGCCAAACCGGGTGAAGGTGGGCAGCTTCCGGGCTTTAAGGTTACGGAGCTGATTGCCAAGTTGCGCCATGCAACCCCGGGTGTGACGCTGATTTCCCCGCCGCCGCATCATGATATCTATTCGATCGAAGATCTGGCCCAGCTGATTTACGATCTGAAGCAGATTAACCCGGAAGCAACGGTTACCGTTAAACTGGTGGCACGTTCCGGCATTGGCACCATTGCAGCCGGTGTGGCCAAGGCAAAAGCTGATGCCATTCTTATTTCCGGCCATTGCGGTGGCACGGGCGCAAGCCCGCTCAGCTCCATTAAATATGCGGGCCTGCCGTGGGAGCTTGGGCTGGCAGAAACGCATCAGGTGCTTATGCTGAACCGCCTGCGCCACCGTGTGCGTTTGCGGGCCGATGGTGGCATCAAAACCGGGCGTGATGTGGTGATAGCCGCTATGCTTGGGGCCGAGGAATTTGGTATTGGCACAGCCAGCCTTGTGGCCATGGGCTGCATTATGGTGCGCCAGTGCCATTCCAACACCTGCCCGGTAGGCGTGTGTTCGCAGGACCCCAAAATGCGTGCCAAGTTTGAAGGTACGCCCGAAAAGGTCATCAACCTGTTCTCCTTCATTGCAGAGGACGTGCGGAATATTCTGGCTTCGCTGGGCTTCCGCTCTCTGGATGAAATTATCGGGCGTACGGATCTGCTGCGGCAGGTTTCCCGCGGGGATGATTATCTGGATGATCTGGATCTGAACTCCCTGCTGTCTCAGGCAGATCCGGGGCCGTTTGCCCGCTACTGCACGCTGGATGGCCGGAACGAAGTGCCGGATACGCTGGATGCGCAGATGATTGGTGATGCCAAGCCGCTGTTCGACCACGGTGAGAAAATGCAGCTGCACTACAATGTGCAGAACACCCAGCGCGCCATTGGCACGCGCATTTCCTCTCTGATCGTGCGTCAGTTTGGCATGAAAACACTGGCGCCGGGGCATCTTACAGTGCGTCTGCGTGGGTCTGCTGGTCAGTCTCTGGGGGCGTTTGCCGTGCAGGGGCTCAAGCTGGAAGTGCTGGGTGATGCCAACGATTACGTGGGTAAGGGTCTTTCTGGCGCAACCATTACGGTGCGTCCTTCTCCGTCCTCCACGTTGGTGTCCAACAAGAACGCCATTATCGGCAACACGGTTCTGTATGGGGCCACTGCGGGTGAACTGTATGCCGCAGGGCAGGCGGGTGAACGCTTTGCCGTGCGTAACTCTGGCGCAACCGCAGTTGTAGAAGGCTGTGGTTCCAACGGGTGTGAATACATGACCGGCGGCACCGTGGTGGTGCTGGATGATGTGGGTGATAACTTTGGCGCAGGCTTTACCGGCGGCATGGCCTTTGTGCTGGATAAGGACAATGTGTTCGACAGCCGGGTAAACCCCGAATCCTTGCTGTGGGTGCGCGTCACTGAACCCAAATGGGAGCAGATGCTGCGTGGGCTTGTTGAGCGGCATGTGGAAGAAACAGGTTCTGCTTATGCCAGCATGTTGCTGCATAAATGGGATGAGGTTCTGCCGCACTTCTGGCACGTTGTTCCCAAGGATTACGCCCGTATTATCGGCTTTACAGTGCCGGAACAGCAGTTGGAAAAAACAGCCTGAACCATAAGGCTGAATGTAAGCTGACATAAGCAGATGGGCGGAGGGGCAACCTTCTGCCCATTTGTTTTTCATGTCTGTTGTGCATGTGAACCGCGCTTGTGTTCACGGCCTCTCGCTTCCAGCAGAAATGCACTGTAAAGTGTTCAATATGGAACACACAGCGCATTCCCTCCGTTCACATCCGCTTCCGGTTTTTGCAACACAAGCCGGTACTGTTGCCAACACACCTGCAGGGCAGGGGGCGGCCTCTCTTCCGCGTTGGGATCTTTCAGCCCTTTACGCGGGGATGGATGATCCGAAGCTGCATGCTGATTTGGCTGAAGCAGAAAAAAAGGCACAGGATTTTGCCAAGCAGTATCAGGGCAAAATCAGCGGCCTTTCTGGCAAGGAACTGGCAGACGCCATTGCAACCTTTGAAGTTATTGAGGAAATGCTGGGCAAGGCGGGCTCTTACGCCTCCCTGCTGTTTGCAGCCGATTCTTCCGATGCTTCCATTAGCCAGTTCAATCAGTCTATCAATGAACGGCTGACGGCTATCTCCACCCATCTGCTGTTTTTCACGCTGGAACTAAACCGGCTGGAAGAAGCTGATCTTCAGGAAAAGCTGAAAGACCCAGCACTGGCGCATTGGCAGCCTTACCTGCGTGATATCCGCATGTATCGCCCGCATCAGCTTTCGGATGATGTGGAAAAGGTTCTGCTGGAAAAATCCGTAACTGGTGGGCAGGCATGGTGCCGCCTGTTTGATGAAACCATTGCGGCCCTGCGCGTCACACTGGATGGGCAGGAAATTACGGTAGGGGATGCGCTTAACCGTTTGTCTGATACAAATCGGGCCACGCGAGAACAGGCAGGCAAAGCCGTAGGCAGCGTGTTTGAAAAAAATGTCCGCCTGTTTGCGCTCATCACCAATACGCTGGCCAAGGATAAATCCATTTCGGATAATCTGCGGCATTTTGCGCGGCCAACCTCATCGCGCAATCTTTCCAACATGGTGGAAGATGAGGTGGTGGATGCGCTTGTTTCTGCCGTGCGGGCTGATTATCCGCGTCTTTCCCACCGCTATTATGCTCTAAAAGCCAAGTGGATGGGGCTGGACAAGCTGGAGCACTGGGACCGTAACGCCCCGCTGCCCGGTAATGATGACAAGCTGATTCCGTGGTCTGAAGCCAAGAATATTGTGCAAAAGGCGTATGATGGTTTTGACCCGCGCATGGGCAAGGTCATCAACACTTTCCTGACCAACCCGTGGATTGATGTGCCGCCAGCACCGGGCAAATCTCCCGGCGCTTTTGCGCATCCTACCGTGCCTTCAGCACACCCTTACATCCTGCTGAACTATCATGGCCGTATCCGGGATGTCATGACACTGGCGCATGAGTTAGGCCACGGTGTGCATCAGGTTCTGGCGGCAAAGCAGGGCTACTTCATGTCCGACACGCCGCTGACGCTGGCTGAAACGGCCAGTGTGTTCGGCGAGATGCTAACATTCCAGTCTCTTCTGGATGCAGAAAAAGACCCGCAGCGCCGCCGTCTGCTGCTGGCCGCCAAGGTTGAGGATATGCTCAACACCGTGGTGCGCCAGATTGCGTTTTATGAATTTGAAACCCGCGTGCACGATGCCCGTAAAAAAGGTGAGCTGCTGCCTGAACAGATTGGCGCTATCTGGCGCAATGTGCAGACAGAAAGCCTCGGCCCGGCCTTTAACTTTACGCCGGAATACGATGTATTCTGGGCTTATATTCCGCACTTCATCCATTCTCCGTTCTATGTATATGCCTATGCATTCGGAGATTGCCTGGTGAACGCGCTGTATCAGGTGTTTAGTGAAGGCGCACCGGGTTTTCAGGATAAATACATTGCCATGCTGGAAGCAGGCGGCACCCTCCGCCACAAGGAACTGCTGGCCCCCTTCGGGCTGGATGCATCCGATCCGGGCTTCTGGCGCAAGGGGCTGGATGTAATTTCCGGCTTTATTGACCAGTTGGAGCAGGGCTGATTATGGCGCGAGATATGGATAATACCGGCGTTTTTGGTGAACTGCGCCGTATGGTGCAAACAACCGGAACCGTTGGTGGCATTGCAGCCCGGCTTGCAGGCAATAAAATAGGCCTGCGTTCTGGCGGGGCTTCTCACGCTGAAGATCTTAAATCCATGCTGGGTGGGCTAAAAGGCCCGCTGATGAAGGCAGCACAGCTTCTGGCCACTATTCCCGGTGCATTGCCCGATGAATATGCCGATGAGTTGGCGCAGCTTCAGTCTAACGCCCCACCAATGGGGTGGAGCTTCGTGCGCCGCCGCATGACGGCTGAACTTGGCCCGGGTTGGGAAAAGAACTTCCGTTCCTTCGGGCGGGAAGCTGCTGCGGCAGCCAGCCTTGGGCAGGTGCATCAGGCTGTGCTGGCCGATGGCCGCCGCGTAGCCTGCAAGTTGCAGTACCCGGATATGAAGGCGGCAGTTGAGGCCGATCTGCGTCAGTTCCGCATGGCTATTGGGGTTTACCACAAGCTGGATAACGCCATCCGGCAGGATGATGTGGTGGAGGAACTTTCTGAACGGCTGCGGGAAGAGCTGGATTACCGGCATGAGGCCGCTAATATGCGCCTCTATCACTCCGTGCTGGCAGATTGCCCGGAAGTTACGGTGCCCCTGCCAATAGATGAACTCTGCACGCAGCGGCTGCTGACAATGGAATGGGTGCAGGGGCAAAACCTCAATGCAGCCATCAAGGCCGGTCTGACAGAGGAGCAGAAAAAACGCATTGCGCGTGCGCTGTTCCGGGCTTGGTATGTGCCACTCTATCAGTATGGCGTGGTGCATGGAGACCCGCATATGGGTAACTTCACCATGCGGGAAGATGCCGGCCTGAACTTGCTGGATTTTGGGGCTATCCGTATTTTCCAGCCTTCGTTCATCAAAGGGAATATAGATCTCTATTACGCGCTCCGTAACAAGGATATGGACATGGCCGCGCATGCTTATGAAGCATGGGGCTTCCGTGACCTGACGCGTGAGAAAGTGGCTGTTCTGAACGAATGGGCGGGGCTGTTGTACGCCCCGCTGATGGTGGATGAAGAACGCTATATTCAGGATGACAATAACCCGGCCCTTGGGCGGGAAATTCTGTCCAAGGTGCACGAGGGACTGCAAAAAGCAGGAGGTGTGCGCCTGCCGCGTGAATTTGTGCTGGTTGATCGTTCAGCCCTTGGGCTGGGGTCTGTATTCATGCGGCTGAAGGTCAAGATGAACTGGTATCAGCTGTTCCATGAAATCGTGCAGGATTTTGATGAGCAAGCTTTGGCACAGCGCCAGCAGGCAGCCGTCAAGGCCGCACATTTTCCATCAGAAACGCAGTCTGCTTCCCGATAAAAGATATTTTGGCTGGGGGTGATAAAGCCCCCAGCCAAGTGCTGCCTCTTAATATCAGTAAGCCTGATACGCTGCGCGTTTCAGATGGACCTGATTATATTCAAGCTGGTCTTTGGTTAGCTGGAAGCCAATTTCAAACCGATAATCTGAATCCACATTTTTGGGTGGAATAGGCAGATCTACCGTGATCACCTTTGTGTCGTCTTCAAAGGTAGAGAGGTTGGCCGGGAAGGACACGGTGTGGTGGAACACATGCTTGTTCACAATCCTGTCTCCGTGCAGCACGGCAATAAACCACGGCAGTGTAAGTGTATTGGCTGTTGCGGCCGGGCCGCGTTCAATCACAAAGCGTAGCACGATTCGGGTTTTCAGGTCCTTGGGGCCTGCGGCAAGGCAATCACCCTGTAATTGCAGGATGCTGGCGCGGGCCACCATGTTTTTAAAGCCCGTCTGCTTACCTTGGTAGAGGTAGTAATCCGCCGCTTCAGAGGGAATATGCGTAATGGGGCAGGTGGGCGCAAAATCCATGGATTTGCTTTCACCATCACCGCAGCCGCCAAGGGTGGCCAGCAGCCCAAGTGCTGCCAGACCCGGGGCGGCAATACGGGGGAACAGGCTGCGCCGTTGGTTGTGATTAGGGAACATGTATGGATCCGGCATTATCGGTTAAAACGGGTTGAACACAGCAGATAGCAGCCATCACACCCACATAGGTATGTTTTTCAAGGCTTTGATGCCGTAAAACGGGTTGCATCCCATGCGTCCTTTGCGTAGGCCACAACTTCCGTCACCTTTATGGGTTTCGGGCATAGCCTGTTTTCAATATGCTTCTTCATAGCCAGTTTTCTTCTATACAGTCCGCTGCAACTTTGGGGAACACCATGCCCGATCAAACTGATACCCTTACCCCGCCCCAGAGCGCAGATGCTCAGCACGGCAGATCTCTTAAGGTTCTGCTGGCAGGCCCACGTGGTTTCTGCGCAGGGGTGGACCGCGCCATCCGTGTGGTGGAAGAAGCCATCCGCCGCTACGGTGCGCCTGTTTATGTCCGCCACGAAATTGTCCATAACCGGACAGTGGTGGAAGAGCTGGAAGCACAAGGCGCCATCTTTGTTGAGGAACTGGATGAAGTTCCCGTAGATGGCCATGTTGTTTTCTCTGCTCATGGCGTGCCCAAAACCGTGCCGGTTGAGGCCGAACGCCGTAACCTGCTGTATCTAGATGCCACGTGTCCGCTGGTTTCCAAGGTGCACCGTGAAGCTGAGCGTCATTTTGCCGGTGGTGGGCCAGAAAGCCGCCATATCCTGATGATTGGCCATGCAGGCCACCCGGAAGTGGTTGGCACAATGGGCCAGCTGCCACCCGGCGCCATGACGCTGATTAACGATGCAGAAGAAGCCCGCACGGTAGAGCCGGAAGATCCAACTCGTCTGGCCTTTATCACCCAGACCACACTTTCTGTGGATGATACGGCAGAAATCGTAGATATTCTGCGTGCACGCTTCCCGCTGATTGAAGGGCCAAAGCGCGAAGATATCTGCTACGCCACCACAAACCGTCAGGAAGCCGTAAAAACCATCGCCCCTGAGTGCGATCTGGTTATTGTTATTGGCTCTCCCAATTCTTCCAACTCCCAGCGTCTGCGTGAAGTGGCGGAACGTTCCGGTACGCCGCGTGCGCTTTTGGTGCCGCGTCTGGATTCTCTGGATTGGTCCGTGCTGGAAGGCGTGAACACGCTGGGCATTACGGCTGGTGCTTCTGCGCCGGAAGCACTGGTGCAGGAAATGCTGGCAGAAATGGCCAAGCGTTACACGCTGTGCATTGAAGAGCGGATTGTGAAGGAAGAAAACGTAACGTTCCGCCTTCCCGCACCGCTGGGCTAAAGGTGCTGCATGGCCGTCTATACGGACGTTGGGAATGAGGCCCTGGAAACGTTTTTGCAGGATTACGCCATAGGGTCTCTGGTTGCGTTTCGCGGTATTGCCGAAGGGGTAGAGAACAGTAATTTCCAGCTGCGTACAACAGATGGAGATTACATTCTTACCCTGTACGAAAAGCGGGTGAATGCGCAGGATCTGCCTTGGTTTTTGGGCCTTATGCAGCATCTGGCGCGTGAGGGGGTAACATGCCCCCAGCCAGTGGCTGATTCGCAAGGCCATGTGCTGAAAACACTGGCAGGCAGGCCCGCTGCCATAACCACATTTCTGCCCGGTGTTTGGCCGCGCGTGGTGCGGCTTGAGCATTGTCGCCCGCTTGGGCGTGCTTTGGCGCAGCTGCATGTGGCAGGGCGCTCTTACAAGCCGGAACGTCAGAACAGCTTGGGCCCAGATGCGTGGTTTGCGCTGCTGCAAAGCTGCGGTGCGGGCGCAGATAATGTGTGCGCAGGTTTGCGGGATGAACTGCAAAATGCGCTTGAGCATATTCTGCCATTCTGGCCGGGGCGGGGGAATAATCCGCTCCTGCCGCGCGGGCAAATTCATGCTGACATGTTTCCAGATAACGTTTTCTTTCTGGATCATGCCGTTTCAGGCGTGATTGATTTCTATTTCGCCTGCACGGATCTTCTGGCCTACGACATTGCCATCTGTTTGAACGCATGGTGCTTTCAGGCTGATGGGGCGTTTAACATCACTTTTGCCCGGCACATGATGCAAGGGTATGAGGAAATACGCCCGTTAGAGCCAGCAGAGCGTGCGCTTATGCCTGTTTTGGCCAGAGGTGCGGCCATGCGCTTTTTGCTCACCCGGCTGTATGACTGGATT
This sequence comes from Acetobacter sp. AC2005, assembly GCF_037901235.1. Lineage (NCBI taxonomy): Bacteria > Pseudomonadati > Pseudomonadota > Alphaproteobacteria > Acetobacterales > Acetobacteraceae > Acetobacter > Acetobacter sp. AC2005. Next base: position 1,899,601 of record NZ_CP149625.1, read on the forward strand.
AACACGCCAGCAGATGCCTTGGTGACGCCTAAAGATCCTATGGATTACCTGAAGCGCCTGCGCTTCCATTTGGAAACGGATAGTGCTGATGCCTACGGATTCTGAAAACAGCACCGCAACGGAACAACCTGCTCTGGCGGTTGAAATCTGGACAGATGGCGGATGCCGCCCAAACCCCGGCCCGGGTGGCTGGGGCGTTCTGCTGCGCTGCAAAGGTGTGGAACGGGAGCTTTCTGGCGGTGAGCGTGAAACCACCAACAACCGTATGGAACTCACCGCCGCCGCAGAAGCGCTGGAAGCGCTTACGCGCCCTTGTGTGGTGAACCTGCACACAGATAGTGAATATGTGCGCAATGGCATTACCCGGTGGCATACTGGCTGGGTAAGGCGGAATTGGCGTAATGCATCGGGTGATCCGGTGGCCAATATGGATTTGTGGCGCAGGTTGCTGGATGTAGCCAAACGGCACGAGGTTTCATGGCATTGGGTAAAAGGACACTCCGGCGTGCCAGAAAATGAACGGGTGGACCAACTGGCAACAGAAGCCCGGGAAAAAATAGAACAGTCTCTTTTAGAGAGCTAAAAACAAACCGGCTGAAAGGCCGGTTTTTTCATGGGGCATTGTGAGGGAAAAATCACTGTGGCTGAACGCAAAGCATACCAAAGCGTAGCCGGATATATGGTGGCATTTGTGGCGTTAACGCTGCTGTATGCCGCTTTGGGTATGACGCAGCCCTTTAATTCAGACAGTGTTTCTACCCTGCTGGCAGCGCGGGATATTCTGCACGGCAATATCTTGCTGAAGGGGTGGGACCTTTCCACCCAATCCTTCTATTTTACTGAAGTTCTGCCTTACGTTGTGATGTTTGGCCTATTTGGCTGGCATGTATCTTTTTATTACATCGTGCCCGCCATGCTGTGGGCCATTGCCATGTTGCTGGCGTTTCGTATCGCGCGTTTGGCAACGGGCAATACGGGGTGGCCGCTTCTTGTTTTGTTAGCAGCTCCGAGTGCCTTTGCGGTCCATCTGGTGTTGTCACCCTGTTACCATGTTGGCGCTTATGTGGGCATGTTGCTGTTCTGGCTGATGTGGTTGCAGAAGCCTCACTGCCTACAATCTAAAAGTTTGTTCGGCACCTGCGCGCGTTGGAGTGGTACCGTTCTGTTTGTTGCGTTGCTGCTGAGCAGTGATGATCTGGTAAAATACACTCTGGCTTTACCGGTTGTTTTGGCTGCCATCGGATGCAGCTTGGAACAGCGCACTCCAAAATATGTCGGGCTTGCCAGCAGCATGGTGGGCGCATTGCTATTGGAGCACGTTATTAAAACAGTGCTGGCCCATAATGGCGCCTTTCATGTGCCGGGGTTGTGGAGCTCGTCTTTTGGTTCACAAAGCCGGGCCTTTTACAATCTGAGTGTCCTGTTTTCCGGCTTTTTACAGTATTTTGGTGCCGATTTTTTTGGAAAGCCGATTACGCTTTCAGGCTCTGGGCGCGAATTGTTTCATCTGGTTTGTGCAGGTGGCACGGTATGGGGCTGCTTTTATGCGCTGCGCAAGAACAGACAATGGGGCTTGTTTGATCTCTCATCCGTATTTGCCATTGTTATTATGTTGGCAGCCTTTGTTTTTGGCGAATTGACAATGGATGAGCAGTCATTCCGCTATCTGGTTTTTCCATGCCTGTTGTCTGTTTTGCTGGTTGTTCGGCATGTGCGGGTGCCCCGTGGCTACGGCTTGCTGTTGGGTAGCTGCTGTATTTTGTATGCGGCAACAATTTTGCCCCGCCCGGTTGTGGGATACGCAGCGGCAAATCAGAATTTTCCGGTCAATCGCATTCTGGAACAAATGGGGCTGAAGCAAGGTTTCGCGCCATATTGGAGCGCAGCGCGTAATAGTCTGCCATTTCCGGCACGTCTTGCCCCGGTTGAATTCACGTCATCAGGCATCAAAGCATTTCATACTCTTAGCAAGCGGCAATGGTATGAAATGGGCGGCAATTTTATTGTGTGTGAAAGTGCAGATCAGGCCAAGCAGGCGCAAACACAGTTTGGGTCTGCACAAAGGGAAATACGCATAGGCAGCAATACGCTGCTGGTGTGGTCACATCCCTTTAAGGTGCCGCAGAACTGAAGAGCCCGTTCTCAGGGCTCAACGTCAGACTGATAAATATCAATATAATCCTGCGGTGTGTTGGGCGCAGATTGTTTGGGCAGCCCAATAACGCGCACATAAATGCGGGTAGAAGGTGTGCCGCCATTCATGAGCACGCTGCGCGCCGCTAACCCGCGCGCCAATGCCATACGCCGTGGCAATGATGGATCATCCACTGCACCAGAACTATAGGCATCTATCAGGGCACGCACATGCGGCTTGTCAGACAAACGCTGCCCAAATGCCAAAATGGCCTGATGTGTTTCCGGGTTAAGTGTTGCTGCTTCTGGCGCAAAGGTAATGCGTACGCCGCCTTCAATAGGCGTTACGGTGCCTTGGGCTTTCAGGTCCACAGTGGGCTGTGGTGGCACCGGGAAAGGATGAACTTCCACGTCTGATGGCGCAGGCGTTAACTGCGGTAGCGGAGGGGGTGCATTTGGTATTGTTGCTGGCGGCGGGGGCTTACGTGGTTGGGCCGCAGGTGTAACGCTTTTAGTTTCTTGCGCCGGGGCAGGCGCGGCCTTAGCCACAGGTGCAGGTGCAGGTGCAGGTGCAGGTGCAGGTGCAGGTGCAGGTGCAGGTGCAGGTGCAGGTGCAGGTGCAGGTGCAGGTGCAGGTGCAGGTGCAGCAGATGGTTTGGTTTCAGCCGGGGTCTTAGTTACCGGTTTGGTGGCGGGAGCACTTTTAGGCGCCGTGGCAGCCGGCTGCGTATTTTTTACGCTGGATGTTTCTTTTTTCTGCGCGGTGGTGGTTTGCGGCTTTTCTACAACGCGGCGGCGCGTTTCAGTGCGCGCGGGCGTTGTTGTGCGGCGCGGAGCCGCTTCATGCACAGGTGCCGCGGGTGTTGGGGGCGCGGCTACAGGCGCTGCACCACCTAAACTGTCCAGAGCCTGACTGTTGGTGACAATCTGAGCACGTGAAACCGCACTGGTGGCAAGCAGGCTTGCAGCACACAGAAGCACAAGGCGGCGAGAGAAAGGAAACATGTTCTGCATTAAATGGAAGACTAATCCAGAAAAAGAGGAAGAAGAACAGTGGCAACCTGCTTTTGGTGCCTGAAAGCGGCCACACTGCGGCATCATGCAGAAAACTGTTCTGCCGCAATACGTTCGGAAAGGGTTTGCCCGGGGTCAAACAGCAAGGTTACAGCCAATTCTCGGTCTTCCCATGCCTGCACAGAAACAACATCCCGAATTTCTATCGAATCGGCAACGGCTGCAACAGGGCGCTTATCGTGTTCCAGAACACTAAAGCCGACATGCGCTGAGGAAGGCAGAAGTGCCCCGCGCCAGCGGCGTGGCCGAAAAGGGCAGATAGGGGTAAGTGGCAGCAAATTGCCAGAAAGCGGCACAATAGGCCCGTGGGCAGAAAGATTATAGGCGGTGGAACCGGCTGGTGTGGCCAATAAAGCGCCATCACAGATCAGTTCGGGAATACGCACCAGCCTGTCCACATCAATGCGTAGTTTTGCTGCCTGCCGTGTCTGGCGGAACAGGTAAACATCATTCAGCGCCAGAGCCTCGTGCGATTCACCATGTGCCGTTACGGCTTTCATCCGCAAGGGGTGAATAACTGCGGCTTGCGCATGCGCTAATCTATAGGGAAGGTCTTCCTCATCGGTGGGGTTCATCAAAAACCCAACAGAACCACAGTTCATGCCATAAACTGGCGTGGTCAGTTCCGCTTCCAGAATAACGCGCAGGGTTTCCAGCATAAAGCCGTCACCACCCAAGCAGATCACAACGTCTGCCTCACCGGGGTGGCAGTTGCCATAACGGGTTACCAGCCGATCAAGTTCATCCCGGGCGGTTTCTGTAGGGGCCGCCATAAATGCCAGATGTTGTGGGGGCCGCATAAAGATTGAGGGCGGGTTTGTAAGAGAAGTAGCAGTCATGCCTGTGTCCTGCTTCCTTCCAGGTCAGGAAAATTAAAGTCTTCCTTCCTTATCCTGCAAATGTTGGTTCCTGAAAGAGGGCAGCATCATTTTTAATGCAGGCAAAGCGTTCTGCCAGCGTGGTGCCAAGCAGTTCATCATACACAGCCAGCGTGGCATGTTGCATGGCAAAGGTGCTGTAATGGTTTAGTACCATCTGGCGTGCAGCGTATCCAATTTCTTCTAGAATTTCTGGCGGCGCAATCAGTACGTTATGGATGGTTTGTGCCAGTTCATCAGCATGTGCAGGGGTAAAGCTAAAGCCCGTTTGGCCATTGGCGACGGTTTCCACCGCGGCACCATGATGCGCCACAATAACCGGGCAACACATTGCCTGTGCCTCTACTACCACACGTCCAAAAGGTTCCGGGCGGAGGGAGGGTACAACCACCATGTTGGCAAGCATCATGGCGGCAGGCATATCATCGCAATGGCCTGCAAAACGGACACGGTCAGTCAGGCCCAGCTGTGCTGCTTTGGTGCTTAGTTCCTGTGCGTATTTATCTTCTGGGGCGCAACCACCAGCAAATACGCAGTGCCAGTTTACGTCTGGTAACAGGTCAAGCAGTTGCGCCAGAGCATCCAGCACAAGGCTTTGGCCTTTCCATGCTGTCAGCCTGCCGGGCATGAGAATAACCGGGGCATCAGCAGGAAGTGCCCATGCCTCTACCAAACGGTGCACACGCTGGCCGGATACCACTTGAGGAGAAAACTGATCGGTATCTGCCCCGCGCGGAATAGTGCGCAGCCGATCTGGCCCGACATGGTATTCTTCTGCAAGGCGCTGGGCGATGTGGTTGCTGATGGCAATAACGCGATCACCAGATGCCAAAACGGCATTGTAATGCCGTTTGCCGGGAAAACTGTTGGCGTGCACGCCATGCCATGTTGTTACAAAAGGTGTTTGCGTGCGCTTGCAGGCCATTTTGGCAACCCATGCCGGCGCGCGTGAGCGCGCGTGAACAAGCTGCACATTATGCTGGCGAATGATATTGCTGAGGAAGTGGCTGTTTTTGGCAATTTTCAAAGGATTGCGGCTGCCACAATCGGGAAGGGTAATGTGCTCAGCACCAGTATGTCGTAGCAGAGGCTCCATACGCCCGCCAGCGCTGATAACAAGCGCCTTGCCCCCAGCCTGTGTAATGGCCTGCGCCATTTCTATGGTGCCTCTTTCCACTCCGCCCTGCTCCAAAGCGGGCAGGATTTGCAGAATGGAGGCAGAGGCCAGAAAACTGCTCATGAACAGGGTGTTATCACAATTTGCACATTTTGTGCCATAAGAGACAGTAGGGCAGAACTGTTCTTCCTTTTCAGGTTCCCGGCCTGTGCGTGAATGAACCTGTTTGGTATGGAGGCAGGATGAAGTTTTCTTTTGTGCCTACACGGCGGCATCTTCCCTGCGTGGTTGCAGGTACAGCTTTGCTTGTATCCGCACCTGTTATGGCGGCCACGGCACGCGGCCATGCGGCGGCTGCATCCGGGCCAGTTAATGGGCAGAAATGGTCGGTCGAAGCCTGTATGGCCATGGTGGGGGATGATCCTTTTGGCGCAAGAGATTACGCGCTGGACTGGGAGCGCCACGGCAACGGCGGGCAGGAGGCTAAGCATTGCCACGCCTTGGCATTGCTGGAAGCCGGAGATGAAGAAAGCGCTGCACAGGAACTGGATGAGCTTGCCCACCAACCCATAGAACATGCAGAGCGTGCACCTTCCAGCTTTCGCGCAGGGTTAGAGGAAGATGCGGCAGATGCCTGGCTTTCTGCCGGACAACCAGAAAAAGCCTTGAGCAGTGTAGATTACGGGCTGGCGTTTGAGGATGATACCCGCCTGCATCTGCTGCGTGCCCGTGCCTTACTGGCGCAGGATCAGGCCGATGTAGTGGTTAAAGAACTTTCTGCGCTGGTGGCTAAAAAGCCAGATATCGGGGCCGAAGCCTATGTGTTGCTGGCATCGGCAGAGCGCCGCGTAGGGCAGCTTGATGCAGCAGCGACACACGTGGCCCATGCTTTGGAGGTAGAGCCGGAAAACCCGGCAGCTTTGCTGGAACGCGGCATTGTGCGTGAACGCAAAGGAGACGCCACCGGCGCACAGGCAGATTGGCAGCGCGTGCTTGATCTGGCGCCAGATAGCCATGAGGCAGATCTGGCGCGGCAGGATCTTGCCGTTATGGCTGCAGACCCGGATACACCATGAAGCCCCTCATGCACTCTGAAAAAGCTCAAGACATCATACCGCAACGCATTCTTGTCATCCGTTTGGGGGCGTTGGGAGATTTCGTGCAAAGTTTTGGCCCGTTTCAGGCCATTCGGCAGGCATTTCCTGCTGCACATATCACCTTGCTCACAACCGCGCCGTTTGTTGAGCTGGCCAAGCTTTCGCCTTGGTTTGATGAGGTGCTGACGGATACACGCCCACGTTGGACAGATGTGCCGCAAATTCTCGTCCTGCGTAAGATGTTGCGTGGGTATGATCGGGTTTATGATTTGCAGACATCAGCCCGCACCGCACGGTATTTTGTGCTGGCTGGGCGGCCTGTTTCATGGTGTGGGCATGTGGGAGAGGGGCACTTTGCCCATTTAAACCCGTGGCGCGATGAAATGCACACCCGTGCTCGCCAGCGTGATCAGCTCTCTATGGCCGGCATTAAGGATGTGCCGCAGCCCGATGTTTCTTGGTTGCGTGATAAAGGGCCAAAGCTGGATGAGCCCTATGTATTGATTGTGCCTGGGGCGGCTGTGCATCGGCCCGCCAAACGCTGGCCTGCCAGACGGTATGGTGAACTGGCAGCAGAAATTTTTCGCCGTGGTTTGCAACCTGTCTTGGTGGGGCATGAAACCGAACAGCCCTTGGCGCGGGACATCCTGAAATATTGCCCCGAAGCGTTAAACCTAATGGGCAAAACCACTCTGCCGGAGCTTGCAGGGCTGGCAGCCCGGGCGCAGTGCGCTGTGGGGAATGATACAGGCCCCATGCATCTGGCTGCTGTTATGGGCTGCCGCTGTGTTGTGCTATTTTCTGCCGATAGTAACCCTGCGCTTACAGCCCCGTTAGGCTGGCAGGCAGGGCAGGTGCGCGTACTACGTGTGCGTGATCTTGCATTGCTTTGTGTGCAAAGGGTTGCAGCCGCGCTCTGGTAGCGTCATTAAGCATCTTCCATCAGTTTCTGATTTTCTTTTCTGGAGCCTTTGACCATGCCCGCCATTACCTTGCCTGACGGTTCTGTTCGTAGTTTTGACGGGCCGGTTACAGGCACGACGGTGGCGGAAGCTATCGGCCCCGGTCTTGCCAAAGCCGCATTGGCCATGGAAGTGGATGGAAAGCTGTGCGATATCCGCCAGACCATCAGCAAAGATGCTGCCCTGCGGTTTATTACCCGCAAGGACCCGGAATCGCTGGAGCTTATCCGGCACGATGCCGCCCATGTGCTGGCAGAAGCCGTGCAGGCGCTGTATCCCGGCACTCAGGTTACAATCGGCCCGTCCATTGAAAACGGCTTCTATTACGATTTCTATCGTTCCGAACCGTTCTCCCCGGAAGACTTTGCGGCCATCGAAGCCAAGATGCGCGAAATTGTCGCCAAGGCTGAGCCTTTTGTGCGTGAAGTCTGGAAGCGCGATGATGCGATCCGCTTTTTTGAAGAGCGTGGTGAAAAGTTCAAAGCCGAGTTGATCCGCGATCTGCCGGAAGATGAGGAAATTTCCATTTATCGGCAGGGTGAATGGCTGGATCTGTGTCGTGGCCCGCATTTGCGCACCACCAAGGATGTTGGCACTGCTTTCAAGCTGATGAAGGTGGCAGGTGCCTATTGGCGTGGGGACCACCGTAACCCCATGCTCACCCGTGTGTATGGCACGGCATGGCGTGATCAGAAGGAACTGGATGCGCACCTGCACCAGTTGGAAGAAGCAGAAAAGCGCGATCATCGCCGGATCGGCAAGGAAATGGGCCTGTTCCATTTTCAGGAAGAAGCCGTAGGGCAGGTGTTCTGGCACGCCAAAGGCTGGCGGCTTTATACCGCGTTGCAGGATTACATGCGCCGCGCCCAAACACGCCACGGGTATCAGGAAGTGCGTACACCGCAGCTTGTTGACCGAGCCCTGTGGGAGGCTTCTGGCCACTGGGACAAATACCGCCACCACATGTTCATTGCGACGGTTGAGGACGAGAATAAAACACTCGCACTCAAGCCCATGAACTGCCCGTGCCATGTGCAGATTTTCCGCCACGGCCTGCGCTCTTATCGTGAACTGCCGCTGCGTATGGCGGAATTTGGTGCCTGCCATCGCTATGAACCATCAGGCGCATTGCATGGCCTGATGCGTGTGCGCGGCTTTACGCAGGATGATGCGCATATTTTCTGCACCGAAGACCAGATTGCAGATGAAACTGTGCGTTTCGTGAAGATGCTGCACGATGTGTATCAGGATCTGGGCTTTGAACATGTGCGTGTAAAGTTTGCTGATCGCCCAGAACAGCGTGCTGGCAGCGATGAGGTATGGGACAAGGCTGAAAATGCCCTGAAAGAAGCCTGCACCGTGGCTGGGGTGGAATATGAACATAACCCCGGTGAAGGTGCATTCTACGGCCCCAAACTTGAGTTTGTGCTGCGTGATGCCATTGGGCGTGATTGGCAGTGCGGTACGTTGCAGGTTGATCTGGTTCTGCCAGAACGACTCGATGCCAGCTACATTGGTGAAGACTCCGGGCGGCATCGCCCCGTTATGCTGCATCGTGCCATTCTGGGTTCTTTCGAACGCTTCCTTGGTATTCTGATCGAGCAGCACGCAGGGCGCTTCCCGCTTTGGTTAGCGCCTGTGCAGGTGGTTGTGGCTTCTATCGTAAGCGATGCCGCACCTTATGCAGAGGAAGTGGCTGCTGCTTTGCGTGAAGCCGGGCTGGCTGTGGAAGCCGATGTGCGGAATGACAAGATCAACGCCAAGGTGCGTGAGCACAGCGTGGCACGTGTTCCGGTTATTCTGGTGGTTGGCCGACGTGAGGCAGAAGAACGCACCGTTGCCATGCGCCGCCTTGGCACGCAGGCGCAGGAGACTCTGAGTTTGGATGAGGCTGTTACGTGCCTGAAAAACGAAGCAACACCGCCAGATTTGCGCAAAAAAGGGTGAAGCAGAGTTTTATTGTTACAGCAGGGCAGCAATGAAGATGTTTTTGTGCTTGCCCTGCTTGATAAAGCGCGGATAATTGCGCACATACTAACGATAGGCAGAAGCACCTGAAGAGGTGTGTCTGCAAGTTATTGAAATGTACTACAGGAGCCGACCATAGCCAGATCACCGTATCCCGCGCCGCCCAGCCGAGAAGGGCCGCGAGTGAATGAAGAAATCCGTGTGCCGCAGGTTCGCCTTATTGATGAAAATGGCGAAATGGCCGGTATCATGACCGTGCGCGATGCTTTGGCAAAAGCGTATAGTGTTGGGTTGGATCTTCTAGAAATAAGCCCGAATGCTGAGCCGCCTGTTGCCAAGATTCTTGATTACGGCAAGTTCAAATACGAACAGCAGAAAAAGCGTAACGAAGCCAAGAAGAAGCAGAAGGTCATTGAAATCAAGGAAGTCAAGGTTCGTCCGAATATCGACGAAAATGACTACCAGGTTAAAATGCGTGCTGTGAAAACCTTTATTGGTGAAGGTGATAAGGTAAAGGTTACGCTGCGCTTCCGTGGTCGTGAAATGGCGCATCAGGAACTGGGTATTAAGGTTCTGGAACGCATTCGTGGCGAAATGGATGAGGTTGCCAAGGTGGAGCAGATGCCACGCCTTGAAAACCGCCAGATGATCATGGTTCTGGCCCCGCGCTAAACCGTGCTTTCAGTCTGATTTCCGGAAAAACCCCTGCCTCCTTATTAAGGAGGCAGGGGTTTTCTGTTTTACGGACCAAGCAGGATAGTTGCGTGCGCATTTGCGCGAACGTGCTGGGTTTGTGCTGTGCTGGATGGGGCTGCCGGGGCATCTGCGCTGCGAGCCATAGACATCATCATAGGCATGGGGCGCATGATTGGGTTTTCAGACATGGTTACGTTTGCAAAACGCACGACATGCAAGCCCAGAGATGATGCTACCGTATCTGCCTGCTTTTTAAGCTCGGCAATAGCGTTCTTTTCAGCGTCCAGAAGCAAGGCGTCTCGTTTATCATCAGAGATAGACCAATCCAGACTTTCCAGAATAAGGCCATTCGCCTGCAACTGCCCGGCTAAGGGTAGGAGTGCGTTGCCATTCTGGGCTTTTAGGCTCAACCTTTGGGTGGCTGTCCAAAAAGCGGGGTCTTTGTCTGGGCGTGTTTCAGAAACATCGTATCCAGTTACCGCTAACTGCACGGCATCATTTTTGCCCGTCTGTTCGGTAATTTTCTGCACCAGTGCATTGACAGCCTGCTGAGCAGTTGCCGCATTTTTATTGCGCGCTTCTGCCCGGAATGTGGCCGTCAGCTGGTCTGGCGCTGCATCTGTTGTGCCAGAAGCAGAGAGTTCAAGCTTGGTAAAGGTGTTTGTATCTTCTGCATGAGCTGCAGGGAGCAGTGCCATGAATGCGCAGGAGCTTGCGGAAAGCAGGCCCAGAATGGAACGAGAATAAAAACGCATCAGGATATGTTTCCTTTTAAGATCAGTAGCCTGATAAAATAACGCAGGCTGCCACAACGGGTGAATGCTTGCTGTTAAGATAACAATCCATCAGTGAGGCAAGTTCAAGGCAGAGGGGTATATATCTGCCGCAAAGAAAAAGTTGTGTCGAAAACATAGATTAACGGTTTATTTCCGTTATCTCGTCACTTTCTGTGCGGGGTAGGGGCATATCAATACGTACGATCAAGCCTGGATTGTTATCGGCTAGATGGAGTTGGCCATCATGCAGTTGCACAATAGCCTGCACAACAGAAAGCCCAAGGCCCGAGCCAGCAATATGGCGTGACTGTTCTGCCCGAAAGAAACGTTTTGTGGCATGTGCCATGTCTTCCGGTGTCATGCCGAGACCGCGATCTGCTATGCTAAGCCGTATGGTGCCACCATTTTTTGAATGGCGTTTTGGTGAAAGAACCTGTGCAGAGCAAGTAATGAGGCTTTGGGCAGGGGAAAATTTAATGGCATTGTCCAGCACATTGGCCATAGCCTGCTGAAGCATGGCGCGATCACCATAAAATGGAAGTTTTTCGGGAAAATTGGTCTTAATTGTTATCTCCCGGTCTTCTGCAACGGCAGCGTAAAGTTCCAGAATGTCCTGTAGGGCAGGTATCAGATCAAACCATGTAAAGGCAGAATGGCGGCTTCCAATTTCTATCTGCGCGATACGTAATAAGGCATCACAAATGCTGGTAACGTGATCAAGATGCGCAATCGCGTGGTCAATGGTTGTGCGTAGTGCCACCTCAGTATGTGCGTGTACAACGGCATCTTCCAGTTCAGCGCGCGCGCGTGCAATGGGTGCACGCAGATCATGTGCGATGGCGTTGGAAGTTTGCCGTAAGCCATCCATTTGCTGGCTAATGCCATCCAGCATGGCATTTATGGCGGTGGCAACCTCATCGCTTTTATCTTCATTTTCAGTCAGTGGAATACGCTGAGAAAGATCACCGCGCATAATTGCGTTGGTGGTCTGGTGGAGGAAATGAAGAATGCGATGGACCATTTTGCGGATCATTCCTACCCAGCTTGTAGAGATTAAAGCCTCAAGTTCCGGCTGATCCAATCAAACCGTGGTAAAAGGATTTCTCCCTTTAAGCCTTTGGTGCCACTTAATTCATTCTTGCAGCATATACCCAGCATTGCGGATAGTATGCACAAGGGCGCGCTGAAAGGGTTTATCTATTTTCTGGCGCAGACGCGAAATATGTACGTCGATCACGTTTGTCTGGGGGTCAAAATGGTAATCCCACACCCCTTCCAGCAGCATAGTACGCGTAACAACCTGACCGGCATGACGCATCAAAAATTCCAAGAGGCGGAATTCACGCGGCTGCAAGTCAATTTTCTGTCCAGCGCGCCTTACGTTGCGCGAGAGCAGATCTATTTCCAGATCTCCAATTGTAAGGCGCGTCTGGGGTTGGGCCTCGTTTCTGTTGCGGCGGACCAGTGCTTCCAGACGGGCCTGAAGTTCGGAAAAGGAAAAAGGCTTTGTAACATAATCATCCCCACCGGCTTTCAGGCCGGCCACTTTTTCATCTACATCTGCTAAAGCGGAAAGAAGCAGCACGGGAGTTGTGTTGTTTTGATTTCGCAATGTTTGCAGGATGTGAAGGCCCTCTACACCACCCGGCAGCATGCGATCTAAAATAATGACATCAAACTTTTCGCTAGCAGCCAGAGATAAGCCGTTTTTGCCATCTTCAGCCTGCTCAACCAGGTGTCCGGCTTCTGCAAGGCCTTTGGCAACAAAATTGCGAACTGTTTGATCGTCTTCAACAAGAAGAACGCGCATGATCCAGACCTTACATTATCCAGAGCGTATTACCAAAACCTTACGATAATTATACAATCATGTCACTGCCCGCGTTTAAATCTGATCTTTTTCGTCCAACTTGGGGGTAAGGCCATCCAGCGTTGCCATCAACACAGCCGTAAGCGGAGAGGCAAAAATCAGGCCCGGAAACCCCAAGATGGCACCAAAGAGGGTCTGTGATAGCACTGTAAGGGCAGGGGGCATTTGCACGGCGTGGCGCTGAATAACCGGGGCCAGCACATTACCTTCTAAAAACTGGATCACGCTATAAAGCACAGCCACCATAATGGTTTCCCGCGTGCCCAGAGAAAGGGCCAGCAGTAACGCAGGAACAGCCCCCATAATGGCGCCAATATACGGGATAAAATTACACAGCCCGGCAAGCACACCCAGCGCCAGCGCCAAAGGCACGCCAATAAACCACAGGCCAAGGCCAGAAAGCGTGCCAACCACCAGCATGTCTAAAGATTGCCCGGCAACCCATGCCCAAAGTGTCTGCCCGGCTCTAAGCAGGAGATCACGCACTTTGGGGCGTTTGGAAACAGGCACCAACCGCAAAAAGCCATTGGCGTAAACAGCCGGAGACATTGCAAAATACAACCCGGCAATCAGCACAACCAACAATGTGCCAATAGCCCCAAAAGCAGACCCCAGAATGCCTGTCATGGACCCGGCAATACGGGAGCCAAGAGAAGCAAGGCTGCTGGTATCTCCCCCACCAGCTTGATGGCCACCTAAAGATGCAGGGAGATAGTTCAGGATCATTTGGCCCGTGGGCGTGCTTTGCAGGGTGCTGCGCAGTGCCGTTTCCTGCTGGCGCAAGGCATCTTGCAGGCGCAGGGCTTCACTGATCATGGCTGGCCCGCTGTTCCAGACCAAAAAAACAGCACTCCCGATTAACCCGCAGATAACAGCACTGAGCGCCCACCCATATGGCAGCCGAAGGTGGCGCACCAGAATTTTAGACAACCCATGCAGCACGACAGCACAAAGCACTGATGCAAACACCACCATCAGCACATCGCCCATCAACCAAACAACCAGCGCAATAACAGCGCCGCTGAAGGTCATGCGCAGGATTCTGGAAATGGATTGTAGCCAATCTGCCGAATGCGGCTTGCCTTCATACGGCCCGCCAGCAAGGGGAGTGGCAGGAGAAGGGGTATCTGAAGGCATGCGCAAATGTCTTTCGGAATGCTGTTTGAGGCTGGAATGTAGGGAAGGGTAAGACAAAGAGGCAGTGCTACTGCGTTTGAGATGTATTCTTATCCATGTGTCTCATGATCTGAGAAGAAAATTCTGAAAAGTCAGACACAAAAAACTGGCGCATTGGCAAAAATGCCTCACGCCAGTTTGGGGGTCAGGCCTCGTTGGCGGCTTCTTCCATTTCAGCTTCGGCGGCCAGCCAGCGTTCTTCTACTTCTTCCTGTTCTTTTTTAAGGGCAGCAAGGCGTGTGTTCAGGCGCGTGAGGTCCTGCGTTTTTCCTTCGCTATACAAAACGGGGTCAGCTAGGCTGGCTTCAATTTTCTGCTGTTCCTGCGCCAGTTTGGCAAGGCGTGCTTCGGCGTCTTTGATAACCTTGCGCAAAGGGGCTAGGGCCTTGCGGGCTTCTGCGCGCTCACGCCTGTCATCCTTGCGGCTTGGCTGGGCCGTAGTGTCCTGTTTGGGGCGGTTTGCTGCGCGGTTGTGTTCAATCAACCACGCGCGGTATTCCGCCATATCACCTTCAAATGGGGTGATCTTGCCATCACCTACCAACCATAGCCGATCCGCCACAAGCTCAACCAGATGTGGATCATGGCTGATTAGAACCACAGCACCTTCATAATCTGCCAGTGCACGAATAAGCGCATCACGCGCATCAAGGTCCAGATGGTTGGTGGGTTCGTCCAACAGCAGAAGTTGTGGCGCATCTCGCGTTGCCAAAGCCAGCAGCAGGCGTGCTTTTTCTCCGCCCGAAAGGTCTTTTACCGCTGTTTCAGCGCGTTCTGCATCCAGCCCAAAGCGTGCCAACTGGGCACGCACAACCGGAGGCGTGGCTTTGGGTAGGGCGCGCGCCATGTGGTCTATAGGTGTTTCGTTCAGGCGCAGTTCTTCAGCTTGATGCTGGGCAAAATACCCAATTTTAAGCCGAGGATTCCGCTCTACCGTGCCAGATAGTGGTTCCAGCCTGCCCGCAAGAAGCTTGGCAAAGGTGGATTTACCGTTGCCGTTGGCGCCAAGCAGGGCAATGCGATCATCCATATCCAGCCGGAGGGAAAGATTGCTGAGCACAGGTTTGCCGTCATACCCCACGCTGGCACGGTTCATGGTCAGAATGGGAGGGGGAAGCTGCTCAGGCTCGGGGAATGAAAAGTGCGCGGGCGTTTCTTCCACTACGGATTCGATAACGGGCAGTTTTTCCAAAGCTTTCAGGCGGGCCTGTGCTTGCTTGGCTTTGGTAGCCTTGGCTCGGAATCTATCCACAAAGGACTGCATATGCGCCCGCTGGGCCGCAATTTTTTCAACCTGCCGGGCCTGCTGTAAGGCTTGCTCTGTACGAATGCGCACAAAATTTTCGTATCCACCCGGCGTTAGGCTGAGCTTGCCGTGGTCCAGATGCGCAATGGCATCCACGCAGGAATCCAGCAGCCCCCTATCATGGCTGACAATTAGTGCAGCTCCAGCGAATCGACGTAGCCAATCTTCCAGCCAAAGGGTGGCTTCCAAGTCCAAATGGTTGGTGGGCTCGTCCAGCAGCAGCAAATCTGGTTCAAGAAACAGGGCGGTAGCGAGGGAAACACGCATGCGCCAACCGCCGGAAAAGTCTGAAACAGGGCGAGCCTGTGCGGCCGCATTAAACCCTAACCCAGCGAGAACAGAGGCCGCGCGTGCTGGTGCGCTATCTGCACGTATGGCGCGCAGGCGCTCATGTATTTCCGTAATACGTACGGGGTCGGTTGCTGTTTCGGCCTCTGCCAGAAGGGCGTTGCGTTCGGTATCACCGGCCAGCACGGTATCCAGAAGCGATGCGCCATCTGCTGGGGCTTCCTGCTTTACGCGTGCCATGCGGGCGCGGGCGGATAGGCGAATTTCACCACCATCTGGGGAAATATCGCCCGCAATTGCGGCCAATAGGGTGGATTTTCCGGCCCCATTGCGCCCGATAAGGCCCACCTTGCGCCCGGGCTCTATAGACAGGTTAGCCTGGTCCAGAAGGGTGCGGCCTGCCATGCGCAGGGTAAGATCGGATATGACAAGAAGGCTCAACGCAACTCTCGTTTCTTTATGAATCGTGCATTACATCCGGCATGGTACCTACCAGCCCGCGCCGATATGCTCTAGATGGTGCGCTACGGCTGCCACCCTTATGGTGCTGGTATGCCAGAAAACAGGAGAAACCCAATGGCTAAAGAACGTACGCTATCCATTATCAAGCCAGACGCAACCCGTCGCAACCTGACCGGCAAGATCAATGCCGTGTTTGAAGATGCAGGTCTGCGCATTGTTGCCCAGAAGCGCATTCAGCTCTCTCCGGCTCAGGCTGGCGCATTTTACGAAGTACACAAAGAACGTCCGTTCTATAACGATCTGGTGTCCTTCATGATCTCCGGCCCGGTTGTGGTGCAGGTTCTGGAAGGTGACAACGCAGTTGCCAAAAACCGTGAAGTGATGGGCGCAACAGACCCCAAAAAGGCTGAACCCAACACCATCCGCGCTCAGTTTGCTGAAAGCATTGAAGCAAACTCCGTGCATGGTTCCGACAGCGCAGAAAACGCAGCGAACGAAATCCGCTTCTTCTTTGCGGAAACCGAAATCCTGCCCTGATCCGTTTTTTCGGATTTACTCTGGCTGGTGCCTAGGCTGCCAGCCAGAGCTATATAAATATATATTGCTGCGGCCGGCCTATTGGGCGCAGTATGCAAGAGGTAAGCACCTTTTGCATGGGAGGTGTGGCTGCAAAGATGGGGTCACGCCTAACATTTGCTCTATAAGCATTCCTCTAATATGTAAGCATCCAAAGAATTTTTCCGGCTGCGTGTTGAGGAAGCCTCCGCGCGCTGTTGGCTTTGCGAGCGAAAAGGAATGACATGAAAGTTCTGGCGGTTCACCCCAGCGCCCTGATGTACACGCGGGTCTTTCTCCGTCTGGAGCCTCTTGGCCTGGAGCTGGTGGCTGGTGCGGCCCGCAGTGCGGGGCATGATGTACAGCTGTTGGATCTTCAGGCTGAAACGCATGAAGATTACTGGAAAATGCTGGATGAGTTTCAGCCCGATGTGGTGTGTTACTCCGGCAACTATCTGGCAAACGTGCCAGAAATTCTGGATCTGTGCCGCGAAACCCGCTACCGCAACCCCAATATCTTCCAGTTTGTAGGCGGGCATTCCGTATCCTTTATTGCAAAGGATGTGCTGGAACTTTCTGAAGGTACCATCAACTGCATTCTGAAAGGTGAAGGCGACGCCACGGTTGGGCTGCTGCTGGATGCCGTGCAGAATGGCAAAGATATCTTGGAAGTGCCCGGCGTTATCACCAAGGATGGTGAAGGGCCGCCACCTATTTTTGTAGAATCTCTGGATCAGGTGCGCCCGGCGCGCGATCTTCTGCGCCACCGCAACAAATACTTTATTGGCACGCTGGACCCGGCAGCCTCTATCGAATTTGCACGTGGCTGCCCGTGGGATTGTACATTCTGTTCTGCTTGGACATTCTATGGCCGTTCCTACCGCACAGCCAGCCCGCAGGTGATTGCGGATGAGCTGGAGGAAATTAAGGAACCCGGCATCTTTATCGTGGATGACGTGGCCTTCGTGCATGAAGAGCACGGCATGGCCATTGCCAACGAAATCAAGAAGCGCGGCATTAAAAAGGAATACTACCTTGAAACGCGTGCAGACGTGCTGCTGCGCAACAAGGAAGTGTTTAAGGTCTGGAGTGAAATCGGGCTTTCCTACATCTTCATCGGCATGGAAGCTGTGGATGAAGAAGGCCTGAAGCAGTTCCGTAAGCGTGTTTCTCTGGATAAAAACTTTGAAGCGCTGGAATATGCACGTTCTCTGGGCCTGATTGTTGCCATTAACATCATTGCTGATCCTTCATGGGATCGGAAGCGCTTTGAAACGGTGCGCCAGTGGTGTCTGGAAATCCCGGATATCGTGAACATTTCTGTCACCACGCCGTATCCGGGCACAGAAATCTGGCACAAGGAAGCACGCCGCCTGACAACGCGGGATTATCGTTTGTTCGATATTCAGCACGCCGTGCTGCCCACCACGTTGCCGCTGCCAGAGTTTTACGAAGAGCTGGTAAAAACCCAGCAGGTGCTCAACACCAAGCACATGGGTTGGGAAGCGCTGAAAGACACCGCAGGTATTGCGGCGCGTCTGCTACGCAATGGCCAGACCAACTTTGTAAAAATGCTCTGGAAGTTCAATTCGGTCTTCAACCCCAAACTTCAGCTGGCGGATCATCAGCGTCCTGCACGGTATCTGATGCCTGTGCAGCCTGATGCCGTGACCAAGCTGAACAAGAAAGACCTGTACGTGCATGGTCCCGGTGGGCGTAAAACCCGCGCGCTGGATGATGCGACTGAAAAATTTGTAGATACAACCCGTATGGGTGAATGCGCAGAGGCTGACGCCGAAGCGTAAAAAATAAACTAAGGTTTCCGTCTATGCTGGCAAGGCTGGCGGCGGAAACCTTAGAGTTTCTGTGGTGTAGGTTTCAATCACCACACAAAAGGCTTGCCCTGTTTGCGTGCGCAACACCGCCATATGGCGGAAGAGATAGGGTGGCAGGTCAATAGGTCGGTCAGAACCTGCAGGTATTCCATTCCGCTCCCAGTGTTCAGGAAGAGGGAACCACAAGCTTTCCCGTTTGATGAGTTGGCGGGAAAAGTTAAGGGCCGCCACAACAAGTCCAAAGGGCTTATCTGTTGTGTTCAGCTGTGTAGCCATTTCCGGAGATAATCTTGCCGGAACGTACCAGTTTTCGGCTTCTGAAAAAACCTTCCCATGTGCGGTAAGCTGTACTTTCCTGTAATGCACATCCTCTGTTTGCGTATCAGAAGCGCCCAATAGCGTTTTCAGCAGGAATGGCGGGCAAGGCATACTGCCTTCTGTTTGGCGGTGGGCATGTAAGTTGTTATCCGGCGCCAGATTGTAAGTATTTATCCACTGTTCCAGCACACGTGTGGCGCTGGGGTTGGCAAGCAGTCTGTTTTCCAGTTTTTCTATAAGTGTTGCCAGCATCAGGCGGTGGAGCGGCGTATCCCGCCACTGAGTTGAGGTGTTGTGCATTTTGCTGGGGCCAGAAGGCGCGGAAAGGCTGCTCATGCACGCAATATAGCATGAGAATGCAGGATGGCAGACTGCCTATATGCTTATTCCGTCTGGGCCAGAGCTGCGCTATAAGGCGCGCAACGTATGATGCGGCGTAAATATGTTATTTAAGAAAGGTACAGATAAATGACCCAAACCACAGCAAGCTTTATGGTGGATGGTATGTCGTGCGATGGCTGTGTGTCTGCTATCAAGCGCGCCCTTGCTGCTATTGATGGTGTAGAAGCCACAGATGTTAATCTGGCAACGCGTGAAGTGAAAGTAACGTATGATCCAACTCGGGCTGGCGTTTCTTCCCTGCAGAACGCAATCCGTGGCGCAGGCTACGAAGTAAGCTAAAAGCGGATCTTGGTATTAAAGCCGGTTCTGCCATGCGGCTGGCAGACAGGGGGCGTGATGTTCCCTGTCTAGCTGAGGTAGGTAGAAACTGGCAGTATGCATATTTCCGAATGACACATCAGCGCGGCCAGCAGCCGCTGCAAGATATGCTGAAGCAAGGTGGCTGATCCGTTATGCAGATGAAAAATACATTACGCCTTGGGTTTGTAGCGGTAGGCCTAGCCCTGCTGGGTGGCTGCTCTTCCGAGGTTGGGCGTCTGCCATTGGTTGATACGGATATTACCTGCCTGCGCAAGCAAATGGCCAGGCCGATGTATCTTAGCTTTCCGCTTGCGGCCAATACATGCCAGCGTATGACCAACCACGGCTTTATGTTTGGTGAGAAAAACGCAAAGCCGATTCCGCTAAACCTGAAAGATGCCCCGGATCTTCAGAAACTGGCGGATGAATACGGCTACAGCTATACGCGCTGAAAAGCGGCTGCCTGATCAGTTTTCCAGTTCAGTGTCCCAATACAGATAATCGCGCCAGCTCTCATGCAGGTAGTTAGGCGGAAAGGCACGCCCGTTTTCCTGCAACTGCCAGGATGAGGGGCGTTCTGGCCGATGCCGCGGCAACATGCCAATAACATGCGGAAGGTGCGAACCTTTGCGCAGATTGCAGCAACCGCATGCGGTTACAATATTTTCCCAGCTTGTTTTGCCACCTTTGCAACGTGGGATAACGTGATCAAACGTGAGTTCCTGCGTAGGGTGGCGTTCACCACAATACTGGCAGGAAAAGTTATCACGCAGAAAAACATTAAAGCGGGTGAAGGCTGGCTTACGTGCTGCTGGAATATAATCTTTTAAGGCAATCACACTGGGGAGGCGGATAGTATGATGCGGAGAATGAACTTCGGTATCGTATTCACTCAGCACAGAAACCCGATCCAGCCACACAGCTTTAATGGCATCCTGCCATGCCCATAGGGAAAGAGGGTAGTAGGAGAGAGGCCGGAAATCTGCATTGAGAACCAATGCAGGAAAGTTGAGGGTACTACCGTCAGGCAAGACTTGTCTCCTCGGCTTATCTTCGAGGGCGCATCTTTCTGCGATCGTAAAACTCGGAGCCGATTGCCTGCAAAAGGTGCGTCGTCGAGGTAATTACTGCATGCAGTATTGCAGAGGTTCTGGAGGGAGGCAACAAAACGGCTGTCTGTTTGGCGCCTCTTTTTAGATTTTAGTAATAGTTTCACGAAAAACATGAACAATTTATTACATAATAGTCAAACAAACCCTGAGGGATGGGTTACACGCTTTGCGCCTAGCCCCACGGGCTTTCTGCATCTGGGGCATGTGGCTTCGGCTTTGTATGGCTGGCAAAAGGCGCAGCCGGATGGAGAATGGTTTGTGCGGCTGGAGGACATTGATATCCAACGCTGCAAACCTGCATTTATTCCCGCCATTCTGGAAGATCTGGAATGGTTGGGGTTGCACTCTGGGCGGCCCGTTTTAAGGCAATCAGCCAATATGCCAGCGTATCAGGTTACGTTGGCAACATTGAATGCAATGGGGGTGCTGTATCCCTGCTTTTGCACGCGGTCTGATATCATGCGTGAAAGTGCTGCCATATTCTCAGCACCTCATACGGCTCCAGATGGTAGTTTGTGTTACCCCGGAACGTGTCGCCATCTTTCAGGTCAAGAACGGCAGGATCGTATTAGCCAAGGGCAGCCCCACGTGCTGCGGCTGGATATGGGTAAAGCCTTGCAATGGGTGCATCAGCACACACAAGGCGCACCATTAACGTATCAGGATCAAGAGCGCGGAACAGTTATGTGTCATCCTGAATTGTTTGGGGATGTGGTTCTTGCACGCAAGGATATTCCCGCATCCTACCATCTCTGCGTGACGCATGATGATGCAGCCCAAGGTGTTACGCTGGTAACGCGAGGGGAAGATTTACGGCCAGCAACAGATCTGCATCGGGTATTGCAAACACTTATGGGGTGGAGCGTGCCGGCATACAGTTTTCACCCTCTATTGTGTAACGCAGAAGGGCGCAGATTGGCCAAGCGGGATGGGGCATTGGCTGTGCGCGCTATGCGTGAAGCAGGCCTTTCGGCGGAAGATGTGCGTTGCAAAGCGGGTTTCCCTCATATTTTTGAGAGATAAACCCTGAATTGCGTACAAAAAACGCGGCGTATGAGAAATCTCCGGTTCCGCCAGAGGCCGAACAGGATTACTGTGCCGCCCCAGAACCAAATGTCTGTTTCTGGGGCATGGGTGATGTCCTGGTTATTGGCATGAAAAACATAGTGTCGGAAAGTAAGAGAACCATGAGCATTGTTGCTGACCGCATGAACAGGATCAGCCCGAGCCAGACGATTGTCATTTCGACACGGGCCCGCGCACTCAAAGCCGAAGGCCGGAACATCATCAGCCTTTCTGCCGGTGAGCCAGATTTTCGCACGCCCGAAAACATCTCCCGCGCAGCGGCCAAGGCCATTGAAAACGGCCAGACCCGTTATACCGATGTTGCTGGCACGCCAGAACTGCGTAAGGCCGTAGCAGAGCGCTTTAAGCTTGATAGTGGTCTGGATTACACGCCAGAGGAAGTTATTGTTTCCACTGGCGGCAAGCAGATTATCTATAATGCCATGATGTCCACCCTTAACCCGGGTGATGAGGCAATTATTCCCGCACCTTGCTGGGTTTCTTACCCTGATATTGTCACGCTGGCAGAAGGCACACCTGTTATTGTGCCCTGCAAACGTGAAAATGGTTTTCGGATTACGGCAGAACAGCTGGAAGCCGCTATTACACCACGCACAAAATGGTTTTTCCTGAATTCACCCTGTAACCCAACAGGTGTTGCCTATTCAGCCGAAGATCTGCGCCCGCTGTGTGATGTTCTGCTCCGCCACCCGCATGTGTGGATCTTTACAGACGATATCTACGCCAAGCTGGTTTACGATGGCTTCCGCCCCGCCACCTTTGTGGAAGTGGAGCCGCTGCTGCGTAGCCGCACCGTTACCATGAATGGCGTTTCCAAGGCGTATGCCATGACAGGCTGGCGTATTGGTTTTTCCGGCGCTCCGGTGGAACTGACAAAAGCCATGAACAAACTGCAGGGGCAGTCCACCTCCAACACCTGTTCCATCGCGCAGGCTGCGGCTGTGGAAGCACTCACCGGCCCGCAGGACTTTATTCAGGAAATGGTTGCCACCTATCAGGGGCGGCGTGACATGGTTGTTTCCATGCTGAATGAAGCCGAAGGGATGGAATGCGATATGCCACAAGGTGCATTCTATGTGTTCCCGTCGGTGGAAAAATGTTTGGGCAAAACATCTCCGGGCGGCAAAAAGCTGGAAACGGATGAAGATTTTGTAACAGCCCTTCTGGAAGAAGAAGGCGTTGCTGCCGTGCATGGTTCGGCCTTCATGTTCCCCGGCCATATCCGTATTTCCTATGCAACGGATACAGATAGCCTGCGCGAAGCCTGCACGCGTATTCAACGTTTTTGCAAAGGGCTGCTGTAAAATATGGCGCGGTCTTTTGCGAACAGACTAAAAGGTTTGCCTGCGCCTGCCACTATTGAAATGGCACGCCGTGCACGCGCTCTTAAGGCGGAGGGCAAGCCCGTTATCTCCCTTGCGTTGGGGGAGCCGGATTTTGCCACGCCGCCTGCCGTGGTGGAGGCAGCCCATCAGGCAGCCTTGGCCGGGCAGACCAAATATCCACCCGTAGATGGCACGCCTGCACTTAAGGCGGCCATTGCCCGCAAGTTCACGCGTGAAAACGGGCTGGATTACAAGCCGGAGGAGATTATGGTCTCCAACGGTGGCAAGCAGGTTATTTTTAATGCGTTCATGGCCACGCTGAATGCGGGTGATGAAGTGGTGGTGCCCACACCTTACTGGGTGAGCTATCCGCTTATTGCCCGTATGTTTGGTGGCACGCCTGTTTATGTTTCCTGCCGGGAGGAAGACGGCTTTCGCCTGAAGGCAGATGAACTGGCAAAAGTGCTAACACCCCGCACGCGTTGGGTGGTGCTGAACTTCCCCAATAACCCAACAGGTGGTGTGTGCTCAGCGGATGATCTGCGCGCTATTGCGGAAGTGCTACGGCAGTATCCAGATATCTGGATACTTTCAGATGAGATTTACGAACATCTGGTGTTTGATGGTGCAAAATCAGCATCCATCGCGGCGGTTGCGCCTGATCTGAAAGACCGCACCATTACCCTTAACGGTGTTTCCAAAGCGTATGCCATGACAGGCTGGCGCGTTGGTTTTGCGGGTGGCCCGGCAGATCTTATTGCCACCATGCGGGGTGTTCAGGGTAATGCCACGTCTGGTGTGTGTTCCATAGCGCAGGCAGCTGCTGCTGCTGCCTTGGATGGCCCGGCAGATCTGGTGCAGGAAATGGTGGCAACATATGGCCGCCGCCGCCGGATGGTGGTGGAAGCCTTGCGCGCTATTCCGGGCTTTACCTGTGCTATGCCAGATGGTGCGTTTTATGCGTATCCGGGTGTTGCTGGGTGCCTTGGCCGCACGACAGCAGCGGGCAAACGGCTGGAAACAGACCATGACTTTGCATTGGCCTTGCTGGAAGAGGCTTTTGTAGCCACCGTGCCGGGAAGCGCCTTTGGGCATTCACCTTATTTGCGCCTGTCCTGCGCAACGGCAGATGAAACACTGCAAGAGGCCTGCCAGCGTATTGCTCAGTTTGTAGAAGGCTTGCAGTAAGGCTTTTAAGTAAAAACGCAGGCTTATTTGAGAATAAGTCCTGCGTTTTTACTATTCTTTTAAAACGTTGCGGGCATAATGATGTGCAAGTGCCGTGCTGTCTTCCGTTTCCGGTAGCAGCCCTACCAGTTGCAGTTCATCACAATACTGCGCCAGTTGATCGCGTAATGATTTGCCAATAACAGGCCGGATAGCTGGTTCGCTGTGTAGCATTGCGCGTATGCTGGCTGCAGAAAGATCCGAAACATCTGGGGCAATCAGGGTTGCGGCATCATCACGGTGGGTGTCTGTCCATCGGGCAGCATCACGCAGGGCCAGCACAAGGGCAATGGCAGCATCCGGGTCATCTTGCAGCACAGAGCTGGAGGCACCAAGCACCATGCTTGTGCGCTCGGCATAATGGCCTGTGTTGCTGCCAGCCAGTTCAATAAACAGATCAGGGAATGATTGGAGCAGCCACCAAGCCTGATAATCATGCGCGACAACAGCATCAATTCTTTGGTTGCGCGCGGCATCATCAATTTGCGGAAGCGGCAAGTCCAGCCAGTTGATGCGGTTCATGGCGTCCAATCCCTTGCGACGCATCATGATGGCAAAAAACAGCTTATCTGCCGCGTTCTGGTCCATAACGGCTACTGTGTGGCCCATAAGCTGGTCCAGCCGTGTAATATGGCTACTGCGGCGCACGAGCAGGCGGAAGTTGCCGGGCTGCACGCCAATCAGCAATTGCGCATTAAGCCCTGCATAAAGATGCCTGAGCCACGTAAGGGCAGGGGCTACGGCGTAGTGAATGTCACCTCTGGCCAGTGCATTAATGGTGTCTTCTCCATTAATGGTGGCAAAGGGTAAATCTACATCCAGGCTATAATGCGCAAAAAACCCTTTTTGCGCGGCGACAGCCAATACGGGTGCCGATCCAGAATTGGGCCAACCTATTTTGATCTGCCGATAAGTGCCATCTGGCTGTTTGTGTGGATGATGTTTGCCACGCGTTGCCAGAAAGGTTCCTCCACCAATGGCGGCAATACCGCCCATGCCAGCAAGCAGGAGGTTACGACGTGTTTGGGAAGGACCTTGGGCGCTCATTTCTGTAGGTTTACTATGTCTTGCTGTGTCTGTCGCTTTATGAGTGATGGAGGGAATATGAAAAAAAATAAAAAAGGGGGTTTACGGCGCGATTTAGGTTAGCTATATGCTCCCTCGCTGGTCCCGAATAGCTCAGTTGGTAGAGCAAGCGACTGTTAATCGCTGGGTCGTAGGTTCGAGTCCTACTTCGGGAGCCAGCCTTAATTTCCTTCTAAAATTTATAAAATGCAGCAATGCTTTAGAGCATTTGTTTTGCGTGTAAGCTTGTGTCGTGAGCAGCTGTTAAAAAACAACTGCCCACCTAAACACAATTACGGCTGAGGCAATGCAGCAATACCGGTTAATTCCACCTTCCATGTGGGGTCGGCCAGTTTGGCTTCTACCGTTGCGCGGGCTGGTTTGTTGTTTCTGTCTAGCCACGCATCCCATGCACGGTTCATGCCAGCCATATCATTCATGTCAGCCAAAAAGATCTGAACAGAAATAAGATGGCTTTTATCTGTGCCTGCTTCAGCCAATAAGGCATCTACTTGCCGTAGAATATCAGCCATTTGGCCTTCAGCATCCAACGAGGAATCGTCGGCAATCTGGCCAGCTAGATAAACAAGGCCATTATGAACAACGGCGCCTGTCAGACGTTCTTCAGGGGCAAGGCGTTTAATGCTCATGATTTTGGGCTCTTTGCTGTTGTGAATAGAGTGTTGCGGAAAGTGTTAGGCAAACGGCATATTATCAATAAGCCGAATGCTCCCTAGGCTGGCAGCCACAAACAGGCGCGTATCTTTGCCTGCAATAGGGGCGGGTGCCAGATTTTCCGCATGGCGGAGTTCCAGATAATGGACGTAAAAGCCCGCTTTCTTCAATGTCTCACGGCATGTGTCTAAGCTGCTTTCTACGCTTGTACCATTCTTCATGGCTGCAAGGCATGCAGCCAGGGCTTGGGGTAGCAGAGCGGCCTGTTGGCGTTGTTCTGGGGTAAGCCTGCGGTTGCGGGATGAAAGCGCCAACCCGTCTGTTTCCCGCAAGGTCGGCACGGGCAGTATATCTACTGGTAAATCCAGATCCTGCACCATGCGTTTGATGAGGCAGAGCTGCTGGTAGTCTTTTTCACCAAAAGCCGCGATATTGGCGCGTGTTTGTAAAAACAGCTTGGTAACCACTGTGGCAACGCCATCAAAATGGCCGGGTCTGTCTCTTCCACACAGCATGTTGTCCAGCCCGGAAACACTTATGCGGGTTGCAAAGCCGGGTGGGTACATCTGACTTTCATCTGGCGCATAAAGCACATCCACTTTGCCAGTCTTGCGTAACAAGGAGGCATCGTCTTCCAGCCCACGTGGGTAATGCTGGAAATCACTGGTGTTATTGAATTGAATGGGGTTTACAAAAATGGATACAATCCGACGAGAGGCTTTGCCATCCAGCGCATTAATGAGTGAAAGATGGCCTGCATGAAGTGCGCCCATAGTTGGCACAAATCCAATAGTTTGACCCTCTTTCTGCCAACTGGAACTTAAAGCTGCCAGTTCTGCTTTGGTTTTTATAATCTGCATAATGGAAGTCCTGAACGGTCAGTAATTTTGCAAGCCGGAACACAGCGCCAAGCTTTGTTAGGCTGTAATGTATCGTTGAAACTGTCTTACTGCCAGAACTGACCAGAAAGCCTTCTGGGGAGGGTCTCTTTTATGCATATCCAGGCACGCCAAAACAGAGCTTTTAGACAGAGTGAAAAGGCCCAAGTCTGTGCTATAAAGGCGCATGTCTTACGCTGATTTCGTCCACCTTCGTGTTCATTCTGCCTATTCGCTCAGCCAAGGGGCCATTCGCGTGCCCGATATTGTGGGGCTAGCGAAGGAAATGCATATGCCTGCTGTGGGCATTGCTGATTCAGGTAATTTGTTCGGGGCGTTGGAATTTTCTCAGTATTGTACAAAAAGCGGCATCCAACCCATTATTGGCAGCCAGATTGGCCTGCCTGCGCGTAATGACAAACCCGGCTCTCCAGCTGAACCTGTTGTGCTTCTGGCGCAGAACGAGGCAGGGTTGGCTAATCTCCAGTTTCTTTCTTCAGCCGGGTTTCAGAACTCAGATCCGGCAGATCCTTTTGTCTCGCTAGACCTGCTGTGTGAAAAAGCAGAGGGGCTGCTGCTGCTAACCGGTGGCACACGTGGGCCACTGTTCCAGATGCTGGCGGAAGGGCAAACGGAAGACGCTGAAAAATGGCTGTCCCGTGTGCATGAGGCATTTGGTGACAGGCTGATTGTAGAACTGCACCGGCATGGTCTGGCTATTGAAAAAGCCGTGGAACCGGGCGTGCTCACATTGGCAGATCGGTTCGGGCTGCCTTTGGTGGCCACCAATGAATGCTTTTTTCCTACGCCAGAAATGTACGAAGCGCAGGATGCTCTGTTGTGCATTGCCCAAGGGCGCACCATGGCAGAAAAAGATCGCTTCCGCGTTACGCCGGAACATTGGTTCAAGCCGCCGGAAATGATGCGCGCACTTTTTGCCGATCTGCCAGATGCGTGTGACAACACATTGGAAATTGCGCGCCGTTGCGCCATTAAAGTAGAAACCCGCAAACCACTTCTGCCTGTTTGCCCCAAGGTAAGAGAAGGCGCGACAGAAGATGAAACCCTGCGCGCCATGGCGTGGGAAGGGTTGGAACGCCGCATGTCCGGCATGAAGCTGGATGCCGAAACCGTAGAAAAATACAAGGAACGTTTGCGTTTCGAGCTGGATATTATCTCCAAGATGGGGTTCCCCGGTTACTTCATGATCGTGGCGGACTTTATCCAGTGGGCCAAGGCGCATGGCATTCCGGTTGGGCCGGGCCGTGGTTCTGGTGCGGGGTCCTTGGCCGCGTGGGCGCTTACCATTACGGATATTGACCCTATTCCGTTCAATCTGCTGTTCGAACGTTTTCTAAACCCAGAACGCGTTTCCATGCCTGACTTTGATATCGATTTCTGTCAGGATCGGCGAGACGAAGTAATTGCCTATGTGCGGCGTGAATATGGGGCAGATCGCGTTGCGCAGATTATTACCTTCGGTAAGCTGCAAGCGCGTGCTGCTGTGCGCGATGTTGGGCGCGTGCTGGGCCTGCCATACGGTATGGTTAACCGTGTGGCAGAGCTTATTCCCAACAACCCCGCTAAGCCGGTTACTCTGAAGGAAGCTATTGCAGGCGAGCCTAAGCTGCAGGAAATGCGTGATAATGATGAGGCCCTGCGCAGATTGCTGGAAATTGCCCAGCAGCTAGAAGGGCTTTTCCGTCATGCCAGTACGCATGCGGCGGGTGTGGTTATTGGGGATAGGCCGCTTGTGCAGCTTGTACCGCTGTACCGAGACCCCAAAAGTGATACGCTGGTTACCCAGTATAACATGAAGTTTGTTGAGCAGGCGGGCCTCGTCAAGTTTGACTTTCTTGGCTTAACAACACTTACCATTCTCAAACGGGGTGTCGATTTTATACGCCGCATGGGTAAGGATGTGGATATCAGCCACATACCGTTGGATGACCCCAAAACGTATGAAATGCTGGGGCGGGGTGATACCGCCGGCGTGTTCCAGTTTGAAGGCGCGGGCATGCGCGATGTTCTCAAACAGATGCGCCCCACCCGAATAGAAGATCTTATTGCTGCTGTGGCGCTGTATCGCCCTGGCCCAATGGCCAACATTCCCGATTACTGCCGCAGAAAACACGGTGAGGCCTGGGAACCCCCGCACGAGGAAATCCGTGATATTCTTGAAGAGACCTATGGCATCATGGTCTATCAGGAACAGGTTATGCAGATTGCCCAGAAAATGGCTGGCTACAGTCTGGGTGGCGCAGATTTGCTACGCCGAGCCATGGGTAAAAAGATCCGTTCAGAAATGGATCACCAGCGCGAAATCTTTACAGAAGGCGCAACCAAACGCGGGATTGACCGTGATAAAGCCGTTGAGGTGTTTGACCTCATGGCCAAGTTTGCAGACTATGGTTTTAATAAATCCCATGCTGCAGCTTACGCTTTTGTTTCCTACCAAACAGCATGGATGAAGGCTAACCACCCGGTAGCCTTTTTGGCAGCCTGTATGTCTCTGGCGCGAGAGCGTACAGAAAAACTTGCCGCTTTGCGGCAGGAAGCAGAGCGCATGCACATTGCTGTTTTGCCGCCGAATATCAATAAATCAGAAGCTGATTTCTCGGTAGAAAAACAACCAGATGGCACATATGCCATCCGTTATGCGCTGGCTGCCATTAAAAAGGTTGGCTATGGTGCAATGGAAGCACTGGTAGATGCAAGGGGAGAAAAACCCTTTAAAAATCTGGCAGATTTTGCAATCCGTATTGACCCGAAGCACATCAACCGGATGCAGTTGGAAAATCTGGCAAAAGCTGGTGCGTTTGAATGTATTGATAAAAACCGGGCACGCGTTTTCAGGTCCGCAGATGTTATCTTGCGGCGGGCGCATAGCCAGGCACAGGAGGCTGCTTCTGGCCAGATTGGGTTGTTTGGCGGACCGGGTGAAGTTGAGCCCTTGCGGTTAGTGGAAGGCCATGATTGGCCAGAGTTTGAACGTCTGGCGATGGAGGCCGAAGCTATTGGCTTCCATATGACAGCCCACCCGCTGGATGCATATGGTTCGGTACTGCGTCGTCTGGGTGTTACGCGCACATCGCAGTTGTTAACTGCGGCGGAGCTTGGCGGCGGGCGTGTTAAAATTGCTGGCTGTGTAGTGGATAAAAAGGAGCGTCCCACACGCACGGGTAACAAAATGGCATGGGTGCGCCTTTCCGATGCATCTGGCGGCTGCGAAGTAACTGTTTTTTCGGAAGTGCTGACGCGTGTGCGCGATATTCTGGTGGCGGGCACGGCTATTCTCGTAACAGCTGATTTAAAGCTGGAAGGAGAAGCCCTACGCCTTACCGCGACAGATATTGTGGATTTGGAAGCCGCCGCCGCGCAAGGGCAAAGCGAAATGCGTGTTTGGTTGGAAAAGCCAGATGCCTTGCCAGATTTACAAGCTATTCTGGAACCACAAAAGGGCGGGGCAGGACGGATTGTTCTGCTGCCAGGTGTTGCAGATAGTTGTGATGTAGAAGTGCGGTTGCGCGGACGCTATAAGGTTACGCCCGTGTTGGGGCAAAGGCTGCGCACGCTTTCTGGTGTTTCACGGGTGGAACAGGTCTGACATTGGTTCAGATAAGGGAATTGCAATGGAAGAACCCTGATGCCGTTTTATCGGTATGGGGCAATCAGCCGTGGTGTGCTTTTCTGGATAGTGGCGGAAAGATAGACAATCGGAGCCGATGGCAGATTTTTTGCCATAGGCCATGTCATACGGTGGTGGCTTGGCCTCATGAAATAGAAGTGGACGGTACAAAACAACCTTTTGTTTCATCTGGTCATGTTTTTGAAACCCTGCGTGTTTTTCATGATGAATTAAAAGAAGATGCGGATAGAGTGCACCTGCAAGATATTCCATTCTGGGGTGGTCTTGTTGGATTTGCCAGTTATCAAACGGGAATGATGCTGGAGGGCGTTTTATCTCGGCATAAAGATCAAAATACGCCCTTATTGGCAGCGGGCGTGTATGATCATGCTTTTATTTGGGATCGCTTTGAAAAACGTGTGTTTCTTGCAGGAACGTCAAAATTCTTTGCAGATTCTGCACATGTAGCGCAGTTGATAAGTGAGTGGCATAAGCTTCCTGAGCATGTTGCACTATGTAAGATACGTACAACCACGCAGTTTGTGGCAGATCAAGGCCGTCATGCTTATTGTCAGAGCATTGCACAAACGCGGGACTATATTGCCGCAGGAGATATTTTTCAGGCGAATATAACGTGTCGGCATACAGCGGAAATAGATGAATCTCTGCCAAGTGTTGAGGTGTATCGTGCATTGCGGCAACAAATACCGGCACCTTTTGCTGCGTATTTGTCATGCGGGCCAGATTTTGCGTTACTTTCTGCCTCTCCAGAAAGGTTTTTGAAAGTGGACGCGAATGGTTGTGTATCATCGCGGCCTATCAAGGGCACGGCACCACGTGGGCAAACGCCGGAAGAAGATGCTTTTTGGCGTAAAACGCTTCTACATGATGAAAAAGAACGCGCCGAAAACCTGATGATAGTTGATCTTATGCGGCATGATATTGGCCGCATGGCGCAAATAGGCAGCGTGTGTGTGCCAGACTTGTTGGAGGTGGAGCAGTTTCCGCATGTGCATCATCTGGTTTCAGAGGTTCGCGGAAAGTTGCTGCCTAACAAAGATGTTTTTGATCTTTTAAAAGTAACCTTGCCGCCGGGCTCTGTAACAGGGGCCCCCAAATATCGGGCGATGCAGATTATAGATGAGTTGGAAGCCTCAACTCGTGGTGCATATTGTGGCACGGTGTTTTGTATTGGGGCAGATGGCAGTATGGATAGTTCCGTGATTATCCGTAGTTTGGAACGCTTTAAAAATTGCCTGAGCATTGGTGTTGGCGGTGGTGTAACCATTCTGTCTGATCCAGAAAAAGAATATGAAGAAATGCGTCTGAAATTTGCGCCGTTTCAGAGGTTCTGGGGGCAGGAATGAGTGTTGTTTGGTTAAACGGAAAAATATACCCCGCTGAACAGGCCACTATCAGCCCTCTGGATCGGGGCGTGACATTAGGAGACGGGTTATTCGAAACTCTGCGGGTTAAAAACAAAACGGTTTTGCATTTTATATGGCATTATCAGCGTCTTTGTAATGGTGCATGGGTTTTGGATATGCCTGTGCCAACACAAGACGATGCTTTGCAGGCTGTGCAAGAGTTTTTGGCACAAGCAGGGTTTGAGAATGGTTCTATTAGGTTGACTGTCACACGTGGGGTCGCGCCACGCGGTTTGTTGCCACCAGAATACTGCAAACCAACGGTTTTTATAACAGGAACTGCGGGCAATTTTAGAGAGCAGTCTGTGCGTATGTGTGTGAGCACTCTGGTGCGACGGGATGAGTGCTCGCCACTTTCTCGCATTAAGTCGTTAAGTTATTTGCCTGGAGTTGTGGCAAGGCAGGAAGCCGACCGTAAAGGGTGTGATGATGCTTTTTTGCTGAATATGCAGGGGCATATAGCAGAAAGCACAATCAGTAATGTTGTTGTGCAAACAGAAGAAGGGCTCATAACGCCTCCAGTTACAGAAGGTGTTTTGCCGGGGATTGCGCGCAGGCTGTTGCTGGATGCAGGAGTGGTGCAGGAGCGTGTGGTCACTTACACAGATATTGTAAAAGCGCAGGGTGTTTATTTAACCAACAGTCTTTCCTTGCGTGTTGTGGCGCATTTGGATGGAAAGCAGATTGCATATCATCCAGAATCTTACCGAAAAATAAGGGATATTCTGGGAAAATAAAATTTTGCAACTCTTCCAAATTGTTGGCGTTGGAAAACGGGATACATCATTTTATTCCAAAGGAGTGTCCCATGCAGAAAATTTTCACTTCCATGCTGCTTGGTGCGTCTTTAAGCGTGATGCCGGCATTGGCTATGGCTCAAGATAATAGTGGCACGCCACCTACAGCAGAGGGTGCAGCCTCCCAACAGGGGCAGCCTCCATCAAAGGCAGCGGTAGGGCCAAATGGTGAGCATGTTGATCCATCTAAAAAGCTGTGGAGCAATCCGCGCACGGTAGATGAGCAACCAGGTACGCAACCGCCTTCGAACGATGGAAAACACCCAGCCCACCCGGTTAAAGAATATCATCCGCACCATAGCCAGCACGACAAAAAAAATGGGGTTATGGAAAGCCCAAGTGAAACAATCCCCGGTAACAATCAGCCGTCTTCTACGCATTTGCAGGAAAATCACGCACCACAATAATGCAATGAAGGCCAGATATCCTGTTAGGCATGTGGCTTGGCAGGATAGGACCGTTGCGGCCAGTGCACAGCTTGGTTGGCTGTTTGCATCTGGGCGCAGCGTGTAAAATCGGCTAGCCTTCCCACCCATGTGATGGCGCGGCAGGGCTGAGCAAAAAGCAGCTTCAATATCTTGAAGGCGTCATCCCCGCCCATGTTTGCTCTGATGGTTCCGTAATTCGGCACTGGAGAGCACGTGGGCATAGGCATGTTTTTAAGGTGATGTTGTTCCTGCTGCATCGGCCTTGTTGGATTCTGAAAGGGTGACGTCATGCTGGTGGAAGAGGCCAAGGGCAAACAGGCGGACGGTTCGAATACGCCGCATTATGATCTTCGGCAGATCGATTGTGATCCTAATTTCTGGTACCCTGTGGCGTGGTCGCATAAAGTGCGCCCCGGCAAAGCATTTGCCGCACGCTATGCAGGGCACCCCATTGCACTTATTCGCCCTGAATATGGGCCTGTCTATGCGCTGGAAGACCGTTGCGCACATCGGCAGGTGCCGCTGAGCAAAGGGGTTGTGGATGATAAGGGCTGCGTAAAATGCTGCTACCACGGTTGGGCATTTGATCGCGCCGGCAAGTGCGTGACCGTACCTTATTTGAATAAAGAAGGAGTGGGGCGCCCGGTTAAATCCTACCCTTGCCGTGAAAAAAGCGGCCTGATCTTTATCTTCCCCGGTGATCCGGCTTTGGCAGATAAGGTTCCCGTGCCTGATGTGGCGCAAGTGGGTAACCCGGAATACAAAACCCGCATGTTCAGCCCACGCCTGAAATGCCACTATACCTTCATGCATGAAAACTTGATGGACATGAACCATCAGTTCCTGCACCGGCGGCAGATGGGTTCCATTACGGCCCGTTTTTTGGGGCAGGACAAGGGTGATGACTTCCTGGAAGCACGCTACAGCTTTGCCCGTAAAGGTGGCAATCAGCCGCTTGCGGAAGCCCTGATTTTTGGCAAACACCATGATTTTGAAGGCCGCGAACAGCCGGTTGAAGAAGTTGTGTCCATCCGCACCACCTATCCGTATCAGACTCTGCAGATCCACGATAAGGATGGTGATCTGATTATGGATCTGTGGACATCCTATGTGCCGCTGGGCGAAACGCAGCAGGTTACACAGGCATTTGGTCTGCTTTCCGTTAAAAAACCCAAATGGAACTTCCTGCTCAATCTGGCATGGCCTGCACTGGGTATTTTCACACACCGCATCTTTGAAGAAGATCGTGAAATTGTGGAAATGGAACAGAACGCATGGCGCGAACTGGGTGGGGACCACAACGTTGAAGTGTTCCCTGTTGTAAAGTCACTTCGTGCTCTGCTGGCACGTAGCGGCGTGCCCAACAAATACGCGCATCCGGTGGAAACAGCCTCCCAGTCAGAAGACGCAGCTTAATAAAGAGCGTTTTTTGTCTTGTCCGGGCGCAAAAAAACGGCCATAAGAGCCGCGCTCGGTCAAGGCCGGGAGCATAACGCACGCGAGGAAAACACCATCTGGTGCTCTGTTCTGTCTGGCAGGGTAACCCCTCGCGGAGGAATAACCAGAAAGGTAGGAATACGCTTATGGCGATGCCTGATTTTACCCTTCGTCAGCTTCTGGAAGCTGGTGTTCACTTTGGTCACCACACCCGTCGCTGGAACCCGCGCATGGCGCCGTACCTGTTCGGTGTGCGCAACCAGGTTCATATCATTGATCTGCAGCAGACCGTTGGCCTGCTTGATCGCGCTCTGCAGGCTATCCGCAACACTGTTGCCGGTGGTGGCCGCGTTCTGTTTGTTGGCACCAAGCGTGCTGCGCAGGATCCGATCGCAGAAGCTGCACGTCGCTGCGGTCAGTATTACGTCAACCACCGCTGGCTTGGCGGTATGCTGACAAACTGGAAGACCATTCAGGGTTCCATCAAGCGCCTGCGTGGCATTGAAGAAACGCTGGACGGCGCAACAGCTGGTCTGACCAAGAAAGAAATTCTGGACATGACCCGCCAGCGCGACAAGCTGGAACGCTCTTTGGGCGGGATCAAGGAAATGGGTGGCCTGCCGGACATCCTGTTCGTGATCGACACCAACAAGGAAAAGCTGGCTATTGAAGAAGCCAACAAGCTGGGTATCCCGGTTGTGGCCATTCTGGACAGCAACTCCGATCCGCGTGGCGTAACCTTCCCGATTCCGGGTAACGATGATGCCATCCGCGCTATCGGCCTGTATTGTGATCTGGTTTCTTCCGCTGTTCTGGACGGTATTTCCGCAGAACTGGGTGCTTCCGGTCAGGATATCGGCGCTGCTGAAGAACTGCCTGTTGAGCCTGCTCTTGAAGCTGCTCCGGCAGCTGCTGCCCCTGCAGCAGAAGCTCCAGCACCGGCTGCAAGCTAACGGAATACACAAACAGCCCGGTTATCATGCCGGGCTGTTTTTTCCTGCATGAATGCCTGCATTGGCAGGCCATGGAATATTCCGGTTCGCGCCCCTGAGTGGGCGCGTTCGGGTTTTTTAAGGAGTATGGAATTATGGCGGCAATTACAGCTGCACTGGTCAAGGATCTGCGCGAAAAAACCGGCGCAGGCATGATGGACTGCAAAAAAGCACTGAACGAAGCCAACGGTGATATTGAAGCCGCTATTGATTGGCTGCGCACCAAGGGCCTTGCTGCTGCGGCAAAAAAATCTGGCCGTGTTGCTGCTGAAGGTCTGGTAGGCGTTGCTTCTGCAGACAAAGTGGCTGCGATGGTTGAAGTGAATGCCGAAACCGACTTTGTGGCTCGTAACGAATCCTTCCAGAACTTTGTGGAATCCGTTGCTAAAGTTGCGCTGAAGGTTGGTGAAGATCTGGAAGCCATTAAGGCTGCCACGCTTGAAACCGGTCGCACAGTTGCTGATGAGCTGACGCATCTGGTTGCAACCATTGGTGAAAACATGACCCTGCGCCGGGCTCGTGTGTTCACTGTGCCGTCTGGCGTTGTGGCAACCTATGTGCATGGTGCGCTGCGCCCCGGTCTGGGTAAGATTGGTGTTCTGGCCGCCGTTGAAGCTCCGACAGCTGATGAAGCTATCGAACAGCTTGGCCGTCAGGTTGGTATGCATGTTGCTGCCACACGTCCTTCTGCTCTGGATGTTTCCAGCCTTGATCCGGCAGAAGTTGAACGTGAACGCGCAGTGCTGATCGAACAGTCCCGCGCTTCCGGCAAGCCAGAAGCTATCATCGAAAAGATGGTCGAAGGCCGTATCCGTAAGTTCTACGAAGAAGTTGTGCTTCTGGAACAGGTATGGGTACATGATGGTGAAACCCGCGTGAAAGACGTGCTGAAGAAAGCTGGCGTTAAGCTGGTTGGCTTTGACCGCTTCCAGCTGGGTGAAGGCATTGAAAAAGAAGCTGATGACTTTGCGGCTGAAGTTGCAAAGGTTGCTGGCGTCTAAGGTCGGGCTTTCCGAATGACGGACAAGGGCGGGACTTCCTATCAAAAGGAGGCTCCCGCCCTTGTGCTTTTTGCGGGTGTGCAGGGTGAAACCAGTGCACGCGTGCATGTTCTTACAGAAGATTACGGCCCCTTAAGGGGCATTGCCTATGGCGGAGCCAGTAAAGCAGGCCGCGCCCTATGGCAGCCGGGCAATGTTGTTAAAACAAGCCTCCATAAACGCAGCGCTGCTGCATCATTACAAATTTCAGGCGAATTACTTTACGCCTGTGCCGCACGGCTGTTGGATGCTCCATTAGCATTAGGCATGTTGCAATCAGTTTGCGTATTGGCAGATGTAACCCTGCCAGAAGCTGATCCTTGCCCCTTCCTTTTTGCAGAAACAGTGCGTTTGCTTACCTTTTTGGGGTATGATCCTGTTGTTGCAGAACGTGAAGGTATGCCCCACGTTGTGCGGTGGGAAATGGCATTGCTGGCAACGTTAGGCTTTGGGCTGGATCTATCAGCTTGTGCCGTTACCGGTAGCACAGAAAATTTGCATTATGTTTCACCACGCACAGGTCGCGCAGTTAGCGAAGAAGGTGCGGGAGAATGGAAAGATCGGCTCTTGCCGCTTCCATCTTTTTTGCGGGATACAGAACAAACCGGTAATGCGGCAGATTGGCTGGAAGGTTTGCGCTTAACAGGCCACTTTTTGGCGCGGGATGCCTTTGGCCAACGCCATTTGCCGTTACCTGCAGCACGCCAACGGCTGTATGATAGGCTGGAAATGCGTATTCTGGCAGACCAAACACCAATAACCGAGTAGCGCAAGACTGGCACAACCGATACGAGGGCTGTATGTCTTGTTTCTAATGGATCATGCACAGCTTTCCAGGGATGGCAGATGAGCGAAACCGCAGGACATATTGAGGAAACAAAACTGGCGGAGGCGCTGAGTGAGCGTTATCTGGCCTATGCGCTTTCCACCATCATGTCCCGCTCTTTGCCGGATGTGCGGGATGGGCTTAAGCCGGTGCACAGGCGCTTGGTTTATGCCATGCATCAGCTCCGGCTAGATCCGGCTTCCGGCTTCAAAAAATGCGCCCGCGTGGTGGGTGATGTTATCGGTAAGTTTCACCCGCATGGTGATGCTTCGGTGTACGAAGCTCTGGTGCGGTTGGCGCAGGATTTTGCCGCACGGTACCCGCTGGTAGAAGGGCAGGGGAACTTCGGTTCTGTTGATGGTGATAACCCGGCCGCCATGCGGTACACGGAAGCTCGTCTGACAGAAGTTGCCGTGGCCCTGTTGGATGGCATTGAAGATGATGCCGTAGATTTCCGCCCCACCTATGATGGTGAGGAGCAGGAACCGGTTGTTCTGCCATCGGCCTTTCCCAATCTGCTTGCCAATGGTGCGGCAGGTATTGCTGTGGGTATGGCAACCAGCATTCCGCCCCATAATGCCGCAGAAGTATGCGCTGCTGCTGCCCTGCTGGTGCGCAAGCCCTCGGCTACCACGCAGGAGCTGCTAGAGCTTATGCCGGGGCCGGATTTTCCAACCGGTGGCCTGATTGTTGAAGATTCGGATGCCATTTTGCAGGCCTACGAAACCGGGCGCGGTAGCTTTAGGATGCGTGCGCGGTGGGAGGTTGAGCAAGGCCGTTTTGGCACATGGCATATTGTGGTGACGCAAATTCCGTATCAGGTGCAGAAATCGCGCCTGATCGAGCAGATTGCGGATTTGCTAGATCAGAAAAAACTGCCTCTGCTGGGGGATATCCGTGATGAAAGTACGGATGAAATTCGCCTGATTCTGGAGCCCAAAACACGTGGCATAGAACCAGAAGTGCTGATGGAAACGCTGTTCCGTGCCACACCGCTGGAAAGTCGCTTTGGCCTGAACATGAATGTGCTGGGGGCGGATCGCTCACCCGGTGTCATGGGGCTTAAACAGGTTATTCAGGCATGGCTGGACCATCGGCATGAGGTGCTGGAACGCCGCAGCCGCCATAGACTGACAGCTGTAGAGCGGCGGCTGGAAATTCTTTCGGGTTTTCTGGCTGTCTACCTGAATCTGGATGAGGTTATCCGCATTATCCGTGAAGAGGATGATGCCAAGGCCAGCTTGATAGCCACGTTCAAGCTGACAGACTTGCAGGCAGAATCCGTGCTCAACATGCGGTTGCGGAG
The DNA here is from genome assembly GCF_037901235.1 of Acetobacter sp. AC2005. NCBI lineage: Bacteria > Pseudomonadati > Pseudomonadota > Alphaproteobacteria > Acetobacterales > Acetobacteraceae > Acetobacter > Acetobacter sp. AC2005. The sequence continues at coordinate 1,938,063 of NZ_CP149625.1, forward strand.
TTTGCGCCGGCTTGAGGAAATGGAAATTCGCAAGGAGCATGACGCACTTTCTGCTGAGAAAGCAGCATTGATGGCGTTGCTTGATAGCGAAAAACAGCGCTGGAAAACAATCGAGCGCGAACTCACCGGTATGATCAAGGCCTTTGGAAAAGGCCGTTTGGGTGAGCGTAGAAGCACCATTCTTTCTGCGCCCAAGCCAGTTGATATTTCCGTGGTGGAAGAAGTGGAGCGTGAACCGCTCACCATGATCCTTTCTCAAAAAGGTTGGGTGCGTGCGGTTAAGGGCCACAATGTTGATCTGGAAAACCAGAAGTTTAAGGAAGGAGATGCCCTTAAGCTGGCCATTCCTTGCCAGACTACAGATCGGTTGTGTTTCTTTGCAACAGATGGGCGCGCTTACACCGTAAAAGGGGCGGACCTGCCACGAGGCCGTGGAGATGGGCAGCCTATCCGCCTGTTGATTGATCTTTCCAATGATGAGGATCTTCTGGCCGTTTTCCCCATAGAAGATGGAAAACGCCGCTTGGTGGCCTCAAGCGCTGGGCGCGGCATGCTTGTGGATGATGAAACTTTGGTGGCGGAAAAACGCTCTGGCCGGCAGGTTCTGAACCTGAAGGAAGGTGAGTTTGCCCGTGTATGCGTGCCAGCAGAGGGAGACCACGTTGCTGTTGTGGGGGATAACCGGCGGTTCCTGATTTTCCCATTGGAGCAGTTGCCCGTCATGACACGAGGCCTCGGTGTTGCTCTGCAAAAATACTCAGATGGAGGATTACGTCAGGCTGTGGTGTTTACTGCGGCGGATGGATTGCTCTGGCCGGGTACTGCGCGTGTGCGTCAGTTTGCTGATTTGCAGGATTGGGTCAGCCGTCGTGCCGCAGTTGGCAAGGTTGCACCGCCTTGGGCTGCTAAAAAAGCTTAAGCGTAGCCGTTTAAAACAGGGGGCCTTCCGGAAACGGATGGGCCCTTTCTGTTTGAGGGAGCTGGTTGAGATCCAATTTTTGCCATGTGCCGTGGCGCAGAATTTCTGCGGGCTGGAAGCGTTCTTTATACGCCATTTTGGGGCTGCCTGGTACCCAATATCCCAGATATAGATATGGCAGCTCCATTTGCACTGCCAATTCAGCCAAGGAAAGAATGGCAAAACTGCCAAGCGAACGCTGTGGGCAGTCTGGTTCATAAAAGCTGTAAACGGCAGAAAGCCCATCTTCCAGAACATCAATCAGGCTGGCAGCCATTAACGTGGAATCTGGTGCTCGAAACTCTATAAGCCGTGTATCTACAGGTGTTTCTTCCACCATAATTCGGTAATCATGCATGGACATGCCCGCCATTTCACCATCTGAATGGCGGCTGTCCAGATACCTTCGGAAAAGCGCGTATTGCTCATCTGTTGCAGTGGGGGGCAGGAGGCTGCGCGTAAGGTCTGCATTGCGCCGTACAGCGCGCTTTTGTGTCCGATTAGGTGTAAGGCGCCTGACAGGCAAGCGAATGGGAATACAGGCAGAGCAGCCATCGCAAATAGGCGCATAAGCCAAGGTATGGCTACGCCTGAAACCTGCATGTGAAAGGCGGCTATGTAGGAAATTGGCCTCTGGAGTTGCCAGATCCACCAGTATTTTACGTTCAATACGGTTGGGCAGATACGGACAGGCACCGGGGGGAGCGGTATAGAAGAAGTGTGGCCTGTCTTGCGATGACGTCATGGGGAGAAGTTATCCCGCAACAAAATTATGGGCCAGAAAACTCTGGCCCATATGCCGTGATATTGACCAAAAACTTATTGGCCAAAAGATGCCCGGATACGTTCTGCGGCTTCAATAGCAAAGTAAGTTAAAATGCCATTGGCTCCGGCACGGCGGAAGGCCAGAAGGCTTTCCATAACGGCGCGTTCATGGTCAAGCCAGCCATTGCGGATGGCCGCCATCAGCATCGCATATTCACCAGATACCTGATAGGCAAAGGTGGGCACGTGGAATTCATCTTTCACACGGCGGATGATATCCAGATACGGCAGGCCGGGTTTGACCATCACCATGTCTGCACCTTCAGCAATGTCCATTTCCACTTCGCGCAGGGCTTCATCGCTGTTGGCGGGGTCCATCTGATAGGTTTTTTTATCACCTTTCAGCATACCGCCAGAGCCCAGAGCATCACGGAATGGGCCATAAAAGGCACTGGCGTATTTGGCCGCGTAGGACATGATACGGGTGTTGATCAGCCCGCTCTTATCCAGATCACGCCGAATAGCTTCAATACGGCCATCCATCATGTCTGACGGGGCAATAATGTCCACACCAGCAGCAGCCTGATTAACAGCCTGCTGGGAAAGAATGGTTACGGATGGATCATTCACCACGTAGCCATTTTCAATCAGGCCATCGTGGCCGTGGCTGGTGTAAGGGTCTAGCGCCACGTCACCAATCAGCCCAACTTCCGGAAATTCCTTTTTAAGCAGGCGGGCAGCCCGGCACATCAGGTTATCCGGGTTCGTGGCTTCTGTGCCGTTCTCATCCCGCGCTTCTGTGGGCGTGATGGGAAAAAGAGCCAAAGCCGGAATGCCCAGCTTTGCGGCGGGCTCAACATGTGCGGCCAGCTTGTCTAGCGTCACACGGTGTACGCCAGGCATGGAGGACACCTCGGTAACCGTGTTGGTGCCTTCCATAAAAAAGATAGGCCAGATCAGATTGTTGATGCCCAACGTATTTTCAGCAACCAAACGGCGCGTGAAATCATCAATCCGGTTGCGCCGGGGGCGAGCCAGAGGAAAACGGCCAGCCATCATGGGCAGGATCTCCTTGCTGCTGCCTGCGGGCGTAGTGGGGCACTAAAAAGAACCCCAACCACGGCGGGCGGGACAGGCGGGTGAATGCTGCCCAGAAGTATGCGCGCCTGTGCGCTTTATGCAACCCTGTCTGGCGGAATGCTGGGTCGCGCTAATGCGCTGTGGTAACGGCCATAGGTTAGGTAAATCACCATTCCTATCGCCAGCCACACAATCAGCCGGATCCATGTCAGCTCATCAAGTGAGACCATGACAGTGCCGCAAGTGAGAATACCCAGAACAGGAATGATGTCTCCGCCGGGAACCCGAAAAGCGCGTGGGTGATCAGGCGCTTTGCGGCGCAGGATCATCACGCCAGCACAGACCAGAATAAAGGCCAGAAGCGTGCCGATGGATGTCATGTGCCCTAACTCAGAAATGGGCAGAAACGCGCTGAGCAGACAGATAATGACCATGAAAAAGACGTTGGACATCCACGGTGTCTGATATTTTGGGTGTGTGGCGCTGAACATGGGGGGCAGAAGGCCATCGCGGGACATGGCAAAAAACACGCGGCTCTGGCCCAAAAGCATGCCCATGAGCACGGATGTAAACCCGCAGATAATGCCAATTTTAATGGCCAGTTGTAGCCATGGATAGGGCGTGCGGTTAATGGCTGTAGCCACTGGCGCGGCATCACCCAGCATGTCTTTGTAATTGACCAGACCGGTCATTACAAAAGAGAAGCAGACATAAGCCAGAGCACAAATCAGCAGGCTACCCAGAATGCCAATGGGCATATCACGCGCCGGATTTTTGGTTTCCTGCGCGGTGGTGGAAACGGCATCAAAACCGATATAGGCAAAAAAGATGGTGCCCGCAGCGCGCATAATGCCAGACCAGCCATACTGCCCAAATGTGCCCGTGTTTTGTGGAATAAAGGGGTGATAATTGGCCGGATTAATGTAGTGGATGCCAAAGCCGATAAACGCTGCAATCACCAGCAGTTTGATAACCACCACAACGGCGTTCACCATAGCGGATTGCGAGATCCCGCGGATCAGGATCCATGAAACCAGACAGGTAATAAAAACTGCGGGCAGGTTCATTAACCCGGAGACCATGCTGCCATCGGGCATCTGTACGGTTTCAAAGGGTGAAGCCGTAAGCCTCGGGGGCAGCACTATGCCCCACGAATCCAATAATGATACCACATACCGGGACCAACTGACCGCAACAGTGGCCGCACCCACGGCGTATTCCAGCACCAGATCCCAGCCAATAATCCATGCCATCATTTCCCCTAGTGTGACATACGCATAGGTGTAGGCGCTGCCCGCAATAGGTATCATGCTGGCCAGTTCACTATAGCACAGCCCGGCAAAGCCACAGGCAATGGCTGCAATAAAAAAGGAAAGAACCACAGCAGGACCGGCATTTTCAGAAGCAGCAATGCCGGTAAGAGAAAACAGGCCTGCCCCGATTGTGGCACCAACACCCAATGCCACAAGGCTTCCCGGCCCCAGAACACGCTTAAGCCCAGGTGCTGCCTGTAGCTTGTCCAGCGGCAAACATCGCGTAAATGCCGATGTTACAGAGGGGGCAGACTTCTGCTCCATATATTTTTCTCCTGTCCGGGCCGCACGGAAAGCGGTAAGAAGCCTCCAACGGTCTTTTTTTCTATAAACAGGCCAGCAGCACATCCTGGCAAGATGTGTTTCAAACGTAACGAATGAACACCGCCAGCCGCCCGGCAAATATGCTGGTGAACATATTGTCTGATTTTGAGGGAACACCTGAATGAGCCACACGGATCTGGATCGCTTTTTCCATGCGTCTCTAGCCCAGACTGATCCGGATGTTGCAGCCGCCATTGAAGGCGAGCTGAAGCGTCAGCAGGAAGGCATTGAACTGATAGCCAGTGAGAACATGGCGTCTGAAGCCGTGCTTCAGGCTCAGGGCAGCGTGCTAACCAACAAATACGCCGAAGGTTACCCCGGCCGCCGCTATTACGGTGGCTGTGTGGAAGTGGACAAGGTTGAAAACCTTGCCATTGACCGCGTGAAAACCCTGTTTGGTGCCGCATTTGCCAACGTGCAGCCGCATTCTGGAGCCAACGCCAACCAGGCCGCGTTTATGGCTATGGGCAAGCCGGGTGATACGGTGCTGGGCATGAGCCTTGCTGCCGGTGGCCACCTTACCCACGGTGCTGCCCCTAACTATTCCGGCAAATGGTTTAATTCCGTGCAGTACGGTGTGCGTCAGCAGGACGGCATGCTGGACTATGAGGAAATGGAACGGCTGGCGCGTGAGCACAAACCTTCCATTATTGTGGCTGGTGGCTCTGCTTATCCGCGTATCATTGATTTTGCCCGCTTCCGCCGCATTGCGGATGAAGTTGGTGCCTTCCTGATGGTGGATATGGCGCATTTTGCTGGCCTTGTGGCTGCTGGCCTGTACCCGAACCCGCTGGAACACGCGCATATTGTCACCTCCACCACGCATAAAACCCTGCGTGGCCCACGTGGCGGCCTGATCCTGACCAATGACGAAGCATTGGCCAAAAAAATCAACTCCGCTGTGTTCCCTGGTTTGCAGGGTGGCCCGCTCATGCACGTTATTGCCGGTAAGGCTGTGGCGTTTGGTGAAGCCCTCCGTCCAGAGTTTAAGGAATACCAGAAAGCTGTGCAGAAAAATGCAGCCGTTCTGGCCGAAGTTCTGGTGGAACGTGGGTTTGATATTGTTACCGGCGGTACGGATTCACACCTGATTCTGGTTGATCTGCGCCCCAAAAAGGTAACAGGTAAAGCTGCAGAACAGGCTCTGGAACGCGCCGGTATTACAGCCAATAAAAACGCCATTCCGTTTGACCCGGAAAAGCCAGCCATCACTTCTGGTGTGCGTCTGGGTAGCCCGGCAGCAACGGCACGCGGCTTCCGTGAGGAAGAGTTCCGCCAGGTTGGTGAAATGATTGACGAAGTTCTGACAGCTCTGGCCGCTTCTGGCGGTGAGGGTAACAGCGAAGTTGAAAACGCTGTGCACGAACGCGTTAAGGCTCTGTGCGCTAAGTTCCCTATCTATAGCCGTGCATAATATTTAAGCCTTTTTAGGCTCTCAGAACGGGCATGTAGGCTTAGGCTTACATGCCCGTTTTGCTGTTAAGGCGCTTTGCAAGCCTTACGGCTGTATGCCCGCGGCGGGGGCGCAAATTGGGCATAACCAAGATACAGTTGTTGTAGGGCGTGCGAATTTCATCCTGCCCATCAAAAGCAATAACAGTGCCTGCTTTGCGGATAACACTGCCACTCGTAAACGGCTGCACAAAAACAAAACGAGATGTCAGCGCTTGCACGCAGTCTGTCACAACAGCTTGCCTTACAGAATCTGAAGGTGTTGCTGGTATTGGGGCGGAGGGCAGGGTGCCAGTTTGTGTTAGAAATAAGCGGGTGCTGAGCAAGGCCTGCTGTGCGGCATCTTTTTGCCAGTGTTGCCCTGCTTCTAGCAGGCAGGCGCGTGTATATGAATGCGGTGTATTAAAGCGTGTATAATCAATAAGCCTTAATCCATCTTCATGCCCACCATCCTGAACAACAGCAGGAGGGTTGGTTTGTGCGCCGGATACACAGCAAGCAAGATCTCGGCTGTTTTCGGCCATGCTGCATAGGAAAAGAGGTTGCGCGGGCCACAGCATGGTGTGGATATCCAAAAGAATATCTACCGTTTCCAGCACAGGTAGCACTTCACGCACGCGTTGCATTTCAACCGATGTATGTGCCGAGCAAATTAACTCAGGCCGCCACAATCGGTTCATATCTTCATCTATAAAGCGGGATAATGTGGGGCGGGCAGGGTTAAAGGTTTTGTAAGCGGCCAGATTAAGAAAAATCAGGCTCAACCTTCCATGTAACGGGCGCAATGGCTGCATAAGAAGCTGTTGCAGAGCGTAGGCTCCGGCATATTCGTTGCCATGCATAAGGGCTGTAACAGCCACATGCGGGCCGGGGCGGCGGCTTTCAAAATGATGCACACCTTGAATGCCACAGTTTCCTGCAATCCATGGGCTAATATCTGGTGGCGGGTATTCAATGCGCACGGCAGGCAAGGCTGGGGGAGAAGGCGGGAGTAAGGCAGAAACAGCCCGAAACCGAAAAGCACTCTCAGGCCGCACATGCCGCTTGGATGCGCAACTCATAATCCCCTCTCCAGACGCCATGCTGGCAAGGGTATCTCGGCGTGTATGAGGGAATGAAGGAAGGAACAGCACCGCATGGGCAAAAGTATGCGGTGGGTTGTGCGGGCCTGCAATCCCTGCTTTGTCTCAACTTTCTTCTTATTTTCAGGTGACGGATAGCACGAGTGACATCTTCCCTTCATCCTCTCCATCACTTGTGGCGTCTGTTTCCTGTAGCTCAAAGGCGGCGTTTATTGGCCAAGGCTACGGCTTTGCTTGCCCCTAAAGCGGTTCATCCCACGCCGATTGCTGATGCAAATGTGATTATTGGAGGAGAGCTTGCCCGGGGTTCCGGCTTGGGTGAGGGGGCCAGATTGCTTTTGCGAGGTCTGCTTTCTCAAGGCGTAAGTGTAAAAGGGGTAGAGGCTGGTCTTTTACAATCGCAGGGGAAAGAGGGGCTGGATTCTGTTTTTGCAGATCCAAAAGCGGCTTTGGTGCTGCATGTAAATGCACCACAAATACCAGCGGCTCTTTTGCGCCTGGGCCGAAAGCATGTGCTCGGGCGCCGTATTGTGGGCTATTGGGTGTGGGAGCTACCGGTTATCTCGCCAGAATGGCATGCTGGCGTGCCATGCGTGCATGAAATCTGGACACCTTCGCATTTCAGTGCGTGCGCGCTGGAACCTCTTATGCCTGGCCGAATCAAGGTTGTGCCCTATCCGTTGGCGTGTGTGCCTCCGCAGCCCTCCAAATTGGATCGTCAGGCTTTTGGATGGCCAGAGGATGCTGTGGTGGTGTTGGTTTCCTTTAGTCTTGCATCCAGTTTTGAGCGCAAGAACCCTTTGGCGGCTATAGTAGCGTTTCGGCAGGCATTTGGAGACAGGAAAGACCGCCTGTTGGTAATGAAAATATCTGGCTCGGATCATTATGCGGCAGATATGCAGCGCCTGAAGGATGCGGCAGGTGGCGCACAGAACATCCGTTTTGAAAACCGTATGCTGCCAATGCCCGATGTGTACGCCATGACAAAGCAGGCTGATATTGTGCTTTCCCTACACCGGAGCGAAGGGTTTGGGCTGGTACCTGCAGAAGCCATGCTTCTGGAACGCCCTGTTATCGCCACAGATTGGTCTGCTACGTCAGAATTCTTAACATCAGAATGTGGTTGGCCAATTTCTTACAAACTTGTAACAGCTACAGATACGCGGGGTGTGTATCAGGTACCTCAAGCTGTGTGGGCAGAGGCAGATATTGGGTGCGCAGTAGAAGCATTGCAAACTCTTGCAGATGATGCCAACAAGCGCCGCCAGCTTGGGCAGGCTGCTGGTAAGGCGGCATTGCGGGCCTTTGGGCCAACTCCTTTACTGAATGCAGTAGCTGCATTGCAGAAGTAGATTAGGAAAAATGGTTTGAGCGGCATGCGGGTATTTGTCTGGCAGTGGGGGCGCAAAGGGGCCGGCCCGCGTATTGCTGCAGAACTTGCCAAAGCCCTGAACGCATTGCCAGACACGTCTGCTGTTCTTTCCCTCTCCTCTGGGGCGGAGGTGCTACAGGCCGAGCCTGACCTTCATAATGATGTACCGGTACGTACGTACAAAAGCCTTTCCAGCTTTTTTATGCGCTTGTTGCAGGCTCCGCGTATGGTGCACGCACTTGGCCGCATGTTACGTGCTGTTCGGCCTGATGTTGCCATATGCGCCATGCCAGGGCCGCTTGATCTGATTATGGTGGCAGCTTTGCGTAAAGCTGGTGTGCCTGTTGTGGTGCTGGTGCATGATGCCGCAACTCATCCTGGTGATGGTTTTGTTGGGCAGATGTTTTTGCAGCGCCTGCTGGTGTGGTTTGCTGATATTCCGGTTACATTAAGCCGTCATGTAGCGGCCCAGCTTGAAAAACAATGGTGTATGCGTGGGCGGCGTGCGCTGGTGGCTTTTCATCCACCTTTTGCGTTTGTTGCGCCAGAAGGGCAGCAAACGGCCCCCTTTGCGCATAAAGGGCCGGTTCGGCTGCTGTTTTTTGGCAGATTGCTGTCTTACAAAGGTCTGGATCTGCTGGCGCAAGCTCTTACAGCTATAGGGAAGCAAGGCGATTATATCTGCCAGATTGCAGGTAAAGGGCCCCATAGCGCAGAACTGGAACAGCTTGCAGGTTTACCGAATGTGCAGATTGAAAACACATGGGTGCCAGAAACAAAAGTCAGCCAGCTTCTGGCATGGGCGGATGCGCTGGTGCTGCCTTACAGAGAGGCCACGCAAAGTGGTGTAGGGGCAGCCGCCCTTGCCGCCGGGCGTTGGGTAATTTCAACAGATGTGAGTGGTCTGGCAGAACAGTTTGCCGGGCAACCCAATGTGTTGTTCTGCAAGCCAGAAGCCCAAAGCATTGCAGCAACACTTACAGCATTTGTAAAAGATAAGCCTGCTGCCACACCAAATACGCAAGGTAAGCGGGAGGCTGAGCAGGCATGGCAGATTATGGCCGAACAGATTTTGAACGGCGTGAGGCAGTTTGAGGCTGGCTAGGTGCAGGAAGAGCCTGCTCGGCGTTGATAATCCGCAGTTTTACATGAGCGCCAACCTCAATTTGCCGGAGGCTTTTACGGTCATCCATTGTGCATAGTGTAAGGGCGGATCCTTTTTCTCCGCCACGGCCCGTGCGCCCGATACGGTGCAAATAGGTTTCTGGCTGATCTGGCACATCGTAATTGATAACCTGCTTTACAGAAGGCACATCCAAGCCGCGTGCCGCAACATCTGTAGCAACAAGAATAAAGAGCCGCCCGGATTCAAAACTGGCAACCGTGCTGGTGCGCTTATCCTGCGCAATATCTCCATGCAAAGGAGCGGCGGCAAGCCGAGCTTTTTTAAGCAGAGCGGCAAGCTGATCTGCCTCTGCTTTTGTGCGCACAAACACAATGCTGCGCATTTTGGGCGCGCGGCTGAAAAATTCCTTAATAAAGCCCGGTTTCTGAGCGGGATCTAAAAACAACGCCGCTTGGCGGATGGGGCCGCGCTTTTGGGGGGCTTGTTCAATGCTGATTTCAACCGGCTTATGCAGCAGGTTCAAAAGCGTGCTTTTAAGGCTTTCGGGCTGCGTAGCAGAAAGCACCAGTGTTTGCCGCATGGACGGCAGATAGGAGAGCAGTGTTTCTGTATCTTCCTGAAATTCGGGAGAAAACAGACGGTCCCCTTCATCCAGAACCAGATATCCGCATTCTGAAAGATCGCAAATCCGGTTAGAAACAAAGTCCAGCAGGCGTCCGGGTGTTGCAATCAGAATGCGTCGGCCAGTGGCTTGCGCAAGAAAATGCTCCTGCTCTGCGCGGTCAGAGCCACCAAACAGCGGTACGAGGGTAACAGGCGTTTGCTTCTGGCCTTTTTTGCTTTCGCCTAAGCAGGCGCGAAAAACCTTTTCTACCTGCAAAACCAGTTCACGCGTGGGCACAAGAACCAGCACAAAACGTGGCTTGCGAGATTTCAGCAGCTTCTGGCTAAGCGGCAAGGCATAGGCAGCCGTTTTGCCGGTGCCCGTGGGCGCACGCACTAATACATCTCTGCCATCCAGAATGGCCGGAATAGTAGCCTCTTGCACTGGAGTAGGGGCAGCCATGCCCGCCTGCTGCGCATATGCGCATAATGCTGGATCTAGGCCCAGATCATGGAAACTGCCGGACATCGTGTTGCCTTTCTCCTTATCTGGAATGCGCAAACACGCCTTGCACGCTTTCCGTTCCAGCGGCAAGGAGAGAAAGACACGGGGGTGCTTTTCAGCACTCTCCCTTGCGCAACAGAGGAATAACGCATCATGGCGCGTGCAGATTACGCCGGAACCCCAGAGGGTTCAAATATGTCGTCTTGCGGAACGCAGGCGGGCGTTGCTGCCTTTGTTGTGGGGGAAGATTTTGCTGGTATGCGGTCTCAAGCTCTGGGGCTTGTAGCACGTGCAGGGTGGAATGGCACTTTTCACCCCATATGCCCCAGTAAACTGGCCCGTATTATGCTGCGTGGGCCGCGTTGGATTGGTAAGCCCTTTTTACGCGGGAGCGATGGGGCTGATCTGGAAGAATGTCCGGCTTTTGCACACTCCTCTGTTGTGGTGAGTGTTGGTGGTAAAGGTGGAGAAGTTGGTGCTGGTTTGCGCGGTTCACACCGGCCTGTGGTGCAAATTCAGAACCCTCGTAAAAATCTCTCGCGGTTTGATCTGATTGTTGCCTGTCGGCACGATGATATTGCTGGCCCAAACGTGTTGCTTGGCCGCACAGCATTGCACGGGCTTACGCCCGAAGCCTTGGAACAGGCGCGCGCGCAATGGAAACCGCAATTTGCAGAACTGCCACGCCCTCTTATTGCCGCTTTGGTTGGAGGCTCTAACGGGCGTTTTCATTTTGGAGAGGCAGAAGCCCATCGCCTTGGGCAGGTTTTGGTGGAAACACTCAAGGCGGAAGGGGGCAGCTTGGTTGTCACACCCTCTCGTCGTACAAGCCCGGCAGCCATGAAGGTGCTGACAGATATTGTAGAAAAAGCAGGTGGTCATGTTTGGAATGGGGAAGGGGAAAACCCCTATGAAGGACTGATTGCCTGTGCAGATAATCTGATTGTCACGATTGACAGTGTTTCGATGATATCAGAAGCGGTTGCCGGGTGTGCGCCAGTTACCATCTATCCGTTGCCGGGGCGTTCACGCCGGATTAGTGATTTTATAGAAGAGTTGGAACTGGCTGGGCGCGTGCATGTGTTGGAAGATACAGAAACGCGCCTTCCGGCCCCGTGGTTGGCGTTACCGTTAGATGATACGCCCTATATTATTGCGGAACTGCACAAACGGCTTGGTTTTTAACCACGCCATTTGTGCCGCGCATTTTAAATCCAGATAGATCCAAGCAGGATAAGCGTGCCCACAATAAGTGCGGCAACATGGCGCATAACGTGCTCTGGCGTATCTGGTGGCAGGTTGAGGTAAAAGACAAAGCAGTAAGCTACCAGCCCACACCCAACAATCACGCAGATTGTACGGACGATGGGGTAAGTTGAAATATCACGCGGATCAAACTGCATAATCTTTTCCTTACGCCGTCATGCCAAATCTAATGTTTAGTCCCTGATAAATGCAGAAGCGGGATACCCTTGTGCAAACAGAGCCGTGCGGAGGGATGTATGGTTGATCTGGGCTGCAATTTCCTTGCGCACAACCGGTTTGGCATAAAAAGCCATACCTAGCCCGGCCTTACGCAGCATGGGTAGGTCATTTGCACCATCACCAATAGCCAGCGTGGCTTCTGTGGGCAGGTTGTGTGTAGCTGTCAGCTTTTCCAGTAGGCTCAGCTTTGCATCTGGGCCCAGAATAGGCTGGCCGGTTGCGCCTGTCAGGCAATCTTCTGCATCAAAAAGGAGCGTGTTGGCGTGGTTTTCATCAAATCCGCACAGCGCCGCAACCTTGGAGGTAAAAAAGGTAAAACCACCAGAAACCAGCGCCGTGTAAGCGCCGTGGGCATGCATGGTCTGCACCAGTTCGCGCGCGCCAGAGTTCAGTTTGACGTCCTTCCACGCTTTTTCCAGTAAGGAAGCTGGGAGCCCCTTCAACAGGGCCACGCGTTCACGTAGGGATGTCGCAAAATCCAGCTCACCATTCATGGAGCGTGCGGTAATAGCGGCTATTTTTTCACCAATACCGGCATGGGTTGCCACATCATCCAATGTTTCATTGGCAACAATGGTGCTGTCCATATCAGAAACCAGCAGTTTTTTGCGGCGCGTGGCTGTATGTGTCAGCACCGTATCTACGGGCAGGGTGTTCAGCGCTTCCCGCACGGCTGGCAGTTTGGTGGCTGCATTTTCCGGGCAAGGAATATCAACAGCTTCCCCGGCAGAAAGCACAGTGGCTTCTGCATTGGTGGCAAGAATGTCGCGCACCAGTGCAATGGTGGCGCTATCAAGGGTGGTTGCCTCACGCTGGGCAACAAGGGTCAGAACAAGGCTCGTCATGGCAAAGGGGTGTGTGGCAGGAATGCAGGCATGAGGCAAGCAGAACACCATATGGGCAGACTTGCGGATGCTTCCGCCAACCTGCCCGCAGCACTTATTGTGGCCGGGCCAACCTGTTCCGGCAAATCCGCTTTGGCGCTGGCATTGGCCCGCAGATTGAATGGCGAGATTATTAATGCCGATTCCATGCAGGTTTATAAGGACCTGCATATTTTAACGGCACGCCCCAGTGTGGAGGACGAACAGCTTGTGCCACACCGGCTGTATGGTGTGCTGCCAGCAGAAGAAAAAGGCAGTGTTGCTTGGTGGCGAGAGCAGGCTTTGGGCTGCATGCAGCAGGCATGGGCGCAAAACCGTTTGCCCATTTTATGTGGCGGCACAGGCATGTACTTGCATGCCCTTACAAATGGCTTGGCCATTATCCCGGATACTGGGGAGGAGGCCCGGCAGGAGGCCCGCCAGAGTGTGGCACAGTACGGCGCACCTGCTTTGCACGCCCGACTGATGGAAGTGGACCCTGAAACAGCCAGCCGCCTGAGGCCCGTGGATTCCCAACGTGTTTCACGCGCGTGGGAAGTCTGGCGTGGCACAGGGCATGGGCTGACATGGTGGCATAAGCAGCCCGGTTTGCCGCCCGCTGCCTGCCGGTTTGTAGCTGTTCGCCTAAACCCTGAACGTGCGGAACTGCGGGCACGCATTGCCGCAAGGTTTGAGACCATGCTGCGCAATGGTTCTGTGGCAGAGGTGCAGGCGTTACTAGCCCGAAAACTGGATACCACCCTGCCAGCCATGCGCGCACACGGTGTGCCAGAGCTTTCTGCCATGCTGCGTGGAGAGATAACCGAGCAAGAAGCCACGCAACGGGCTGTGCAGGCCACAGGGCGTTATACCAAGCGGCAGGCAACGTGGTTTGCGCACCACAGTTTGGCAAAAAAGGGCTTGGAATGCACAGTTGATGCATCTTTTTCTGATTTTGCGCAATTTTCGGAAAGAAAATACGAAGAAATTGTATCTTTCGTTCTCTCTGGGATTGACGCTGCCTGATTCGAGGCCTAAAGATGCGGCCTGTCCCATTTCCGGGAAGAGAGGATGACATGACACTCAAAGCTGCTTCGGCACCATCAGACGCACGGAACACACCAGCTCTTTCTGGTGCGGAAGTCCTTATGCGCGCGCTGGCTGAGCAGGGTGTGGAGGTTATTTTCGGATACCCGGGCGGGGCGGTCCTGCCCATTTATGATGCCCTGTTTAAGCAAAACCAGATTCGCCACGTGCTGGTAAGGCACGAGCAGGCGGCTGTTCATGCAGCAGAGGCTTATGCGCGTTCTACCGGCAAGGTAGGGGTTGTGCTGGTTACCAGTGGTCCGGGTGCTACAAACGCCGTAACTGGCTTGCTGGACGCCATGATGGATTCCATCCCGCTGGTGTGTCTGTCCGGGCAGGTGCCTACAAGCCTGATTGGCTATGATGCGTTTCAGGAAGCAGATACCACCGGCATTACGCGGCCTGTTACCAAATACAATTATCTGGTGCGTAAGCCCGAAGATCTGGCGCCAACAGTGCATGAGGCCTTTGCCATTGCACGTTCTGGCCGCCCCGGTCCGGTGCTGATCGATCTGCCTAAAAACATCACCGTGGGTGATGCGCCATACATGGGCGCTCAGGACATTGCACCCCGTACGGAAAGAACACAGGCCAAGCCGGATAAAGATGCTGTGGCCCGCGCCGTAAAGGCCATGAAAAATGCCAAGCGCCCGCTGTTTTATACGGGTGGCGGCATTATCAATTCTGGCCCCCAGGCCAGTGAAGCCTTGCGCAAACTGGTGAAGATGACGGGCTTTCCCATCACCTCTACGCTGATGGGCCTTGGGGCTTATCCGGGCACCGATTCCCAGTTCTTGGGCATGTTGGGGATGCACGGCACCTACGAAGCCAATCTGGCCACGCATGATTGCGATGTGCTGATTGCGCTGGGCAGCCGGTTTGATGACCGTGTGACCGGGCGCGTGGATGCGTTTTCTCCTACATCCTTCAAAATCCATGCGGATATTGATCCGGCCCAGATCAACAAGATCATCCATGTAGATGAAGCCATTATTGGTGATGTGGGTGAAACCATCGCCATGATGATTGAGGAATGGGAAAAAGAACCCGCCTACACCCATCAGAAAGAACTGGCGGAATGGTGGAGCCGGATTGATGCATGGCGTGCGCTGGATTGCCTGCGCTTTACGCAGGATCAGGCGCCAGATGCGGTTATCAAGCCCCAGCAGGCTATTCGCCGTATTTACGAACTGGCGCGTGAAACCGGGCGGGATACCTATGTTTCAACCGAAGTCGGGCAGCATCAGATGTGGGCTGCGCAGTTCTTCCGGTTTGATCATCCCAACCGCTGGCTCACATCTGGTGGTCTGGGCACCATGGGCTATGGCTTGCCAGCAGCCGTTGGTGCGCAGATTGCACACCCCGATGCACTGGTGATGGATATTGCCGGTGAAGCTTCCACCCTGATGAACATTCAGGAACTGGGCACCATTGCGCAGTATCGCCTGCCGGTAAAAATCTTCATCATCAACAACCACTATATGGGCATGGTGCGCCAGTGGCAGGAGCTGCTGCATGGCTCTCGGTATTCTGAAAGCTACAGCGATGCGCTGCCAGATTTTGTAAAGCTGGCAGAAAGCTTCCACGGCACGGGCCTGCGGGTTACGCAGTTGAGCCAGTTGGATGATACCATCCGGCAGGCACTGGCGCATGATGGGCCGGTAATTGTGGATATCTGTGTGGCGGAAGGTGAAAACTGCTTCCCCATGATTCCCTCTGGCGCCGCCCATAATGAAATGATTTTGGGGCCAGATCAGGAAGAAAGCGGAGCCAAGATTACCAAAGAAGGGCAGATGCTGGTCTGAGGCCGGTTGGGGCTTTCCCCCGAGAGGTTTCTTTCTTCTTCCAGTCTGATTTCAGGATACACTGACAATGCAGCAGGAAAATTCCGGTTCTGCCGTTATCTCTCTTTTGGTGGATAATGAAAGCGGCGCTCTGGCCCGTATTGTGGAGCTGTTTTCTGGCCGTGGATACAATATCCAGAGCCTGACAGTGGCCCCGGTTGATGAAAACCAGACCACATCCCGCGTGAATGTGGTGACAACCGGCACACCCTCCGCCATTCGCCAGATACGTGCCCAGATTGCGCGTGTAGTGCCCGTATCCCGCGTTGTGGACCTTACGGCAGAAGGCCCATATGTGGCGCGAGAAATGGCGCTGGTGAAAGTGGTTTCCTCTGGCGAACCACGCACGGAGGCCCTGCGGATTGCGCAGGCATTCCGTGCACGGGCGGTGGACACCACGGCGAGTTCTTTTGTGTTTGAACTGACTGGCTCTACAGAAAAGCTGGACAGTTTTATCGAGCTGATGCGTCCGCTTGGGCTGGCTGAGGTGTCGCGCACAGGCGTGGCCTCCATTTGCCGCGGGCCGCAGACAATTCAGAGCATCTGAAGTATGAGAAAAGCCGGAAAAGCTATTCCGGCTTGTTAAAAGGAGCAAAAACCATGGCAATGCGCGTGTATTACGACCGTGACGCCGATGTGAATCTGATTAAATCCAAAAAGGTTGCCATTATTGGTTATGGTAGCCAGGGCCATGCCCACGCTAACAACCTGAAGGACAGCGGCGTGAAAGAGGTCGTGATCGGCCTGCGCGAAAGCTCCTCAGCAGTTGAAAAAGCCAAGGCAGCTGGCTTCACCGTGATGACCCCAGACCAGGCTGCTGCATGGGCAGACGTGGTTATGGTGCTGACGCCAGATGAAGGCCAGGGCGCACTGTACAAAGAATCTCTGGAAAAGAACCTGAAGCAGGGTGCCGCTCTGGCATTTGCTCATGGTCTGTCCATCCACTTCCGCCTGATTGAAGCGCGCCCTGATCTGGACGTGTTCCTGATTGCACCAAAAGGCCCTGGCCACACCGTGCGTTCCGAATATCAGCGTGGCGGCGGCGTGCCCTGCCTGGTTGCTATTGCGCAGGATAAGTCCGGCAAGGCTCTGGACATTGCTCTGTCCTATGCTTCCGCCATTGGTGGTGGCCGTGCTGGCACGATCGAAACTTCCTTCAAGGAAGAAGTTGAAACCGATCTGTTTGGTGAACAGGCAGTTCTGTGCGGCGGTCTGGTTGAACTGATCCGCGCTGGCTTTGAAACGCTGGTTGAAGGTGGTTACGCACCGGAAATGGCATACTTTGAATGCCTGCACGAAATGAAGCTGATCGTGGATCTGATCTACGAAGGCGGCATTGCCAACATGAACTACTCCATCTCCAACACAGCTGAGTATGGTGAATACGTATCTGGCCCGCGCGTGATTACGCCGGAAACCAAAAAAGCCATGAAGGGTATCCTGACGGACATCCAGAACGGTACGTTCGTGCGTAACTTCGTGCTGGAAAACCAGTCCGGCAACGTGTTCTTCAAGGCCACACGTGCACGTAACGATGCCCACCAGATTGAAGCTGTTGGTGAAAAACTGCGTGGCATGATGCCGTGGATTGCAAAATCCCGTCTGGTTGACAAAACCAAGAACTAATTCAGTTCTGGCGTTAGCCGTAGCAAAAAGCCCTGCCACCAAATATGTGGCAGGGCTTTTTCTATTTAAGGGTTATCGCAATGTTAAAACCATGAGCGAATGCCAAAGGTAAAACGTAAATCCTCTGGTCCATTTTCTGCCATGCGGGTGTTGTTTCTGGCTATGCTGGCGGTGCTGCCATAATGCCCGGCATAGGTAACAGCAATATAAGGGGCAATCTGGCGTTTGAACTCATAGCGTAGGCGCAAACCTGCATCTATGTCAGAAAAACCTCGGCTTACACCGCGTTCCGGGTCTGCATGAGAATAGAAGTTCAACTCGGCCTGTGGCTGTAAAATCAGGCGGTTGGTAATCAGGAAGTCATAAGAGCCTTCCAGTTTGCCAGCTACACCAGTGTTGTTGAAATACGCCGTGGCAGAGACATCAAAAAAGTAAAGTGCCAGTCCTTGCACGCCCACCGCACCCCATGCACGAGTAGGGCCGCTATCTACATCCAGCCGAATACCAGCCTGCACATCAAAATAGGTGGAAATGGCCCGGTCATAGAAAAACTCATGATCACCATCTGAAAAATGGCGGTGGCCATCTAGAACGCCTTCAGACTTTACCCAGAACTTGTTGTAATCCGTGCCAAACCACGCTTGGCCAGAATACCTAAACAAGCTGTTGCCCGGTGTATATCGGCCTTCAAACTGCTCCAAGAGAGCATGGAAGTATGTATTGTGGTCCATAACCGGATGGATGTGCTGTACGTAATGTAATTTAGGCACGGGTGGCGGCGTTGCAGGCCACTGGGCACTGGGCGTTACGGGTGGGTAGGCAGAAGTGCTCACCTTAGTGCTTTTGTTGGGTGCAATGGTGTGGCCAGAATGCTGGGCCGGGTTTGAGCTTTGCTGGGGTTTAGGTTTTGGGGCAGGCATGTCCATGTCGCCCATATCCATATCATCCATGCCTTCCATACCTGCATGGTTCATGGAAGCTGCCTTGGCATGGGGCATAATTGCAGAAGCCATAAGCAGAGCGGACATACCCCACAGCAAAAAACGGGAAATGTATTGGCGGTTCAAACATGTTTTCATGACACCACCACCGTGCGGAACATGCCTAAATCCATGTGGTAAAGCAGGTGGCAGTGAAAAGCCCATAAACCCGGTGTATCGGCAGAAACCAGATAGCTCAGCTTTCCGCCCGGTTGCACAATAATGGTGTGTTTTACCGGGTTGTACAGGCCGTTCCCGTTTTCCAGTTCGCTCCACAAACCATGCAAATGGATGGGGTGCTCCATCATGGTGTCATTTATCAGGATAAAGCGCACCCGTTCACCCAAACGCAGAGGGATAGGCTCGGCTTCCGAGAACTTTTTGCCATCAAACCCCCAGATATAACGCTCCATGTTGCCGGTAAGATGCAACGTGA
Source organism: Acetobacter sp. AC2005 (assembly GCF_037901235.1). Classification (NCBI taxonomy): domain Bacteria; kingdom Pseudomonadati; phylum Pseudomonadota; class Alphaproteobacteria; order Acetobacterales; family Acetobacteraceae; genus Acetobacter; species Acetobacter sp. AC2005. The sequence continues at coordinate 1,956,963 of NZ_CP149625.1, forward strand.
TCTCGCGCGATGGCGGACGTTGATCTGTGGCGGGGTGGGTGGCGCGCAGATCTGCGTATGTCAGAACCCGTCGGCCGTTGTTTTGTAAGCCATCACCGGGGTCTGCCAGACGGTTGATCGGCATGGCGGCGCGGTTCTGGTTTTCTACATTCAAAGGCGGCACATGCGTTTTTGTGGCTTGGTGCATAGGCATGTCGTGCATATTCATGCCGCCCATATCGTGCCCTTCGTGCATGGCCATACCCATATCCACCATGGTGCGTACGGGCCGTTCATCCATGGGGGGAACAGGTGCGCTCATGCCGGAATGAGGGGCAAGCGTGCCGCGGGCATAACCCGTTCTATCCTCACTTTGGGCAAAAATGGTGTAGGCTTGGTTGCCTTGAGGCTGCACAATGCAATCATACGTTTCAGCCACACCAATACGGAATTCATCTACCCGCACGGGTTCAACATTATTTCCATCCGCCTGAATGATATCCATCTGTAAACCGGGAATACGGATATCGTAAAAGGTCATGGCGGAAGCGTTGATAAACCGCAGCCTGATGCGTTCACCGGGTTTAAAAATACCGGTCCAGTTGGCAGCAGGGGCGCAGCCGTTCATCAGATAGGTGTAGATAATGCCGCTTACGTCTGAAATATCCGTAGCGGACATGTTCATGCCAGCCCACTGCATGCGGTCTTTTAGTGTCGGCCAAACGCCGGATTTCTTGGCATCATGAAAGAACGAGACAGCCGTGCGTTGCCGGAAATTATAGTAGTCATCCTGAAACTTCAGCTTGTTGATGATGGTATGAGGTGCCACATCAGACCAATCTGAAAGCAGGATGATGTAATCGCGGTCATAACTATTGGGGTCTGGCTCCTTGGGGTCAATCACAATGGCTCCATACAGCCCCATGGCTTCCTGCATGTTGGAGTGGCTGTGATACCAGTATGTGCCACTCTGTTTTACAGGAAAGCGATAGGTAAAGCGTGCGCCGGGTTCAATTCCGGCAAAGCTTAACCCCGGCACGCCATCCATATGTGCTGGGCACCGGATGCCATGCCAGTGGATGGAGGTTGTTTCGTCCAATGTATTATGGATGTTCAGGCGTAAATCATCGCCTTCACGCCATCGCAGGATAGGGCCGGGCACACCACCATTCATTGTGGGTACGCGCTGCGGTTTGTCTAAAATATTTACGTTCGCCCAGCCGATGGTCAGATCAAACGTGTTGCTGGCGTTTGGGGGTACAATCCCGGATGTGTGGGCAGAAGCAAAAGCTTGTTTGGGTGGCTTAAGGGCATACAGGGCTGCCAATGCGCTGCCGCCAGTTATAAACTGCCGACGAGACACATTTCTCCCTTTCAAAACAGGGCGAATATGCATGGGTATTGTCCATTCTGCATCATGCTGCACGCATATAAGAACGCGCAGACCGACTGATTAAAACGTATGAAAAATCAGGCGTTATGCAGTTTGGGTGGTCTGAGCAGGGGATCTGCTGTGTAATCTGGCAGGAATAGAACATTCCTGCGTAACCGATGCGCAGGCATTTGCCATGCGGCATCATGCGCAGGCGTATAAGGCAGAAGCGCAGAAAGGCCGGTTGCAAAGCAGTCTGGTTGGCAACAATGTTGTTGATGATGGTGTGTATGGGTTTGCAATGCACAATGGGCAGCATGTGCGGGTGCAGCATGATGTTCCATCGGCATGTTCATGGAAGCATGAGAATGGCACTCGGCAGATTGTAAGCCTGAGTGCCAGTGCGTCATGGCATGAGCAGATGCAAATATCTTGCCCGGCAAAAGCGCATGCAAGCCTATCAGCACTGCTACAAAAAGCAGGCCGCTCAGAATTTTTCTGAAAGGCAGGATGCGATCCATCATCTCGCCACCATATCTGCAATGTGTATATGAGAGCAAGAAAATGTCCTGCAAAGCAGGAAGTCGTATCATAGTGGTTTTCTGATGCGGTGCGCAGGCGTGGCAGTTACAGGCGGAGTAGGGTGAATGAGCCAGACAATCAGTTTCCCGGTAGAAGGGATGTCCTGCGCCGCATGCGCTGCCCGGCTGGAAAAAGTGCTGAACAGGCTGGAGGGTGTGCAGGCCTCTGTCAATTTTGCAACGGCCAAGGCACAGGTTGATCTGGGTGCAGGTGCAAGCAACGTAACGGATATATTGGACGCCGTTACCAAAGCCGGGTTTGGGGCGCAGACATCCAGCGTGGATCTGGCTTTGACAGGGCTTTCTTGTGCAGGTTGTGCCGGGCGTGTGGAAAAGGTGCTGAACGCCCTCCCATCTGTGCATGCAAACGTTAATCTGGCTACCGAGCGTGCACATGTTACTTTTGTTCCCGGCATAGTCACCGCGCAGGCGCTGATAGCTGCGGTAGAAAAAGCCGGATATGGCGCAAGTGTCTTCCAACAGAAAACAGCGGAAGAAGCCAAGCATCAGCGGCAGAAGGAATGGCGCACCGCACTAACAGGTTTTGTGCTGGCTGCGGTTTTAAGCCTGCCATTTCTGCTGGAAATGGTGGGTATGATGGTAGGCGCACACCATGCGGTTATGTTGCCGCTATGGGTGCAGCTTGTTTTGGCCACTGTGGTGCAGTTTTGGTGTGGCCGCTCCTTTTATGCGGGGGCATGGCACGCATTGCGCAGCGGTGCCGCCACCATGGATGTGCTGGTGGTTTTGGGCACCAGCATTGCCTATGGCTTCAGCGCGGTTGTGGTGCTGTTTGGGTTAGATCAGCCTGTTTATTTTGAGGCCAGCGCACTGGTGATTACGCTGGTATTGCTGGGCCGTTTGTTGGAGGCCCGCGCCAAGGCGCGCGCAGGTGCTGGTATGGAAAGCCTGCTGCGGCTTCAGCCCAGAACAGCACATGTTGAACGCGCCGGGCAGATAACCGATGAACCCGTAGAGCAGTTACAAGTGGGCAATGTGTTTCTGGTGCGCCCCGGTGAGAGTATTCCGGTAGATGGTGTGGTGCTTTCTGGCGCATCGGATGTGAATGAGGCCATGCTAACGGGTGAGAGCGTGCCTGTTGCCAAGCAAACGGGTGCCAACGTGTTTGCAGGCACATTAAACCAGACAGGAGCCCTGCGCGCCAAAGTAACCGGTATTGGCAGCCAGACAGTTCTGGCAGGCATTGTGCATATGGTAGAGCAGGCACAGGGCAGCAAAGCCAGTGTGCAGCGGCTGGCAGATAAGGTGGCATCTGTTTTTGTGCCGGTGGTGCTGGCGCTGGCTGTGCTGACATTTGCCACAGGCTGGTTGCTAACAGGTGTGTGGGACCAAAGCCTTGTTAACGCTATTTCCGTGCTGGTCATTGCGTGCCCGTGCTCTTTGGGGTTGGCTACTCCTACCGCCATTATGGTGGGCACGGGGTTGGGCGCACGTGCGGGTATCTTGTTCCGTAATGCAGATGCGCTGGAACAGACACGCAAACTCACAACGCTTGTGGTGGATAAAACAGGCACCTTAACCCAAGGGCAGCCCGCAGTTGTGGATGTTCAGGTGGCAGAGCATGTTTCTGCACATGATGCACTTGCCGTGGCATATGCGCTGGAAAGCCAATCCGAACATCCGTTAGCGCGTGCGGTTGTGAACTATGCACGTGCGCAGGATGTTACTGCGGCAGAAATATCTGGCTTTCAGGCTGTGCCAGGGCAGGGTGTTAGAGCAGAATATCAGGGCCACCCTATTGCGTTGGGTTCTCCTGCATATCTGGATACCTTGGGGTGCACGATCGATCATGATCTTACCCAAAGCTGGCAACAGCAGGGGCGCACGGTTGTGGGTGTGGCGCAGGGGCAAACGGTTTTGGCATGGTTTGCGCTGGCAGATCAGATCCGCCCAGAAGCGCAAGAAGCAGTAGCAGCCTTGCAGCAGCAGGGTTTGGATGTGGTGATGCTTACGGGGGACAACGCCCGTGTTGCGCAAGCCGTGGCCCAGCAGGTGGGCATAAAAACAGTTATTGCTGGCGTGCTGCCAGATGGCAAACAGGCTGAAATTCGTAAACTGAAAGAGCAGGGCAAGTGCGTGGGCATGGTGGGCGATGGTATTAATGATGCCCCGGCTCTAGCTTCTGCTGATGTTGGTTTTGCCATAGGTGCTGGGGCAGATATTGCCTTGGAAACGGCAGATGTTGTGCTAATGCGCAGCAACCTGCTGGCCTTGGTGGATGCGCTTTCCCTCTCACGCGCCACGGTTTCCAAAATATGGCAGAACCTGTTTTTCGCTTTTATTTACAATATTCTTGGTTTGCCTTTGGCAGCCCTTGGTAAGCTGGACCCGGTTTTGGCAGGGGCTGCCATGGCGATGAGTTCTGTTTCTGTTGTCAGCAATTCTCTATTGCTAAACCGGTGGAAGCCCAAATCCTGATCATATCAGGTGGGGAGGGAAGGATTGGTTTCCCCCAATAGAATACTGCCTTCTTCTGGCAACCATTCCCCTGTGTTTTCATCACGCCCTTGCAGGTAAAACTGCCGGGGCGCGGTGTCTGAGGCAGATTGTGCGGCCTTTTGCAAAAATTTCTGCATGGGGGCGGATTGTTTGCGGTTTATCAGACAGTTCAGCTTGCTGTCAGGAAAAGCTTCCAGCATATGCGCTGAGCAATCTTCTCCCGCAAAAATCATGAGCGGTGACATTTGCCGTTTTGCGACAAAGTATTTGTGAATAATGGCGGTTTTTCCCGCATCTGCCGGGAAGGGATAATGTGCGACCTCGGTGGAAAGCAGGATTTTTTTACGCTCGGCCAAACGTGCGCCAAAAACATGTTCACGCGGCAGGTTGTATCCATATTCAGCCGATGTGGCGAAAAGCGCCGTAATATCCTCCATGCCGGAGGTGCAGATAACCGGGTCTATCCCGTGTTCCTGCAAGATCTGGAACAGGTTGGCCATTTCCGGCGTAAGGCGCAGGGCTTGCACAACTTTGGCAGATACCGGGCCTGCCTTGCCGGGGCGTTCTGCCGGGCATTCCCATGTTTGTGTGGTTATGGAAGCCCCAAGGCACCATTCATTAGCCGCACGGCTAAGGGCTATAACGTCTGCTGCTGTCTGCCCTGCTACCAATCGTATCATCCAGCGTTGTGCGGCTTCTGGCCCATGTAGTGTGGCAACAGCCTGTTGGCAAAAGGCCATTCTGGCCCGAAAAGCTTGAAGAGTGACATCTTTTGCCAACACATCCCGCGGGAGTGGGTGGGGCATGTGCCCATAACGGGCGGCCAGAGCACGGTAATCCTCTATCAGATCATCCACCAGCACCGGGAAGGAAACAGGTTGCCCGGCCATATTAACAAATGGGGCCGGCAAGGGGTGCGCAAATGCATGCACGTGGATGAGATGCCGGAATTCATCTGCACGCATCAGAAAACTGAAGTGTTCCAGCATGTAGAGGAACAGCGTTTCCTGCGCATCGCCCACAATGGCTGTGTTGTTCCAGTCCACCACCACGTAGGGCCGGCGCTGCGGGTTGTAGGTGGAGGAATATTGCCCGTTGGCGTTGATAACGTTCTGAATGGCCTTATGCACATGCGGTGCCCATTTAAGGGTTTCCAGCATGGGCGGCTCGCGTTCCATCAGTTCAGGAATGGATGTTGCACGTGCAACAATGGGTGGTCCAGCCAGAGCAGAAATGCCCATACCAGCACAGCAAAGACCAAAACGACGGCGAGAAAGACTGTTACGCATAAAAACCTCTGGCTGGTTTGCGTAGGGTATGAATCAGCGCGTTAAGTAAGGTGTGTGTAATTGTAAACCAGAATACAGCAAAATACCTTTTGCCTGACAGGCCATTAAAGCGGGGGTAGGGTCAGCTTCTAGGCCTTGGGTGGCATCTGTAAGAAGCACGGTTGTATATCCGGCTTTTTGTGCATCTAGTGCTGTGGCCTGCACGCAGTATTCCAATGCCAAGCCACATACAAAAACACGTGTGATGCCATGCTGTTTTAAAACAGCATCAAGCAACTGGCCCGACTGTGTTTGAGCCCCAAAAGCAGAGTAACTATCCTGATCGGATTGTGCGCCTTTCAACAGGTGCAGGGTGCGTTCAGGCAGGTGTAAATCTTGGGGAAAGGCCGCTCCGTGTGTATTGGCTACACAATGCGGAGGCCACAGACCGTTCTGATGAGTGGTTTTGAAAGAAACATGATCGGATGGGTGCCAGTCCTGCGAGGTTACGATCAACCCAAAAGGTAAATGTGCCAATCTGTTAATAACAGGCACAATGGTATGACCTTTGGGCACAGGCAGGGCGCCATCTGGCAGAAAATCGTTCTGCACATCCACCACAATCAGCGCATCCGTTTTGCCCGGTATAAAGGCAGGAAGGGAAGGCGCTGATTGCAGAGGCATATGTGTTACTCTTTATGCAGAAGGAAGCAGCCGGGCCAAAGCGCGGGAGCGGCCAATTAACGGCAGAAGATCACGCAGTTCCGGCCCTTGTTCTTCCCCTGTCAGTGCCAAACGGAGGGGGTGAAACAGGGCTTTGCCAGAACGGCCCGTTTTTTCACGCACAGCGGTTGTCCATGCCTTCCATGTGGTTTCATTCCACGGTTCAGGCGGCAACAGGCTGGCGGCTTCTTTCAGGAAGTCATCTTCACCTTCCTGCACGGGGGGAATGATGTCTCCATCCGTTACATTATGCCACAGGCGGGCTTCTGAAAGCAGTTCGATATTCCCGCGAATAGCCAGCCAGAAGGCTTCGGTCGCGCCTTTAGGTAATCTGTCAGCCACATCTGCATAGGGTGTCTGGGCCAGCAGCTTATGGTTCATGGCCAGAAGCTGGCGGGTATCAAACCGTGCTGCAGAGCGGGAGATATGGGAGATATCGTATATCTTGGCCTGCTCATCAAACGGGAGCAGCACCGGATCATCCGAAGAGCCAAGGCGGGCAAGGTAGGAGATCAGCGCTGTTGCTTCTATGCCGTCCTGACGAAATGTGCGCAGTGAACACGCATCAAACCGTTTGGAAAGCTTGCCACCGTTTTCATCAAGCAGCAGCGGCAGATGTGCAAAACGGAAATGGTCAGGATGTGCGCCAAGGGCTTGGGCAATATCAATCTGCACACCCGTGTTGGTTACATGGTCTTCCCCACGGATAATGTGGGTAATGCCTGTTTCCAGATCATCCACAACAGAGGCCAGTGTGTACAGCACCGTGCCATCTGTGCGCACCAGAACGGGGTCTGAAACAGAAGGGAGTTTAACCTGGCAATCGCCCATCACCATATCGCGCCAGCGCACGATGGTGTTGGACAGCTTAAAGCGCCAATAGGGCACTTTACCATTTGCTTCTGCCTGCGCGCGCTGCTGGGGGGTCATTTTCAGCATGGCGCGGTCATAAACCGGGGCGCGGCGCTGGCGGATCTGTGTTTCGCGCTTGGCGGCCAGTTCCTGCTCGCTTTCAAAGCAGGGGTAAAGGTGGCCAGAAGCCTTCAGCTTCTCAATAGCTGCAGCGTAGCGGTCCAGCCGTTCTGTCTGCCGGAAGGTTTCATCCCACTGAATGCCCATCCAGTGCAGATCTTTCTGGATAGCTTCTACCAGCTCCTCGCGGGAGCGGCCGATGTCCGTATCATCAATACGGAGTTGGAATTGGCCACCGTGGCGGCGAGCGTAAAGGGCATTGGCAAGTGCCTGACGGGCATTGCCAACATGCAGGAGGCCGGTAGGGCTGGGAGCAAAACGGAGTTTCATGACAGAAGCTTATGGCGCGAATGAACAGGAAAGACCAGCCACAGCGTTATGCTGTGTTAGTGCTGGTGGCCGCCATTATCGGCATCGTCTGTCGTGCCGTAAAGGTCTGTCAGGTCTTCGTTATCTTCAACCAGCCGGCGCGGGTCCAGCGCGCGCCAGTCTCGTTCCATCGGTGTTGCGCGGTGGGCTGTAAAATCATCCAGCTCATTGGCGGAATGCCAGCCATCTTCACCTGCATCCAGCACAACGGCATCTTCACCAAAGCTGAACCACGTTGTCAGCACATCTTTGGCGCTGGCGCCGGGGGTGCGGCAGCGTTCTACACTGTCGCGCACATAGGCGCGGGCAAATGCGTTGGCGTGGGCCAGATCATGAAAAACGCCAACATCTTCCACAATGTTATCTTCCGCACAGCCAGAAAGATCCAGAATGCGAACTTTCCATGTTTTGTCTTCGGTATCGGTTTTTTCGGTCATGCCTGTTCGCCTTTGGTGGTTTTGCGGAAGGAGGGAAGAAGGAATTCCCGCCCGATTTTTACCCGTTCAACGCCGTTGTAGGAGACAATATCGGCTGTGGCGTAGGTTTCGTTCCACAGTTCAGGAATAAAGGAGCCTGTGCCAACAACATCAATAGGGGCGTGTGCATCCGCCATACAGGCGCATTTGGTTACGCCGAAGCCAGATGAGGCAATAATTTTAACGTGCGGAAAGCCTGCATGGTCCAGTTCTTCACGCATTTTCCAAATGGCTGCGGCAGAAACACCTGTGCCAATCAGGTAACGCAGTTCTTTATCAGACCGATAACGGCGCAGTGCCTCTGGCGCATGACGGTTGACCACCGCATAGGATTCCTGCGGGTTTAAACCCTGCATAAAGCGGCCGCCATGCGTATCCAGCCTGACAGCCAGTTTGCCTTCTGCCGCCAGTTTGGGGAAGCGATTGCAAACGGCCAGTGCGTCCGTAATTTCCTGCCCAAAGTAATCTACCAGCACCACGAGGTCAGTATGCGGGAATTCCGCATGGAACATTTCAGCCGCACGCACGGTAGAGCCCGCATAGCCAATTAAGGCATGAGGCATGGTGCCTGCGCCATGTGTGCCCCCAAAAAAGGGTGCTACGGCATCATTGGCTGTGCCTACAAACCCTATAGCCCCGTTTTCCTGCGCCTCACGCCCCCCAACAGAAGCCGCATATGCCATAAGCTCCTGCATTTCATACCCAGCGCAATGGCGGGCATCCATGGCCAAAAAGCGCGTATGGGGTAGGGAAAGCGCCATCTGGTAAGCGCGGTGGGCCGCAACACATGGGCTGCCGAGTTTTTGCAACAGCAGTGTTTCTAAATCCGCCAGATGGGTAAAGGAGCCTGTTACGTAAACCAGCGGCTCACCAGCACCCACCCATTCACCTTCTGGGTGCACCACATCCACGGTGTAGGGGGCTTGGCGCTGGGCCATAACGTTTTTCAGCCATTCCAGCATCAGCCCCGGAGCAGAAATAACCGGACGACGGATAAAGAAGGCGTATGTAACCTCACAATCTCCAAACCGGCTTACAATCTGACGGGTACGATTAAAGTAGGAATCTGTGCGCGCGCGAATTTCTGCATCGGAAAGCGGTGCTGCTGTGCGGGCGGAACAGACGCCAGCTGAAGGTTTGGAGAAGGAATGCGTCATCCTGATCTGCTCTTTCTGCCATTGGGGCTGCAGGGATGATGGGAACAACAGGGAGCAAGGTAAACCCCACCCCCCGGTTCTGTGATCAGCCTGAATGTTCAGGCTGAGTTCATAAAAGCGTGTTTGCCTTAGCGTTCGCTTTTGAGTTCTTCCGCAATCAGGAATGCCAGTTCCAAGGATTGTTCGGCATTCAGGCGCGGGTCACAGAAGGTTTCGTAACGGTTGCCCAGATCTTCTTCTGTCAGGCAATGCGCACCACCTACGCATTCCGTTACGTTCTGGCCTGTCATTTCCAGATGCACGCCACCAGCAGGTACGTTTTCTGCCGCACAGACAGCAAAGAACCCTTTTACTTCCTTCACGATGGAATCGAAGGAGCGGGTTTTGATTTTCTGCTGCGTGGATGTGGTGTTGCCGTGCATCGGGTCCGTCAGCCACGTTACAGTCTGCCCGGTCGCTTTTACGGCCCGCATAAGCGGGGGCAGTTTTTCTGTAATCTTATCTGCACCCATCCGAGAGATAAGCGTAATACGCCCGGCTTCGTTTTTCGGGTTCAGAATTTCTGTCAGCTTTTTAATGTCTTCCACGCTGGTGGTGGGGCCAACCTTAATGCCGATAGGGTTACGCACACCACGCAGGAACTCCACATGCGCGCCATCAGGCTGGCGGGTACGATCCCCAATCCACACAAAGTGGGCGGAGCAGTCGTACCATTCACCAGATGTCGAGTCGATGCGTGTCAGAGCCTGCTCATAAGGCAGCAGCAGCGCTTCGTGAGAGGTATAGAACTCTGTTTCATCAATCTGCGGGGCAGATGCGGCGTTCAGCCCACAGGCCTGCATGAATGCCAGCGTTTCCCCAATGCGTTCCGCCATCACGCGGTAACGGTTGGAAAGGGGAGAACGCTCCACAAAGCCCAGATTCCAGCGGTGCACCTGATGCAGGTTGGCATACCCACCGTGCGAGAACGCACGCAGCAGGTTCTGGATACCGGTGGACTGAAAATAGCCGGTTTCCATCCGTGCAGGATCAGGGATGCGGGATTCAGGCGTGAAGTCTGAACCGTTAATAATGTCACCCCGGTAAGATGGCAGGGTGACGCCATTTACGGTTTCCGTATCGGAAGAGCGCGGCTTGGCGAACTGGCCAGCCATACGGCCAATTTTAACAACCGGCACCTTGGCGCCAAATGTCAGCACCACGGCCATCTGCAACAGCACGCGGAAGGTATCGCGCACAATATTGGCTTTAAATTCACCAAAGCTTTCAGCGCATGCGCCGCCTTGCAGCACAAAGGCCTGCCCGGCAGCGGCCTGAGCCAGATGGTTGCGCAGGGTGCGCACTTCCCCAGCAAACACCAGCGGCGGATAGGAACTCAGCCGGTCTTCAACCGTTTTAAGCGCGGCCTGATCCGGATAACTGGGAATCTGCTTTACGGGAAACGAACGCCAGCTATCCGGCATCCAGGTCGCAGACGTCGGGTTGGGCTGGGTGAGCGTTGCACTCATAACGCGGTTCCTGTCAGTTTAAGGGTGGTCAGGTTAAAGGTTGAATAAAGAGACATAAAGCACCTTGCCCCCGCGTACGGATGCCAAGGGGAAGCCTTTATGTCTAAAACAGCGGCAATAGGCAAATCTGATCTTTATACCAAATGCGCGCGCCTGCCTTTAATGTATGGCGGGCATATGGCCGTTTGGTTTGGCATTTTGCCACGTTGGTGCAATATAGCACCAGCACAGCCCGGCTGGAACGGTTTTTCGGGCAGGGTAAATTTTCATTTTTTCGCGGGGTAACGCGCAATGGCGCAGCTGCGTAAACCGTTTGTAACGGTGCTTTCGGGCATATGTGTTGGTTTTGGCCTTATGGCTGGTATTTCTGCAGCTTATGCAGATCCGGCCCTGATGCCTGATGATAATGTTTCCTTTGCTGAAGGTTCTGGCAGCCTCGATTCCAATGGCCAGCAGAGCCAGTCTTCTGAAAAGAAGACTGTTCATGGGCATCGCAACCTGCCGCCGGGGTATCAGGATGCACCATCCATGGATTTCCAGCATGGCGCAGATCCAGATCATCTGGCCAAGGTGCATCGTGACTCGGTAACCGGTTCCGATATTTCCAAATACGGTTCTGCCTATCAGAGCAGTGGGCCGTTTGGTTCTGGGCAGGTCGGGGATTCTACCGGCAACGGGTGGGTTATCCCGCGCTAATTTTCTTCCACCACGCGTATCTGGGCCTGACCATTTGTCAGGTCTGTGATGCGTTGGGTGATACCTTCCTGCCATTCTACGGGCAACGTAAGAACGAACTGGGCACCCAGAGCATCAAATTCTGGCGTGTCGGCATCCACACCCCATTCAGGCAGACGAGACTGCAGCAGCCCGATAAGTGAAAACGGGCAATGAAAGCTCAGTTTGATACGGTCTATCAGCGGTTCTTTGGGGGCTTCCCGCAAACATTCTGCAGCAGTGCCCGCATAAGCGCGCACAAGGCCGCCAGCCCCAAGCTTGATGCCGCCAAACCAGCGCGACACCACAATGGCAACCCGATCAAGCTTTTGTGCAACAACAACTTGTAAAATTGGCCGCCCCGCAGTGCCCGATGGCTCTCCGGCATCATGGCAGCGGCAGTGCGGGCCAAACTGCCATGCCCAGCAATGATGTGTGGCATCTGGCCCTGCCGCAGCAATACGGCTGATAAAAGCTTCGGCCTCTTCTATGCTGTTTATGGGCGTAGCGCTGGCGAGAAAGCGGCTTTTTTTAATATCCCGTTCCAGAGTAAAGGGGCTGAGAAGCGTTTCGGTCATACGCTTGATGATACAGCCTGCCTAAAGCCCCGCAAACATGTATTCTGGCGGATATATACGCAGAATATCGCTGTTATGGCCTTATTAAGGATGTTTCTTTGGTAAACGGGCATGACAGGATGGTGAAAAACAGGCTTGCTCTGTTGGGTGTAGGATCGTTTTGTTCCAATATATGGGAACAATGGCCTTTCACTGCTGCCAGACCATATATCTGTTGGCAGTGAAGCAGAAAAAGGAAAGCAGCAGCATGATGCCTGTGTTGCGTAAGAAGTGGTTGGTTGTGGCAGGTATTTGCGCAGTTGCTCTGCCTGTCCTGAATATGCCTTCTGCCATGGCAGAAGAAGGGATGGGCGATGATGACGATGCAGAAACACATCGTCCCGCAGATATGCACAAGTTGGCAACCAAACCGCCATTGCCACGTGCCCATAAAGATTTCAGCAAATATCGCTACAAACCAGAGGGCGATAAAGTGCAGGAACAGCCCGATGCCAATCGGCTGTTATTCTGGACACAGGATGGCAAGCCAGATGGTTATGCACAGCGGCGTGGAAGCAGCATTATTTATTATAACGCACAAGGGCAGGCGATACGCATCCAACACCTGACCCCAGCAGAAATGGCTGAATAAAACGGGTTTCCTTCTTCTTTCTGGGTCATATCAGAAAGGAGAAGGTATTTTTACCCAGCGGAAATCAGATCCAGAATAGCAGCGGATGTTTCCTCAATAGACCGGCGGGTGACATCAATAACCGGCCAGTTATGGCGGCGGCATAAGCGGCGCGCCCAGTGCAGTTCTTCCTGCACCTTTTCCAGATCAATATAAGCGTAATCTGCTACCGGATCGATCTTGGCCTTGGATGGCACCATCTGAGACAGCCGATTACGGCGAATTTCAATCAGACGTTCTGGGTCTATTGTAAGGCCAATAACGGGTTTATCTGTTGTGAACAGATCCTGCGGTGGCTCAATGCCCATAACCAAGGGCACATTGGCGGCCTTTAGGCCCCGGTTTGCCAGATAGAAGCATGTAGGTGTTTTGGAAACGCGCGAAACACCAACCAGAATAACATCTGCTTCGTTCAGGCCCTTGGTTTCCTGCCCATCATCATGCGCCAGTACATAATGCATGGCTTCAATACGCTGGTAGTAGTTTTCATCCATGATGTACTGGCCACCCGGATGACGTGTCGCTTCTTCGCCCGTTTCTTCCGTTAAAAAGTGGAGGGCATTATCCAGCACGTCCAACAGTCTTACCTGTAGGCTTGCACAGCCAGCTTCCATATCAGCCTGCAAGGTCGGGTCTGTTAATGAAGACATCACAGGCCCACGGTCTAGCGCGATATGCCGCAAAACCCGACGGAGCTGAAGCTGCGTGCGAATAAGGTTCCAGTGGCGCAGATGCACCTCTGTATTGGGAAACTGCGCAATACAGGCGCGGGCAACAGAATCCAGCGTCTGGCCCGTTGCTTCGGAGACAAGGTGGAGCGTGATTTTTTTTTGCATGATCTGGATTTGAAAATGGCCGCCTCGGTGAGAGGCGGCCACCTTTTCGTTCAGGCTTTTACGGCCTTGTTATTTTTGGCAGCCAGTGCGGCCTGTGCTGCGGCCAATCTGGCAACGGGCACCCGGAAGGGGGAGCAGGAAACGTAATCCAGCCCAACTTCCTCAAAGAAGGAGATGGAAAGCGGATCGCCCCCGTGTTCACCACAAATGCCCAGTTTGATGTCAGGCTTGGTGGCGCGGCCTTTTTCAACACCCATACGCACCAGTGCGCCAACGCCTTCGCGGTCAATCGAAACAAACGGATCCTGCGGCAGCAACCCTTTTTCCACGTATTCTGGCAGGAAGGAGCCAGCATCATCGCGGGAAAGGCCAAGGGTGGTCTGTGTCAGATCGTTTGTGCCGAAGGAGAAGAAGTCTGCACTCTGTGCAATCTGGTCTGCCGTAATGGCTGCGCGTGGCAGCTCAATCATGGTGCCGATCTTGTAAGACAGCTCAGCTTTGCGTTCAGCAAGAACGTCAGCAATGGCGGTTTCACAGGTTTTACGCACCAGATCCAGCTCAGCTTTTGTGCCAATCAGCGGAATCATGATTTCCGGGGCAACAGGCTTGCCTGTTTCCTTAGCGATATCAAGAGCCGCTTCTGCAATGGCACGTACCTGCATGGCGTAGATTTCGGGGTATGTAATACCCAGACGGCAGCCACGGTGGCCCAGCATTGGGTTGGCTTCAGATAGCGCAGAACGGCGGGCCCGCAGGGTTTCAACATCCTGCCCAAGCGCTTTGGCAACTTCTTCCAGCTCTGCTTCACCATGCGGCAGGAATTCGTGCAGCGGCGGATCAAGCAGACGAATGGTAACAGGCAGCCCCGCCATAATGCGGAACAGTTCTGTAAAGTCACTCCGCTGGAAGGGCAGAAGCGCGTTAATGGCCTTGGCGCGTGTGGCTTTGTCATCCGCCATGATCATCTGGCGCACATGGCCAATCCGATCCGGGCCAAAGAACATGTGCTCTGTGCGGCACAGACCAATACCTTCAGCCCCAAAACGACGGGCTGTTGCCGCATCTTCTGGTGTTTCAGCATTGGCGCGCACACCAAGGCGACGGATGGAATCGGCCCACCCCATAAGGGTTGCAAAGTCACCAGAGAGTGTTGGCGGAATGGTGGGAACACGGCCTTTGTAAACAGCACCCGTGCCGCCATCCAGCGTTAGCCAGTCACCTGCTTTGAGCGTATGACCATCCACTGTCATGGTCTGGGCTTTGTAATCCACAGTAATGCTGCCAGCACCGGCTACGCACACGCGGCCCATGCCACGGGCCACCACGGCTGCGTGGGATGTCATGCCGCCGCGTGTTGTCAGCACACCGCGAGCAGCGTGCATGCCGTGCACGTCTTCTGGAGAGGTTTCAACTCGCACCAGAATAACATCTTCACCTTTGGCAGCACGGTCTTCCACGTCCTCGGCAGAGAACGCGATCACGCCTGTTGCCGCCCCCGGAGAAGCGGGAAGGCCGCGGGGTAGAAGCTGACGTTCTGCCTTGGGGTCCAGCACAGGGTGCAGGAGCTGATCAAGAGATGCAGGCGGCACGCGGTTAACGGCTTCTTCCTGTGTGATCAGGTTTTCCTTGGCCATATCAATGGCAATGCGCAGAGCGGCGGCGGCTGTGCGTTTGCCCGAACGAGTCTGGAGCAGGTACAGCTTGTTGGCCTGCACCGTGAACTCAATGTCCTGCATATCGCGGTAGTGGCGTTCCAGCAGATCGCGCACTTTCAGCAGTTCCTGATACGCGTTGGGTAGGGCCTTTTCCATAGGCACCTGGCCTTCAGCCGCACGGGATGCAGCCATGGGCTGTGGTGTGCGGATACCGGCCACAACGTCTTCACCCTGCGCGTTAATCAGGTATTCACCGTAGAAAATGTTTTCACCGGTGGAAGGATCACGCGTGAAGCAGACACCGGTGGCACAATCATCACCCATGTTGCCGAACACCATGGACTGCACGTTAACAGCCGTGCCCCAGCTTGCCGGAATATCATGCAGCTTGCGGTAGGTGTTGGCGCGTGGGTTCATCCATGAGCCAAACACGGCTCCAATGGCGCCCCAAAGCTGTTCCTTCGGGCTTTCAGGAAAGGCGGTGCCGGTTTCCTGCAGAACAATCTGTTTGTAGCCTTTAACGACTTCCTGCCATTCTTCAGCGCTCAGAGACGTATCGTCATCTTTGCCGATGGCACGCTTGATCTGCTCAAGCAGATCTTCAAAGCGGTGGTGGGCAACACCCAGCACAACAGAGCCGTACATCTGAATGAAGCGGCGGTAGCTATCCCATGCAAACCGGGCATCACCGGATGATTTTACAAGCCCTTCAACGGTGCTGTCATTCAGCCCCAGATTGAGAACTGTATCCATCATGCCGGGCATGGAAACACGTGCGCCAGAACGGACAGAAACAAGCAGGGGGGCATTGGCATCGCCAAAGCGCAGGCCCATGGCTTTTTCAACCAGACCCATAGCTTCTTCAAGCTGGGATTCCAGCTCAGCCGGGTATTTCCGTCCGTTTTCGTAGAACGCCGTGCAGACTTCAGTGGTAATGGTAAATCCGGGGGGGACGGGCAGGCCGATATTGGCCATTTCTGCCAGATTGGCTCCCTTACCGCCGAGGAGATTGCGCATCCCGGCGTTGCCTTCGCTCTGGCCTGCGCCGAAACTGTAGATCCACTTGGTCATGTGCCGTTCACTTCATTCCTGCATACAGTAAAGCCAAAAGCCCCGACCGAGGGGAGGAAAAGGAGATAACGGGGCGATAGGCTGGCCTGCGTGCTATTTTTATTCTTGGTTTTGGACGACTTTGGTAATCCATCCCTTCGTTGGAAGGTAGCATGGCGCAGTTTTGCTGGGTGGGCAATCTCTCTTTTGTATCAGAATACAAAAAAACGTGTGCAACGCCCTGTTATTCCTGCTCAGAGCAAAAAGCGTTCCATTCAGCCTCATCCATGGTCTGGAGGCCAAGTTCCACAGCCTTTTTAGCTTTCGAGCCAGCTTTTTCCCCCAGAACAACCAGATCTGTCTTTTTGGATACAGAATCTGAAACCTTGGCGCCCATCCGTTCTGCCGTTGCTTTGGCTTCTGGCCGTGTCATGGTGTGCAGGGTGCCGGTAAACACAATGGTTTTGCCAGCCAATGCGCCTTCGGATGCCGCAGTTTCTTCCGTTATGGTTAAGTTGGCGCGCAAATCTGCCAATGTTTGCAGGTTATGTTCTTCTGCCACAAAGGCCACCAGATCTTCCGCCGTGGCTGTGCCTATGCCGGTAATGGAGCCCAGTTCCAGCCGAGCATCAGACCCGATAATGGCGGCAGCCTGCATTTGGCTAAACCAGTTTTCATACGTGCCGTAATGGCGTGCCAGCAGGCGGGCATTGCTGGCGCCAATGCGGCGGATGCCCAGCGCATAAATAAAGCGAGAAAGGGAAATGGTGCGGCGGCTCTCTATAGCTTGCAACAGCTTTTGCACTGATTGCTCGCCCCATCCATCGCGCTTTTCTATGTCTGCCGCGTGTTCATGCAGACGGAAAATATCGCCCGGGGTTAAAATCAGGCCGATATCATGAAATTCACGAATGCTGCGGTCTCCCAAGCCTTCAATGTCAAACGCTTGGCGGGAAACAAAGTGGATAAGCCGTTCTACAACCTGCGCAGGGCAGGTGAGCCCCCCCGTGCAACGGCGCACAGCTTCTCCTTCTGGCCGAATAGCCGCTGCCCCACAAACAGGGCAGTGATCGGGGAAGTGATACGGTGCCTGCCGAGGCGTGGCATCTGAAGAAGGTGCAACACCCAACACTTGCGGGATAACATCCCCCGCACGCTGGATGAAAACCATATCACCGGGGCGGACATCCTTGCGCGCAATTTCATCTTCGTTATGCAAGGTGGCGCGCATAACCAGCACGCCGCCAACATTTACGGGTTCTAAATGCGCAACGGGAGTGAGAGCGCCTGTGCGGCCAACCTGAATTTCTATCTCTTTCAGGCGTGTGATGGCCTGTTCCGCCGGAAACTTCCACGCAATGGCCCAACGTGGCGCGCGGCCAGCAAAACCCAAGCGTTCCTGCAGGGCCAAATCATCAATTTTGTAAACAACGCCATCAATATCGTAGGCAAGTTCAGCCCGGCTCTGGCTGACTTCCGCAAAAAAGGCCTCGGCATCTTCCACGCCTTTAATCTGGCGGGAAAGCGGATTAACCGGAAAACCCCATGCTTTGAGTTGTTCCAGATATGCCCAATGGCTGCGGCTGATTTTTTCTGAGCAAAAGCCAAGCGCATAGGCAAACAAGGATAGCGGGCGTTGCGCCGTAATTTTGGGGTCTAGCTGTCGCAGGGAACCTGCAGCTGCGTTGCGTGGGTTGGCGAACAACCGCTTGTTTACTGCTTCCTGCGCTGCGTTGAGTTCCAGAAAGTGTTTTTTGGAAAGGAAAACCTCACCACGAATTTCGATCAGATCGGGATAGGAGCCGGAAAGACGTAACGGCAAATCCTTCAGCGTACGCAAATTGGCGGTAACGTCTTCCCCCTCAGTGCCATCCCCACGGGTGGTGCCACGCACAAAACGACCTTTTTCGTAGGTCAGGCTGATGGAAAGACCATCAATTTTGGGTTCACCTACAAAGATCAGTTGTTCCGTTGCTTCTTGATCCAGCCCCAAAAAGCGGGTGGCGCGGCTGATAAAGCCTTCAAAATCTTCCCGGTCAAACACGTTGTCTAGTGAAAGCATGGGCACAAGGTGGATGTGCTTGCCAAACGCTGTATCCGGTGCGGCACCTACGGCTTGGGCTGCGCTGTTTTTTGGTTCGGCCTCTGGGTACTGGGCTACAATGGCATCATACCGCCGGCGCAGGGCATCATATTCTGCATCACTGATTTCTGGAGCATCGTGCCGATAATAGGCCGCATTGTGGTGGGCAATTTCGGCAGCAAGGCGTTCCAGTTCTTCCCGTGCTTGTTGGGGTGTCATGTCGGCGGGAAGAAGGGCAGTTTCAGGCATTATTCTCATGTCCAAGCAGGCTGGCGGCGGCGGCGCGGGCGGCATCGGTTACTGTATCACCTGCCAGCATACGCGCAATTTCCTCATTACGCTCTGTGTCTGTAAGCGGGGTGGCGTGTGTTACGGTCTGGCCGTTGCGGGTAAGTTTGCCAATACGCAGGTGCGCATCTGCGCTGGCGGCCACTTGTGGACTATGGGTAACAGCCAGAACCTGCACATTTTGTGCAAGCCGATGCAAACGTTCACCAATGGCGGCGGCTGTTGCGCCACCAACGCCTGCGTCAATTTCATCAAAAATCAGCGTGCCGATACCAGACTGCCCTGCCAGCACCAGTTTAAGTGCCAGCATAAGGCGGGAGAGTTCACCACCAGAAGCAACCTTTGCCAAAGGTCCTGCGGGTTGGCCGGGGTTGGCCGCGATCAGAAAGATCACCTGCTCCATACCCTGTCGGCTCCACTGTTCAGCAGGAAGCACTTTGATATCCACCAGAAAGCGCGCTTTTTCCAGTTTGATAGGCTTTAATTCCGCTGTAACAGCCTGCTCCATTTTGCGGGCAGCCTTGGTGCGGGCTTCGTGCAGGGTTTCGGCTTTTTGAATATATGTTACGCGCGCTTCTTCTGTGGCCACTTTAAGAGATTCCAGCGCTGCGGTGCCGTTTTCCAGCGCCGTCAGGCGGCCAGCCAGGCGGGTAAGCAGATCTGCCAGATCATCTACGGCAATGGAATGTTTGCGTGCCACGGTGCGCAGGGCAAACAGGCGCTCTTCTGTATCTTCCAGCAGCCGAGGGTTAGCTTCCGTATCTGCTGCCAGACGGGAGAGCAGGTTTTCGGCTTCTGCCAAGGCATTTTCGGCATTTTCCAAAGCCGTGAGGGCCTCTGTCGTGCGGGCTTCCAGAGGCTCTGCTTCTGCCGATGATGGGGCAGCAGCAGAAGCATTTGTTGGCACAAGGCGCAGCAAGGCGCGGGTTGCCCCGCGTAAAGCGGCGGCAGGGCCGGGGGATCTTCTGTCTCTGGGGGTGAGTTCAGAAAGGGCTGCGGCTACGGCTTCTCCGCGCCGTTCAGCTTGCTGTAAAGCGTGGCGCTGCTGGGCCAGTTCTTCTTCCTCACCCGGTTGTGGGGCAAGGGCAGTGAGTTCATCAACCGTGTGGCGCAGCCATTCTTCTTCTCGTGCGGCTTCCTCTAATGCGCGATGCGCATTGGCAAGCTCTGAACGCAGGGTTTGCCAGCGGTCAAATGCACCGGCAACACTATTTAAAAGGGAAGGTTTAACGCCGTATGCATCAAGCAGCCCGCGATGCGTGCTGGAATCGGCCAGCCCCATTTGCTCATGCTGGCCTTGAATTTCAATAAGGGTGGCCGCCACGCGCCGCAAAAGTGTGATGCCAACAGGCTGATCATTGATCCATGCACGGGAGCGGCCTTCCTTGGAGATGACGCGGCGGAGGACCAAAGGCTCTTGCACTTCTGCGGGAATGTCCTGCTCTTGCAGGATTCCGAATGCCTCGTGTGAAGCAGAAACATCAAAACTGGCGGTTACGCGCGCTTCTGGCGCACCGGCACGCACTAGGCCGGCACTGGCGCGATCACCCATAGCAAGGCCCAAACTGTCTAGCAGAATGGATTTGCCCGCCCCGGTTTCCCCCGTAAGTGCAGTAAACCCTGCATGGAGTGAGAGATCGAGCGTTTCAATCAGAACAACGTCCCTGATGGAAAGGCTTGTTAGCATAATGGCATCCGGTTTTCCGGGCTTGCGCCCAAATGACAGGAAAGACGGCAAAACACAAAAGCCAATAGCTTCCTGCTTGCCCCGCCCGCATGGGGCGGCAAACGCACAATACTCATTTCAGGCACAAGCCGCCAGAAAAATGTTCTCTATGTGTTCTTTATTTTGGAGGTGAGCCTGCAGAATCCGCCGGAGCTGTAGGTTCGGCTTTTACAGGCGTAACAGGTGCTGCCTTGATAGGCATGGCCTGCGGCTGCGTGTTTTCATTCCGCGTATCTGTTGCCAGAGCATCTGGTTCCATGGCCGTACCTTTTTTGGCGCCAGCCGTTCCGGGTTCTGCATCTTTTGGCATGTCGGATGCAGAAACAACTTTACCGGGAATGGGGAACTTATCTGTCAGCAAATGATAACGGTGCAGGTTATCATAGGCATACCGATACCATTTGCTACCGGGATAGTTATACCCCAGCACAATGGCAGATTTACGTGCCTGATCTGTTAGGCCCAGATCCAGATACACTTCCACCATACGTTCCAAAGCTTCGGGCACGTGGTTGGTGGTCTGGAAATCCTGCACCACACGTTGGTAGCGGTTGATGGCACCTTCGTAGTTTTTCTCGCGCTGATAATAGCGGCCAACCAGCATTTCCTTACCGGCCAGATGGTCTCGGCAAAGATCAATTTTCAGCTGCGCATCACGTGCGTATTTGGATTGTGGAAAGCGTGTAACCACTTCTTCCAGCGCATCCATGGATTCAGCCGTGCCCTGCTGATCGCGCTGGACGTCTGCAATCTGCTCATAAAAGCACAGTGCGCGCAGGTAATAAGCGTAAGCTGAATCTGAACTGGTGGGGTGTAGGCTAATAAAGCGGTTAAGCTGCTGCACGGCTTCAGGGTATTTCCCTTTCAGGTAATACGCATAGCCTTCCATAAGCTGGGCATTCGCAATGTAACCAGAATAGGGGTAATTCTGCTGCAGCGTTTCAAACTCTGAAGCCGCAAGGGCATAGCGCCTGGTACGCAGGGCATCAATGCCGTTATTGTAAAGCGTTTCAGGCGCAGCAATTTTGGGAGCCGGCGGAAGCTTCTTGTTTTCATTAAACAAGCCACAGCCTGCCAAGCTCGTCAGCAGGGCAACTGAAAGCACGCGGGGCAGAACGTGGCGAAGCAACTGTGGTTTAATGCAAATATCAGACATACCGGCTCTTCATTTAGAGACGGCATCTTATAGCATGCCCACTGCGCAAGAAAAGCAATGAAACAGCTATTGATTCGTTATTGCGCCAAAAAGGCATCAGGCGGCAGACGCTGCGGGTAGGGATGTGGTGATATCACGCCACGCATTCTGGTCTGCAAAAAGAGCGCGCAGCACCTGATTGTTCAAGGCATGGCCAGATCTGTGGCCGCGGAACTCTCCCAACAACACACCGCCAGCAAGGTAAAGATCTCCCACTGCATCCATAACCTTATGACGGATAAACTCGTCCGGTTTGCGAAGGCCTGAGGGATTCAGAATATGGTCATCATCTACCACAATGGCATTGTTGAGTGAGCCACCGCGTGCCAGCCCGGCACGGTGAAGAGCTTCAATTTCTGCTTTAAGGGTAAAGGTGCGGCTGTTTGCCAGCTCGTGCCGGAAAGACCACGGTGTAAGTTCTGCACTATAGCTTTGCTGGCCAATGGCTTTTGCCGGAAAATCAATGCTTAGGGAAAGATAGAGATGGTGGCCTGCGGTAGGGTGCAGTTCGGCCCATGAATCATTGTGGCAAATGCGAATGGGTTTGCAGACTTCAATAAAACGACGCGGGGCATCCTGTGCTTTCCGCCCGGCACAATCCAGCAGAAATACAAAATCAGCGGCAGACCCATCAAAAACTGGAGTTTCTGGGCCGTCAATCAGAATGAGTGCATTATCTACGCCGCAGCCATTCAGGGCTGCCATAAGATGTTCAACCGTAGCCACCCGGTTTTCTGGGTGTTGAGCTTCACCCAAAACGGTGCTCAGGCGTGTTTCCAAAACATTGTCATATCGTGCTGCAATGAGGGCCGCATTGGGGAGATCTGTGCGCTGGAATACAATCCCATGTCCGGCAGGTGCAGGATGTAAGCTCATGCGGATGGATTGCCCTGTATGCAACCCAGTGCCGGTGCACGAAATGGCATGACGCAGCGTATGCTGCAAAGCAGACGGGGCTTTCCTTACAGAACGCATAAAAGATGCTGGGCTTTCTACAATATCGGAATACAGGAGTGGCTCCCTTAGCAGACCGTCCATTATCTGGGCATCCTATGCTTGCGTAGATAGAAAGTTAAAACAACGCTAAAGCTTGTTTCTGGTTGAAGCCAGTCAACGATTATTGCCATCTATTACATAAAAAATGCGCCGCCTCGTGAAAGGCGACGCATTTATAGAGTAAAGTGTAAAAAATTAACGGCGCAGGAAGGTCGGAATTTCCAGACCGGAATCTCCTTCACCAGAACGCAGGCCAGAACCCTGATCAGCTTGGCTGATGGTCGGGCGAGGCTGAGCGTTTGGTTCCTGCCGTGCTGCATCAGCAGCATTACGACGGAACGCGCCGGTTACACGGCCAAACAGGCTACGATGAGCAGGGGCTTCCTGCTGCTGAGGTGCTGCGGAAGGCTGGCGTGGTGTTTCTGTAAACAAGCCGGCGCGGGGGGATACAGCCGGGCGCAGTTGCTGGGGCTGGCTAGGCGCGGCAGCCGGAGCAGCCTGCACCGGCACCGTATGTGCAGGTGGTGCAGAAACATTATTGGCACCGGCAGGCTGAAAAACCTGAGCATGTTGCGGTGCAGCAGTAGCCTGTGCGGTAGGAGCAGCCTGCGTAGTTGTGGGCGGAACAGGAGTAGCTGCCGGCGCGGGTGCAGCGGCACCACCAACAGCAGCTTGCGGCTGTTCTGCCTGAGCTTCACCTTCAACAGCAACCAGATGCGGGCGATCTGCCGAATCGGAAGGCATATCAATGCCCGTGGCAACCACGGATACCCGGATACGGCCGCTCATCTTTTCATCAATAACAGTACCGAAGATCATGTTCGCATCTTCAGGCACTTCGCGGCAAACACGGTTAAACGCTTCTTCGGCTTCAAAGAAGGTCATGTCTTCACCACCGGTTACGTTCACCAGCAGGCCCTTTGCGGTAGACATGCAGGTGTCTTCCAGCAGCGGGTTGGAAATGGCAGCTTCGGCAGCTTCTACGGCGCGGTTCTCACCTTCGCCTTCACCTGTGCCCATCATGGCTTTGCCCATTTCAGCCATAACGCTGCGAATATCGGCAAAATCCAGGTTAACGTAACCGCGGTCCATCATCAGATCGGTTACGCCGCGCACGCCCATGTTGAGCACTTGGTCAGCCAGTTGATAGGCTTCGCGCAGGGTGGTGCGTTCGTTGGCAATACGGAAAAGGTTCTGGTTGGGAATAACAATCAGCGTATCAACATACTGCTGAAGTTCCTTGATACCTTCATCAGCAACGCGCCCGCGGCGTTTGCCTTCGTAAGCAAAAGGCTTACTGACAACGCCGATGGTCAGAATATTCCGCTCACGCGCCATGCGGGCAATAACAGGGGCTGCCCCTGTGCCCGTGCCACCACCCATGCCGGTGGTGATAAAAACCATGTGAGCGCCATCCAGATACCGGGCAATTTCATCTGCAGCTTCTTCTGCCGCCGCGCGGCCTACTTCTGGCTTTGCACCGGCACCCAAACCGTGGGTGAGATGTGGGCCAAGCTGGATTCGGCTATCTGCCAGACTTTTTTCAAGGCTCTGGGCATCTGTGTTGGCAACAACAAAATCAACACCCTGCAGGTTGGACGCAATCATGTTGTCAACTGCGTTCGTTCCCCCACCGCCAACACCAATGACTGTGATTTTTGGGGAAAAATCAGCATGTGTTTGGGGTGGAACGGTCAGGTTGAGTGTCATGTGTGTCTCCCGAACGGCTGCAGCTTACCGGTATATGCTTAGAGAAATAAGATTACGTTCAGATTACCAAGAATTTGTTAGCTAAATCAAACCCTCTCTCGAATAAAAGCGACGAGTTTTTGTAAAAAACCGGTAGGGGCTGCTTCCCGAAACTCTACGTCTCCAAAAGGACGTTCTGCGCTGGCTGCCCAACACAGCAACCCGGCAGCAGTTGCAAAGCCTGCGGCAGCGGCAGTATTTTCAGGCAAACCAACAATATGCTTGGGGCGGCCGAGGCGTACAGAGCGCGTAAAACCGGCCCCAGAAGGGCGTCCAGAACTTACCGGCATGCCAAGTATGCGCTCTGCCATGGGGCGAATGCCATCTAGCAGGGATGCACCACCCGTTAAAACAATGCGCCCACTGGCTGCAGTGCCAAGGCCGGCGCCATCCAGTTTTTCGCGCACCAGTTCCAGCGTTTCTTCCACGCGTGGGCGAATGATATGGCCAAGCTGTGCGCGAGAAACCTGCTCAAAGTGCGGCACATCGTTGCCCAGAAGTTCAACGGTGAGAACTTCGTCTTCTACATCGGATGCCAGATCGGCACTGCCGTAAAAGGTTTTTAAGCGTTCGGCATTTTCCAAAGAGGTGCTGAGCCCACGTGCAATATCACGCGTAACATGCAGCCCGCCCACACCAATTTGCGCGGTATGCAGGATTTGCCCTTCACCAAATACAGCCAGAGACGTCGTGCCACCGCCCATATCCACTACGGTGGTGCCGAGGTCTCGCTCATCTGCATCCAGCACGGAAAGGCCAGATGCAAGGGGGGAGGAAACCAAGGCTTCCATTTTCAGTTCCGCACGGCTGAGTACGGTTTCCAGATTCATCAGGGCTGTTGTGGCCGCATCTATAATATGTAGGCGTGCCTTCAGTGTTTCGCACAGATGCCCCCGCGGGTCTGAAACACCCTCTGTGTCATCCACGGTAAAATCTATGGGCAGGGTATGAATCACTTCACGCCCCTGAACGGTGGCCTGGATACGACCTTCCGTGACTACGCGCCGGATATCAGCTTCCGTAACCACGCGGCCACCAATCGGCCAGCGCACGTTAAACAGACGGCTGGCCGGGTGCCCGCATGAAAGGTTTACCACCACCTTGTCAATGGAGCGTTCAGCCATGGTTTCGGCTTGTGCAACGGTGGTCCGAATAGCTGCTTCTGCTTCCTGTAATTCCGTAATGGCGCCATTGCGCACACCGGCAGAACGCCGCCATCCGTAACCCACCACACGCAAATTGCCGTTAGGCTCACCTTTGCCAATCAGGCAGGTAATTTTGGTAGAACCAATATCCAGAACAGCCGTGTAGCCATTGCGCCATGTATGTGGCCGCTTGTTTTTCTCACTAGGTGGCAAGGGGAGGGAACTTTCCCCGCCACTCATCAGCAAGGAAGAGCCGCTTGCTGCTGTTGTGCGCTTTTTATGCAGCCGATCAGAAAGACTGAAGCCAGAGGAAGCGGGTGAACGCGTGGGGTCACTCATCTGGGTTTTCCTCCGGGTTATCTTTTTTTGCTTCTTTAGACGCAGGATGCACAGGATGCGAGGCCGGTTTGGGCGTGTCAGCCTTGTGCGGAGCAGGGGCTGAAGCATCTTGTGTGGTATTTCCTGCATCCGATGGAGGTGGAACTGCAGGCGGTTTTTCCTTGATGGTCAATCGGTCTGGCAGACGCATATCTATCAGCAGCACAGGCCGATCCAGCAGCCGTGTTGTGGTGTTGATTTTTGCCAGCCTGTGAATGGCTGGTGCTTCCTCGCCTTCAGGTAGCAGCACAGTTGCGCCATCGCGTAATGTCAGATTCCAGCGTCTGTCGCTTACACGCACAGCAGCCGTAACATGGGCTTTAACGTCTGGCTCTTGGGCTAGAATATCAATCAGGCTGGCTGCCGATGTGTTTGCGCCATCACCTACCACCAATGGCAATTTGGTAAAGGCTTCAGCATCCTTACCCGTCATGCCTTGGTCTGGCACGCGGTTGCCTTGCTTGTCTATCAGTTCAAAATGCCCTTGATGCTGCCACACAGCATAAGGCAGGCGCTCTGTAATATGTACGTCAATTTCGCCAGAGAGATGGCGTTCTATGGTGACGTGGTCAACAAACGGCAGGGTATCCAGCTTTTGCCGTGCATCGGAAACACTAAAGTCCAGCACGGGATCTCCAACTTCCACACCCAACGCATCACGAACGCTTTGCTCACTTGTGAGCTGTGCGCCATCAATATGAATGCTGGTGACGCGCAGGGTAGAGGTGCCCAGCAACTTATCCCGCAAAGGAGCCAACTGCTCCTGCACGGCAGGGATTTTCAGGCTGACATATCCGGCACCACCTAGTGCTGCAAGAAACAGCAGCCCGGCTATGGGGCGCAGCAGGCGTTTTTGCCGCCTGAGAAAAAGCCCGATGCGGGAGGGCCTGTTAGCAGGAGATGGAGGTGCTCTCATTGTCGGCAGGTAGCCTGCTCAACCAGCCACGCGCAAAGTTCTGGATAGCTGATACCACAATAGGCAGCCTGTTCGGGCAACAGGGATGTGGCTGTCATACCCGGCTGCGTGTTGACCTCTAGCAGAACAAGATGCGGCTGGTCCGGGTTGGTGTCATCCAACCGGAAATCAGAGCGCGATGCGCCAGAACAACCCAAAGCCTGATGCGCTTTTACGGCAACTTCCAATGCCAGCTTAGCACTGGCGGCATCAATTTGTGCAGGCAGAACATGGGCGGAACCGCCGACCTGATATTTGGAATCATAGTCGTAAAAATCATGCCCAGTGCCGGTAGGGGTGATATCCGTAATGGTAAGGGCACGATCACCCATTACCCCTACGGTAATTTCCCGGCCGGGAATAAAGGCTTCTACAAGAGCCTGCGGACCGTAAGTCCAGTTTTTAACAATATCAGCACGCGTGTTGGAGCCGGCACGTACAATGGAAACCCCAACGGATGAGCCTTCATTAAGCGGCTTCACCACATAAGGTGTGGGTAGGGGGTCTGCATTGGCAAGGGTGGCAATATCCACCACCATGCCTTCTGCCACGGGCAGCCCGGCTGTTTGGAAAATGGCACGGGCAGCGGCTTTATCCATGGCCGTAGCAGAGGCCCGAATGCCCGAATGGGTGTAGGGAATACCCATCCAGTCCAGAATGCCTTGAATACAGCCATCCTCACCAAAACGACCATGCAGGGCGTTAAACACCACATCCGGTTTTTGGGTGTTCAGTGTTTCAACCAATGCAGCCAAATCTGCTTGGGCATCCAGCGTGCAAACATCATACCCTTTGCTGCGCAGAGCTTCTGCTACACCTTGGCCGGATGAAAGGCTGACTACCCGTTCGGAAGACATGCCACCCATCAGCACGGTTACGCGTTTTGGTGCATTCATTGGGAAGATGCCTCCGTTTTACCTAGTCGCTTGATTTCCCAATGCAGGGAAACGCCGGAGTTCTGGGCAACACGTGTGCGCACGTCTTCCCCCAAACCTTCCAGATCAGCCGCAGTGGCATTGCCCAGATTGATAAGGAAATTGCAGTGTTTTTCGCTTACCTGTGCATCTCCGCGGCGCAGCCCGCGGCACCCTGCGGCGTCAATCAGTTCCCACGCTTTGCGCGAAGATGTTTCTGCATCCGGGTTGCGGAAAGTGGAGCCACCCGTGCGTGCGCGTACGGGTTGAGAAAGCTCACGCGCAGCGCGTACTTCTGCAATACGGTTGGCAACATCCTGTGGGTTTGCAGGTGTGCCACGTAAACGCGCACGAATAACAAATGCACCTTCCGGCAGGCCGGAACGACGATATCCAAACCGCAGGGCAGCATTATCCAGCCGGATTAGGCTGCCATCACGAGTAATAATCTCGGCCCAGTCCAGAACATTGGCAATGTCTGATCCATAAGCACCTGCGTTCATGCGCACGGCACCGCCGATAGAGCCGGGAATGCCAGCCAGAAATTCCAGCCCGGAAAGCCCGGCCTGTGCAGCATGCTCGGCCACTGTGGCATCCAGGCACGCACTGCCTGCTATAATGCCATCAGCTTCTACCGTAATGTCTGCAAAGCCACGGGCCATACGGACAACAACGCCTTCCAATCCACCATCACGGATGATGACGTTAGAGCAAGCCCCCAAAGCCGTTATGGGCAATTCGGGGGAGAGGCGTTGCAGAATACCAGCCAGATCTTCGGCATCAGCAGGTTGAAACAGCCATTCCGCTGCCCCACCAGCCCGAAACCATGTGCGCGGGCCAAGAGGTGCCTGTGGTGTCAGCCTTCCGCGCATATTGGCAAAGGCGTGCTTGACCATATCCTGCATGGAGGCCGGATTGTTCATGCCGCGTTGCCACCCTTATCTTCAGCCTGCAGGGCGGCAAGCTGTGCAGGCAGAGCCTGTGCCCAGTTGGTAATGGTGCCTGCACCAAGACACACAACGTAATCACCCGGCTTGGCAATGGCGTTGATCATTTCTGCCAGATGGTCCGGGCTGGAAAGTGGCACAACAGAGCGGTGGCCACGTTCACGCAGGCCTTCAATCAGCTTGTCACGGCTGGCATCGGGCAATGGGTCTTCACCCGCGGCATACACATCAGACACAATCACGGTATCTGCATCATTCATGCAGGCGCAGAAATCTGAGAACAGGATTTTCAGGCGCGAATAACGGTGCGGCTGCATAACGGCAATAACGTGGTTAGCACCAGCTTGTCGGGCTGCTTTGAGCACAGCTGCAATTTCAACGGGATGGTGGCCGTAATCATCAATCACCGTAATGCCACCGGCTTCCCCCGTGCGGGTAAAACGGCGTTTGACACCACGGAAGCTGGCCAGACCGGAACGAATAACATCATCGCTGATGTCCATTTCCGTTGCTACGGCAATGGCAGCCAGAGCGTTCTGCACGTTGTGAGAACCCAGCATGGGCAGGCGGAAGGGGCCAGCCTTGCGGGTGCGGCGGCTCACACGGTCTGTCAGCGTGACTTCAAACGTGGCGCCCAACTTGTCGGTAATCAGTTTTTCTGCGCGCACATCAGCCTGTGGGGAGAACCCATAGGTGACAATCCGGTGGTCAGACAGGCGAGGGATCATCTGCTGCACGGCTGGGTGATCAATACACAGCACGGCAAACCCGTAAAATGGCACGTTGGAAACAAACTGGTCGTAAGCAGCTTCCATGGCTTCGGGGGAGCCCCAGTGGTCCAGATGTTCCGGGTCCATGTTGGTGACAACGGAAATCACGGAAGGCAGGCGCAGGAAGGAGCCATCGCTCTCATCTGCTTCAACCACCATCCAATCCCCTTTACCCATGCGGGTATTGGTGCCGTAGGCTTCAATAATACCGCCGTTAATCACGGTTGGGTCCAGCTTGGCGGCTTCCAGCACCGCAGCCACAAGGCTGGTGGTGGTGGTTTTGCCATGTGTGCCGCCCACAGCAACAGACCAACGCAGGCGCATGAGTTCGGCCAGCATTTCTGCACGGCGCACAACCGGAATCAGTTTGGCGCGTGCGGCTACAACTTCCGGGTTATCGCGCTTCACGGCGGTGGAAATGACCACTACCTGTGCATCACCCAGATTTTCGGCCTTATGGCCAATGGTTACGGGAATACCCGCAGCCCGCAGGCGTTTTACATTAGCATTTTCTGCAATATCCGACCCTTGAACAGAATAGCCCAACAGGCACAGCACCTCCGCAATGCCGGACATGCCAATGCCGCCAATGCCGACAAAATGGATGGTTCCGATGGAAAGGGGGAGGGCTCTCATGCGCGTGTCTCCGTCTCGCTGGAGGTCGTCGGATGGGCGGGTGCAGGGGAAGGAGTGAAGCATTCTTCTACTATATCGGCCAGGCGGAGGGCTGCATCCGGGCGGGCAAGCGTGGCAGCGGCTTGGGCTGCCTGTGCCAGTTCATCCGGCGCGGTGAAAAGATCATTCAGGCGGCTGGCAAGAGCCGCAGAGGTGAAGTCTGGCTGGCGGATCATCCAGCCTGCTCCAGCATTTGTAATGGCGCGGGCGTTTTCTGTCTGCTCATCGCTGGCGGCAATGGGCAAAGGCACCAGAATGGACGGACGGCCCGCCGTTGTAATTTCTGCCACGGAAGATCCGCCAGCGCGGCCAATAACCAGATGGGCGGAGGCCAGAAGTTCGGGCACATCCTGCAGGAAGGATTCAACGCGTGCCTGCACACCCATTTCAGCATAGGTAGTACGCACGGCATCCAGATCATCCTGCCGCGCCTGTTGCGTAATACGGATACGCTGGCGCAAGCCCTCTGGCAGTTTGGCTATAGCCGCAGGCACAACCTGAGAGAAAATGCGCGCCCCCAGAGACCCACCCCATACCAGCAGATTGATATGATCAGTTGGTGGCACCCATCCTTCACCCGCAAGGGCGGCAATAGCGGGGCGCACGGGCATACCCGTAAACACGGTACGCGCACCAATGGGCAGTTTGGCAACAGAGGGGAAAGACGTGGCAATAACATCCGCAAAGCGGGAAAGCACCGCGTTGGCTTTGCCCAATACGGCATTGCCTTCATGAATAATCAGGGCAGGATGCTTACGGCCGATTAGCCGCGCACCTAGCAAAGGCGGTACGGAAGGATACCCCCCAAACCCTACAACAACATCAGGTTTGATCTGCTGGAGAATGGAACGTGCTTTCCATGCGCTTGCCAACAGGGTGAGGCCTGCACGAATGGCACGTATTGGCCCACGCCCGGCTACACCGGCCCCGCTGAGAACATATTGCGGGCCACGGGCAAATACGCCGCTTTCACGCTTGCCAGCGCGCCCATCTGTCATGAGCACAAGGTGATGGCCACGTTCTGCCAATGTGTCTGCCAGAGCTTCGGCCGGGAAGAAGTGTCCGCCAGTGCCGCCTGCGGCAATGACGATAGTACGTGAACTCATGCTGACCGCCATTGTCTGAGTGTGGTTACAAAACCATTGCCAGCAAGGGGGCGCCCCTGCTGTTGCCGTGTAAGAGCAAGCACCATGCCAATAGCCAATGCGACTGACATGGCAGAAGACCCACCATAGGAAATGAATGGCAGTGTCATGCCCTTGGTGGGGATAAGATGCAAGGAAGAAGCCATGTTCACAAATGCTTGCAGGCCAAAGCCTGTAACCAAGCCAGATGTGGCAATAACAACAAACGGATCATCTTCACGGATCAGACGGAGCAGGGTGCGCACCACAATGACGCCAAATACGCAGATGATGAGCATGCACACCACCATCCCATATTCTTCTCCCGCCACGGCAAATACAAAGTCTGCATGTGCGTCTGGCAGCAGATCTTTCACGCGGCCTTCACCGGGGCCGCGCCCCAGTAGGCCGCCATTACCAAAGGCACGCAGGGCGGTATCAATCTGGTAATGATCCCCCACGCCGGGGTGCATAAAGCGTTCAACGCGCGAACGTACATGCGGGAAGATAAAGAACGCGGCAATACCCGCGGCAATCATGCCGCCAAAGCCCAATGCAACCAGTATAAGATTGAGGCCATCTACAAAGAGCTGCACCAGAAACACGGCGGTAATAACCGTAAGCATGCCAATATCTGGCTGAGATTTCAGCAAAAGCACAATCAGCCCATACAGGGCAAAGGCAATCAGCATACCGGGGAAGTAGCGTGAAACGCGGCGCTGTGTCAGCAACCACCCCGTAACAACTGCAAAGCAGGGCTTCAAAAACTCAGATGGCTGGAGAGACATCATGGGCAGGGCAATCCAGCGCCGTGCCCCTTTGATTTCTATGCCATGCACAAGGGTAAGCGCTGTAGCCCCCAGCATCAGCACCCCGCCTATCATGGAAAGGCGTAGAACAGCCTTGCGGGAAAGCATGGAAATGCCCACCACAATAACACCCGCAATGCCCAGAAACAGCACCTGTTTGAAAATGAACATATTGCGCGATGCGCCAATACGCACAGCCACAGCAGGGCTGGCGGCCAGCATAAGGATGTAGCCAAAACCAATAAGGATAAAGGTGCAGATCAGAGTTGTCCGGTCTACATTCCGCCACCAGCGGCCAAACGGGGAATCATCGGTGCGGGAAGAACCGGCCATCAGTCTCTCACTGCTCTGTCATGCCCGCATGCCGGGCGCAAACCTCATCCGCCAGTTCCTGAAAGCGCAGGCCACGTGCCTCAAACCCAGAAAACTGATCAAAGCTGGCGCAGGCGGGTGAAAGCAGCACAACAGGCGTATGCGTACGGTGTGCTTCCGTATAAGCCGCAGGCACGGCGTTTTCTAGTGTTTCTGCCATTGTAAAAGGCACGTTGTGTTCTTTTAGTGTTTGGGCAAGCAGCGGTGCATCCCGCCCAATCAGGAATGTATGTGCAATATGCGGGAAATAGGGCGCAAGAGAGGCAATGCCGCCTTCTTTTGCCGTGCCGCCTGCAATCCACACCAGTTTTTCATAACATCCCAAAGCGCGAGAGGCTGCATCTGCATTTGTGGCTTTGCTGTCATCCACAAAATCCACCCCGTTGCAGGAGGCTACAAGCTTTTGCCGATGCGGCAGACCGGGAAAGGAGGCCACAGCCTGTGCAATGGTTGCATCTGGCACAGCCAGAAAACGCGCGATAGCAATAGCGGCGGCAGTATTTTCCGCATTGTGGGTACCGAGAAGGCTAGGCCCGGTTTGCGCTATGCGTGTGCTGTGGTGCCATATGGCACCATCTTTGCCGTAGTAAGAACAGGCAGGGTTGGTGCCGGAAATGGTTTCACATTTGGCAGGGCCGTGTTCCAGTTCTGCGGCAATGGCGCGGCACCACTTATCATCCACGCCAATAACGGCCAGATCCGTGTCTGTTTGGCCGGTGATCACACGTTTTTTAGCTTGGGCGTAGCCATCCATCCCTGCATGACGGTCCAGATGATCTGGTGTCAGGTTCAGCAAACATGCGGCATCAAAGCGTAGGGTATCCAGCCGTTCCAGCATGTAGGATGACATTTCCAGCACATATACGCCGTTATCTGGTAGCAAAGGCAGGGCCAGAGCAGCT
The DNA here is from genome assembly GCF_037901235.1 of Acetobacter sp. AC2005. Taxonomy (NCBI): domain Bacteria; kingdom Pseudomonadati; phylum Pseudomonadota; class Alphaproteobacteria; order Acetobacterales; family Acetobacteraceae; genus Acetobacter; species Acetobacter sp. AC2005. The sequence continues at coordinate 1,990,359 of NZ_CP149625.1, forward strand.
GGCCCAAGGTTGCCACCAGCAGCTACGGGCAGTTTGGCTTCTGCCAGAATATGGGCCAGCAAAGTGGTGGTGGTGGATTTGCCGTTGGTGCCTGTAATACCAACAAAACGGGCCTTGCTGCCAGATTGACGCACAGCCCGATAAAGCACTTCCGCATCGGAAAGAATGGGAAGACCTGCGGCCTTGGCCATAAGGGCTATAGGGTGCGGCTTGGGTAAAACGTGCGGAATACCGGGTGAAAGAATAAGCGCTTCAAACCCATTCAGGCTTTCAAACGGCTTGCACGTAATACGTGCGGCAACATCAGGGGCAAGGGTGGAAAGTGCATCTGCCAGCCCTTTGCGTCCGCCCTCACCATCATCCCATACCTGTACGGTGGCACCTGTGCTCGCCAGCATAAGCACGGCTGGCAGGCCATTTTTGCCAAGGCCGAAAACAGCAAAGCGCTGCCCGGAAAACAGGGAGGGTGAAAAGCCGTTCATCTTAGTTTCAGCGTGGCCAGACCACACAGCCCCAGAACAATGGAAACAATCCAGAACCGGATGACAATCTTGGGTTCTGCCCACCCTTTTTTCTCAAAATGGTGGTGGAACGGGGCCATAAGAAACACACGCCGGCCAGTGCGTTTATACCAGAACACCTGAATAACCACAGAAAGTGTTTCTGCCACAAACAGGCCGCCTACAATGCACAGCACCAGTTCATGCTTGATGGCAACGGCCAGAGAACCCAGCGCCCCACCAAGGGAGAGAGAGCCCGTATCCCCCATAAATACCGAGGCCGGAGGGGCGTTAAACCACAAAAACCCAAGGCCAGCGCCAACAAGGGCAGCGCAAAATACGGCAAGTTCCCCTGTGCCGGGCACGGCGTGTATTTGCAGGTAATCTGCAAAAACGTGGTTGCCAACCAGGTAGGAAAGAATGGCAAACACCAAAGAAGCCACAATAACAGGCCCGATAGCCAGACCATCCAGCCCATCTGTAAAGTTAACCGCATTGCCAAAGCCGGTAATCACAATCATGGCAAATACGGGGTACAGAATACCCAGTGGCAGCAGAAGGTCTTTTACAAACGGAAAAGCCAGATGGTTTGCCAGTTCTGGCGGCATGAGAGATTGCAGCCACCACCCGCACAGAAGTGAGATACCAAACTCGCCACCAAGTCTGGCACGTTTGGAAAGGCCATCCGTGTTGCGGCGTGCCAGTTTGCGGTAATCATCTGCAAACCCAATGGCGCCAAAACCCAGAGTGGTGAGCATAACAGCCCACACAAAGCCGTTTTCCAGATCTCCCCAGATCAGCATGGAGATCACCAGAGAAATCAAGATCAACACACCGCCCATTGTTGGTGTGCCGGTTTTTTCCAGAATATGGCGTTCAGGGCCAACGGCGCGAATAGGCTGGCCTTCCCGCTGGATACGGCGCAGCGTTCTGATAAGCGGGCGGCCCAGAAGCAGGCTGATGCCCAAGGCTGTCATACACGCACAGCCCGCGCGAAACGTGATGTAACGCAGCAGGTTCAGGATTGTGATGTGTCCATCATGCGCGGCGTGAGAAATCAGCATATACAGCATTAGGCACACTCCACTGCCGGAAGTGCGTTGAGTGCTGCAATAACGTCCCGCATGCGGCTTCCTAAACTACCCTTCACCAATACGGCATCCCCCTTGCGCAAAGCCGCGCAGACATGAGGAGCAAGTAAGGCAGCACTTTCTGCCCATGCGCCCTGTTTGGAGGGCGGAAGGGCATCAAAAAGGGTTTTCATGTAGGATCCGCAGCAAAAAACGAGGTCAGCAGCACTAGCAGCAGGAGCAGCAAGTGCCTGATGTTCGGAAATGGAAAATTCACCCAACTCACGCATATCGCCCAGAACGGCGATACGGCGTGTGGCGGGGATATGGCGCAGAACATCCAATGCAGCCCGGATGGAAGCCGCCGAAGCATTATAGCTTTCATCCAGCAGTGTAATGGCCCCACCGGCAATTTGGATGAGGGCACCACGGCCCTTACCGGGGCGGAATTCTGCCAGTGCATCCGCAGCCTTGGCAACATCTGCGCCAAGTGCAGCACAGGCTGCCAATGCAGCAACGGCATTGCGTGCCAAATGCGTGCCGGGTGCTGGAAGATGGACGTTGAACGTTTTGCCCTGAATGGAAACATCAAAGCGCGAACCGTCAGCACCAGTATGCAAATGGGCCAGATGTGCCGTGCTATGAGGGTTCACACCACAAGGCCACAAAACAGCCTGCGCTTTTTCTGCCGCTGCAGTAAAAAACTGCGTGCCGTGCGCATCGTCCGGCACAATGGCAATGCCGCCTTTGGGCAGAGCTGTAATGATGGAAGCTTTTTCTTTTGCAATAGCGTCCAAGCTGCCCATATGGCCCAAATGTGCCGAACCAATAGTGGTAATAACGGCCACATCAGGCTGCACCATTTTGGCAAGCGGAAGAATTTCCCCCGGATGGTTCATGCCAATTTCACTGATACAGAAAGCAGCTTCTCGCGGTAGGCGTGCAAGCGTGAGTGGCACACCCCAATGGTTGTTGTAGGAAGCCTCTGCCGCATGTGTCAGGCCAGAAGGAGCCAAGCAAAGGCGCAGCATTTCCTTGGTGGTGGTTTTGCCCACACTGCCGGTTACGGCAACAACTTTACCCTTAAAACGCGCCCGTGCGGCCTGCGCCAGCTTTTGAAGGCCCTGCATGGTATCTGCCACCAGCAGAATACGCGGGTCTGTGAACCCTTCGGCTGAATGCGCCAAAACGGCTGCAGCACCTTTTTCGAGCGCTGTGGCAATATGTGCATGCCCATCACTGTTATCGCCTTTTAGGGCAATAAACAGGTCTCCGGGGGCAAGGGTGCGCGTATCAATGGAAATACCGGTAACAGAAACAGAGGTATGCCCTAAAAACGTTCCACCCGTTGCGGTTTCCAGTTCGTCCCGCGTCCACAATAGGCTCATGGATGGCCCGCCAGTGTGCGCAACACCGCGGCATCATCAAACGGTAAAATGGTATTGCCTATAATCTGTCCCTGTTCATGGCCTTTGCCGGCCACAACCAGTACATCGTCTGCTTTAAGCATGGAAAGAGCTTCTGCTATTGCTTGTTTTCTATCTGCAATTTCCAGCGCCTGCGGGGCACCGGCTTTTATTTCTGCACGAATAGATGCGGGATTTTCTGTGCGTGGGTTGTCATCCGTAATAATGGCAATATCTGCACCTTTAATGGCTTCCTGACCCATAAGAGGGCGCTTGCCACTATCACGATCACCTCCGGCACCCAGAACAACAACCAACTTGCCGCGTGCGTGGGGGCGCAAAGATGCCAGCAGCCGTGCCAGCGCATCTGGAGTGTGGGCGTAATCTACATACGCGCAGGCTCCATTTGGCAGAACGGTTGCACGTTCCAGCCGGCCCCGAACCCCTTTAAGCTGCGGCAAAAGGGGCAGAATACGTGCAATCTCGGCATCATCCTGCGCAGCAAGAGCTACAGCCAGCAATACGTTATCTGCCTGAAAGCGCCCCGGAATAGGGAGGAGAACCGTGCTGGTATGGCCATTGTGCTCAATGGTCAGTTCCTGCCCGGCAGGAAGGGCATTGTGTGCCACAAGGCGTAATGTTGTGCCCTGTTCACCAACCAGCCTTAGTCGCAGGTTCCGGCGGTCTGCAATAGTACGGATAGCTTGGAGCGTTTGTGCATCCATATCGGCATTGGCAGCGGCAATGGCATGTTCTGGCAGAAGGGTATCAAACAGCTTCAGTTTGGCTGTGCGATAGGCTTCTATGGTCAGATGATAATCCAGATGGTCCCGCGTCAGATTGGTAAAGCCGGCCGCAGCAAGCCGGAGGCCATCTAACCGCCCCTGTTCCAACCCGTGGGATGAGGCTTCCAGCGCAACATGGTTAAACCCGGCTTGGGTAAGTGCTGCCAGCCCATTGGCAAGGGCAACCGGGTCTGGCGTTGTAAGCGCGGGAAATGAAATGGAAGTATTTTCCGCCCCAGTCAGGCCAAGTGTGCCAATGGCAGCAGCTTTAAACCCCTGTAGTGCCCAGATCTGGCGAATAAAATCCGCAGTGCTGGTTTTGCCATTTGTGCCGGTAATAGCCACCAGATGCTGTGGCTGAGGCCCTGCCAGAGCAGCGGCCATAAGTGCCAGAGCATGGCGCGGGTTGGGCGTCAGAATAAGCGGGCAGGCGGACACACCTGTTGGCCACTGTGTATCTGCAGGTGCCAAAATTGCTGCCGCACCATTTTGCACGGCTGTTGCAATAAAGGTTCGGCCATCGGTTTTAACGCCCGGCAAAGCAGCAAAAATTGTGCCCGGTTTTACCTGTCGGCTATCCGCTGTAATGGCAGAAATCTCAGGGTTTTCAGGTAAGGCTGGAAGCCCTGCAGCCGCAAGAAGGGTGGAGAGGGAAAGGCTCATTCGTCCATAACCTCCGCAGCCGCTTTTTTGCGTTCAGCCATGGCGCGTTTAAGTGCTTCTTTTTCAGCCTTATGTTCAGCTTCGGCTTTGCGCGGGTCTCCCGGATCATTCCCCGGACCAAGTGGCCTTACGCCACGTGGCACCGCAGGATGCATGGGTAGAGCCATTTGCGCATCAATCTGCTCAGCATGCTCTGTATCGGGGAAAATCTGGAGCATGGGTCCAATGCGTGAAACAATTTTGGAAACAGTGGGTGCCGCGTTCCAGCCTGCTGTTGTCCAGCCATGGGTTTGCGGAGTAGGTTTGGGGCTATCCAGCATGACATACACGGCATAATGCGGTGCATTCATGGGGAAGATCCCTGTAAACGCCGAAATGTTCACGTGCTTCAGGTAGCCACCATGTGGGCCAATCTTTTCTGCCGTGCCGGTTTTACCGCCCACAAAATATCCCGGAGATTCTGCAGTACGCCCTGTGCCGTGGGTAACATCCAACCGCAGAAGGCGGCGTAGAAGGCTGGATACTTTTTCAGAAAGAATGCGTGGGCCAGCAGGCGTAACAGGAGCATCCACCGCGCTACTTGGGGTATCATCTTCCACGCTTTGTTCAAGCGCGGCGTTCTGGATGCCGCTGGCAAATTGCGGGCTTATGCCCGGCGCGCTGGTTGTAGCATTGGCTGGGTCTTCCTTGTCCAGCAAGGTAGGCGTTACCAGAATGCCACCATTAACCGTGGCCGCAGTGCCACGCACAATGGCCAATGGAGGTTCAGCTACACCATGCCCGAACCCGACTGTCATGACCGTGGCAATGCCCCACTGATGCGGCACCAAGGGGCGTGCAGCTTCTGGCAGTTCAACCGGGACGGGGGAGAAAAAACCCATCGAACGCAGCCATTCGGACTGCTTTTTACCGCCAACATCCAACGCAATATGTGCCGCAGCCGGGTTGGAAGAATAAGCCATCACTTCGGGCAGTGTCAGCCACGGAGAAAAATGGTCACTCTTCATATCGCGGATGGTAAAGCGACCGATATGCAATGGTACGGATGAAAACCGGTCCCAAATATGGATAGTGCCCGTTTCCAGCCCCATGGCGGTTGTTTGTAGCTTAAAGGTGGAACCGGGCTCATACAAGCCGGTTACGGCACGGTTAAATCGTTCATCATTGGTGGCATGGGCAAAATTATTGGCATCAAAGTCAGGCAGGCTGACCATGGCAATAATTTCACCTGTACGCACATCCATCACAATGCCGCAGGCCCCAATGGCCTGAAAGGTTTGCATGGCATTTGCCACTTCTTCACGCACAGCAGACTGAACACGAATATCCAAAGACAGATGAAGGGGGCGACGATCAGAAAGCAGGCGCTTATCGAAGTATTTTTCAATCCCGGCCACGCCGTGATCATCAATATCAACAGTACCCATAATCTGGGCGGCCATGCGGCCTAGCGGATAATGCCGTCTTTCGCCCGGTTCAAAATAAATACCCGGAATGCCAAGGTTATTGATGGCCAGTTCCTGCTGGGGCGAAATATTGCGTGCAATGTAAACAAACTGTTTGGGGCGGGAAAGGCGATCAGCGGTTTCCTGCTCATCCAGATCCTTCAGGATGGATTTGAGTTTGTGTGCAACATCCTTGGGGTCAATCAACTCTTGCGGGTTGGCATACACCTGCGCAACAGGCAGGGAGAGCGCCAAGGTCTGCCCATTGCGATCTACGATAGAAGCGCGATGCACCTGCGGTAGCGAGAAATCCCCAGCAAGGCTGCCCCTGGGGTCAATTTTAGGAATTTCAGGAACCTGCGGTGCAATCTGCCGCTTTTCCGGCGCCATGGGGTGAATAACTGTTGCGATACTCAGCTTGATAGCGACAACAGCAAAAATCAGGCAAAAACCGCCAGCAACACCCAAAAGCCTTACATGCATTTGGTCCCGATGTGCGCGGGCGCGCAGATCGTCCCCCGTAACACCTACTGTGCGCGTTGGGTCGGGGTCATTGGGGGAGACAGACATGTCAGGTCAGAAAGGCCTTTAACCACAAAAAATCAGTTAGCAACCGGAACCGGAGCCGGCAGCGCATCACCACCACGGCTCAGCAGAGAGCCGCTGCTATAGCCGGAAGTAGCGCGTGCTTCCATATAGCTGGAAGGTGCAGAAGATGCACGATGAGGGCGCGTGGCGTGCCAACTGGCTGCCGCAACCGGAAGCGGATGCCGAATTGGCGCTGCATCATCATCCGAAGCCTGCGCTACGTGCCGAATAGCCGGAGATGCTGCCCGCGTAAGGCTATGGCGAACCGGAGCTACAGGCGCATCATCATCCGCATTGGCGGAAGCAACAACCTGTGGGCGTGGTGTTTCAACTGCCATATGGTGTGCAGGGCGGGCTGGTGTAGCGGGGTCGGCAACCTGCGCAACACGTACCGGTGCAGCTACAGGTTCCGGCGCAGCATGTGGGTGATCATGATGTGCCACTGGTGCATGCAAAACAGATGCCGCATCGGCCACAGATGTTGCGCGTGGGTGCGGGGTGGGTTCCGCTGCAACATGCGGCACATCGGCCACAACAGTAGGCGCAGCTACAGGGCGCACCGGATGGATGACTGCTGGTGGGGTGACGTGCGCAGGGCGTGCATCGGCCACAACAGCCGGAGCCGGTGTATGCGCAGGGGGTGTCATAACCGGTGGTGGCGCAATGTTGGTTGATTTGTCAGCAACCAATGCCGGGGCTTGGGGCAGAGCATCTTTTGCAACGGCAGGAAGGTGGCTTTCCAAATCAGCCATACGCACAAACTGCGTTGGATTCATGGTCTGCAAACCAGATTCATGCTGTGCCACAAGCTGGGCAAGGCGTTCAGGCTGGTTTTCCAAAGCCCATTCCGTGCGCAGAATGGATGTTTGTGTGCGAACGTGCTCCGTTTCCTTCACGATCTGAGAAATCTGCTGATCGAGAAGGGTGGTCTGATGCTTCTTTGTATAAAGGAAAAAGCCAGATGCAATCGCCAGAACCGCACAGCAGCATGTAAATGGACGGGGGATCATGGACTTAGCCCTTTTTTACGGAAGCAGGGGTTGATGCACGTTTCATGACAGCGCGCAGCCGTGCACTTCTGGCGCGAGGATTATGGCTACATTCAGCATCGCTGGGCCGCCGGGCTTTGTGCGTAAGGGCTACAAAGTCCGTCTGCGGCGCTGGTGTTCCGGCGGCACGGGGGTCATAGCGCGAAAAGCTTTTATCCTTGCCCGTGGCATGTTGGACCATACGCTTGGCGATACGATCTTCCAGTGAATGGAAGGAAACAACAACCAGCCGCCCACCCGGCGCCAGCATATCCAGCGCCTGTTCAAGCCCGCGTTCAATTTCGCCCAGTTCATCATTTACGGCGATACGCAGGCCCTGAAAGGCGCGTGTAGCGGAATCTATGCCAGAGCGATCTTTGGGGATTACAGACCGCACGAGCTCAGCCAGTTGTGTTGTAGTCTGGAAAGGCGCTTCCGAACGGGCATTCACAACGGCGCGCGCAAGGCGGCGCGCGTGGCGTTCTTCCCCATAGAAATGGAAAATATCTGCCAGCTCTGCTTCTGGTGCCTTATTGACGATATCTGCTGCTGAGGGGCCGGATTTTTCCATGCGCATATCCAGCGGGCCTTCCATACGGAAGGAAAAACCACGGTCAGCTTCATCCAACTGGAAGGAGGACACACCCAGATCCAGCACAATACCATCAAAGGTGCAGATACCTGCTGCACTTGCAAGTGCCTGCATATTGCCAAAGCTACCTTGCAGCAGGTGAAGGCGAGATCCGCCATCTGCTGTGGGAAATGCGCGGCTTAATACCTGCCCACGCGCAATGGCGTCCGGATCACGGTCAATGCCCCATACGTTGCAATCAGCACTTTTTAGAATGGCAGAACTATAGCCGCCACCGCCAAACGTGCAATCCAGAATACGCTCACCATCTGCGGGGTGAAGATATTCCAGAACCTCTGCCAACATAACCGGAATGTGGCCCTGAGCCGTTTCAGGGTGCGTGAAGGAAGAAAGAGCGTTCATGCATTACGCCCTTTTGGCTCTGCACCATTTGCAGCCGGAATGCTCACACGGCGTGAACGCTGGCGCGCTTCTGCCCGGCGCTGCTGCGCGGCCTGTGGCTCCCAAATCTGAAAGATACGGCCAACACCCATAAAGGCAGCCGTTGGGCTTTCTGTTAGCCCGGCATGTTCACGTAAAAAATCAGGTAAAATAATGCGGCCTTCACGGTCGGGATCTATGGGGTAGGCATCGGCATACAGAGCGGCAGCCAGATCATCATGCTCATCAGAAAACATGTCCAGCCGATCAAGCGGTTCGGTCAGGCGTGCAAAAGCAACGGCAGGCCATGCCTCAACACATGGCAGGGTATGGGAGGGGCGGAGAATCATCAGCGCGTCACCTTCCGTCTGCTGCGTTTTGAGCACTGAACGGAACCCGGCAGGAATCGAAATGCGCCCCTTGGCGTCGAATCGATTTTCATGCGTGCCGAGAAATACGCCCACGTACGTCAGAAGCCTTTGCAGAAACAGCCTTTCCGTTCGCAATTCAGCGGGGAACAGAACCGCCTTCACCACACTTGTGGTCTGGTATGGGATAGCATGGGATGTTATGGGACGCAAATTAAAATGACAGAAAAAACAGCAGAAAACCGCCATTATTTAAGTATTCATGCAGAAAAGATTTCTGGCGCGAATGTATTGATTTTGTGGCGGCAAACAAAAGATTGCCGTTTTCTGTTCTTTTTATGTTCTATTTTTGATGTGAAAACACAGTGGATTGGTAAGAAAGAGAGTGTCAGGTGGTCTGTAAGCCGGGTTCTGTCCACCTCTGTAAAGAGGCTGGACGGTCATTCGTCTAGGGCATGTTTTGCAACATGCCTCTCGCAACCAACCCGAACGGCAGGGCGGAAGAACCCCCGAAACCACAAGGGTTTCTGCCGTTCCTATTCGGTTTTGCTCCCGGTGGGGTTTACCGTGCCTCCTCTGTTACCAGCGGAGCGGTGCGCTCTTACCGCACCGTTTCACCCTTACCTTCAGCCTGTCCCATAAAATCCCATAAGGATTTTACAAAGTCAGACCCGGAAGGCGGTCTGTTTTCTGTGGCACTTTCCCTAAGGTTACCCTCGCCGGCCGTTAGCCGGCACCGTTCTTCCGTGGAGCCCGGACTTTCCTCTCTCCCACCCGTTAAAGAGCAGGACAGCGACCGCCCAACCACCTGACGGAGCGCACCCTGCGTCGGGCTTGCGTTCAGGTCAAGCCGCAACTGATGTTATGAAGGCATGACGATGCAGAAAATTGCCGCTAATCAGGTAGCTATGTCTGATTTTTCTGATGTGCCTCAAAACTCTATGCCCGCACGGCCCAACCTTCCATCTCGGCTTTTGCTGCGCTGTATCAGATGGCAAGAGCAGCTCACGCGCAAGCGTGCGGAAAAAGATGCGCCTGAAGCAGACGAGCCCCATAACGCAGCGCAGGAAATCTCTGCGTTTCTTGTGCGGTTGCGCAAAGCGATGGATACGCCCTCCTTTCCACTTCGCCTTTCATCTGTGCCGATAAGACGGGTCGTTACTTTATCCATTCCCGGTGCTGCGGGGCCTATGCGGGCACGGCTTTTTATTCCCTATGGGCGGGTAAGGGGCGCTTTATTGTATTTGCATGGGGGCGGGTTTGTGCACTGCGGGCTTAATTCCCATTACGGGATATGCTGCCGCTTGGCGCGAGCCTCTGGTGCGGCTGTGTTATTGCCCGATTATCGCTTGGCTCCAGAACATCCTTTTCCTGCGGCTATTGATGACAGTCAGGCTGCCCTGCAATGGCTGGCTGGTGCGTCCGCCAAGTATTGGGGCGGTAAGGTTGCTGTGGCAGGGGATAGTGCTGGCGGAAATTTAGCCGCTGTTCTGGCGCAGGATGGGCGCGCGGGGTTAGGGCCCCAACCTGTTATGCAGGTGCTGTATTATCCATCGCTCTATGGAGAGAAGCTTTTTCCATCGCATCGAACGTATGAAAAGGGCTATTTCCTCTCTCGACGGTCAATGGAGTGGTATGGAGATCAGTATATTCAAAAGCCTGAACACTGGAAGCATCCACGCTTTGTGCCGGGCTTAAACCCGGATCTGCAAGGTTTGCCACCAGCCGTTATTATTACGGCGGAATGTGACCCGATGCGTGATGAAGGTGCAGCCTATGCGCAGGCGTTGGAAAAGGCAGGGGTTAAGGTGATATATCGCTGTTACCCCGGTGCCCTGCATGCATTCCTGAACTTTTACGCCTTTATGCCGCATGGCAAGGCGGCTTTGCGGTTGGGTGGCAAGGCATTGAAGAAAGCCTTTGCCGGGTAAAACCGGCCAGGCCCATTACGGAATGGGATGAAACACGCCCGGTGAGCCCTGATCTGAATACACAAGCCGGTTCAGCCTATCCACGCGCAAAGTGAACAGTTTAGGCAAATCATCTTTTGGGCCGGGGCAGGTGCCGGAATGCTTTTCCATAACATCAATGCGTGATGCGGTGGGGGCATCGTTTCCGTTTACCACAAACAGCAGGCAATCCGGCCGATCATGCGTCATGCCGTTATGGGTGACCTTCAGGCGCAGGTGGCGCACCAAGGCCGTATCATCAAACCAGCTTGCGGGTTTGAAGGTATAGGAATCCACCAGCCGATCGAGCGTGCCGGTTTTGGCCAGCAGGATCATCATAAGGGAAAGAGGCAGAACAATTGCCAGCCGCCGCAGGATATGTTGGCGCAGAGTGCGTTTTGCAAATGGCCCACGGCCAGTCATTTTGGGTGAGGATGTGTTCATGTCAGCATATCTTCGTGCCAAAGGGCACCATCACGCGCCAGAAGCGCACGGGTGGTTGCAGGGCCCCAGCTTCCAGCAGGGTAGGGTTCCAGCGGGGTAAGCGCATAGCGCCATGAATCCAGAATAGGCTCGACCCATTTCCATGATGCCTCAACTTCATCTCGCCGGATGAAAAGGGCAGGGTCTCCGCGCACAGCGTCTAGCAGCAAGCGTTCGTAGGAATCCTGATACTGCACGGCAAATTCGTTTTCGTAAGACATGTGCAGCGTGGCGTTGCGCACTCTGAACCCGCCAGCACCGGGGTCTCGCGCCGCCAGCACAAGTGAGAGTTCTTCATGCGGGGCAATGCGGATGACCAACCGGCCGGGAGAAGGCATATTGGTAAAAATAGGCCAGACCTGCGGGCGGAACTGGATAACAATTTCTGTGGTTTTGGTGGCTAACCGTTTGCCTGTGCGCAGGTAAAAAGGTGTGTTGCCCCAGCGCGCCGTACGAATTTTTGTGCGAATGGCCACAAATGTTTCAGTATCACTCGGGCGGCCCGTTTTCAGGTCTTCTACATAACCCGGAACATCTTCCCCTTTTACGCGGCCTGCGGTGTATTGCCCACGGATAACGTTTTTACGCACCATATCCGGTGTCATGGGGCGCAGGGCGTTGAGCACTTTCAGCTTTTCATTCCGTAAATCATCAGCACGGAGAGAGGCTGGTGCATCCATGGCCACCATGCACAGCACCTGTAAAAGGTGGTTCTGCACCATATCGCGTAACGCGCCAGATTTATCATAGTAGGAGCCGCGATCACCCACGCCTACTGTTTCTGCGGCGGTAATCTGCACATGGGCAATCGCTTCGGAAGACCACAGCTGTTCTAGCGCTGGGTTGGCAAAGCGTAAGGCCAGAATGTTCTGCACGCCTTCCTTACCCAGATAGTGGTCAATCCGGTAGATGGCATCTTCAGAGAAGTAGCGGCCTACACCTTCATTGATCTCATTGGCAGATTGCAGGTCTGTGCCAATGGGTTTTTCAAGCACCACCCGCGTGTGCTGCGTGATCAGGTTATGCTGGGAAACTCCAGCACAAATGGCGGAATACAGCGCGGGTGCCGTAGCAAAATAGAAAACCCTTGTGCGCTCCGCATCGGGCAGGGTGGCGCTGAGTTCCTGCCAGTGAGGGCCTTCTTCCGTGGCATCAAGATATACATAGGTCAGAAGGCCCAGAAACTGGTTGAGTGTTTCTGTGTCTTTGGCAATGTCAGGGGCAAACTCGTGCAGGGTGGCGCTACACAGGTTCCGAAACTGCTCGGTATTTAACTCAGACCGTGCTGTGCAGATAATTCGTGCTTCCTGATCAAATTCGCGGGCATGAAAGCGGCGCAAAAAAGCAGGCAGCAGTTTTCGGCGTGTCAGATCACCTGTCGCGCCAAAGATGACAAAGTCAAAAGGTTCCGTGCGGTTCACAAGAGCCATGATGCAGGGGTCTCGCTGGTCAGCCGGAGGGGGATGCCCGCCGTAAAAAAGTCGTGGTTTGCGGGCAAAAGGCCCGGAACAGGAACAGGGTGCAGTGCTTATGGAAGGCCGCCCGCGTGTTTGCAAGGGGTTCTGATGTGCTGCATCATTGACCACATACACGTGGCGCGATAAGCCCGCGCTTCACTATCTGGCAATGTTAGCAGGTTCTGCCTGCGCAGTGTTGGGTGTTTGTATATAAATGAGGAGGCCGAAGCATGGATGGCGAACGCATTTCCGGGGATGAAGATGCAGCTGTTGGCGGTATTGCCGCAGATCGGCTGAGAAGCATTATTGAGCGTGTTGAACGCCTGGAAGAAGAGCGCAAGGCTCTGGCCGGAGATATCAAGGATATCTTTACAGAAGCAAAGTCTGCCGGGTTTGATGTAAAGGTTATCCGCCAGATTATCCGCCTGCGGAAGCAGGAACCGGCAGAAGTGGAAGAGCAGGAAACACTGCTGGATATCTACCGCCGCGCATTGGGTATGTAAAAGGCTAGTCGGGTCTATTTCCCATGATGTCTCTGTCTTTTCCTGATTGGATGCCTGTCTGGGGCCAGCTTCTGGTTCTGGCTTTTGGCGTGTTGTTCGGGCTTGCTTTCATGATGATGCCTTTTGCCGTGTTTGGGGTAAAAGGGCGATTGGGTGAGATTTCTCTCCAGTTGGAGGAAATTCAGGCCGAACTGCGTGCGCAGGCCGTGCGGGGTGCTCCTGCGTATCAGGAGCCTACCTTGTCTGGCATGGCAGAGCGAAGCGGCAGCACATCATCCGGCGTGGTGGTGGAAGAGGTGCGTCCGCCGGAGGTTGAAAAACCTCCTGCGGCACCTCGTGCCGTGCCCGTTTTTCCTGAACTGCGAACCCCTAAGGTTTCTGATGCGTATGAAGCGCGAGAGGAAGCCCCGCCAACACCGCATCTTGCGCCAGACCCGGCAAAGCCGGTGGTTCGCCGCATGCCGTGGCATGAACCAGAAGCGCCACGCGCAGAAACTGGCGCAGAAATACTCCGCCGACAGCGTGCGCCAGATGCCAATCAGCCACCATATCGGCCTGATTTTTCTCATGAGGCTCCGCAGCCCCATCCATCTGTGCGGATACCGCGTATTGATGAGCATACAGGCCGTGCAGAACCTGTGCTGAACTGGCCCAGAAAAAATCCGGCAAACGATTAAGTTTTAGATCATGACGAGGTCATCACGATGGATGATCTCGTCCCGTCCATGCCACCCCAGAATATCTGTAAGCTCGGTGGAGCGGTGGCCCGCAATACGCCGGGCATCATCGGCATCATAGGCGGCAAGCCCATGTGCCAGCACGATGCCATCTGTATTGATAATTTCTACCAGATCACCCTGAGAGAAATCACCCTTCACCCCAAGCACACCTGCGGGCAAAAGGGATTTACCCTGCTGCAATGCGGTTACGGCACCATCATCCACCATAATTTCACCCGCTGGTGTCAGGCTGCCTGCAATCCATTGTTTGCGGGCTGTATGGGCACAATCTTGCGGCAGAAACCATGAGCAGCGCCCGCCTTCCAGCAAAGAGCGGAGCGGATGGGGCGTTTTGCCCAAGGCAATAGCCATGGCACAGCCTGAGCGCGTAGCAATACCCGCAGCCAACAGCTTGGTGCGCATACCCCCAGAAGAATAACCTGGGGGTGGTTCACCCCCCATAGCTTCAATTTCCGGGGTAAGGGTTTCAATCACAGGCAGATGCTGTGCATCCGGGTTTGTGCGTGGGTCCGCTGTATAAAGGCCATCAATATCAGACAGCAGCACAAGCTGATCCGAATCCGTCATTTGTGCAACGCGGGCTGCAAGTCTGTCATTATCGCCAAAACGGATTTCGGCTGTGGCAACGGTATCGTTCTCGTTAATAACGGGAACGCATCCCATTTCCAGCAGGGTGTTCAGCGTTGCGCGTGCATTCAGGTAGCGTTTGCGGTCTTCTGTATCTTCGGGGGTAAGTAGAAGCTGGGCAGCAATAAGGCCGTGGGCTGAAAGAGCATGGCTCCATGCCTGTGCCAGACTGATCTGCCCTACGGCAGCAGCAGCCTGTTTTTCTGCCAAACGGAGCGCGCCACCTGCCAGCCCCAATGTGTGCCGGGCAAGTGCAATAGCGCCAGAAGAGACAACAGTAACAGCCGTGCCCTGTTTGCGCAGATACGCAATATCCGCCGCCACACTGGCCAGCCATTCCTGACGCGGAGCCTGTTTTTCTGGGTCCACCACCAGCGCGCTACCTATTTTAACAACAAGCCGTTTGGCATTGGTAAGGGAGGGGCTGGTGTATCCGGTCATGGATCAGTTCCGTAAAAGGAAAGGGGCTTGAGGGATCTGCGGGCAGTTCAGTGTTCAGGCGGGGTTTTTATCCGCATTCTTGCGGTTTTCGGTAACCTGATTCTGGAGCATGCGCAGAAGCTCTGGCACGCCCTGATGGGTTGCAGCAGAAATTAATACCACCGGGGCACCGCTGGCTTTTTCCAGCGCCGCCCGGCGGGAAGAGGCTTCTCGCGGAGTCATGGAATCCATTTTATTGAGTGCGATGATTTCTGGCTTTTCTGCCAGCCCGCCATCATATGCGGCAAGTTCATGCCGGATGGTGCGCCATGCATCTACAACGCTGCCTGCGGCACCATCAATCAGGTGCAGCAATACGGCGCAGCGTTCAACATGGCCCAGAAAGCGGTCTCCAAGCCCGGTGCCTTCGTGCGCACCTTCAATAAGGCCGGGAATATCCGCCACAACAAATTCTTCCGTCATGGAAAGGCGCACAACGCCAAGCTGAGGATGCAGTGTTGTAAAGGGATAATCCGCAATTTTGGGTTTTGCAGCGGAAACAACAGAAAGGAATGTGGATTTACCAGCATTGGGCAGGCCCACAAGGCCGACATCTGCAATCAGCTTGAGGCGCAGCCAAACCCAGCGCTCTTCACCCGGCCAGCCTTTATCAGACCGACGGGGAGCGCGGTTGGTGCTGCTTTTGAAATGCGCATTACCGTAACCGCCATCGCCACCACGGCAAAGGGTGATGCGTTTACCGGCTTCATCCAAATCCGCCAGCAGGGTTACGCGGTCATCATCCATAATCTGGGTGCCAATAGGCACCTTGATGATAACAGGAGAGGCCGCAGCCCCTGTGCGGTCAGATCCGGCACCGTTGCCGCCTTTGCGCGCACGGAAATGCTGCGTATAGCGAAAATCGATAAGGGTGTTCAGGTTGGGTACGGCTTCAAAAATAATATCGCCGCCGCGCCCACCATTCCCGCCATCGGGGCCGCCGAATTCAATATATTTTTCCCGCCGGAAGGCTGTCACGCCATCTCCGCCATCTCCTGAGCGGACGTAGATTTTTGCCTGATCCAGAAACTTCATGACATACCTTACTCAAGTCCAGAACGCGAAAAAGGGCCGATCCTGAGGACCGGCCCCTGTTTCTGCTCCGGCCACACGGGAAAACGTGCGGTGGAAAAACCGAACTGCTTATTCAGCAGCGGCAGGCAGCGCATCCACAGAAACGTGTACACGGCCTTCTGCACGGCGTTCGAAGCGAACATTGCCGTTAATCAGTGCAAACAGGGTGTGGTCTTTGCCAACACCAACGTTTACGCCGGCTTTCACCTTCGTGCCACGCTGGCGCACGATGATGTTGCCAGCAACAACCTGCTCGCCACCAAATTTCTTGACGCCAAGGCGGCGTCCGGCGCTATCGCGCCCGTTACGGGATGAACCGCCAGCTTTTTTTTGTGCCATGACCTAAGTCCTCCGTGGTCTTAACCAGTCTGAATCCCTAATGGGTTCAGGCTGCGTTGATTTCCTGAATGCGCAGAACGGTAACCGGCTGGCGGTGACCATTTTTACGGCGGCTGTTCTGCCGACGGCGCTTCTTGAAGATGATGACCTTCTTGAGGCGGTCCTGAGCGATAACGGTTGCCGTTACCTTTGCGCCAGCCACGGTGGGGGCACCAATCTGGATGCTGCCTTCGCCGCCAACGGCCAGAACTTCATCAAATGTAACGGTTGCGCCGGCTTCAACTTCCAGCTTTTCAACCTTCAGCACCATGTTGGGCTCAACCCGGTACTGCTTGCCGCCGGTGCGGATAACTGCGTACATAAACTGTCTCTTCCGATCTCTGGATTCTCGCGGCACCATTTAGATACAGGCGAAAATTCTGGTCGCTTTTTCTTCTTTGGCTGCACAATGCGCGCAGCATGGTTCCATCTGTGTGGATTAGGGCGGCTTTTTAAGCGGTGAGGGTAGGGCTCGTCAATAGAAATATAGGGTTCATGCCTTGCATGGGCTATAAAAGCATGTCTATAAGCCCGCGATATAGGAGAGATGCCGGAGCGGTCGAACGGGGCGGTCTCGAAAACCGTTGTGCGCGCAAGCGTACCGAGGGTTCGAATCCCTCTCTCTCCGCCAGTAAATTAAAAATCACCAAATAAATTAGTATTTTGTGGCGTAGTATTTAGATGCGTCCATTATCCGTTCTGCCTTAATGATATCTGGTCTTTTGCGGCGTTGAGAGTCTGTCTTCAAGCTAGGTCGAAGTGATTGCTACCGACAAAATATCACATACACCCGCTTAGTGGCTGACGCAGGATAATGGTCCGTTTCAACGCCGAAGATCCAATACCCAGATCCTGAGCAATACGCTCACGCGACAGATCGCTGCTCAAAGCTAAACGCACTGCCTCGTGTCTGAACTCAAGTTCGTTATCTGATTCCGCATTAAAGGTGTCTATGCCGATCAGAAATTACAAATGGAAGTGTTCATCAGCACTGTTGGTGTCTCGCAGGCTACATGAGAATTGGGCGTGCCAATATATCTACAATATGTGCTGCTTTCTGCTCTTGGAGCAGATCAGCGCTATCGCATGGCCCTTCAGAATAGGGAACTGCCCGCTGCTGCTCCAGCGCATGATTAAAATGCCTCACATAGAAACCGAAATCATCTGTTAAAGTGTCAAAAATCAGCCAATTAATGAAGAAGCATCACAAATATGGCGCCATAAATGCGCAAATAATCTATTGCTCACCAATAATAGAGATCATTTAGGAAATATAATTGAAACTATCCCTTTCTTTGCAATTCTTAATGATAAGATTACAAGAAAGGGATAGTAAAAATTTTTAATTTAACGGACTATTTATTTTGATTTGAAGTAAAAACCTTTCTCCAAAAGCCTTCACTTGTTAAATGCGTTAATGATTTCTGATATTCAGTTTTGGTTGACTGAAATTTGCGACAAAAAACAAAAGAAACTTTTCCCCAATCGCGTAAATTTTTGAAAAACTTTTTCTTATTATATTCAGCAATATAGCCTGTGTGATCAGGCGTTATATATAAAATGCGCTTATATCGAAAAACACGACGGAATACAGCATGGAAGTTCTTAGACTCCACTAGTGTTTTGTTTTTCATTAAGAAATTTGGAAGAAGGAACCCGTTTAATGTGAGTATTCTACAAAAACGGCGTTTTCTACTTTCGTGCAAACCTC
This sequence comes from Acetobacter sp. AC2005, assembly GCF_037901235.1. NCBI lineage: Bacteria > Pseudomonadati > Pseudomonadota > Alphaproteobacteria > Acetobacterales > Acetobacteraceae > Acetobacter > Acetobacter sp. AC2005. Next base: position 2,008,626 of record NZ_CP149625.1, read on the forward strand.
GTCCATATTCGGCATCTTTTGGAATGTGTATAGGTTCACATTTCTCGCCTGGTGCAATTTGAGACAAATGCTTGCGCACATTTGCCATATCAACATTGTTTTCCCAGAAAGATGGTCCTTTAAGTACATCTCGAACCGCTTCAATAAAAGCTTGTGCGCCGCTGTAATTATAGGACATGTCTGAAGTTATCACGCACCCGAACGATGTGCGTAACATTTTCCATTTACTGGTATTCGTACCTATTATCAGGCACATTAAATGTGCACGTAAACTAAGGTAACGGTTGATAGGGCTTTCTTTGATGCCAAAGTCATCAGCCCAGCCGCCAATCCCGTTGAGTGTCATGATATTAAAATGGTTTGTAAGACCAAATAACATATCATCCCCACGCACGAAAAATGGGAAGGACAGGTGCGTAACGTCTTTTATGCGGAAAGCAAAATGCCACCAGCCTCCGTATGTTACGGGTTCAGGAGTTTCAGCAACAAGAAGATCGTGCACGTGGCGCATATCTAAGCCATGCTTCAGATTGACGACACCTGTGCCTGCAATACGTGCCCCTTTTTCATGAAGTCGAAAAGGCTCTGCTTCTCGTAGCATAGAACCTGCAACGGCGAGATTATCTACCTTTCCGTATTCCAGGATATGCAGCGTGCGGCGTATAGATTCCATCTCACACGACGCATCATCATCCATAAAAAGACAATGCGTAAAGTTTTCGTCTTTTAGATAGAGTAATCCACGTGTAAAGCCGCCGGAGCCACCCAAATTTTTACTGGGAAGCAAAATAGCGTTTTCTTTTTCTGAATCTTCAATATTTTGCGAATTATCTACGACAATAAGTTCAATATGATCTTTATAATAAGGATCATTTAAAAGTTCGGTTGAAATGCGATGAATAGCCGGCAGAACATAATGTTTTCGATTGTAATGAGTAATAACAATACCTAGTCGCACTTTGTTGCGAGGTTTTGTTCGGGTGAAAAAATAGCCACCAGTAATTTCTGCATCCGTAAGTGCACGCACTTCTAGATATAGCATACCATCATGAACACGGTTCCAAAATGGCAGATCCATTTCATATGGCGTATCAGAGAGTTCTATATCGTTTTCATATAACCATTGGTCTGCCCTATCTAAAACATGCAAACCAAGACGAATACGTACTTTTCCCCGTCCTGTTAGAGAAAGGCCGAGATCATCAATTTGGCAATGTTCTTTCCACGGACGTATAGATAGGGAGTTGAAAAACGTATCAAAAATAGCTATCCCATGCCTGACTATTTCTATAGATTTCTTATTGAGTGAGGCATAGACTTTTTCTTCGTTCCCTCGAAAATACATATTTTCAGGGCATACTATATCGATGCTAGGGAACACGATTTGCTGAATTTTGTACATCATACCCTATATGTAAATAAAGAAAAGATTTTTTTCACATACAACGCAATCAGCAAGGATACAAATATTATTTAAGATAAAAAACCAATGTTGTTTAGCTTTTTCTATTAAATTAGGCAATGAACTATTTTAGTATAGATTGCTTGCTTTCTCAGTTCAAAGAAGATGCGGTAAAACTAGGTTCCTGATTTCGGGATAGACTTAATATAATAACGTAACATATCTCCCCGTATATTTCTTAATTATTATAAAAAATGAGATCTATAAGAGTAATCTGCTCGCAAGATTTTACGTTCTTTATGGTCTTCTGACGTGTTTTGTAAGTTCAGTGTTATCGTGACAATAGCCCCGTTTACTCATCTAGTGTTCCAGGTTGTGCGGCCATTGAAGGTGGCGCAGTCATGTTAGTGGACTGGCAGTTTCTTTTTTTCATCTGTATTCTTCGCGGTCAGAGTTTGCTTTATAATGCTCAACATGTTCGAGGAGAAAACGAGTGAGCATTATTTTTGAAGAAGACGGCGCCGAAAGCGTCGATCTTTCTATTATTGTTCCAATGTACAACACCGAAAAATATATTTGTGAAACATTGAACTCCCTTGTGTCATCGGATTTCCAGAATCTGGAAATCATTGTTGTGGATGATGGGAGCGAAGATAATTCTTTGCAGATTGCGGTAAACTGGTTCCAGCAGCGCAAACAGGCAGGAAAAGTTCTGTCCCATAAAAATCAGGGGCCTTCTGCATCCCGCAATGAAGGGATAAGGCTTGCACGTGGAAAATATATCACGTTCTTTGATAGTGATGATATCTGCGTCGCCGCGACGTACAGAAAAATGCTTCATGTTCTGGACAGGAACCCGATTGATTTCGTTATTGCCAGAGGTGTTTCCTTTGATAACAACACACAGGCAGTTAGCGGTTTCCCAGATTCATATGTATGGGACAGCATTCTGCAGGGGCGTACAATCCATATCTCTACGCTGATGCAGGAACCCAGAATTGCCCGTCTGGAATCCAGTTCGGTATTGCGTATTTTTAAGCGTGAGTTTCTGATCAGCAATCAGCTGATATTCCCTGAAAAATTGTTTTTCGAAGATGCAGCCTTTCATGCCGCCTGTATGCTTCGTGCAAGGCGGGTTGCTCTCTTGGGTGAAACCCTGCTGTTCTATCGGGTTGGCAGGGAAGGGCAGACAACGGGTTCTTTCGGTAAGAAGCGTTTTAATATGCTGCGTATCCTTGATATTATCAGAGAGGATGTTGAGCAGAATGACGTGCCCGACAGCATTGGGGCCAACCTGATTGGTCTGCTCGTTAGAATGGTTGTGTGGTGCAGCGAGTTCTGTGCCTATGATGACAGACCAACTTTTATCCTAGATGCAGTGAAAAGGCTGAATGCCTTTCCCAAAATGTGGATACCACTCTACGCCAGCGATTATGCATACGATGACTGGGAGCGGGAACTCTGCGCCGCAATAACATCATGCGACTATGGAAAGCTGGCCAAGATTGCAGAAAATGTTCCTGAGGACAAAACTGATTTTAATAAAAATGAGGATGCATCATTAATTGGTGCAATATTGGATAACAAAAAAATGCACTCTATTTTTAAAAAAGCTAATCGACGCATAAAGAACATTACCCAATCTCTAAAAACCAGATCAGGTAATTAAGTCATGATTAAAGTTCCTTCCCTAAGCAAGATTGTCAATCAGATCAGAACTTCACGTCTGATTGACGTAGAAATGCTGAACGATGATATCTGGCGTCTGGAAAATGCTTTTTTCGGTTCAGACTGGCGCCCTTATGCGCCGCAGCCGGATATTTTGCTTATTGGTGCCCGATCTGGTCTGGAAATTGCGCTTGCGTTGTGGGCCAATACGGCTGTGCACGTTTATGTTGTTGAAAGCTGCGCATCTCATAGAGAAACTATTGAGAGCCTGTTCCCTGACAGAGTGCATTGTTTTGCCAGTGTTCACGAATTTCTGGCTAGTAAGAAAGGCATAAAACTCAGCGGCGTGCGGGTGGATGTCGCCTATTTCGACGCTGATGAGGTAACTGCCGTTCTGGAAAACACAGATGTCCAGCACATCTGCTGTGAAATGAATGAAGACCAGCAGGATCCTCTGGCGCTATATCGGTTTTGTCAGAGCCATGTGGGCAGTTTTTATTTATATATGTTCAACGGGCGATATGGCACTGCGGGCAGGCGCATGGATCCCGGCGTTCCCGAAGTCTCTGTTGTGGTGGCGGCGTATGGGGTGGAAGCTTATCTGGACGAATGTGTTCAGTCCCTCGTTTCACAGACCATGAAAAACCTTGAGATCATTATCGTTGATGATGGCTCGAAAGATCGCACAGGTATTCTGGCAGATGAATGGCAGAAGCGTTTTCCTCAAAACGTAAGAGTTATACACAAGGAGAATGGTGGCTGCGCATCTGCGCGTAATGCCGGGCTTTTGGCCGCCAGAGGTGAGTATGTTGCCTTTGTGGATGGAGATGACTGGGTTGAACCACCCATGTATGAAGATCTTTATCGTGCGGCAGCCTTGCGTAACGCAGAGATCGGACAGTGCGGTTTTTATGAGTTCTACAGGAAAGATAAAAAAATACTGCACCCGACCGCTTATGGTGCAGATGGTCCAAATGGCACGACCGGCCTGGTGATTGATCCGCAGGATTATCTGACCCTGATGCCTTCAATCTGGCGGCGGATATATAAAAGGTCATATCTCAAACAGTATGGCATCCAATTTCCTGCGCATATTCGTCGGCATGATGATCTGCCATTCGCTTTCCTGACCATTTCCAGAGCAAGACGCATCAGCGTAATTCCTGACTGTTATTATGCTTATCGCCTCAATCGTCCAGGGCAGGATGTTTCTGCTACCGATAGACGGATGTTCATTCATTTCGAGATTTTCTCTTGGCTCTACAGTCAGGTTCGTCCGTGGGCGTCCGCCAGAATCACGGAGCAGATGAAACGGGTTGAAATCGGCACGCATGCATGGATATTGAGCCGCCTGGATCAGCCTTTACGCTCTGAGTATCTGCAAACTGCACTAGCAGGCATTGAGAAACGATATAATGGTTATGATGTTGGGTTTAACTGGAAAGCCCATCTCCAGAAAGCAGCGGAGAATAAAGAGGCTATTGAGTCATAACCCAAGAACGTAATTCATTATTTTCAGGATAGTTTCCTGGTTTTCAGGGGGCTTTGCACGAATATTTTCCATATTTGTGCAAAGCCCTTTTTTTCTTTCTATAAATGCAGACTTCTTTTCTGGAATGACAGCAATGCTGCCTTTGGAAATCTCTTTGATAGCTTGCGGAATATTCAGATTATCAGCTTTCATGACAGGCCATAGACTGCCCATTGCCGTAATGCCCGCATGTTTGATCTTATAGTAATCATTCTCATACAGAGCTACGCCACCAATTCCCATCATCGAATAGAAAAAGTGGACGTGATATCTTGATGTGAAAACAAAACTATCAGGGTGATATGGCAACCCTTTTTCCAACATGGAAAATGTGGAGACAAATTCTACATATATTCCATATCGGTAAGCTTTTTCCAGAAAGCTGCGATCTAACTGGTGAATGTCTTCTGGAGCTGCTTCAAATATGAGAATTTTTCCAAAACCGGCTTTTTTCATGGCCGTTAGTGCTTCATCGGTAAAAAAACCACCAATGACACTTAATCCTGAAAAAAGATGATTCTGTAAGGATAAACCGATAAATGGCTGGCTGTAATGAAAGCTATAAACAGATTCATCGCCCGCAAAATAGAGAATAGCATCGTCTCCGGTACAGGTGGGAGATCCTGATACTTCTTCCGAATACTGCTCTCTTGTATCTATTTTTTCGAGACTTCCGAATAGTGTCCTGAGCTCATCGTGTTCAGTTTGTAAGGCGGGAAGGAGCCCTTGGCCTGTTGCAATAACGGGAACTTTCAGTTTCCAACCGGCAAAACGGGCCAGTCCCAAAAGTGCATAATTTATGGGCCAGAGAGCATTAATATACCCTCCACCAACAAAATGTATGGATTCTATATTGGTTTCTTCAAAAGGCTTTAGAACCAGATTAATATCCTCAAAGGTTATGCTTCCCTTGTTGGAGTAGATGGTTTTTAGGTCAGTCAAAGCCTGCCAGAGACTCAGATGCAGAGGGGCGGACTGAACATCGCTACCCAGATCAAAGGTCAGGCAAGGGTTTCTGAAACCATCGCAGATCAAACGGCCTTCAAACTGTGCCCGATAATAAAGTGTCCATATCTTCAGGATAGCTTCGTCCCCAAAATTGGGGCCACCAATAGCTCCAATGAGATATCTCTCTGTATCCACGTTTTCGCCTTTGGTTTTTGCAAACATTCTTTTCATCTTCTAACAGGCTGTTTCAAAAGTGTCTAAATTATCCAAAAACGTGTGTCGTAATTAAAGGTTTCTGTAAGTTTTTGCTTACGTGAAGGCAGGAATGTTACCCGTCGCACGGGGGAGCGGCTGATGTGCCGGATGGGACTGAAGGCGTTATGCGTGGCAAGGATGTCAGAACCTCCTGGCCTGATCTGCAACGCCCGTGTCCACAAGATATAGCGCAGTGCCAATTCTATGAGCCAGATATGCTGCCGCCTCGTTCGTAGGGTAGGGCATTCAGGGGCGCGGTGGCCCGCGCTCCTGAATAATCTTTCTGGCAAACTGATGATTTGAGGAGGGCCTCTAAACTCAGTCAGTCTACTTTTTAGCAGCCGTAGTAAACAGAGCCGAAATTGCATCTTGCGCTTCGGTCTGAATGGTTTTGAGATGTGCTTCGCTCTTGAAGCTTTCAGCGTAGATTTTATAGACGTTTTCAGTGCCTGATGGACGAGCCGCAAACCAGCCATCCTTGGCCGAAACCTTTAGGCCGCCAATGGCCGCCCCATTGCCGGGAGCGTTCGTCAGGGTGCTGATGATTGGTTCACCCGCCAGTTCGGTCATGCCAATTTGCTCAGGAGACAGGTTTTTCAGGATAGCCTTCTGCTCAGGATCTGCTGGCGCATCAATACGCGCGTAATATGGTGTGCCGAGGCGTTTGGTCATGTCCTCATATGCAGCACCGGGGTTGCGTTTGGTGCGGGCTGTCATTTCGGCTGCCAATAGGCCGAGGATGATGCCGTCTTTGTCTGTGCTCCATACTGTGCCATCGCGGCGCAGGAAGGATGCGCCTGCACTTTCTTCTCCACCAAAGCCTAGCGTGCCGTGGTACAGACCATCCACAAACCATTTGAACCCAACAGGAACTTCTACCAGTTTGCGGTTAATTTCCTTGGCTACACGGTCAATCATGCTGCTGCTTACCACCGTCTTGCCCACGCCTGCATTGGCGTTCCAGTTTTCGCGGTTGCTGAACAGGTATTCAATCGCGACAGCCAGATAGTGGTTGGGGTTCATGAGCCCGTATTTGCCTGATACAATGCCGTGGCGGTCTGCATCCGTGTCATTCGCAAAGGCGATGTCGAACTTGTCCTTCATTTCAACCAGACGCGCCATGGCGTAGGGGGAGGAGCAATCCATGCGGATTTTTCCATCCCAGTCAGCGGTCATGAAACGGAAAGTCGGGTCTACTTCCTTGCTGACGATCGTGGCGTTGATACCGTATTTATCGATAATCGGCTGCCAATAATCCACTGCGGCGCCGCCTAGCGGGTCAATGCCGATAGAGATGCCGGATTCACGGATAACATCCATATCCACTACAGATGCCAGATCATCCACATATGGCGTAATATAGTCATGGCGCTTTGTGGTAGGTGCCTTTAACGCCTCTTCAAGGCTAATGCGCTTTACGCCTTCCATGTTCTTGGCCATGTAGGCGTTGGCTGCGGCTTCCACTACCTTGGTAATATCGGTATCCGCTGGGCCACCATGGGGGGGATTGTACTTATAGCCGCCATCTTCGGGAGGGTTGTGGGATGGTGTAATCACTACGCCATCGGCCAGATCGCTGCTACGGTTGCGATTATAGGTCAGGATTGCGTGTGAGATGACAGGCGTGGGGGTGTAGCCATCCTGCGCATCAATGCGAACTTCCACACCATTGGCCGCAAATACTTCCAGCGCAGATTTCAGCGCAGGACGAGAGAGGGCATGAGTATCAATGCCGATGAACAGCGGCCCGGTAATACCTGCATTTTTGCGGTAGTCGGCAATAGCCTGACTGATCGACAAAATGTGGTTTTCGTTAAAGCTGGTGCTCAGCGAGGATCCACGGTGCCCCGATGTGCCAAATGCCACGCGCTGTGTTGCAATGGCAGGATCGGGCTTGCGGGTATAATAGGTATCCAGCAGGGTATCTATATTAACTAGGCGGGCTGGATCGACCGGCTTACCGGCAAATGGGCTTATGCTGGGCATTGAGTGCTCCCAAAATACGATACGAATAAAGTATATATTCTATAAATTCTTACAGGTGGATACAGGCAGCGTCCACCCGCAAACTATTCCTGCATGGCAGAGCCAGATTAGGCGGAGAAAAGGAAGGTCTCTGGTTAGAATATTTGTGTCCGAAGTATGGCAGCGATATTGGAATATATGAGGGTTTATTCGTGTGTATTACATAAAAACAAACAAAAAATCTTCAGGATGATATAATTTCAATATTAAAATCAAATTCTTAAATATAGTGTGCTGTTATGTGTGCAATATTTTTTACCCGGTTTGTGTTTTGCATGAGTGTCTTTTTTATTCATTATCTTAATAAAAATTACAAAAAATATAAAACAAATTCTATTAATTTATGTAATGATTTTATGGTTTATATATTTTAAATTATTGATAACAATATAATTTTCATGATTAGGGCCTGTTAGATCTTGAATTTCTTCCCATATTGTAGGGATGGAAGAAGGAGACAGAACAGGCACCTTTACGGACGAGACATGGGCGATCTGGGAACCTCTGATTGAGGAGGTTCGCCCGAGGGGCAAGACGCCGCCACATGATCTGCGGCGGACGATAGCAGCGATTTTCTGGCGTCATGAGAATGGCGCGAAATGGCGGAGTATCCCCGCTGAACTGGGTCCGTGGTGGCGGGCTGCGCAGCTTTTCATCCGCTGGGCGAAGCTCGGCGTATGGGAGCGGCTGCTCGCACTGGTTCAGGAACAACAGGGAGTGGCATTCGGAATGACTTTTCTGGATGGCACGAACATCAGGGCTCACCACAAAGCGGCGGGAGCCCAAAAAAAGGGGCCTCTTTCGAAGAGCGAGACCATCGTGAAGCACTTGGCCGCTCTCGCGGCGGCTATGGCACAAAAGTCTGCGTGATCGCTGATGGACATGGAAAAGCCTTCGGTTTTGCGCTGGCCCCTGGACAGGCTCATGAACTGCCTCTGGCACCAGCCATGCTCGACAGCCTTCCCGCCACTCCCCTGTGGGTAGTAGCGGACAAGGGTTACGCGTCGAATGCCTTTCGTGAACGGATATGGGACATGGGAGCACGGCCAGCCATTCCCGCGAAACGACGCGATGGCCCGGTCGCCTGCCCCAAATGGGCCTATCGGTGTCGGCATCTCGTTGAGAACCTCTGGGCTCGCCTCAAGGAGTGGCGCGCTGTCGCAACCAGATATGAAAAAACAGCAACGTCGTTCCTCGCCGTCATCCACATCGCTGCCGCAGCAGACTGGATCAAGCTCTAACAGGCCCTAAGGTTCATAGGTATATACACTTGTCTTGCGGCATGGTCTGTGATGCCAGCCGCAAAATAGGAGGCGAGTTACTATGCCAAAATCAGTAGTTAATCCCGAATTCCTTCCCATTCTTGAGAAAATGCCATCTTTTGATGGTCTTTCGTCGCTTTCACTGCCAGAAGTGCGAGAAGTTTTTCTAACATCTGTGCGCCTTATAGAAGGTCGGCCTCTGCCAGATGTTATCACGCGGGAAGAATACGTACCGGGGTTGAACAATGCCCCAGATGTGCGTGTGGTTGTTTATACGCCGCGTGAAGTGCAGCCCAATGCGCCTGCCATGGTTTATATTCATGGTGGCGGTCTTGTTTCTGGCCATCCAGAAGTGGATGACCCCAAATGCCAAAAGCTGGCCAGTGATCTGGGATTTCAGATTTTCTCGGTAGATTATCGGCTGGCGCCTGAGGTCAAATATCCCGGTGCGATTGAAGACTGTTACGCAGTGCTGAAATGGGTGCATGAAAACGCCAGTAAACTTGGCATTTCGCGTGATAAGGTTGTTGTTGCGGGTGAAAGTGCAGGTGGTGGTTTAAGTGCAGCGCTGAGCCTGATGGCGCGTGACAAAAAAGAATACAAACTGGCGTTTCAGTTGCTTATTTACCCCATGCTGGATGATCGCACGGCAATAAACAGTGATCCGGGCGCCAATTTTGGCGAATTTGTCTGGACACGTTCTGCCAACAAATACGCATGGCAGGCTTATCTGGGTGATAAAGCGGGGGGCCCGCAAACGCCACCATATGCAGCAGCTGGCCGAGCAACTGATCTGGCAGGTTTGCCTCCCACTTTTATTGGTGTGGGATCAATGGATCTGTTTTTGAAAGAAGACCTTGATTACGCAACCCGCCTGATGGCAGCGGCCGTGCCAACGGAAGTTATGGTGGTGCCGGGGGCGTATCATGTGTTTGATATGTATGTGCCAGATGCCGAACTTTCCCGTAGGTTTATGGATGCCTACTGTGCAGCACTTAAACGCACATTGAATCTGTAATACCAACAGTGCCTGACAGGTTGTTTAGCCTGTCAGGCTGTGGTGTTAGCTTTACCCACCACTTCTGCATGAAGCCATTTCTCGGGTGGAAACTGCTTCCGATGCAGCCTTGCGAAGCTGCAAGGCACAACTTTGCGCAGAAATAATCATTCTTTGTGCGCTAGGGCCTGTTAGATCTTGAATTTCTTCCCATATTGTAGGGATGGAAGAAGGAGACAGAACAGGCACCTTTACGGACGAGACATGGGCGATCTGGGAACCTCTGATTGAGGAGGTTCGCCCGAGGGGCAAGACGCCGCCACATGATCTGCGGCGGACGATAGCAGCGATTTTCTGGCGTCATGAGAATGGCGCGAAATGGCGGAGTATCCCCGCTGAACTGGGTCCGTGGTGGCGGGCTGCGCAGCTTTTCATCCGCTGGGCGAAGCTCGGCGTATGGGAGCGGCTGCTCGCACTGGTTCAGGAACAACAGGGAGTGGCATTCGGAATGACTTTTCTGGATGGCACGAACATCAGGGCTCACCACAAAGCGGCGGGAGCCCAAAAAAAGGGGCCTCTTTCGAAGAGCGAGACCATCGTGAAGCACTTGGCCGCTCTCGCGGCGGCTATGGCACAAAAGTCTGCGTGATCGCTGATGGACATGGAAAAGCCTTCGGTTTTGCGCTGGCCCCTGGACAGGCTCATGAACTGCCTCTGGCACCAGCCATGCTCGACAGCCTTCCCGCCACTCCCCTGTGGGTAGTAGCGGACAAGGGTTACGCGTCGAATGCCTTTCGTGAACGGATATGGGACATGGGAGCACGGCCAGCCATTCCCGCGAAACGACGCGATGGCCCGGTCGCCTGCCCCAAATGGGCCTATCGGTGTCGGCATCTCGTTGAGAACCTCTGGGCTCGCCTCAAGGAGTGGCGCGCTGTCGCAACCAGATATGAAAAAACAGCAACGTCGTTCCTCGCCGTCATCCACATCGCTGCCGCAGCAGACTGGATCAAGCTCTAACAGGCCCTAGCAGAAAAGGGCAGCCTGCCTCCGCTTTTGCCTGCTGCAATAAGTGCAAGATCCTTATACGCATCTACAAAAATATTTTGTGCAACACTGCCAATATCCTCACAGCCGCCTAAATCTGTTGGCTGGAACATGTTTTTTGCGCGAAAACAAAGCAGAGAGATCTTTTTTCCGGCTGAATAAGATGAGGCAGCATTGACACCATTATTGGAGAGATAGGCTTGTACATCATCTATGCCTGATGGGGATGAGGCATAATCAACGTAAAAATCTTCCCCTGTTTGAGAAACAGAAAGAACCTTCCCGGTAATATAGATGGGCTTGTCCATAGGAAAATCTGTGGCCGCCGTAGAGGAATGAGACTTCCAGTGTGCCCAATAGGCTTGAGCCGTTACGGGTGTTGGGCGCGGAAAAACAGGAGCCCAATTTATAAGGCTTTTGCCGCCGCTTAGAAATGTTTTGATATCATTGGTCAGTAAAATGGATGCGGCATCAACATAAGGATAGGCATCATCAACAGTCTGCGGCGCAGAAGAGGCCATAACTGGTGTTGCCCATATCAGCATGGCAACCAGAAGTAACTTTTTCAAATTCATCTCCCTTCTTTGTCCGCAATTATATCTTCGGAGAGAAGAAGAGGGAGCCCCGGTCTACATTTTGGTGGCAGGTGGTTTTGGGCCACCTGCCTGCGCAATTTTCACGAATGTGCGGCAATAACGGTTTTTGCCAGAGATTCAATATCAGAGGCTTCTACGCCCTCTGGGTTGCGCTCTGCTTTTTTGGCTACTTCGCGTTCGACTTCACCAGCCTTTACGCCGCCTTTCAGCACATAGTTTGCAAGTTCGCGCACTTCTTCCTTGGTTGCCAGCTTGGGCTGCTTAAGGGCGCGTTCTGCCAGATGGAAAAGAGAGCTGGTTTCGTGCGGTACTTTATCAGTCATGGAAAATATCCTTTTTGCCTTGATGCTTAAACCTAAGCATTTGTTCATTCTACGAAATGGGGATACCTCCAGTATTCGGCTACGGGGGCAGGCCGGATGGCAGCTATGTGCTGCGCAGATTACATTCGTTAGTGCAGGAAAACTTTTATTCCGCTGGTGTTATTTTTGTTCGTACATCCGTAAGATACAGCAGAAACTGGCCCTAGCAGCACTGCCGAGGAATGGATGAGATATTTATGGTCAGGCATGCGTGCATGTCTGGATCGTGCTTTTGATATTTCTGGCCGAGGGTCCAGTATCCCCAAGGAGGTTGTGGCAGGCATTACCACCTTTGGGGCTATGGCCTATATTATGGCGGTTAACCCCAATATTCTGGCCTCTGCCGGCTTAGACCAGCATGCCATGGTTATCACCACAATAGCTTCTGCTGTTGTGGGGTCTTTCATTATGGCCGTGGGGGCCAATCTGCCTATCGCGCTGGCACCAGTTATGAGCAGCAACGTGGTGTTTGCCCAGATTGTTGTTGTGCGTATGGGGGTGCCACCGGCTCAGGCCTTTACCATGGTGTTGTTGGGTGGGCTTGGGTTTCTGTTCCTCTCCCTCACGCCGTGGCGGCGTAGAATTGTTGAAACATTCCCGCTTTCAGTCAAACAAGGTATTCATTTTGCTATTGGGGCCTTTGTGGCTCATATCGGCATTGTAAATGGGGGGTTGGTAACCAAGGGCGGGGAAGGGTTGGTATTCGGGCAACTGTCCAACCCCGTTGTGTTGTTGGCCCTGGCCGGGGTTTTTCTGGCCATGATGTTAAAATGGGCGCGTATACCTGCGGCCATTTTACTATCTGTTATTGCAGTAACCATTGCTGGGCTGTGGGTTGCGCACCCAGATGGCAGCAGGGTTACACAACTGCCAGCGCATTGGGTGGATTGGCCTTCCTACCCGTGGTTCATGTTATTCCCGTATGATTTTCATGGCCTGTTTGCCAATCTGTTTCTGGTTTTGCCCATAACGCTTTATTTCTTTTTGGGTGATTTTTTTGATGCCACGGGCACCATGATGGCCGTGATGCAGCGTTCTGGCCTGAAGGATAAGCAGGGGCAGCCTTTGCTGGCAAAATCGGCTTTTGTGGCAGATGCAACAGCCAGTGTTATTGGATCTGCTTTAGGCACGTCCACAGTTTCCGCGTATCTGGAATCTCTGGTGGGGGTAGAAGAGGGTGGACGCACGGGTCTGACAGCACTGGTGGTGGCCTGCCTGTTTGCTGTGTCCTCCATCTTGTGGCCGCTCATCATTTGTGTGCCTGCTGTGGCAACGGCACCGGCCCTTATTCTGGTGGGGTTGGGTATGTTGGGCAGCCTGCCGGATCTGAAATCTTTGGCTGTGCAGGAGCGGGTTATTCCGCTGTTTATGCTGCTTGTTACCGTGCTGACGGGTGATTTTATGGTCAGTCTGGCATTTGGTTTGCTGCTGCACACAGCCTTTGTGCTGACAACCCGCAAATGGGCGGAACTTACCCTGATGCTCTGCGGGCTAGACTGTGTGTTTATTTTGTATCTGGTGCTCTCATCCAGATTGGGTAACTAAAAAATAAAATAGGCCGCCATGGATATGACGGCCTGTGCTTGAGTGTATCAGAACCCGATAACGGCATCGCCACCAAAGGTGAACATGCCGTTGTTTCGGCCACCGTTAAAAGGCGTGGTGCCGTTAAGGGAACGATCAAACCGTATTTCCGGCCGCAACTGGAAGACGCGCACGTGGTGCCCCAAATCTGGATGATACACGACGTTTAAGGACAGATCTCCATACGTGGTGCCATGGCCAGATGGGCCGGCAACGGTTTCTCCACCCGTGCCAGCCAAGGCTTCCATATAGGAATTGTTGCCGCGGAAGGTGGCCACCATCATGTTGTTATTATCGCGGTAGATTTCCCCACGGTAATTGAAGGTGAACTCCTTGTTGATCTTGTAGCTGAGGAAGCTGACAAAACTTTCTGCATCAGCACCAGCAAACTGCCCACGCGCGCCAATGCCACGCACGCCTTCATCATGCAGATAGTTGAATTCTGCGGTAACAGAGAGCTTGTCGTTAATATCATAGGTGGCGTTAATATCGTTCCAGAAGCGTTGCGCATGATCTGCTTCATAATGTCCGACACTGCGCCATGAGTTTTCTGGCCCAACGCGGCTGAGCTCTACAATACGTAGTTTGCCATGTGCCAGATTGTTAAGGTTAAAGCCAAAATAGGCTGCAGGCATGTGGTTGTTATCGGAACTGCCAAAGGATGTCTGGTTGCCGGTATCAATCCCGAACGTTACATCCACCATGGGTGTTACGTGCCAGTTAAACATGGCGCCAATGTGCTCAAACGGTACAGAATATTCAGATGTATAGGCAAGCGTATAAAAGGCGCGGGATGTCGGGTCCAATCCTTCAACACCCATTGGGGCCTGAAGAATACCAACCTGCATATCCAGCCCACCTTTTGTCAGCCAAGGCAGATGGACATCTACATGCGCTTGGGCGGGAATAAGCTGGTAACGCGCCTTCCATTCCTGATCTGAAATACCCAGCACATGGTAGTATCTGGCATCGGAACCATACAGCCCCTCCAGCGTGAAGCCGATTTGATAGTCGTTCAGGCTGGAATCAATGGCTTTGGAGATGGTGAATTCAGCTTGGTTGAGCTGCACCTGGTTAGCATGATCAGCCAGAAAGTCGCCATAGTTATAGCCGGGGTTGGGGCGGGCCGGGTTGGCCATGATACCGCCTTCAATCTGCCCCGTAAGGGTAATATCAGACAGCCAGCGGCCCAAGCTGGAGCTGCTTGTTTTCAGGCTTGTAAAGGGCAGAACCTGCGCGTGTGCTGTTTTGTGCATGACAGGAAGCAACAGTGAAGATGCAGAAAAAAGCAAGAAAAGTTTTGTTTGTTTGGGAAGCGTCGTCATGGAGGGTATTTCCCCTTCAGCGCGGCAGGTTGTATGGCCAGATCACTGGGAAGTGTAGATAAAAACATTCCGAAAAAGAAATAACAAAGAAATGATATATGTTATCCGCTGATAGAGTGATTTTATGGGTTATAGTTTTTGCCGCATTTGTTGCCGTAGGTCGTTACAGCGCTTTGTATAATGTGCTGCCTTAAACGCAGTAATAAAGTTAATGAAAAATGCCGCCGCCAAGGAGAGGAACGAAAGTAATGTCAGTAACTCTCCTGATGTTCTGATTGGGTCATCGTAATGCAGGCCAGAATACCACAACAGGCTTATGCTCACGATTGCACCAATAAAGCCGAAAACACCTGTTGTTTTAATCATGGAATCTTCCACGGTTTCAAACTCTGATGTTTCACGCCACAGGTCAAAAAGCTGGCGGTCTATTTCCCCTACCGCGCCAGCATGGGCGGCTTTATCTTCTGTTGTCACTTTGTGTGGGTTCTTGCGGTAGATTTCCAGCTCCTGCCGTGCCTTGGAAAACACACGGCGGCGTTCCTTAATGGCGGGGATGCTGATATCCACAAAGCTGAGAATAGCAACATTCAAGCCAGCGGAAAGCTGGATGATAGCCTGAAAATCCCCCCAAGAAACAGCCATTACGTCCCCGTTTGTGGTAGATACTGGGGGTGTTTTAGCGTTTGAGGGGCTGGCTGAAAAAGGTATAGCCAGCATGTCTGCTATTCCGCGGCAGGAAACATGCTGGCTAAGTGTCTGTTATTTAAAGCGAGAAGTTACTTCTGCAATACGTGCGCCGTAAGCTGTTGCTGTATCCAGATCCCCGCTGGGAATTTCATCTACGCTGGCATCAGATGGGCTTTGCACCAGTAGGCCAGCGGCACCACCCAACACGTTGAGATCTGCTTTTGTAGCGGCTTTGGTGTTGGAAGGAAGCAGGTCAAGACTGATCCAGATTCCACCGTGTTGAGCCGCCAGAACCTGAAGCCATGCCATGGTGCAGCCTTTATCCCCCACCGGGCTGGCGCTGTTTGTAAAGCCGGCAAACAGCTTGTTCTGCCACCCACGATTAAACCAGATGCGGGATGTGGCATCTGCAAACTTTTTAAACTGCCAACTGGCATTGCCCATATAGGTGGGGGTGCCAAACACAATGGTTTTGGCTTTATCTAAAGCTTCCCAACTGCTTTCTGGCAGATCACCATTTTGATCAATTTCCAGCAGTGTGGCGTTGGCACCTTTGGCAACGTATTCTGCAACCCGGCGGGTATGACCAAACCCAGAATGATAAACCACCACAATATCAGACATCTATTTTACACCCTTGCAATCAAGCTGGTTAGAAAAAGCAACCACAATACAGATTGGCGGTTTTCCATTCCCTCGATAAGAGTGAATTTTGACAATTCATCTCACACTCTCAGAGTGAGATAAGAGTGTCTGTTATGCAGATATAAAAAACGCCGCAGGGTGAATGCGGCGTTTGTAGAGAAGATTAAATCTGTTCGATTGTTGAGAAATTGAAGTTTTCCCCTTTGGGGTTTTCTCCCAGCCTGATGCTGGTGGGCGAGGGCATGGAATAAGGCGGAACAGGCAAATTATACGGAGCCGGTGCGCCTTTATAAACGCGGCCTGCCAGATCAAACTTTGATCCGTGGCACGGGCAGCCATAACCGCCACATGTATCGGCCGTGTTGCCTGTAGGCTGGTTAAGGCCCGGCACGCAGCCCAAATGCGTGCAAATACCCACGTAAACGCCATATTCCGGCACAAGAGAGCGATGCCAGTTGCGGGCATAAGCAGGCTGCTGGTTTGCCGTGGACTCTGCATCCCGTAGTTTTTCGGCCAGAGCGTGGTCTTGCAGCAGAGCAATTTCTTCCGGCGTGCGGCGCATGATAAAGACAGGCTTGCCCTGCCAAACAACCGTCATCTGCTGGCCGGGAGTGAGCTTGGAAATATCAACATCCACAGGCAGATGGGCGGATGCACTGTCTTGCGGCTTCAGGCTTTGCACAAACGGAACAGCACAGGCTGCTAAGCCTGTAACTGTGCCAGCCGTGGTTACAATTCCCAAAAAGTCACGGCGTCCGGGGGCTTGTTCTGTTGCTGCGGTTTCTTCGGTTTCGCGTGTCATGCTGTTCGTGCTTTCCGTTTATCCGTGCGATTTCAGGTTTTTCCAGATTTTCCGCTTCCATGCGATAGCCAGAACAAGCAGAACAGCCAGATAAGCCAGAACCCCTTTGCCAATATGGTGGCGCTCATTACGGTGTGGATCTGCAGCCCAGACCAGGAAGGTGGTAATATCCTTGGCCTGCTGCTCCACAGTTGCCGGTGTGCCATCAGGGTATTGAATGGCACCGTTCATTAACGGTGGGGGCATGCCAATCATATGACCTTCTGCCCAATCATTATAGAACTTGCCCGGCACAATAGGGGCATCCGTCGGCGGGGGCATGCGGTAACCTGTTAGAAAGGCGTAAAGCCAATCTGCTCCACCGGGGTGCACAGCCGCCAAGCGAGATTGATCTGGCGGCGCAACCCCACCCATAACCGCAGCCGCTGCGGCATCATTAGGGAAGGGGGAGCGGAAGTGATCATCCGGCAAGCCGGGGCGCATGGTGGGCATGCCCGAGATGCCAACCGGGCCGGGAATCTGCTTGCTATGGGCAAGGTCTGTAATCGCCTGATCACTTAGCCCAATCCCTTCCAGATCCCGATATGTTAGGCTGCGCATGCCGTGGCAGCTGGCGCATACATGATCATACACCAAAAAGCCGCGCTGCAGGCTGGCTTTATCATATGTGCCGGTTGCGCCTTCAAAGCTCCATTTCTGATGCGGCGGGGCTTTATCTGGCGTGTTGGCCAGTGCGGGCATTGCAAGGGTAAACGCTGCCAGCAAGGAGCCTGCAAAAACATGCTTACGCATCAGGCATCTCCCTGTGAGGCAGCAATGGAGGAAGGGAGAGGGCGCGTTTTTTCCGTGCGGGAAACAAGGGGAAGGAACACAAGGAAATACCCAAAATAATAAAGCCCGGCCAAACGGGCGGCAATCAGCCAGCCACCTTGTGCGTGATGCTTACCCGCATCTGCCAGCACAATAAATGCACACACAACGCCTAAAAGCCCAATGCGGCATAGGGGGCGGAAACGCATGGAGCGCACGGGGGAGCGATCAAGCCACGGTAAAGCAAACAGAACCAGCAAAGAGCCTGCGGCGGCAACCAGCCCACCAAACTTGGATGGCACAGATTGCAGAAGCCCATAAAACGGCAGGAAATACCATTCTGGCTCAATGTCTGCCGGGGTGTGCATGGGGTCTGCCGGGGTGTAGTTGTCTGGCTCAATCAGCATGTTGGGCCAAAAGAACATCAGGGCTGCAAACACCATGGCGAACAGAATAAGCCCAACCAGATCCTTGCTGACATAGTAAGGATAGAAAGGCACCGTATCCTTGGGTGTGCGTGGTTCAACACCATTGGGGTTGTTGGAGCCTGAAACGTGCACGGCTGCCACGTGCATGCCCACAACACCCACAATCAGAAATGCCAGAACAAAGTGCAGCACAAAAAAGCGGTGGAGGAAGATGTCTCCCAGATGGTCGCTGCCTGTCATGATGTGTTCCAGCGTTGGGCCAATACCCGGTATGGCACCTACGGCTTTGGTAATTACATCCGCGCCCCAGTAAGACATCTGGCCCCATGGCAGCAGATAGCCTGCAAACGCAGTGGCCATAACCATTAGCATCAGCACAAGGCCGGTTAGCCACAGCAGTTCACGCGGGGCTTTGTAAGACCCGTAATAAAGCCCACGAAACAGATGCAGATACAGAGCCGCCAAAAACAGGTTGGCGCCTGTCATATGCATGGCACGTAAAAGCCACCCGCCAGAAAGCTGGCGTTCTATGGCTTCAACAGAAAGAAAAGCCCCTGCATCTGTGGGGGTATAGTTCATGGCAAGAAAAATGCCGCTTGCCAGCATCAGCCCCAGAACAAGTGTAAGAATAGCCCCAAAATTCCACCAGCCATTCAGATTGCGCGGCACACGGAAATCAACATATTCAGCCCGAAAGGCGGAAATGACCGGAAGGCGTCTGTTAATCCAGCCAGCCAGGCCAGAATAAGGTGGTGTGGAAGAAGCAGATGTTTGCTTCTGGTCGGGTATGCTCATGGTAAATCCATGTTGGCTGGCAGAAACAGGGGCAGGCAGTGCTCCGTGTTCCGCTGTGGCTGTAAGGAAAGGCAACGCATACCCAAAAGCGATATGCGGAATCCATGGCTCAGATGAGATATGAAGGGCATACAGGTTTAAAGTCGTTTCGTCTGCCTGCGTATGATGCAAAACGCACGTGCTTGGTGTTGTGCCATAAAAACCTGCCATAGATTGCTATCAGAATAACCAAGATTAAGGAGCAATAAGTTCCTTTTACCTGATCCAGATAGATGCGGCGGCATCATAACTTTGCCGAAACATTTGGGCAAGGTGGGTGCAGTTTTTAACAAACTGTGAAGGCATTTGCTCTTGCATAAGGCAAAATGCAGGGCCATCATACTTGTTATCACCCGCATGTTGTGGGTGTGATGTTCTCAGGGCAGGGTGAAAATCCCTACCGGCGGTAAGCAACGTATAGCGTTGTAAGCCCGCGAGCGCCCGCTTCTGGCGGGGTCAGCAGATCCGGTGCAATTCCGGGGCCGACGGTTACAGTCCGGATGGAAGAGAACAGAAAGACTGGTGCGTGATCGTGATTCGTTCAGAATTACGTGCGTGCAAGGCTATCTTATGCCCTGAGTCCGTCTGGTTTATGAGAACGCGGGCAGAAACAGGGTGAACAGCTTTTCACAGATTTCCCGACAGATCATGCCAGAACGCATTGGCGCGGCGTTTAACCTTGCCGTGGCTGAGGCGTGGAGCTTTGTAGGGCGTACCGCCCCCAACCCGCCGGTAGGGTGTGTGCTGCTGGATGCGCAAGGAGATGTGCTGATTGTGGCCGCACATCATCAGGCAGGCACCGCACATGCTGAAAGACTGGCCGTAGAGCAGGCGCGTGCTCTTGGGTTGGTGGAGCGGATTGATACCGCTGTTGTTACGCTGGAGCCCTGTAATCATACCGGTCGCACCCCCCCATGTACGGAAGCACTGCTTTCTACCCCTGTAAAAACTGTCTGGATTGGCTGTGCAGACCCTAACCCGCATGTGCAGGGCGGGGGCGCAGCCCGGCTGGAACGTGAAGGTATTACGGTTAACCGTTTGTGGCAGTGCATGAATGCTGCGGCCACATATGCGCGCTGCCGTGCGTTATTGGCCCCATTTGCCATGCGCATGACACACGGGCGGCCTTGGGTAACCGTTAAACAGGCGCTGGATAGCAAAGGCTCCATGGTGCCCCCAAAAGGGCAAAAAACCTTTACAACTCCGGCATCCCTCCGTCTGGCGCATACTTTGCGGCGTGTCACAGATGGTATTGTGACAGCCACAGGCACTGTATTGGCTGACCGGCCCACACTAACCGTGAGGCATGTTGAAGATCATCCTGAACGCCGCCGCCTGTTGGTGGTGTGTGGGCAGGAACAACATGCGCCGGCTGAGTGGCTAGCCAGCGTTTCCGCCACGTTTGATGTGCGCTTCTGCCCCGATATTGCGCAACTGCCAGATATTCTGGCGCAAAGCGATGCGCTGTGGGTGCTGGTAGAAGCTGGGCCAACTCTGCTTGAGGCCCTTAAAACCCATAATTTGTGGGATGATTGGCTGACCATTCGTCAGGATGCTTCAGGGCAGGATCATCTTGCTGTTTCAACCCAACATGATGTCACACCTCTTTCTCTTTTTCCCGAATGGGTGCGGTGTGCGCAGGAGCAGGTATGTTTTCCGGTATCATAGAATCTCTCGGTCATGTGGCTAAGGTGGAGCGCAGCCCCCAGTCTCTTATGCTGGAAGTGGAAACAGGGCTGCACGATGTGGCGGAGGGGGAAAGCATAGCCGTAAACGGTGTGTGCCTGACTGCTGTAGAGCCTTCAACAACCGGCCTTGTTCGCTTTTTTGTAAGCAGTGAGACACTGGACTGCACCACATTGGGCGTGCTTGAGGCTGGGGGCCGGGTTAATCTGGAACGGGCCGTTACGCCTGCTACGCGTCTTTCTGGCCATATTGTGCAAGGCCATGTGGATGCCGTGGCACGGTTTACAGAATGTACCCAGTTTGGTGATGCGCGGCGCGTGGTGTTTGAAGTGCCAGCCCAATTGCGGCGCTACATGGTGCCCAAAGGCTCTGTGGCACTTGCAGGCATTAGCCTGACGCTGAATGAAGTGGGTGAGCCAAACGGCGAGACCTTTCCCATCGAACTGATGATTATCCCGCACACATGGGAGCACACCACGCTCGGCACACTCAAAGTCGGTGATGCCGTGAATGTGGAAGTGGATATCATTGCCAAATATGTGGAGGCACAATGCCGGATCAAGTAAATACAGCAGCCCCTGTGGCAGCTAAGGCATCGGCAAGGCTTTTGCAGGCGGTAGAAGCCGTGCGTGCTGGCCGTATGGTCGTCATGGTGGATGATGAAGATCGTGAAAACGAAGGCGATCTGGTTATGGCCGCGGAGTTCATGACGCCTGAAGCCATGAACTTCATGATCACCCATGCCCGTGGCCTTGTGTGTCTGCCACTTACGCCTCAACAGGTGGATCGCCTCGGTCTGCCCATGATGGTGCGGCAAAGCGATAATACCGCCCAGTACGGTACGGCGTTTACAGTATCTATCGAGGCCAAAGAGGGCGTAAGCACCGGTATTTCTGCGCCAGATCGGTCACATACTGTGCGTGTAGCGGCATCAGAAAATGCAACACCTGCGGATATCGCCACGCCGGGCCATATCTTTCCGCTGCGCGCCGCCCCCGGTGGGGTGCTGGAGCGTATTGGCCATACGGAGGGTTCGATAGATCTGCTGCGTCTGGCCGGGTTAAAGCCAGCCGCTGTTATCTGCGAGATTCTGAATGAAGATGGCACCATGGCGCGCCGTCCTCAGTTGGAAGTCTTTGCTCGTCAGCATGATCTGCCGATTGTTTCTATTGCAGAGTTGGTGACGTGGATTAAAGCACATGGCCTGTCATCCTTGGCGACGCAGGCCGCTGAAGCAAATCCCGAAATTGCACCAGAACCAGCCGTGCCGGATCTGGCGCAGGCATCCTTACCCAGTGCTTACGGTGGGGATGATCTGGTGATTCATGCGTACCAGGATGAAAACGGCGTAGAGCATGTGGCCTTGGTAAAAGGTGATGTGCACCGCAAAGGCGCTGTGCCGCTGGTGCGCCTGCATTCTGAATGTGTGACGGGCGATGCCCTTGGTTCCCTGCGGTGCGATTGCGGTTCACAACTGCATGCGGCACTTCGGGCCATAGGGAAGGCGGAATGTGGCGTGCTGGTTTATGTGCGTGGGCATGAAGGGCGCGGCATCGGACTGGTCAACAAAATCCGTGCTTACGAGCTACAGGATGCCGGGCTGGATACGGTGGATGCCAACCATCGGCTGGGTTTTGCAACAGATGCCCGAGATTGGCGCGCAGCTTCGGGCATATTGCGCAGCCTTGGTGTGGGCGAACTGGATTTGCTGACGAATAACCCCGATAAAGTGCGCGCGCTGGAAGCTCGCGGGTTTATGGTGCGCCGCCGGATTGGGCTGGAAATTCCACCCACCGTGCATAATCGCGCCTATCTGGAAGCCAAGCGCCGGCGCATGGGGCACCATCTTGGGCAGTTTGTTGCCGCTGATGCCGAACCGGATGTGGTTGTCTGATTTTTAAATAAGCGAATGATTAAAGGTGTTTGACTGATGGGTACACGTTCTCCTGTTTCCTTGCCGGATCTTAAGGCACTTTCTCCTGCGCCGCGTCTGGCCATTATTGTCAGCCGGTTTAACGAAGTTGTAACGGGTGGCCTGCACGATGGTGCTATTGCGTGGCTGGCTGAACATAACATTACTGTGAAAGATGGTGATGTTTTTGCGGCTCCCGGTGCCTTTGAAATGCCACTTCTGGCACAGACACTTGCCAAAACAGGCAACTATGAAGGCGTTATCTGCCTTGGTTGCGTTGTAAAAGGGGATACAGCGCATTTTGAATTTATCAGCCTGGGCGCCACAATGGGCATTCTTCAGGCCTCTTTGGCCACAGAAACGCCTATCGCCTTTGGTGTGTTGACAACTTATACAGAAGAGCAGGCGCAGGTACGCTCTGCTGATGATATCCACAACAAAGGGCGCGAAACCGCTGCTGCGTGTGTGGAATCCTTGGCCTTACTGCGCCAGATCAAAGGCTGAAAAAATGGGTTGTGTTAGGCTGCACCAACCGAAAGTGTAAAAGCCAAGCCAGAAAAAGGATGGAGGAAGCATGAAGCGGGTCACTCTCATTGCCGGGATTTTCGGTTTGGGGTTGACCCTATGGATGCTGGCCCAGTTTGGAGTATCCTCCATTTTTTCTCTGGTTATGACAGGCGGTTGGGGCATTTTGGCTGCCATTGCTTTTCATAGTGTGCAGGTTTTTCTTTCTGCTTCCGCTTGGCGTACCATTGCAGGCCGCACTTTTGGCCCGGTTCTGCCGTTAAGGGCCTATTTTATGCTCCGCTGTGTGCGAGAGGGCATAAATAATCTGCTCCCCGTAGCGCAGGTTGGCGGGGAGGTTATGTCCTCCCGCCTGTTGGCCCGCCGTGGTTTGGGCCTGAAGCATGCGGCTGCCGCAACAATTTGCGATCTGACAATCGAGCTGCTCAGTCAGGTAGTATTTACCCTCAGCGGCTTGGTTATGCTGCTGTTTCTGGTCAAACGCTCCGCCGTGACAGACCGCCTGCTGGAAAGTGCATTGGTGCTTTTGGCCATAGGTGGCGGCGTATTTATCAGCCAGTGGCTTGGGGCCGTGGCTTTTATAGAAAAATTGCTGATCCGCATTGCCGCTCATTTAGGGTGGAGCGGTGTTGATGGTATTCGCGGCCTTAATAAGGAAGTGCTCGCGCTGTATAAATCAGGCCGCAACGCGGTTACAGGCCTGATATTGCAGTTTTGTGCATGGGCTTTAGGGGCTGTTGAGGTGTGGCTGATTCTGCACTTCATGGGGCATGGGTGCTCTCTTGCTACCGGATTTGTGATCGAAGGTGTGGGGGAAGCAGCTAAATCAGCCGGGTTTGCCGTGCCCGGTGCCCTTGGCGTATCAGAAGGGGGCTACATTATGGTTGGTAGCCTTTTTGGTATGCCGCCTGTTGTTGCCATTGCGCTTTCTCTCATCAAACGTTTGCGTGAAATTGCTTGGGGCTTGCCCTCTCTTATACTGTGGCAATGGCTTGAGCATTCGTGGCGCCCTTATGCCGAGCGCCTGCGTAAAATGCCCTTTTCCCGCACGGGTCTGTAAAAAGGAAAACAGAGCCCTGCTTACATCATCACTTGCTTCTGGCTGGGGGGTTGGGCAAACCATGACAGCCCTGTCTGCTTGGGCTGTGATTATTTTGGGATCCTGTCGTTCATCATGCTGTTTGCACCCATAGGTCGTTTCATTACGTTCTGCGCCCGCCATGCCTGGGCTGTTGTGGCGTTGTTTCTCGTGCTTTCGGGGGCAGGCGTTTACGCTGGCATGACCCGTCTGGGAGTAACGACAGATACCAGCAAAATGCTTTCCCCCCGTTTGGAGTGGAAGCAGCGTTCCGATGAAATGGGGCGTTTGTTCCCCCAGAAGGAAAATCTTCTGGTAGCTGTCATTCAGGCCAAAACGCCGGAAGAAGGGCAGGAAACAGCGCGGGAACTGGCTGCCAAGATAAGTGCTGATCATACACATTTTTCTTTTGCGCATAGGCCAGATGCCAACCCGTATTTGCTGCGCAATGGCCTGATGTTTCTGGAGCCACAGCCGCTTTCTCAGGTGTTGAATGATACCATTGCGGCGCAGCCATTCTTGGCGGCGTTGGCGCAGGATCCTTCAGCACGCGGTTTGTTTGGCGCGCTCTCCCTTATGGCGGAAGGCGTAAAACAAGATCAGGCCAATCTGTCTGGCTTTCAGGCACCTTTGTCTGGTTTTGCCAATACGCTGGAACAGGCTGTGGCAGGCCATGCCGAGGCTATGTCCTGGCAGCAGCTTTTGGGCGGCAAGCTTTCTGATCTGGCAGGTAACTATCAGTTTGTTATCACCAAGCCGATCTTGGATTACGGGTCCTTCCAGCCGGGTGGGGCTGCGGCAGATGCCATGCGGCAGGCTGTTAATTCTTTGGAATTTGTTAAAAATGGGCATGCCAAGGTTTATCTGACCGGGCAAGTGCAGCTGGATGACGAAGAATTTGCAACCGTGGCAGAAGGCATGGTGGCAGGGCTTCTGGGGTCTCTGGCGCTTGTTACTTTGTGGCTTACGCTTGCTGTCAGAACATGGCGTGTGGTGCTGCCTATTGTGGTTACGCTTGTTGTGGGGCTGTTGCTGACAACCGGTTTTGCTGCGGTGACCGTTGGTACGCTAAACCTGATTTCCGTGGCATTTGCTATTCTGTTTGTTGGCATTGCGGTGGATTTTGCCATTCAGTTTTCTGTCCGCTTTCGTGCCCAAACACCTACGCAGCCGGGTGAAGAAGGTGTTTTTGAAGCCCTGCGCCTGACGGGTGAAGAAACCGGACATCAGATTCTTGTGGCTGCTCTGGCAACGTCTGCCGGGTTTCTGGCCTTTACCCCTACAGCTTTTCTGGGCGTTGCGCAGCTTGGTCTTATTGCCGGTATTGGCATGCTGGTGGCCTTTATCTGCACCACCACGCTTTTGCCTGCGTTGCTGAAAATCTGCCACCCGCCGCTGAACTGCCCTAGCATGGGTTATGCGTTCATGAAGCCGGTGGATATTAAAATCCGCCATATGCGCAAGCTGCTTCTGGGCTTTTTTACGCTGGTGGCTTTGGTGGGTGTGGCTCTGGTGCCCAGCCTACAGTTTGATGGTGACCCTCTGCATACCAAAAATCCGAATTCGGAAGGAATGCGCGCCCTTAAACTGTTAATCAACAACCCGCAGACATCTCCTTACAGCGCAGAATTGCTGGTGCATTCTCTTGCTGATGCAGAAAAAGAAACCACGCGTCTTTCTGGTCTGCCAGATGTAAATGATGTGATGTGGCTGGGTTCCTTTGTGCCAACCCAACAGCAGCAGAAACTGGCTCTTATTCAGGATGCTGCTTCCATTCTGTTGCCAACGCTTATTGTGCCACAGCCCAAGGCTGCTCCTACAGCGGATGATCTGCGCAAATCAGCGCATGATACGTCTGTTGCTTTGGCCGGGGTGCTAGATAAATTGCCTGCGCAGGATCCGCTGCGCCGTATTCAGGCTGCTCTGGCCAAGCTGGCTGAAGCACCAGATGCCACAGTGCAGGGGGCTAATACCGCATTGGTTCGCTTCCTGCCGACAGAGCTCGATCAGCTGCGCACCATGCTTCAGGCAACACCTGTAAGCATTAAAGACGTGCCTGCTGAAATTGCAGATGATTACCTGCTGCCAGATGGTCGCGCCTTGGTGGAAGTGCACCCTAAGGGTGTGATGTCCAATTCTGGCGCGCTGCGTAAGTTTGTAGCCTCTTTGCAGAAAGTAGAGCCGCAAATGGCTGGCACCGCGGTTGATATTGTGGAAAGCGCACGTTCCATTGTGAAGGCGTTTGAGCAGGCAGCAGGCGCAGCTATTGTGATGATTGCCGTTATTCTCATGCTGGCTCTGCGCCGTGTTAAGGATATGGCGTTGGTGCTGGCACCGCTGCTGCTTTCAGCCTTGATGACGGTTATTCTGATTGTGCTGCTGCCCGAAACCCTGAACTTTGCCAATATTATCGCACTGCCTCTGTTGCTGGGGGTTGGGGTTTCCTTCAACATCTATTTCGTCATGAACTGGCGGGATGGCGTGAAGTATCCTCTGGCTTCTCCCACTGCGCGCGCTGTGTTGTTTTCCGCCCTTACAACAGGCACGGCCTTTGGCTCTCTGGCGCTTTCGCACCATCCGGGCACGGCGAGCATGGGGCGGTTGTTGCTGCTTTCTCTGGCCTGCACGCTGTTGGCCACGCTTGTGTTTGTGCCAGCACTGCTGCCCAAGCGGCCCATAGACGAGGCCTGATAAAAACAGTCCCCAAGAACTGGGTAACAAAAAAGCCTCCCGAAAATATCGGGAGGCTTTTTTTTATATCTGCTTTCTGAAAGAAAAATCAGAAAGGCAGGTGCTTACTTCTTCACCCATTCAGGGTGGTGCGGCATTTCAATATCACGCCCCTTCAACATCATATCCCAGTAAACACGCGGGAATACGGTTGTCTTCAGGAACCAGGCAAAGCGGCTAGGCTTGCGCTGATCGTAAGGGAAGCTGGGGGCAGGTTTGCCGCCGTACAGGAACTCCGCCAGAATAACCTTGCCATAGGCAACGGTTAGCGGGCAGGCGCCGTATCCATCGTAGCTGCCTGTTAGCGGTTTGCCATCCAAAGATGCCAGAACGTTTGCTGTTACTACCGGGGTTTGCGCACGGGCAGCCGCCATGGTTTTGGCGTTGGATGTGCCAATAACATCACCCATACCAAAGATGGACGGATACTTAGTGTGCTGGAGCGTGCTGGGGTCTACATCCAGCCAGCCACCTTCATTTGCCAAGGGGCTTTTCTTGATAAAGTCCGGAGCACTCTGTGGCGGGGTGACATGCAGCATGTCAAACTCTTTCACCACATTTGTAACTTTGCCATCTGGCCCGGTAACGGCAAAGGTTGCCTTGTGTTCCGGCCCGTTTACGGCAATCAGCGTATGTTTGTACAGCACGTTAATGCCGTAATAGTCCACAGCTTCCTGCAAACCGGGGCGATAGTAACCAACGCCAAACAGCGCATCACCCGTCATGCAGAAATCTACATTGGTGCGGTTCAGCGTACCCTGTTTGCGCCAGTAATCAGATGCCAGATAGGCGATTTTCTGCGGTGCACCTGCGCATTTGATAGGCATGGGTGGCTGGGTAAATAATGCTGTGCCACCGGAAAGGGACTGAATGCATGTCCATGTATATTCCACGGTGTCTTTGGAATAGTTACTGCACACGCCGTTGCGGCCCAGCGTATCTGTCAGGCCTTCAATCTTGTTCCAATCGAGCTGGAGGCCGGGGCAGACAATCAGGCGATTGTAAGCAACGGTGCGGCCATCTTCCAGCGTAACCATGTTGTCATCTGGCTGGAAGGATGCCGCAGCAGCGCGCAGCCACGTGCAGCCTTTGGGAATAACGCCACCTTCCTGATCCAGCGTGCTCCGCAGCTTCATGACGCCTGCGCCAACCAGTGTCCAGCCCGGTTGATAGGCGTGAGTGGTTGCGGGGTCGATAATGGCAATGTCCAGCGTAGGCCGTTCACGCAGCAGGCGGGCTGCTACGGCAATACCGGCCGATCCACCACCCACGACAACAACAGTGTAGCGTAGATCTGGTGTTGTGGAGTTTTCTGTTTGAGTCATGGAAGTCTCCCTGAATCTCACGTTGACGTGGGTGCACTATCCCAAACATCTACAATTTAATAAAGTATTTAATTGTATTTGGGATATGTGTGGAGGGCAGGTCAGTCCTTGATCCAGACTTCAACCGGGCCACTCAGCTTCATGGTAAGCGGGTTGCCGCGCCGGTCTACCGTTTTGCCTACAGCCACGCGCACCCAGCCTTCGCTGATGCAATATTCTTCAACGTTTGTTTTTTCCACGCCCTTAAAGCGCACGCCAATGCCCCGGGCCAGCAGGTCTTCATTATAAAAAGGGCTTTCCGGGTTTACGGAAAGGCGGTCGGGCAGGGTATCAGACATTTAGAGAGTCCTTAAAATATCGGTTAAAAGTGCCCCGATGTTTTAAGGGCTTTCATATTGAAAGACCATGCTCGATCAGCATTTACAGCGCAGAATGCGGGCTAATGGTTGCCTTGGGTTGAGGTCACAACAATTTTCCCTTTGCCATCACGCTCTGTGGCCAAGGTGCCGGTGGCTTTATCCACTAAAATATTGCCTGCATTTTCAACATGCAGAGCTGCCACGGAAGTTTCACCATGAAATACAGCATCTGCAGTACTGTTGGATGTAATTTCCAGCGCTTCCAGTGTGCCTTGCTGGGCTGTAAAGGCGGCAGATCCACCAAGATAAACGGCCAGAGCCGGGGCTTGCACTTTTCCGAGGTTGAATGGAGCAGAAAGCGTGGAGCGCAAACGTGCGGAATCCGCCAATACAGGAATGGTAATGCTTCCTGTGGAATCAGACACAACATTCAGTTCCGCAGCACGCCCTAGTGTTACCGCGCCGCTGCCGGCCTGAAGAAAAACAGGGCCTTTACGGTCATCCACCTGAATAGATGTTTTGCCTGTGCTGGTAATAGCCAACGGCATATTTGGTGCGGTGGTGAGTGTAAGATTGGTATCTGCCCGACAGTTTTGCCCTGTAAGGGATAGGCTGCCGTCTGAGTTGGTAGCCAGTTGAATACCCGCAGGCCATTGGCCATTTTCCGGTTCAGGCCGCGTTACGCCTTTTTGGGCCCGGATATGCAGGCTGTTCAGGCAGGGTGCTGCAATATCAAGCGTTGGGCTTTGAGTGTTTTCTGCCCCACAGGCAACAGAGGGCAGAAAAACAGCTAGGCAAAGAGCCGTTGCAGCGCAAACTTCTGAACGAAAAAAAGAATACAGCATGCTTTCTTTCTGCCAGTGCCTGAGGGGTGCGTCTATCCTGTTTTAATGGCGTAGCCCACTGCCACCTGTGCCACCCATAAGTGCATCGTGCATACGGTCCAATGCTTCAGTAAGTGTATCATGCGCGCGTTTGCCCTTGCTGCCCACAACAGTCACCGTGCTTGTCATGCCTGCGGCCAACTGGGTGCCGGGGGGAATGCTGTCTATTTGCACACGTACGGGAATGCGCTGCGCCAGACGCACCCATGTATAAACCGGATCAACCGATGGCAGGCCTTGTGTTGAGGTTGCCGCGTTGGCCGTTGCAATGCCGCGCGTTAGGCTCACAACATGTCCCCACATGGGTTCACGATACCCCATAAGGTCTAGCCGCACGCGGTCTCCAACATGGATGGAGCGGATTTTGGTTTCCTCAAAATATCCATCCACCCAGTAGGATGAGGCATCAATCACCTCAATATTGGATTTACCAGCCGTTGCGTAATCACCCACACGCATGATGAGGTTGTTGACATACCCCGTTACCGTGCTGCGCACATATGTACGATCAAGGTTGATTTTGGCTTGGGAAAGATTGGCCAATGCCTGTGCATAGGCGGCTTTGGCAATATCTGCCGTGGCTTGATAAACCTGCTTTTCTTCGCGGGAGGCGGCAGCATCTGTCAGCTTGTCACGCCTAAATTCCTGTGTGTCTTTCAGCGCCATATCCGCCTTGCGCTGGTTGACTGCGGCTGTTGCGGTTGCCAGCGCTACCTTGAAGTCAAACGGATCAATTTCGTACAGAATATCCCCAGCGTGAACGAACTGGTTGTCCCGCACGCGCACAGCAATAATCTGGCCTGAAACACGTGGGGCAATATCTGCAACCTGTACACGTACTTGTCCATTTCGGGTCCAGGGGGCGGCTGTGTAGTAATCCCACAGTACGAAGCAAACAACGGCTGCAATGGCAAGAATGGTCCCCGTTGTGATAAACTGCAGGACGCGGCGGGCGCGCTCAAACACGGTCGGAAAGCCCTTTCACAACAAAATAGTGTAAAGGCCGATAAGGCATATAAGAATGCCAAATTCAGCCAGAGGCAGGTTCCATACCACGCGGCGGGCACGTACTTTGGATAGAACCGGGTTAAGAGACAGCAGGGTGGCAATAGCCAATCCGGCATGGACAACAAAGGACGAAACAAGCAGCCCGCCTATGTCCAGAACAGGGCGTAATTCCATGTTAGCGGGCCTTCCATTGCTGATCTGGCACTGGGACAAGATCGTACAGATGCAAAGCGGAACGGTTGTGTTCCAGCAGATGTATGGCACCAACCATGGCAGATACGGCGGCAAGGGCCGTTGCCATCTGGCCGTGTGGCAGGTTGATGGAATGATCCAGCAAAACGCGAGCTTTGCGCTTCATGCGGTAAAGCGCTGAATCCACGTTATAGATAATGGTGGCGCGGTAGGCAGATTCCGCATCCAGCCGAATGGCAGGAATGGTGGCAGCACGTTGCAGATGGCGGCGTGCGCGTGCCAGTTCCACGTTCAACTCATCCAAGCTGGCAAGGCGGGAGAAAACGCGCTGCTTTGCCTTGTTGTTGGGGAGGTAGCGGTTCCATTCCAGAATGCGGCACAGCCGATCATAATGACGGCTGATCAGGGCAGAACCGGCTTGTTCACCATGTCCTTCAAATTGAAGCAGCAGATCGTGCCCGATGGTAATGCCAACTCTAAAGCGCCTGCCCGTAGCAGAAGGTGGCAGCAGCAGCACCAGTGAAATAAAGATGATAATAGCTGCAAACAGATACAGCACGTTGCGGTCTATAAACGCAGAGGGCTCGTAGTTTTGCTGGTTGGCAACACCCAGAATAACAAAGAAGAAAACGCCCGCGTTAAACCCGATCGTGGCTGTTTTGGGGTTCATTAACAGCAGGCAGCCCCCAAAGATAATTGGGAGAATAGCCATTGCCAGAAAAGGCATGTCTGCGCCGTGGGGTAATACGCCAAAGTTCAGCACCGCGGCCACGGCAATAGCCAAAGGTGTGCCGATAAGGGCCCCCATGCCAAAACCGCGCGCATTATAAGTGGTGGCCGCCAAAGTGAGAATAATGGCCACCTGAGAAAGCGCGCTGTAGGTGGCAGGAATATCAGAGATAATGCAAAGCCCGGCCGCAACGGAAAACCCAATCAGGGTTCTCAGGCCGTTGAGGAGGGCTGCAATAACATCATGATGCTGATCGATCTTGAGTTCCGGCGCCTGTGTGCGGGCCCGCTGCCCATGCTGGAGCGCATCTATACCATCTGCTGCCCATCGCGCGTCAGACAGAAGTGCCATGGAGCGCTCAATCAGCCACGCTTCATCCAGCGTTGGCCCAAGAGAGGCTTCCTCAGCATGGGCTTCCTTGGCCAGATCTTCCAGATCATGCACGGCCTGAAGTGGGGATTCTACTGGCGTACCATCCCCAAACGATGTGCGGATGTGTTTGAGTATGGGGCCGGAGATGTTGCCGCGGCGCAGCACGTTGGCAATGGCACGGCTACAGGCTAGCATTTCCAGTAGCGCCACCATGGCGGAACGTGCACCGGCAAGGCGCAGCTTGGCATCAGCAAGCTCGGTTTTGGCGAATGAGACCTGAGATGTCAGGGCAATAATTTCGCCCGCAAGGCCAGCGCATGTCATGTCATCCGGCACGCCGTGGCCGGCTACGGCATCACGGGCAATGCGTTGCACCATTTCACCTGTGCGGCGCAGGTTGGCTGCCAGTTTTTCAAACGCGGTGGGGGAGCCAAACACATCGTTAATGGCTGCCGTGGCTGCAATGCCCACCACAATGGCGGACACACGGTTAACGGTAACATCAAAGATGGAAGCCGGGTTATCAATGCAGCTAATGCCCACAATGGCTACGGTGTAGCCAGAAAGCATGGCCGCATAGGCACGGAAGTCTCGCTCCAATGTGCCCATAATGGTGCATAGGGTGAGCCATAGCGCCACACCACCCAGAAAAACCCCCCGTTCCTGATTAAAGCAGGCGGTTAGAAAAAGCGCCACAAACGCGCCAATAATTGTGCCAGCCAGCCGGTAAAGCGCTTTGGAGAGCACTTGCCCACGTGTGGGCTGCGCCAGAATCATCACCGTAACGGCAGCAGAACCGGGGGAGGAAAGCTGGAGCCAGAAAGCGGTAGAAAGTGCTAGAACAGCAGACAGCCATGTGCGCAGACAAAACAGAAACCAGCCATGTGCGAAGATGCTGCGTGGCAGGGGAAGAAACAATGTCTTCCAAGATCCCATACGGAATGCTGCCGGTGTTTCTGTTGTCATGTCTGTGCTGTCTTTAACCTCTTTGCTTCACATCAGGGAACATGCCATTTCCAGCCAGACAAGGCAGGTTTAAGCGAATCTCGCAGTATCAGCATGCTTCTTAAAATAAAATATAATATTTGGCGTGATGCCACGAGTGACGAGGGGGGTTGCGCTTAACGCGGGGCAGGCCAGATGGGGAGGGTGTGAATTATATCTAACCTAATGATAAGATAAGATAAGATGAAGTGAGGTTAAGGGATGGCAGCTCACGATCTGGGTATGTCATGGAAAAGTGAAATTTTTCTGCCAGTTGCGTGATGGAGTGCGTCAGAGTTCATGAAATTTATCCACACATCAGACTGGCAGATCGGCAAGACATTCAGTTTTGCAGATGATGATACCTTGGGCGCGCTACAGGCTGCGCGTGTAGATGTTGTGCGCAATATTGGCGCTTTGGCCCGGCAGGAAGGTGCAACCTGCGTATTGGTAGCAGGTGATATTTATGAGCACGAAACGCCAGAAAGGCGCACATTGCACCAGCCTATGGAGCGGATGCGGCAGTTCCCCGATGTGCAGTGGCATCTTATTCCCGGCAACCATGATGCAGATACGCCAGAAGGTGTGTGGGCACGTTTGAGGCGAGAAGATGCGGTGCCGGATAATGTGCATCTGCACACATGCCCGCAGGCGGTAGAGATAGATAAAGCCCATAATGCGTGGTTGTTGCCTGCCGTGCTCAAGCGCCGCCATACGCTTTCTGATCTCACAGATTACATGAATGATGAGGTAACGCCGCCAGATGCCTTGCGCATTGGGTTGGCGCATGGGTCTGTTGTGGGGTTTAGCAATGGGCAAGAGGCCGAGCACAATCCTATTGCGCTGGATCGGGCCAAGCAGGCCGGGCTTGCCTATCTGGGGTTAGGGGACTGGCACGGCTTTTGCCAGATTGATGCCCGCACCTGCTATTCGGGCACTCCAGAAACAGATCGCTTTGTAACAGGTGGTGCAGGTGGTGGGGAAACACTGGTAGTAACAGTGGATGGCCCATGTGCGCAGCCCGTTATCTCCCGGCACCGCACGGGTAAATATATCTGGCGCAAGCTGGAAGACATTGTGCTGACCAATGGTGAAGATATTGAAGCCTTGGAAGCCCGTGTAAGAGGTATAAACCCCGATAACCCCAGCGTTGTTATGGCATGGCTGGAAGTTTCTGGCCTGCTGGGTGTGGATGATTTGCGTAAATACGAAAGCGTTATTCTTACGCGCTTACAAAGTGCCGTGGCGTGTTTGCGCATCACCGGCGCACCTCAACTGGCCGCAGGAGCGCAGGATCTGGAGCGGCTTGATGCCTCAGCAACTGTAAAAGTGGCAGCACAGGAACTGTTGCAGATGGTGGAGCAAGGGGGCGAGGAAGGTGCAGTGGCAAGGGAGGCCCTGCAAAGGCTGTTCCTATTTTGGCATGAAGTAGAAGGTGGCGCAGCGTGATTCTGACAGATATCCAGCTTGAATGTGTGCGTCGGTTTACCTCTCCAGTGCGTCTGGAAGGTTTGGGCAAAGGGCTGAATGTGCTGGCCGCCCCGAATGAAGCCGGTAAATCCACTTTGCTGATGGCCCTGCGCGCTGCTCTAACCCTGCGTCATGGTTCCAAAGCTCAGCCTGTTAAAGAGATGCAGCCTTATGGCGGAGGTGCGCCCCATATTGGTGTGGGGTTTGAATGGAGCGGTAAGTCTTGCTGGTTGGAAAAACGCTTCATGAAAGGTGCTTTTGCGCGCCTTGATTTGGGGCAGGAGCGTTTTGATGGAGACACAGCAGAAGAACGTCTGAACGCGCTGTTAGAACTGGAGAAAAACGGCAGAACCGAAGCAACAGGTTTGTGGAATGCCCTTTTGGTGCGCCAGGGAGAGAGTTTTGTTGCTCCAGTTTTAAACAATGCCGGCCGTTCGAGTATTCAGAATTGTCTGGAGCAAGGTGTTCAGGAAGTAACAGGTATTGCCGCTGCGGGGGCGTTGCTGGAACGTGTAAAGGCGCGGTTGGGGCAGTTGCAAACAGCCGCGACTGGCAGACCGACAGGGCGTTATAAGCAACTTCTGGATGATCAGGCCCAAGCTGCGGAAAATCTGAAACATCTTCACGCCAAACGCACTGCGTTGGAAGAAGATCTGGTTCTGCTTGAGCAAACCCGCCGCATGTTGCGTGAGCAGGAAAACCCAGAACGGCAAAAGCAGGAAGAGCAGGAACTGCATAAGCTGCGTGAAGAGCGTGACCGCCTGCGCAATTTGGATGCAGAAGAAAAAGCTGCTGAAGCCAGAAAAGCCGCAGCGGTGCAGCAGTTCCAGAATATTCGGGATGAAGAGGAACGGCGAAAAGAATACCGGTCCGAATGTGCCCGGCTGGAGCAGTTGATTGCAGCCAGCACGCAAGAGCTGGCAGAACTGGCAGAGCACGAAAAAGCTGCCAATCTGCGGTATCAGGCTGCACAGGCTGAATGCCAGAAGGCCGTGCAGCAGCATCAGGTGCGGCGTGCTGTTTTGCACCATGTCATGAAGCAGCGCGAAGTGCAGCACATGGAAGCAGCGCTTTTACGCCAGCGTGAAAATTTAAAGCATGTGCAGGAAAGCTTTGCCCAAATAGAGCAGGCACAGGCAGCGTTTGATGCGTTGCCTATGGATGAGGCCAAAATTCAGCGCCTGCGTAAGGCAGCCCAAAAAGTGGCAACGTTGGAGCAACAGTTGCAAGCGCAGGCAACTGTGTTGGAAATGGATTTGCTGCCACAAGCGCAGCAGCGTGTTGTGTTGAATGGCAAAGCCTGCGCATCGGGTAAAAGCCTGTTACATGCTCCTGCAGAACTTCAGATAGAAGGCATCGGCCGGTTTATTATTACCCCTTCCGTTGGCGGGGATACGGTTGAATTGCAGCAGGCGTTACAGACAGCTCAAGCTGCATTAACCGATCTTTTGCAACAGGCTGGATGCCTGAATGTAGAAGATGCCGAACAACAGTATGAAAAGCGCTGTTTGGCAGAACGTCAGCTTAAGGAAGCTAAAGCCGTTTTTGCCGCCACGGTGCCCAATAAAAAGGGCGTAAACCCGGATCAGGTTTTGCTGGAATTGCGGCATGTTCTGGCGAAGGAGGAAGCCGCTTACGCGCAGAAAAGACAGACGCTGACGCAAAATCTGGCCAGCCAGATTGGAAGTGTTGATGAGTGTGACCTCAACTGTCTGCCAGAGGAAGCCGTACAGCAAGAGCAAGAAGCGGCATTAGCAGTAGAGCGCGCCAGAGAAAAAGAGCGCGATACGCAACAGGTGTTTATAACGGCCAAAGCTGCATTGGATAAAGCCAATGCAGCCCAACAGCAGCAGGAAGCCGGGCTGGCCCGTGTGCAGCGAGAACTGGCACTTTGGCGGGAGCGTGAGTCAGATGCGGCACTGGCCCAACGTAAGCGGCTATGCCAGCAGGAGCAGGAAGCCGCACAGGCAGCCGTAGAGCATTGTGAGCACGCACGCCAAAAAGAACGGCCTTTAGCTGTGGTGGAAAGCGGCATTCAGCGGCGCGAACAGGCCCAGAAAACAGATGGAGAAACCATAGCCCGCCTGCGTGAAGATATACGTGAGCGCGAAACCCGTGTGCGTGGCGCAGAAGGTGAAGGGCTGGATGAACGTATAGCGGAGGCAGATCGGCTTCAGCAGCGCCTGAATATGGAAGTGGCTGCCTGCACGCGGGATAGGTCTGCCCTTGTTTTGCTCGATCAGGTTTTAAGCAAGGCAGAGCAAGAGCAAACAGCACGCTATATGGGGCCACTGGTAAAAACCATGCAGCCCGCATTTTCAGCACTGTTTCCCGGTGCTGAACTGGAAATGGATGCAGATTTCGGGGTGGCTGCTCTTTCACGCAATCAGCGCGAAGATGTGGTAGATCTTTCTGATGGTACGCGCGAGCAGATAGCTGTTCTGGTGCGTCTGGGCTTTGCTGAAATGCTGCATGGGCGCGGTGTGCCGGCCATTCTGGTGCTGGATGATGCACTCACTTTTGCAGACCCAATGCGGCTGGAACGTTTGTTTGATGTGCTGGCAGAAGCTGCAACGCGCTTTCAGATTCTTATTTTTACGTGCCATGCGCAACTGTTCGCGCCATTGCGGGGCAGGATGTTAAGCCTGCGCCCGCAAGAAAGTTTTACATCACCACATTAAACTGAAGCGCCATCACGGCGGCATCATGGAACACGGTGGAACCGCCCGGACGGTTGATATACTGGAAGTCCGGCTGCAAAGACATGCCATTGGCAACATGTGCGTTGTAAAACACTTCGTAGATGTTTTCGTGGGTCTGAATGCCCCATACCTTGCCCCACTGGTTATCGGGGAAGGGCACGCCAGCAGCTAATGCAGCTTCCTGCTGCAGAACAGAGGCGCGGCTCATGGTCATCCACTGGAACATGGCGCCAACGCTATCATTCGGGCGGCCCCATGCGGCACCGGTTTCTGTCATGCCGGCCCATACGTGGTGAGACATGGCGGTGGTTTTGCCATCAGACCACATCCAACCCGCCAGAGCGATCAGGCCATTGGTGGGGCCATCACCATTCCGCATCAGCATCTGGTCAGCCATAAACCACGCGCTTGCACGGCCTGCCTCGTATTGCGGCTGTGCGCCTGTCTGCACCCATGCATTGCCGTTTACGTCGTTCAGTAGGTTTTTGTATTTGGAGTTGTCGTAGCCAAACCCAGCCTTGTAGTGGCCTACCAGATGGTTGCGCCCAAAGGAAGGAAGCCAGCCAATTTCCACCGGGGATGAGAACTTGCCCAAGCCATCCTGCGCCCAAGCCCAGCCAGAAATACCACCGTTATAAGCGTGCGGGGAAACAGCAAACAGGCCAGCCATAATATAGGTTTGTTTTGTGGGCATAACACGGGCAACAAAACCGAGGTTACCGGATGGCCAGTCTCGGGCGCCTTCTGTGTATTTGGTAGGGGCCGGGTTCCCGCACATGGCAACGTTCATGTACATACAAAACAGTGGTGAAGCGGCAAAAAAGCTGCCAACCGGAATCCAACCAGCGCTGATATCTACATGATTGTGCAGAAAAGCGTGTTCACCATACAGGTAAACAAGATGGGCCACCACGTTACCACGTGCGCCATAAATTTGCTGCACGCCGCCTAGTGAATCCCCAATGTAATCTGTGCTCAGGTTACGGCCATGCCCGTTCACCACCATCATGTGGGTCCAGAACCCTTTCATGATGTCGGCATTGGTCAGCTTGCCCCAGTCCACATCCAGTTCAACACCCACCTGTCCGGCATTATCCACGCCTTTCCTGCGGCCACCACGAAAGTTGCCTGCAAGTTCTTCATGCACGTCTGCCAGGATATGGATGCCGTGGCTTAGCAGCCAAGGCTGTGCGCCCCACCAGTTTCCAAAGAAATGATCCTTGCCATACGGTGCAGAAAAAAAGGGGCCAGGATCTTCAACCTGATCGGCTTCATTATCCACCTGCAAGCTGGGCCAGAGGCCTACGGCGCTGTTTCCACCTGTCAGCAGCTGTGCCTGCGCAGGTAAAACAACGAAAAGAGATAGAACAAGCAGGCAGGTCGGCCATAAGGCGCGAAAAGGAAAATGGAGGTGAAGGCGTTTAATCATGTTCCCTTAATTTTTATTTCTTTCGGCCACCTCATATTTCAGCAGAAAAAAGTGTGGCCTTGGGTTTCGGGATACTGCGGTTCCCGTTTTCTAAAGCATTTTTTATGCGATTGTAGTCGCTGTTGTGCAGTTTAATGGATTTTTTATATAAAAATAGGCCATTATTACGGCCATATGGTGCAGTTCTGCATCAGAATTATGGAGATAAGATTCTCTCAATGTCTAAAATCGATACCAACCTGCCGTTTCTTCCTGTTCGTATTGCAGTGCTTACCGTTTCGGATTCGCGCACGCTGGAAACAGATACCTCCGGCGCAGCGCTTGTTGCGCGGCTGGAAGGTGCGGGCCATGTTCTGGCTGATCGGGCCATTATCTCAGACGATGCAGACAAGATTTCCGCACAACTGCGCAAGTGGATTGCTGACCCGCAGGTGGATGTTGTTATTACAAATGGCGGCACAGGCGTAACCGGCCGTGACGTAACGCCCGAAGCGTTTGAAAGCGTGCTGGAAAAACGCATTGAAGGGTTTGGTGAGCTGTTCCGCATGCTGTCTTACCGCAAGATTGGCACATCCACCATTCAGTCTCGTGCGTTGGCAGGTGTGGCTGGTGGCACGTATCTGTTTGCGCTGCCGGGTTCTACTGGTGCGGTGAAGGATGGTTGGGATGATATTCTGGTTTTCCAGCTTGATAGCCGCCACCGGCCCTGTAACTTTGTGGAGTTGATGCCGCGTTTGCGCGAAGGCTTGAAAGGAAACGGTCATCATGACTGATGATGTCAAACTGCTGATGCTGGCAGGTGATTACGTAGAAGACTATGAAATCATGGTGCCTTATCAGGCTCTGCTTATGGTGGGGTATAAGGTGGACGTGATCTGCCCCGGTAAAAAAGCGGGCGATAAGGTGCTGACGGCAATTCATGATTTTGAAGGCGCGCAGACATACAGCGAAAAGCCCGGCCATGCTTTTGTGCTGAATGCAGATTTTGATGCCATTGATACGGATGAGTATCTGGGGCTGATTATTCCCGGTGGGCGTGCGCCTGAATATCTGCGCCTGAATGCGCGGGTGTTGGAAATTGTAAAAGCATTTGCCGATAGGCCAATTGCCGCCATTTGCCACGGGGCACAGCTTCTGGCTGCTGCAAGTATCATTAAGGGGCGTGAAGTCTCGGCTTACCCAGCCTGCCGCCCGGATGTGGAACTGGCTGGCGGCACTTACGCTGATATTCCGGTTACTGAAGCCGTAACGGATGGGGAACTGGTAACGGCCCCAGCATGGCCTGCACACCCAGCGTGGCTGGCTCAGTTCCTTAAGGTGCTGGGTGCAAATGTGAGCATCTAAGGCCCAAAGGCTTTTTCTCTCCCATCATAAACTGGATGGGAGAGATTCTTCTTTTAGAATTCGCAGGCGGCAGGGCGGTTCAGCATCGCCATCAGTTCACGCCGCGTGTCTGAGTTTTCCCGAAAAACGCCAAGCATGGTGCTGGTGACCATGGAAACACCGGGTTTGTGCACGCCGCGTGTTGTCATGCATTCGTGGGAAGATTCAATAATAACGGCAACCCCGTGCGGTTCCAGTTCATCATTGATGGTGTTGGCAATCTGGGCTGTCAGCCGCTCCTGAATTTGCAGGCGCTTGGCATAGGCATCCACCACACGTGCAAGTTTGGAAATGCCTACAACGCGCTGGCGCGGCAGATAAGCAACATGCGCCCGCCCAATAATGGGGGCCAAGTGGTGTTCGCAATGGCTTTCAAAGCGGATATCACGCAGCAGCACAATTTCATCATACCCTTCCACTTCGGAAAAGGTGCGGCGCAACAGGGCTGCGGGGTCAATCTCATACCCACAGAAAAATTCGGTGTAAGCGCGGGCAACACGGGCAGGGGTATCGTGCAGGCCTTCACGGTCCGGGTTGTCGCCAGCCCAGCGCAGCAGGGTGCGTACGGCCTGTTCTGCTTCGGCTTGTGTTGGGCGCTTGGATGTATCAGACGGAGGCACGCTCATGCCACACTCCAGAAAAAGTATAGGGATATGATGGGGCGGATTAGTGGATCTGGCGGAGCAGAAAGGGGCTGTCCAGACTGAAAGCAGGAATGCTGACATCAAACCGTCTGCCGCTGCTTTTGTCCTGCATAAGATAATGCCCGCTCATAAATCCGCCCGGCGTGGCAAGAGATGCTCCGGAGGTATATTCATACAGCGCACCGGGCTGAATAACCGGCAGTTCTCCCACTACGCCAGAACCGTGCACATATTCTGTATGCCCGGCGGTATCTGTAATGTGCCACGTACGTTCCAGAAGCTGCACAGGCTGTGTGCCATCGTTACCAATGCGGATACGATAGGCCCAGCAATAGGAATGCTCATCTGGTTCGGATTGGTCTGGCAGCCAGAATACCTGTACCTGCACGCGCACATTCTCCGTAACTGCCTCATAGACAGGTAGTGAGGAAAAGAGCTCGTTCATGGCTTCTTCTGGATCTTGCAAAAGGGGAGAAGTGGCCCAGTCGGGCATGGAATATCCTGTTTGTGGTACGGGATGGTGCTTGCACCTATCACGAACCCATCTGTTATGCCAAGCATTGTCCCTCCCGATACCTTAAAGGTGGCTCGGGAGAGGCAATGAGGGTTTTATTTAGATAGCCTGAAGGGCCGCAACACCACGGGCCAGATCGTCAATCAGATCTGCGCTGTCTTCCAGCCCGACGGAAAAGCGGATGGCGCCATCTGTAATGCCGAGTACGGCGCGGTCTTCTGCGCTCACCTTGGAATGCGTGGTTGTGGCCGGGTGCGTCACCAAAGACCGTGCATCCCCAAGGTTATTGGAAATGGCAATCAGCTTCAGTGCATCCATAAAGGCGAATGCCCCTTTCTGGCCACCCTTTACCTCAAAGGCAATCAGGCTTCCGCTGCCGCTCATCTGGCGTTTGGCCAGTTCATACTGCGGATGATCGGCCCGGCCCGGGTAGCGCACACTTACAATGCCGGGGGCAGATGCCAGATAATCGGCCACAGCCGCAGCATTGGCTGCCATGGCGTTAACGCGCAGGGAAAGTGTTTCCAACCCTTTAAGCATCACCCATGCGTTGAAAGGTGAAAGCGCATTGCCCGTATTGCGGGTGAAAGGCTGAAGTGTTTCCGTAATCCAGTCTTTGCGGCCCAGCACAGCTCCACCCAGCACGCGGCCTTGGCCATCAATGTGCTTGGTGCAGGAATAGACAACAACATCCGCACCCAACTGAAGAGGCTTCTGGAATACAGGGGAGGCAAATACGTTATCCACCACCACAATTGCACCTGCCTTGTGGGCGAGGTCTGAAATGGCCTTGATATCCAGGATATCAAGCATGGGGTTGGATGGGCTTTCCAGCAGCACGGCGGCTGTGGGTTTGGAAAGTGCTTTTGCCCATTCGTCCGGGTTACAGCCATCTACAAAAACGGTTTCTACGCCATAACGGGGCAGAAGGTTGGCAACAATCCAGTGGCAGGAGCCAAACAGCGCGCGGGAGGCAACAACCCGATTTCCTGCTTTAACGTGGCTGAGCAGGGCGGAGGAAACTGCACCCATGCCCGTAGCCGTTGCCACACAAGCCTCTGCGCCTTCCAGATCAGCCAACCGGCGTTCTAGCGCAGCAACTGTGGGGTTGCCAAAGCGGCTATACTGATAGTGCTCTTCTTCACCACGAAAGGTGCGGGCAGCTTGTTCAGCGTTGTCATAAACAAAGCCGGAGGTCAGAAACACGGCTTCGCTGGTTTCACCATATTCCGTGCGTTCCACACCAGCATGGAGCTGACGGGTTGCGGGGCGCCACGC
Source organism: Acetobacter sp. AC2005 (assembly GCF_037901235.1). NCBI lineage: Bacteria > Pseudomonadati > Pseudomonadota > Alphaproteobacteria > Acetobacterales > Acetobacteraceae > Acetobacter > Acetobacter sp. AC2005. Next base: position 2,051,039 of record NZ_CP149625.1, read on the forward strand.
TTCAGAAAATGCAATCTTGTTGTCACTCATGGGTCTTTGTATCCGGTTCTGGCGTGTCAGACCAAGCAGCAGACAGGCCCATGTGCCTGCCAGAGCAGCTCAATCTCTTAAATTGACCGTGGAAACCATGACAGCCGGCCAAATGCCGTGTCAGAGCCTCTTTAGCGCGTTTCTTTTACCTCGCCGCAAGCCGGCCTTACAAATCACGAGGGCAGGGCGCAACACCTTGCTGGCAGGCAGGGTAAGCCCGGATATTGGCTATCGTCAAGTTCTGTGCAAGCAGCCTTCACAAAACAGGCTTGCGGTGATTTAACTTGGATGAATATTTCAAAAATCTGATGGATTTATGCATGTCCGGCAAGAAAGAATCAGTCACTTCTGTTTATGTAGACAATGCGCAGGAGGTTGTGCCTGTTATTCTTTCTGGCGGTTCTGGTAGCCGCTTGTGGCCGGTTTCTCGCGGGAGCTATCCCAAGCAGTTCTGGCCGTTGCTGACAGAAAAAACCCTGTTGCAGGAAACGGCTCTGCGTGGTGTGGCAGCCAAGCTGTGCAGCCCAGTGGTGATCTGCAATGCTGAACATCGTTTTATTATAGCGGAACAACTGAGGGATGTAGGCGTGCAGGACGCCCGCATTGTGCTGGAACCTGTGGGCCGCAATTCAGCTCCGGCTATTGCCGCCGCAGCTTTTTTGACAGCAGAAAAAGATCCCGATGCCGTATTGTGGGTTATGGCTGCAGATGCTGCCATAACGGATACGCAGCGGTTATATAAGGCATTGGAAAGTGCTGTTCAGGCCGCCCAAGCCGGATACGTTGTGACATTTGGTATGAAGCCCTCCCGCCCTGAAACGGGGTACGGATACATAGAGGAAGGGGCACCACTGCCCGATCTTTCTGGCGTATGCCGTGTAGCGCGGTTTGTTGAAAAACCGGATGTGCAAACAGCGCATCAGTTTTTGGAAAGTGGCAAGTATTTGTGGAACTCGGGCATGTTTGTTACGCGTGCCGGTACGTTTTTACATGAACTCCAAAAATACGAACCCGAATTATATGAATGCGTGCGTCAAGCTGTAGAAAAACGCCAGACAGACATGGATTTTGAACGTCTGGATGTGGAGAGTTTTAAAAAATCTCCTGATATTTCAGTTGATTACGCGGTAGCAGAGCGCACGGACAAAGCCGCTGTGGTGCCTGCTGATTTTGGGTGGTCCGATATCGGAAGCTGGGATTCCTTATGGGAACTCAGCGCGAAGGACGAAAACGCCAACGCGGTTTATGGCAACGTGATGCTGGAGGATGTGCACAATTCTTACATTCGCACAGATGGCACGTTGACCGTAGCACTGGGTGTTGAAAATCTGACCATTGTGGTGACACAGGATGCCGTAATGGTTGCGCATAAGGATCGTGCGCAGGATGTTAAAAATATTGTCCAGCGCCTGAAGGCAGAAGGCCGTACAGAAGCAACAGATCATGCCCGCATATATCGGCCGTGGGGGTTTTATGAGGGCCTTACGCAGGGAGACCGCTTTCAGGTTAAGCGCATTGTGGTGAACCCGGCGCAGAAGCTTTCTTTGCAAAAGCATTTTCATCGGTCAGAACACTGGGTGGTGGTGGAAGGTACAGCGCTTGTAACCCGTGGAGATGAGGAAATTCTCGTGCGGGAGAATGAAAGCGTTTACCTGCCGGTTGGTATGCTGCACCGGCTGGAAAACCCTGGCCGTATCCCGCTTACGCTTATTGAAGTGCAGTCTGGCCCCTATCTGGGGGAAGACGATATTGTGCGTGTGCAGGATTTGTATAGCCGGGAATAGGCATGACAGGAGGCCTGCAGAAGGCCAAATCTGTTCCTGATAATTTTTAAAGCAATGCCTGAAGCAGCGGAATAAACGGCAGGTCGGCTTCGGGCATGGGGTATTTGCGCAGATCCTGCGGAGCAACCCATGCCAGTTTCTGCCCTTCCTTGGGGATGGGCGTGCCTTGCCAGCGCCGACAGACATAAAGCGGCATCAGCAGGTTAAATGTCGGGTAAGAATGGGAGGCAAAGGTAAACGGCGCCAAACAGGCGCGGGACATATCAAGCCCCAGTTCTTCATGTAGTTCGCGCACCAAGGCGGCTTCTGGCGTTTCCCCGGCTTCTATTTTGCCACCTGGAAACTCCCATAGGCCTGCCATGCTTTTCCCTTCCGGACGGCGGGCGAGCAAAATGCGGCCTTGTGCATCAATAAGAGCTGCGGCGGAAACCAGAACCAGCTTTTTGGGGGCAGATGATGCGGGAGTTGATGCTGAGGCGCGGCGTGCATCCTGCATGTGGCGCGTGGTTTCAAAAACCAGCATGGGCTGTTCGCTCCCGCGGGAGGCAAAAACCTGTTTGTCTGTTCCGATTTGCTGAAAACCCACATGTTCCAGCACACGGGCAGAGGCAACATTATCTACGGCCACATGTGCGCGGATACTGGAAATTTCCAGATGCGCCAGCGCCCAACTGGTAACGCGTTCGGCAGCGCGGGTGGCAATGCCTTGCCCCCAGTAGGGGCGGCCAATCCAATACCCTAACATGCCAATACGTGCAGAATTGGCTGGGGCTTGAATACCCAAGCCAATACAGCCAATAAAAGTGCCATCCTTATCCAGAATGGCAAAATGATACCCTTCTCCTTTTTGCTGCATCTGCTGAGTGGAAGCTATCCAGCTATCTGCCAGTTCTCGCGGGTATGGAAAAGGCAGACGGCTGAGCATCCGCACCACTTCCCAGTCATTCACCAGATGGTGAAGGGCAGGGGCATCCTGCGCACAAAGCGGACGCAGGTGATAGGGCGGGGCTTCCAGTTCGGTCGGGGCAGTATCAGGCATTGGGTTTAGGCGTTTGCGCTGGTTCTGGGGGAATGCCGCATTCGGTCAGAAGTTCACGCAGGGCGTTGATAACGGGGAAAACCTCTACGTTGTGGTCACCACCCAGTTCGCGCCACGCGTTCTGCTCCAGTTCCACAATTTCGCGGTCTTCGGCAAAAATGCGGTTGGTAAAGGCTACAAGGAAAGGCCACGCAATATCCAGCAAACTACCAATTTTGGGCCGCTTGACGGAAAGCAGGCCAAAGGTGCGGTTGGTAAGTTCATCTGCGCTTTGCGGCACATAAACAATCCACAAATCCATCACCGGATCTTCATCTCCGGTCTGGATGCGCAGGGTTTGATACGGATATTCCGTACGAATGGTCATGACATCGCGATGCTGGAACTTTTCCGAAGAATCGCGGCGTTCACCAAAAATCAGGGCTTCACCAAAAGGCTGTTTGCCGCCAGTACGGGCAAAGCTATAGCGGGCTTCCACCAGCTTTGGCTCACGCTTCTGGCCCAAAAAGCGAGGCTTCATCTGCCCCATTTGTTTGGAGTGCATGAACTGATGATTCATATCCATCAGGTTTTCATGCATGAAGCTGTAATGGCAGCCAATGGTAGTGCCAAAGTAACGGGTTTTGTAGGCCGGGTTGCTGGCACGGGCCAGATGCGCGGGCAGGGGTACGGTGTCTGCTTTTTCCGGGTCACCGGGAAAAACAAAGATCATGCCGTCCTGTTCCCGGCAGGGGAAGGTGCGTACGCCGTTAGGTAGTTTGCCCTTGCCCAGATAGGGCACATCAATGCATCGGCCAGACCGGCCATAGGCCCAGCCGTGATAGCAGCATTTAACAGAGGCGCCTTCTACCGTGCCTTTGCTGAGAGGCACCTGCCGGTGGGCGCAGCGGTCTTCCAATGCAAACACGGGGCCTGCATCCGGGCGCACCAAAGCAATAGGTGTGCCAGCATAGCGCGTGCCAATGGTTTTGCCGGGCTTAAGCTCCCGAGACCACGCAACAGGGTACCAGTAGTCCGGGTTGGATCTGACGCGCCGCAGATCTATTTTACCCTTTCTGGCTTCAACAGCCAGTTCTTGGGTGGAGGAATCGGTCTGAGCGGTCTGATCCATTTCGCCTCAAATCACAAAGAATACCTGTGCGGCGCCGTTTTGATGCCGCTGTTGCGAATGCTATCTCAACTCATCGTGACGCAAGAAGCAAGACAGGAGCGCATGGCTGACCCATTTGTGTAGGCCCGCAAGCTCCGGCGTTCAGGCCGGAGATAGGGCCGTTCCGACCATTTAGTCAGGGGTTCTCTGCTATTCGATATACTGTCGGATGATAGAGAGCGGGGCACCGCCACAAGACGCTGCAAAATAGCTGGGCGACCAGAGGACCCCGCGCCAATAGCGGCGGGTAAGCGCTGGATGCATCTGCCGTAACCTGCGGCTTGAGACCCCTTTGAGGCTGTTCACGAGAACCGACAAAGCCACCTTGGGCGGATAGTGCACGAGAAGATGCACATGATCGTCCTCTCCGTCGAATTCAACCAGATGGGTTTCGAAGTCTGTGCAGACCTTTTCGAAAACCGTTTGCATATCTTTCAGTATCGCGGCGGTGAAGACACGGCGGCGATATTTTGTCACGAAGACCAAATGGGCATGAAGCGTAAAAACACAGTGTCTTCCACGCCTATAGTCGTTGTCATCATCCATAGACTGATGTTATCTTTTAAAGATGATCCAGCGCAAGGCCAACATCTACCGGCTCTACCCGGACGCGGAGCAGAGGCTTGCGCTGGCCCGGATCGCCGGAGCATGTCGCGCGGTCTATAATCTCGCGCTGGAACAGAGGCGGGATTGGTGGCAGCGCCATAAGGATAGAACCGGCAAATCAATTTCGTTTGCCGGTCAATGTCGTGAACTCACCGATCTGCGCCGCGATGTGGACTGGTTGCGCGAAGCGCCGATCCACCCGCTACAACAAGCCTTGCGCGATCTCGACCGTGCCTATCAGAGCTTCTTCTCCGGGCGGTCTGGCTATCCATCGCCCCGTCGAAAGGGCCTGCACGACAGTTTCCGTTTTCCCGATCCGGCCTCGCTGCGTGTAGAGCGGACCGGAAAGAAGACCGGGCGCATCAAGCTCCCCAAACTCGGATGGGTTGCTTTCCGGGGCTGGTACGCTCTGCCCGGTATGATCCGCAACATCACCCTGTCCCGGCGGGCTGGGCAGTGGTTCGCGTCTGTCCAGTGGGAGCGCGAAGTAGAAGGGTCTGTCCCGTCTAGCTTGCCTGCGGTCGGGATCGACATGGGCGTGGCCGTGTTCGCCGCCATGAGTAATGGCGAGACCGTCGCGCCGGGCGACTTCGGGAAGAAGGCCATGCGTGCGCTCCGCAAGGCGCAACGCGCCGTCTCTCGCAAAAAGAAGGGCAGCGCCAACCGGCGCAAGGCCGTGCGGCGCGTGCAGACCCTGCATGCCCGCGTGGCCAATGCCCGCAAGGATTTCCTCCACAAACTCAGCACGACCATCGCCAAGAACCACGGCACGGTCGTTGTGGAGGCATTGCAGGTGCGGAGCATGTCCGCATCAGCCAGAGGCTCGGTCGAAGAACCGGGTCGCAATGTCCGGCAGAAAGCCGGGCTCAACCGCAGTATCCTCGATCAGGGATGGCGGATGTTCCGCACCCTGTTGGGATACAAGCTGGCAGATAGAGGCGGGAAACTGGTTGAAGTGCCAGCCGCCTATACCAGCCAGACCTGCTCAGTCTGTGGACGTGTGGACCCGGCAAATAGGGCCAGTCAGGCACGTTTCGTCTGCACCGCCTGCGGACACACTGAAAACGCGGACATCAACGCCGCAAAGAACATCCTACGGCGGGCGGACTGCCCGTTGACGCCTGTGGAGGGACACCGCATCAGGCGGCCCAATGAAGCAGGAAGCACCAGGAGGGCAGCTTAATGCATGCCCATACCGGAACCATCGGCCTTCAGGCCGGTGAGCATGTCAGAGAAATTAATGTTCTGCCAGCTCTGCCGTCAGGTCCTCAATAAACTGGAAAGCCACACGTCCGGAGCGGCTTCCGCGTGTAATTGCCCACTCATTGGCGCGGGCCATCAGGTCCGCGTCGGCAATGGGCAGGTTACGTTCACGCGCATAGCTCTGCACCATGTCTGCAAACGTATCCTGTTCACAAGCATAAAAACCAAGCCAGATGCCAAACCGGTCTGAAAGCGAGACTTTTTCTTCTGTGGCTTCGGAGGGATTGATGGCGGTTGCGCGTTCATTTTCAATCATGTCCCGCGGCATCAAATGGCGACGGTTGGATGTGGCGTAGAACAGAACATTTTCTGGCCGCCCGGCAATGCCGCCATCCAGAACGGATTTCAGCGCCTTGTAATCCCGGTCTTCCTTTTCAAAGGACAGATCATCGCAGAACAGAATAAAGCGGCGCGGGTTTTCCCGCAGCAGGCTGAGCAGCAGTGGCAGGGTTGCCAGATCTTCGCGCTGAATTTCAATCAGGGCAATCGCGCCCTTACCGGGGGTGCATGGTTTGCCATCAACCTGATTGGCCAAGGCGTGTGCGCCTTTTACCAATGAGGATTTACCCATGCCACGAGCGCCCCAGAGCATGGCGTTGTTGGCGGGCAGGCCACGGGCAAAGTGCTCTGTGTTTTCAATCAGGATCTTGCGTTGCAGATCCACCCCGCGCAGCAGATCAACCGGCACATGTGCAACATGAGGCACAGGCAGAAGGCGCCCGCGTTCTGGCAGCCAGACAAAGGCATCGGCGGTATCCACCCCTTCCAGCGTGGCTGGTGGAGGAGAAAGCCGCTCCAGAGCAGAGGCAATGCGTTCCAGAACAGGGAGTGTCGGTGTATCCATCTGGGTATCTATCCTGTTTGTCGCCGGTCGTTGGTTATAAAATTACGGGCCGTAAGGCGTTTTCATCCGTGCAGGTGCTTGACGCACGAGGATTGAAAATTATGGTCACTTTCTCTGTTTTCGCAACACGCCTTTCAGGAAAGTCTGCTTGATGTCCAATTTCCTTATTCCCGCCGCCTATGCCCAAAGCGCTGGAGGTGCCGGTGGGGGCTCTAGCCTGATGTCCTTCCTGCCGTTTGTGGCTGTTTTTGCGATTATGTATTTTTTGCTGATCCGTCCGCAGCAAAAACAGCAGAAGCAGCTTAAGGCAGAACTCAAAGCCCTCCGCCGTGGAGACCGGATTGTAACGGCTGGTGGCGTTGTGGGTATTGTTCAGCGCGCCAAGGAAGATTCGGAAGAAGTAGAAGTGGAAATCGCGCCAAACGTGCGTGTTATGGTGCTGCGCGGCACAATTTCCACAGTGCTGACCAGCACCGCCAAGCCCGCAAACGATACAGCAACCGCAAAAAAGTAAGCTTTTCTGGCTTAATGTGCAGAAACGTCAGAGAAAGGAAACGGGGTCTATATCTACGTCCACTTTGGCGTTTCTGTTCAGGTTTACCATACCCAACCAGCGGCGCAGGATAGGTTGCACCGCAATATTGCGATGTGTGCGTAGCAATAGCCGTCTGCGGTGCCGCCCACGCAATACGGCCAGCGGCGCTGGGGCCGGGCCAAGCACCTGTATACCCTCTCCATAAGGTGCGGTGCGGCCCAGTTGGGCGGCGGCTTCATCTGCTGCAACAGGTGTATCTGCACTTACAATTAAAGCAGCTAATCGCCCGTAAGGGGGCCAGAACCCCGGTTTACGCTGTGCGGCCTCCTGCTGCATGAAGGCATCAAAATCCCCCGAAAGCAGTGCCTGCATCACCGGATGTTCAGGGGCATAGCTTTGCAGAATAACCCGCCCGGGGGAGGACGCTCGGCCAGCACGGCCTGCCACCTGATGTAAAAGCTGGATCGTACGTTCTCCAGCCCGCAGGTCTGCCCCGCCAAGCCCGAGGTCTGCATCCACCACGCCAACCAGAGTAAGGTGCGGAAAGTGCCACCCTTTGGCAACAATCTGCGTGCCGATAATCAGGTCCACTTCCCTGCGCGAGATTTTGGCAACAGCTTCCGCTGTGGCGGCTGGGCCGCCAAGTGTATCGCTAGACATCACCAGCAAACGGGCATCAGGGAACAGTTGGCGAGCTTCTTCCGTAATGCGTTCAATGCCCGGGCCTATGGCGGTCAAACTGTGGTCAGAACCACATTGCGGGCAAGCAGGGGGCATGGGTTCTGTGTGATCGCAATAATGGCAGGAAAGCACCTTGCGGTTGCGGTGCTCCACCAGCCATGCCGTGCAATGCGGGCACTCCATACGGTGCCCACAGGATCGGCACAGTGTCAGAGGGGCATAGCCGCGCCGGTTGAGAAACAGCATAACCTGCTCCTGCCGTTCCAGCGTGGCGCCAATATCTTCCACCAGTTCGGGGGAGAGAAAAAGCCCTCTGGGCGGGGGATGATCACGCAAATCCAGCACGCGGGTTTCTGGCAATTCTGCCCCTCCGTGCCGGGTGGGCAGAACAAGGTGTCGATACCGTCCAGCCTCTACGTTTGCCAGTGTTTCCAAGCTAGGGGTGGCGGAAACCACAACCACAGGAAAACGCGCCAGCCGCCCACGCACTACGGCCATATCTCGCGCATTGTAGATGACGCCTTCTTCCTGCTTGAACAGGGCTTCATGCTCTTCATCCACAATAATCAGGCCGAGATTATGGAAGGGCAGAAACAGGGCAGAGCGGGCTCCCACAATGACAGAGGCAGAACCATCTGCTGCCCCAAGCCACGTAAGCCTACGCGCGCGCTGCCCGATTTCGGAGTGCCATACAGCAGGTTGCACGCCAAAACGGCGGGAAAAACGTTCCATCCATTGGGCGGAAAGAGCAATTTCGGGCAGAAGGATAAGGGCTTGTTTGCCCTGTTCCAAACATTCGGCAATGGCTTCCAGGTAGATTTCTGTTTTGCCAGAACCGGTAACCCCTTCCAGCAAGGTTACGGAAAAACGATTTTCCGTAACAGTTTGGCGTAAGCCCACAGCGGCACTTTGCTGCTCACCTTCCAGCACAGGTGGGTTGTAGTGGGCATCGGGCTGGCCAAATGGGCGTTCTGGCCCAAGGGAAACAGGGCGCAGCACGCTGGCATTGGCAAGCCCCTTTACCACGCCAGCACTTATGCCCGTGGCATTGGTAATATCTGTGGTGGTGCGGTGGTTGCCATCTGCCAGAAGGTCCAGCACCTTTTGGCGTGCAGGGGTAAGGCGCAGAGCGTTCAGATCAGGGTTTTCTGCCAAGGCCCAACCCATTGTGGGGGTAGGGGCTGCGCGCATATGCAACCGTAAGGTCATGGCCAGCACCATACCCGGAGGGGTAAGCGTATAAGCGGCCACCCAATCTATGAACTGGCGCAGTTCTGCTGATAAAGGCGGCAGATCAAGCCGGCAGACCACAGGGCGCAGGCGTGCCGCATCCACCTTTTTTTCTGTGGCTGGTGGGGCCAGATCGGCGGGAAGTGAAGATGTTGCATCCCATACCACGCCGGTTTCCTGCCGCTTACCCAGTGGGGCGACAACGATATCACCGGGTTGCAAATTCATATCTGCGGGCGCGCGGTAATCAAAAGGCCCGGCAAAAGGCATGGGCAACAGCACGGAAATGCGTGTGGTGCTGCAAGCACTGGCCGTTAAGTTGCCAGAATCCTGCATAGGTATATTGGGGAAGGGTTTCTGCGCCATCAGGATTTGGTTGTAATGCTGCCCACAAGGAAAGAACAGGGGAGAAAAAGCGCATCAAGCTTTCTGCCCGACAGAGGAAGATCATGACTGCTGAAGAAGCTGTTCAGAAATTTCTGGAGTGGATGGCTGTAGAAAAACAGGCATCTCCCCTGACAATTGAGGCCTATCAAGGCGATCTAGCCCGTTTTTTAGGGTTTATGACCACGCATCTGGATGGCCTGCCGGATATGATCGGCTTGGGCTTGATAAGCCTACGGGATTTTCGTGCATGGTTGGCTTATGAGCAGGCCGAGGCCAGCAAACCCACGGCACGCAAAACATCATCAGATCAGGCCACCCGCACACGTGCACGCCGTGTTTCTGCCGTAAGGTCTTTCTTCAAATATCTGGCGCGCAGGCAGGGGGTAGAAAACCCGGCCATTCAATTACTCAGCACACCGCGCACCAAAAAGCCTCTACCACGCCCTTTGGCTAAAGATCAGGCTTTGGCAGCCCCGGAAGATATTTCTGATTTGGCGCAAACACCCATGGAACAGCAGCGAAATGCCGCGTTGTTTCTGCTTTTATATGGGTGTGGTTTGCGTATTTCTGAAGCTTTGAACCTGAATATTGCCGATCTGGATGTTATGCGCAGCAGCAATGTACTGCGTATATTGGGCAAAGGCGGCAAGGAACGCCTTGTGCCGGTGCTGCCCGTTGTGCAGCAGGCGCTGGAAGCGTGGCGCACACGCCATCCAGCCCCAACCCCAGATGCCCCTTTGTTTGTAGGAATAAGGGGCAAGCGCCTCCAACCAGCCATAGCCCAGAAAGCCATGCGGGAATGGCGGCATCTTTCTGGCTTGCCAGATTATGTAACACCCCACGCGCTACGCCATTCCTTTGCAACCCATCTGATGGAAGGTGGGGCGGATTTGCGTGTTATTCAGGAGTTGCTGGGCCATGCCAGCCTCTCCACCACACAGCGTTACACACTGGCAGATGAGGCCCGCTTGCTGGATGTCTGGACGCGGGCGCATCCGCGTGCACAATGAGGTCAGAATGCAAAATAAGGAACACACCGGCATGATACAGGCGTTGCGTGCACCGTGGCCCGAAATCGAACCCTATGCCCATGGTTATCTGGATACGGGGGAAGGGCATCAGATCTACTGGGAGCAGTGCGGCAACCCGGATGGTGTGCCGGTTGTGTTCCTGCACGGTGGACCGGGTGGGGGATGCTCACCCTCCCAACGGCGGCTGTTTGATCCGGCACGTTACCGCATTGTGCTGTTTGACCAGCGCGGGTGTGGCCGTTCGCGCCCTCATGCTTCGTTGGAAGCAAACACAACATGGCATCTGGTTGCAGATATTGAACGCCTGCGTGAAATGTGCGGGGTAGAGAAATGGGCCGTCTTTGGTGGCTCATGGGGCTCTACACTGGCGCTGGCTTATGCCGAAACACATCCAGACCGTGTAACTGCGCTGATGCTTCGCGGTATCTTTACCCTGCGGCGGGCTGAACTGCTGTGGTATTATCAGGAAGGTGCTTCCTGGCTTTTCCCCGATAAGTGGGAAGACTTTCTGGCACCGATTCCACCCGCAGAGCGTGGGGATATGATGGCTGCGTACCGTAAGCGCCTGACATCTGATGATCCTGCCATTCGTCTGGAAGCGGCCCGGGCCTGGAGCTTGTGGGAAGGGCGCACATTAACCTTGCTGCCGTGCCCGGAAATGGAAGTGCAGCATGATGAAGCCGATTATGCGCTCGCATTCTCCCGCATTGAAAACCATTACTTTGTGCACGGCGGTTGGCTGGAAGAAGGTCAGCTTATTCGGGATGTCGGGCGCATCCGCCATATCCCCACAGTGATTGTGCAGGGGCGCTACGATATGGCAACGCCAGTACGCACAGCGTGGGATTTGCACAAGGCATGGCCGGAAGCCGATTTCCACTTAATTGACGCCGCAGGTCATGCGTTGTTTGAGCCCGGTATTTTAACGGCGTTGCTGAATGCGACAGACCGCTTTGCGCGGGAGCTGGCATGAAACGCCAAATAGTTGCGTGCGCCCTCATAATAGGTGGCGGAGCCAATGTGTCGCTTGGTGGTATTTCCGCAGCGTATGCTGCAGATGGATGCCATAAGCTGGTAGCACGCGTGGCGTTGCGGAATGATCAGGGCTTTCTGAACATTCCTGTCAGCGTGAATGGTCATGCTGTCAGCATGATTGTGGATACAGGGTCGGAAGGGAGCCTTATCTCACCAGAGGCCGCCTCACTTTTTGCTGCCCAGCGGGATAAAAGCGTGCACACGGTTGTGCGGGGCACCGGGGGGATTGGGCGGATTGTACCCAATGCGATCGTAAGATCCTTCCATGCGCAGAATGTTGAATTTGGCCCTGTTTCCATTCCGGTAGATACATTGCCCGCAGTGCCTCAAACCGAGCCTGAAGTAGAGGGCCTTATGGGGGGAGATCTGCTCTCCCGCTATGATGTGGAATTCAATGTCGCAGGTGGGACACTGTCTTTCTGGTCTGCCAATTCAGCAGATTGTAATGGGCCGGAAGGGTGGCGTTACATTTATCGTGCGGTGCCGTTGCAGGCAGCAGGCCAGCGGGTGGTGGCAGAAGTTACGCTGGATGGCACAAAGCTTAAGGCGCTGGTGGATAGCGGGGCACGATCCCGCATTGTCTCAATAGGTGCGGCTGAGCGTATTGGTGTTTCTCGCCAAGCTTTGGCGGCTGATCCGGGTGGAATGACAACCGGGGTAGATGGGCACCAGCAGATTTATCACTGGCACAAGTTTCATCTGTTCCAGATCGGGCAGGAACAGGAAAAATCACCGGTTCTTACGGTTGCTCCCGTGCATGATACCGTAGATATGCTTTTGGGATCAGACTGGTTTGCTGCGCATCGTGTCTGGATATCTTATCGCACACATACACTGTATGTGATGCCAGCACCGCAGGCGCACCGTTAATATAGAAAACAAGAGGCAGAAGAAGATGATTTCTCCTGCCTCCTGAGTGTTAGATTATTCGCCTTTCAGGCGCTTGTTGCATTCGCTGTAATAACCGCCGCCTTTCTGAATCCATTTCATATTGCCATTGGCATTGCTGGATTTGTTGGTGTGGTACTGATCCAGGCAGGTTTTCATACGGGCTTTACCAGCGCTGAGCTTGGAATACTGGGGATCGACCGCAGAAGGGAAGGTGGCGGCAGAAGCACTTACAGCAGCAGGTGCAGCCGGTTTGGCAGCTTCTGGTGTGGTTTCCGCTGATTTGCTGGTAGCGGCTGCTGGAGCTGTTTCTGCCGTGGTGGCATCGCAGTTGGCGGCTTTAAATGCTTTAAATGTCTGGCCGTTAAGCGTGTTTTCCGCTTTGGCTTCCTTGAATTTGGCGTGGCATTCCTTGGCCGTCAGTGCATGGGCACTAGGAGCGGCAAGAGCAGTTGCGCAACCAAGCAGTAATGCAGCCAAGCCGGTGCGTGCAGAAAAGTTCATAAAATAAAACCTCATGCAAAGGGGCGAATCAAAAAACGACCCGATGCCGTTTTTTACTCCCATAAATAGTATCGCAAACTGTGGCAGCGAAATGAATGGGGGATGATATTTTTATGAGAAAAACAAAAACCCCCTCCCGAATAAACGGGAGAGGGCTTTGTATAACTGGTAGCGCCTGAAGTGTTTGGAAGGATTAGTCGTTAATACGTTCCCCATGCAGGGACATATCCAGACCTTCCAGCTCTTCATCCGGCGTAACGCGTAGGCCGATAACCAGATCAACCACTTTCAGGATGATGAAGGACACAACAGCACACCATACAATGGTCACCAGCACGGCTTCTGACTGAACAATAAGCTGATGCACAGACCCCGTAATACCAGAGGGGTTTGAATCTGTTGCAGAAAGTGGACCATAGGCAAACAGGCCGGTCAGCAGCGCACCAACAATACCGCCTACACCATGCACGCCAAAGGCATCCAAGCTATCATCATATCTCATGATGTGCTTCAGGGATGTGGCCCCCCAGTAGCAGACAACGCCAGTAATCAGGCCGATAATCAGCGCGCTGCCCGGCAGCACAAAACCAGCGGCGGGAGTGATAGCTACCAGACCGCCAACAGCACCAGAAATAACACCCAGCACAGTTGGTTTTCCCGAGCGCAGCCATTCAATCAGCATCCAGGATACACCAGCACCAGCAGCTGCAATCTGGGTAGCAGCCATGGCCATGCCTGCACGCCCATTGGCACCGACGGCAGAACCGGCGTTGAAGCCAAACCAGCCAACCCACAGCAGGGAAGCACCAATAACGGCATATGTCAGGTTGAAGGGCGAGAGATCATCCTGCCCGTAACCCTTACGACGGCCCAGCACCAGAGCACACACCAAACCGGCAACACCGGCGTTGATATGCACGACTGTACCACCAGCAAAGTCTGCCGTGCCAAGGCCACCCAGCCAGCCAATAGGGCTCCAGACCCAGTGCGCGATAGGCGCATATACAATCAGGGACCAGATAATGGAGAATACACACATGGCGCTGAACTTCATGCGTTCAGCATAGGCACCGGAGATCAGGGCCGGAGTGATGATGGCGAATGTCATCTGGAACATCATGAATATGCTCTCAGGAATGGTCATTGTCGTGGCGTTGGGGGAATCTGCGCCAAGGGTGAAGCCGATATCCGCACCATTATGAATGTTGGCGCCAATACCGTTCAGGAACATACGGCCCAATCCGCCAATCCACGGAGACCCAGTGGTGAAGGCAAGGGAGTATCCAGCGATCATCCAGACAATGGAGATAATGCAGCACAGCGCAAAGGACTGCATAAGCGTTGCCAGCACGTTTTTCTTACGTACCATGCCTGCATAAAACAGGGCCAGACCAGGGATTGTCATCATCAGCACAAGGGCGGTGCTGACGAGCATCCATGCTGTATCACCGGTATCGATAGCTGGTGCAGAATCAGCAGCAAAGCACTGTGTACTGAATATGAAAGGAAGAGCTAACGCGCAAAAAACGTTGGTTTTGTTTTTGCGTATCGTTTTCGGGATCAGCATGCGGTGGTGTTCCCTGCAGAGAAGGATAGGTGAATATAGTATCTGTTTCGAAATGATATGCGTTTTTGATTGGCAGGGCAAGATCGCTTATAGCCTTTTGTAAGGAGCCTTTTTTGAGGCCTTAGACCGACAAGTTATTTTTTAATAACATCACCTTAATCAAAGCGCGGCTAAAATAAGATGGAATGGCGTGAGTGCGCACAATCTCTGCGGAGCAATATTCGTTAGATAAATATTAATCACTTTGTCTGTTGTCTTTTATTGCTTGGCTTTAAGATGCGGTGATGGTGGCTGCTTGATCTGAACAAATGGGGTAAACCCAAATGTGTGGATAACACCTAATTAAAGTAACAGATTTTATAGATGTTTCATCTGAGAGCAGAGTGATTTTTTGAAATGGTTGGGTATTCCTATTTTCTTTGTTCTATTTTATAAAAAAAGAAAATCATTTTGATATGCTGAGTAAGGAAATATAGTTATGTTTAAGGAGAGTATATCTGTAACAATAGTTGAGTCTGGTGTTAACGTAAGGAATATACTTCAGAATTTCCTAAAAGATAAAAATGTTAATGAAGTAACACAAGAGAGTGATTGCGGCTTATACCCAGATTCTGATGTTCTGATTTGCTCCCTTGAATTAACGCACGCAGAAAATGCTCAGGATGCTGTAGAAAAAGCCAAAAAATATTTGGAAAAATATCCTGCTGTTATCTTTTGCGAACCGAGTTCTTGCTCCCGAGATAAATTAAAAGACTTGGGATTTAAAAGTATTCATGAAAATTTCTCAGAAAACAAAATGTTTGGAGAAATAAATTTTCAGTTTTTTGAAAATTTAGGCCTCCAGTCTCATGTTACATCTGTATCTGAATATGGGTATGAAGCTGCGTATCATGTGAGATCTACATATCTTGTGCCTGTAGAAAGCACCGGAGGGGTAGATTACGATGGCATAAGCCGTCGCCCGGATTTACCCATAAGATTTCCAGTTTTTAATGTTGAATTTTTTGTTCTTTCTAAATTTGATGCACCTGCAATCAATTTGGCAGCTGATGTAGAACTGCTGCAGTTTAAGACGCTCCAGCCTAACGCCAGCGCAGGCGATATGCTTTTGACGAACTTCAAAAGCCCGCATGAAATTGGCGAGGTCTGTTATGAAACGAGCGATGAGAGTATTGCTGAACTTAGGGAAAGAACAAAAGATCCAATTTACGTAAATGATGATAATGCAACAAATGATTTGTTTCGTGCGAAAATAGATGAGTGGTTGAAGCTCACTTCCTTTGCGTTTGAAAAGCAATCTGTTGTTAAGCTTGATAAATGCATTATTACAGGGTGTGGATTTCTATATTCCCACAACAACCCTGTAGCACGTTCAGATTATTTGCTGCCATATTTAACAGCCTCCATTTACAACCCAATTTGGGGCAGCCTTCAAAAATTACATCCAATGCGGAAGGTTGAAGGCCCAGTAATTGTTGCCTTTAATCATTTATATACAAATTATTATCATTTTTTGGCTGAATGCTTGAATGCAACATATCTTGCTTACAGGCAGTTGGCTTCAAGAGGTGTGGAAAAAATAAGCATAGTTACGTTTAAGTTAAAGGGATTTGCGAAAGATTATTTTGATATCCTGTTTTCTAAAAACGAAAACATTTCGATTATAGAGCTTACTGAATCAGAATATATACATGCAGATGAAGTTTATTATGCCCCAGAGTTGTTAGGATTCACTACGCCTCAGCCTTGCCTGATTGCAGAAAGACTGGATTTTAAGAATGCTATTCTTTCCCATAGTGGGGTAGAGGTGCAAACAAATCCTACAGATATCATTTACATTTCTAGACGTGATACTTCGGCCAGAAGAATATGTAATGAGAACGAATTGATGCTCTCGCTTGAAAAGCTGGGCGTTAAAATTGTTCAGCTCACAGGACTTTCTGTTAAAGAGCAAATAAGCATGTTTGCGAATGCTGGTTTGGTGATTGGCGGCCATGGCGCTGGTATTTCCAATTCCTTGTTCATGCAAAAGACCTCAACCATGCTTGAATTAATTCAGGCCAGTTATCAGAATGTTGGCCCTATGCGTTTGGCTCAAAGCTCCGGCGCTCAATATGTTTCCATGCTGTTCTTCCAAGATGGGGAAGGGGATTCATGGTATGTTGATATAGATAGAGTGTGCCGTTACATAAAAAAGTATAAAAATTCTTAATATTATTGAATTGCAGTAATATTCAAACATCCGCAGGCTATTATTTAATATAAAGTCTGCGGATGTTTTATTGTATCAGAGAGATAATTTAAGCGTACAATTGCTAATTTACGTAGATTCTATATTTTGAATATGTTAATGCCTGCGAAAAGCATCGACGTGTATTTGTTATCTTCTTTTTTTATCTTTATGATATGGAGGAGGCAATGGACTATAGAGCGCAAGTGACTTTTATCCTATAATCAATATAGTATATGAGTTCAGTAGGCGACTTTGTGCAAAATGTTTATTAAACAATTGGGAAAGGTATTCAAGTTATGTTGAATAATGTGTTTATTACTTATTTTGGGACTGTATTATGTCGTTCTCCTGATGGAGTTTTTTATCATTGTCAAATAGAGGAGGTATATATTCCGTGGATATATAAAAAAGATCATAATATATCTATTGTGGCAAAAGAAGATGGGGCGAATATATATCTAAATTGTAATCAAAAGAGAGAATTTTTAAGTGCCCATCCAGGCGGCAATATTTCTTTCACTCGAAATCAGGCGGGTTGGGAAGTTTTTAGAACGATTGATATGCATGTTTTGCTATCAATGAAAAAGGAAAAATTAAGTATTCCTATTAAAAAAACAAACTATAAAGTGAGTAAAATAATACATCAGATAGGGAATGAAAGTAATATTCCAGAAATATTCTTAGAGAATGTAGAATTTATAAAAAAAACGAATCCGGGTTGGGAGTATAAATACTGGAGTGAAAAAGATAGGCATGATTTCATATATACTTATTACGGATGGGAGATATTGAAATATTACCTGTCTATAAATAGAAACTATGGTGCGGCTAGAGCTGATTTTTTTAGATATCTTTGTATATATCAAATGGGTGGGGTATATTTAGATCTAAAGTCAAGAAATTCTAAGCCGTTTGACATGATATTACGGCAAGATGATGAATATTTGCTTTCGCAATGGGACCATAGTGAGGGATCTCCTTTTCGTGTTTGGGGGTTAGGTCCTGAAATTAATTTCATTCCAGGAGGAGAGTATCAGCAATGGCATATTATTGCTCGGTCAGGACATCCTTTTTTACAAAATGTGATTGAATCCACTATTTCTCGTATTCGGCATTATTCTGAGGCGTTATATGGCATAGGGCGACTGGGTGTTTTGAGGGTAACTGGACCATATGTATATAGTACAGCAATTTTTCCAATTCTAAATCAACACAAGCATAGAATTTTTGATTCTGGAAAGGCTGGTCTTGTATATTCGTGTGTAGATAATCATACAAACGTTTTGGGCAGGCATTACTCTGAGGCAACAACGCCAGTAATTCTTTAATAGATATGGCACGCGAATTAAAGCTTTGGATGAAAAAGTGAATTTGCGTGCTAAATCTTCATTATGGGCTTCAGAGTACATTGTTAAGTGTAATAAAATATTTATGAGAATATATATTTTGATTAGTTGTCATGTATATTCAAATAATTGCATATAGAGTATTTTTGAAGTAATTTTTTATGTAGAATGCATTATGGATATTGTGGGGTAAAAATGAAAAAAAATATTTTTTTATTAAATGTATTAACATATTTTTTGTTAATACATGTATCACATGCGGAAACGATTTTAAGTAGTAGTCAAAATTTAGGTTCTGCCATTTCAAGAGTGAGTAATGTTAGATTACCGACGTTAAGAGATTTTGGTATGAATTTAATATCAAATCAAGGAAGAGCAGACATAGCTTGGTTGGATTTATATTGGTCTAGTTTAAATTCTAATATCCCAGCTATATTACCAGCAGGTGCTCATTGGCCAGACAATAGATTTGTTCCCAATAGTAATGCATATAGCAAAAAAGACTTTATTCAGTTTCCAATTGTTACGTCATTTGGACGTGTGATTTCTAGACCGGGATTCAATACCGACTATGGGTTTGGTATCCCATATTATGGAGATGTTGTTCCTAGTTTTACACATGATGATGCAAATTTCACATTTGCGCGTGTAGATGGAAATGAAGCATCTGCAGGAAGTTATGTTCCTATAGCTTCGGTATATGCAGTTTATGATACGCCAAATGAAGGAGGGGCAACAGCTGGAACTAATAATCAATTAGCTTTCAATGTAAAAACGATAACAACACCTAGAGATCATGGAACTTTTGGTAATTTTGTGTCAGAATTTTATTCTAAAGGATATAATTATTGGGGGGAAATGGATGTTAATAAATGGTCCCATACTGTAGAACATGGAACTAATTGGGTCTGGGATAATATACAAGAAATGTATAGTGCTGAGCCTTATTATTGTGACCCCAAAGATTCGAGTTTATGCTTTGCAGAACTCATGAATGAGGAAGATTTTTATGGCGTTGGTCCAGAAGCAAAAGCCTCTGAATACGATCCAACAGTGCATGGCAGACAAATGTTTTGGCTAACAACCAATCATAACATAAATAATAGTAGTTCATCTGCTCTGAGGTGGTCCACTAATCTTTTAGTGCCAGCGCATAAGATAATAACGGTTATCAATAAATATAATAAAAAAGAATATATGTTTACAGGTGTTCCTACAGGATATAGAGGGAATAGTTCATGGACTATTACCGGAACTGTTTTGGGTAATACTTTAACTGTTACATCTTTAACTTCAGGAAGAAAAATCGTACCAAATTCGACTCACATATTTGATAACATGTTAACAGATGAAATAATCATAACAGGTCAAATATCGGGAGTAGCTGGAGAAGCTGGTGTCTATAATATTAAAGCTTCTCATAGTTCGTCTGGATATGTTGTCAGAAAATCAAGAAATTTTAGTGCATCAGATGATTCTTCGCATGCAAGATTTTCTTCTACAGGCTTAAGAGAACCCATATGGACTTTTAATAAAGGAGATACTTTTGTAGATGGCACTACTACTTGGACTTGTTTGGGGTTGTGGCAGTACGATTTAGGATCTGTTATATCGGTTGGCGGTTCAAATGATCCAGATAAAGGATATATTGAAAGAATAGGGACTATATTATCAGAGCAGACGGACTACATATATAATGCTATCTTTGATATGTCTAAAGCCGAGTTTGATCCAAGTGTAACGCATGTTTTTGCGCGCATGCAAAAAGATATGTTTCTTGATTTAACAGCAGATGGAACTCAAGCTGGGCAAAATAATAGGTTGTTCGGATATGGTGATGGGGTTGGACTGGAATATAGGCTCAGTTCTTCTGTAAATGGGGCCCGTGCAGATACGGTGCCGTTTGCCATTTCCGATACAGGGAATACTCATATTTCTTCTCTATCTATAGGGAATGATTCTAAAAAAATTACAGATACGCGTAGCATTGTATTTGCAGAAAATGCTGAAGGTGGAAATCCTGATCATCAAATGAGCCTGCGTGCTTCTTCCTCAAGGGCGCACTTGTTTGCCGATAATATGGATCTCGGAAAAATAATAACTAGCGTCTCTGTCCCTAAATCAAGCCATGCACCATGTCATGCTGGAGAAGAAGCGCAGGATTCTAAGTATTTTTATAAATGTGTAGCTTCTAATCAATGGAAACGTATCGCTTGGGATAAAGAAAACTGGTGATAATAAAGGCATTTTTTATATAAATAAGAGTGGAGGGGGATTTCCCCCTCCATTCTTATTACTTAAATATGTTTTACGAATTTGGAACAAAACCTAAGAAACGTTCTACAGTCTGTCCGATAACAATATCAGGATTTACATTTTTTACGTAATCTTTATTGATATCTGGCTGCGTGACGAGATGAAACTCACGGAAGAAAGTAGAGAGCCAATAACCAAGTGATGCTTGGGATTCATAATCGTTCATAAATGAATTACCAAAGCCAACAACTTTTTCCGCAAACGGCGCTTTATCATTTTTGAAAACAACACGCCCCCCGGTAAATCTACCAGGCTGAGGCCATATTTGTTCCAATACTTTCCGGCCTGCATGAAAAGTGGGGTGAGGCGCACGGGAACATTTTTCGTAAAGATCCTGCCCGAAGAAGCGCTTACCAATATCTCCGGTTGTTATGTAATCAATATTAAATTGGGCAGGGACATTATAAGAAGGGGAAATTTTTGTACAAATATCCTTAAATAGAGCATGACCTCCCATAGGCTGAAAATGCGTATCTATTTTACGGAAGGCATTCGAAAAACCTATTTTTTCAATGGCCTGTAAGAGCCCTTTTGGAAATTCGCTATGATAGGTTTTCAAGAGGTTTTGAGCGTGATTCAAAGGCAGGATGTGGACGCCAGCACAACGAGGCCGCATGGCCGGAATTACACGCAAGACGAAACGCTATCCGTCTGATCTGACAGATGAGGAATGGGAGCGCATAGCGCCTCTGATGCCCCCTGCGAACCGGCGTGGTCGGAAACGGACAACCGATTTCCGTGAGATCATCAATGCTCTGCGCTATCTCGTGCGCTCAGGCTGCGGTTGGGAGATGCTTCCGGTTCATTTTGGCCCATGGCAAACGGTTTACTGGTGGTTCCGCAGGCTGATGCGCCGTTTCCTGTTCCAGACCATTCATGATGTCTGTCTGATGCTCGATCGTGAAGCGGCAGGACGCGAAACCAGTCCATCGGGTGGTGTCATTGATAGCCAGAGTATCAAGGCACCCCACGCAAAGACACGTGGTTATGACGCAGGCAAGAAGATCGTCGGTCGGAAACGTCACATCGCAGTTGATACGGATGGCCGCCTTCTCCTGGTTCAGCTGACAACAGCCGATATTTCGGACAGTGCAGGAGGGCAGATGATCCTTGATGCCATTCGTAAACGCTGGCCTTGGGTGAAGCACCTGTTTGCCGATGGAGCCTATGACCGCCTCCAGTTGATGGATAAGGCCACTTTTCTCGACTTCACAGTCGAGATCATCCGGCGGTCAGAGACAGCAAAAGGGTTTGAAATCCTGCCGCGTCGGTGGGTTGTGGAACGGACCTTCGGTTGGATGATCCGCTGGCGTCGCCTTGTGAAGGACTACGAACAGCGGATCGACGTCGCAGAGGCCATGATCCACATCGCCATGGGAAGCCTCATGCTACGCCGAAACGCTCATCCGTGAATTTCCAAAAGGGCACTAAGCCCGAAACATAATGATCTGTTAAATTGTTCTGGTTGATTTTATACTCTAACATTTGCAACAAGGGTGAAGGGGAGGACCCCATTCCATCATATTGCTCACGCATGACGGACAGTTTGTCTGGGATAACAACCTCAATAAAACGAGCGCCAATGCCAGAACAAAAATCTCGGCGTTCTTTAAAAAGATTTATCCATTTTTCGGCACTTTCTTCCACTTCTTTTGAACCATATTCATGATCATATATGCTCAAAACATTATTGGAGCCGCGGGTTAGGAATAGATGCCCATTTGTGCCAACTTCACATTGTAGATCAGGAGATACTGTTCCTACTTTTATATAAAATGGGGAAATGTTTTTCTGAATATCATCATGCTGAGGCAAAGGAATTTTATTATTGTTTAAAGATGAAATGGAAGCAAGTTCTGCATAATATATATTGTCATCAATAGATTTTTTCTCATTAAAGATATACATTTCAAGTTCATGAGCATCCATCTGTTGAAAATCTTTCAATAGATGGGAGAAGACCTTAAATTTTATAGATTTTATAACGTCACTTCTAATTTCTATCTCAGTTTTTTCTGAATCTTTTTTGTAAAATACTTTTATAGCCCCAGAAAGTACATCATAATAAGAAAAAGGTTCTGTTGTTTCTATAGTAAAGGCACAGGCACCCAGACCGGCTGATTCTAGATCATTTCTGGCAAGGTTGTTTTCACCAAGGCCGATAATATGGCCCATTTTTTCAATCTCTATTTCTACCTGGTTTCCATCATCATAGATCCATCCTGAAACCATGTTAGGTTCTGCAAACCAATCAATTGTACTTTGTGCCATTTAAAGATTCCAATATGTATCAACGATGAAGAGTATTTTTATTTTGTGTTTAAAAGAAAATAAAGATAAAAAATCAGCGGTTTTCTTAAAAGCAGAGAGTTGTTGTTTTCTCTTGATATTGAGCTTTGAGGCGTTTGATGAAATAGGCAAAGGCATAATTTATAACGTCTTGGGGTTTGATTAGGCTTAGTGCCCTTTTGGAAATTCACGGATGAGCGTTTCGGCGTAGCATGAGGCTTCCCATGGCGATGTGGATCATGGCCTCTGCGACGTCGATCCGCTGTTCGTAGTCCTTCACAAGGCGACGCCAGCGGATCATCCAACCGAAGGTCCGTTCCACAACCCACCGACGCGGCAGGATTTCAAACCCTTTTGCTGTCTCTGACCGCCGGATGATCTCGACTGTGAAGTCGAGAAAAGTGGCCTTATCCATCAACTGGAGGCGGTCATAGGCTCCATCGGCAAACAGGTGCTTCACCCAAGGCCAGCGTTTACGAATGGCATCAAGGATCATCTGCCCTCCTGCACTGTCCGAAATATCGGCTGTTGTCAGCTGAACCAGGAGAAGGCGGCCATCCGTATCAACTGCGATGTGACGTTTCCGACCGACGATCTTCTTGCCTGCGTCATAACCACGTGTCTTTGCGTGGGGTGCCTTGATACTCTGGCTATCAATGACACCACCCGATGGACTGGTTTCGCGTCCTGCCGCTTCACGATCGAGCATCAGACAGACATCATGAATGGTCTGGAACAGGAAACGGCGCATCAGCCTGCGGAACCACCAGTAAACCGTTTGCCATGGGCCAAAATGAACCGGAAGCATCTCCCAACCGCAGCCTGAGCGCACGAGATAGCGCAGAGCATTGATGATCTCACGGAAATCGGTTGTCCGTTTCCGACCACGCCGGTTCGCAGGGGGCATCAGAGGCGCTATGCGCTCCCATTCCTCATCTGTCAGATCAGACGGATAGCGTTTCGTCTTGCGTGTAATTCCGGCCATGCGGCCTCGTTGTGCTGGCGTCCACATCCTGCCTTTGAATCACGCTCAAAACCTCTTGAAAACCTATCATAGCGAATTTCCAAAAGGGCTCTTAGAATAAAAACAGTTCTTATCTGATTCGAAAAAGGAAAATGGGAGTCGTCAAATGGAGAAAAATATTAATAAAGTTATTTTAGAAAAAATTCAGAATGACAAAGAAAGCGGAGATAAAATGGTATATTTCCCTTTCGATGAAGAAATTTTTATTGATAAAGATTCAGAACTTCTTCAGGAAAACGATACCATTTGGATTGGCAGCAACGTTAAAATTCACGGCCCCAAACGGAAAGCTGTTCATCCGCCGCATTTGGGCACTCCCTCTATGTTTCCGCCAACTGTTACAGCTAGGCATTTAAGGAATTTTCACCGGGCTTGTGCAGAAGGTGAGGCAACAGTTGTATGTATGGGGGATAGCATCTTATCTGTTGGCGCAGATTTAGTTTCTCCATTTGAGAGCCCGTGGAATACTCTAAGCTCTGTTTTGTCAGCACAGAACCCAGATGCCCGTTTGAAATTCTATAATAGGGCTATAGCTGGCACATCATGGGTGGATATGAATAATGAGCAATATCCTGTGCCTATGTGGTGGGACATTGCAGAAAATAAATCATGGCGCGATAGCATTGTAGAGTTGGCTCCAGATCTATTGTTTTTGTATTCAGGGGGAAACGATCAATACAATTTCAATCAAAAGGCATTCCAAGAACTTCTAAAATTTTTCAAAGAAAATTTAAGTCAGTGTGATATCATTTTGTGTGTCACGTTTCTGCCTTCCACCGCTGCATTGGTAAATGATTATGTAGATAATCATGTTCAGGAAGGCATTATGTTCGTTTCTGAATATGTAAGAAATTATGCTATAGCGCACAATTATGGATATTTGGATTTTGGGCGTTGGCATGCAATGTGCAGGGATGGTGTTGACCCCTGTGCAATTACGTTAACCAAGGTTACCCCCGATAAAAAAACTATTTTGCAGGAGTGGGGCAAAGAAATTAGCCCGATAAAATATTTTATATTCCCTGAAGTACACAATGATAACGGAGTATGCGCCAACGCTTGTACAGATTGGGTATTGTGTTTTACTATAAAAGAAAATCCGCACTCTATTGTTTTCCCACTTTCTTCCGTGGGTGCCGATTTTAGAAGTGGTAGTTCTAATTATGGGGCTTTATTGTTCAATGAAGATAAGATCGTTTTTCAATATGCAGATGGCGTCTCTAATCCGGTTTATTCAATAACTTCCGATATCCATGTTCCAGAATTTCCCCTTACCATCTCAATAGGGGTTAAAAAGAATAACTTGAAGATATCCGTATTAACTAAGAAGAAAAATGGATGGGCTCCATCTATAGATTCAGATTATAGTAATGAGCTGGGTTTTGAGACCATTTTTGAAGGGAATATTGTACGGTTTGGCGGGTCTTATACCCCATACATACATTTCCCTCACCATAGGCCTGCAATGATGATTCATAATCTATGCATCGCTGATACAACGCATATTAATAATAATCAGCGGCGCTTTATGCCTATCGTGACAGACGCTGAACTTTATGAACCATCTTATGCAGCAGGCGGCTCTGGCGCTTATCATATGAATGCGTACGGGGTTATGAAAATATTGGCGCCAGTAATAGAAAACCAGCAGTGGTACAAACCCTGAGGGTAGAATTGTGTATTACTAGAAAGTAAAAATATATGGAGGATTAAAATCCTCCATATATATAAATAATACAGGCTGACAGTTATATTTTAGTTAGTGGTTTTTGTAATATGCAAAGGCATAAACGGGACTTCATCACTATCCAAAATGAAAGCGCGCGTACCGTCAGACGGAGCCAGTTCCCGGAACCCTGCACGTAAATAAACTTCCCGGCATGGTGTGTTGTCTGGTGTTTCCTTAAGCGGGGCCGTAATATCTACTTCGTTTTTGTGTTCAGAACGCAGAAGGTGCACTGCTTCAGCAACAACAAATTCCTCAATTTCCATGCCCAGCACACGGCAACTCATAACGTATTGAACAATCTCTGTGCCCTTAACATAGAGCACCCCAACCAACCCGTAGTCGGTGAATCTATCTTTTACGCGGAAGCACAGGAGCTTCCCGCCCGCTTTCAGGAAATCGGCAACTTCTTCAAAAGACCAACGCTTGCCAGTTGTATTGAACTGGTTGGTCTTGTTGGTCAGTTCCAGAGCACGGCCAAATTCTGGCTGGTCCGTGTTGGTAATGATCGTAAAGCTAACTTCGCAGTTAAGAGAGGCCAGGAAGTCATCTCTGTCCATAGACGAGCGTGTTTCTTCACGGTCTATCTGGCTACGGATCATTTCTTCCCGACGGCTGGATTCCTCTGTAAGGCGCGCCACCTGTGTTTCAGCAGCCCACAAAAGAATGCGGCGGGTAAGATAAGGGTTACCCCCAATAGCTCTGATTTCGGGAAAAGCAGATGTAACAGCAGCGCGCTCAACAGGGTTATCATCTACAAACACAACACTTTTAGGTTTAATGTTGAATTCTTTGCAGATTTCAGAAATGTTTTGCGCTTTCGGGGTCCAGTTGATTTTCACCGATGCAAAATCATCTAGTGAAACAAAGTTTGGATCAACAACGTCTGCCCATCTTTCTTTTACATAGTCATAATCATTTTTGGAGCAGATAGCGACCAAGATACCACGCGCGCGTAGGTGGTGGATTGTTTCCCATATTCCCAAGGGCCAGCCATCCGTACGGGGCCATGGGCGTGCTTCTGGGCGGTAGTGTTCGGCAATCTGCCCACGCCACAATGTATTATCCAGATCGAATATAACGGCCTTAACCTGATCAATCTGCTTTACGCTGCGGTAAGTGCACACGGCTTGGCGGAAAACGGCATCTACAAAGGCATCTCTTTTAACGGGGTAAGACTGTTCCAGCGGAGGAATGGGCTCATTTCTGGCAATGGATCCAAAATCATCCCAATCTTGATATGCCACAGCACCATGAGAGTAGAAGTAGATCATATCATCCAGCACAAATCGTTTTCCGATAGAGCTAGCAACAGCATCTATATCTACAAGGTACGCGTTATTATATTCGGCAACTTTTGAGCTGAGATATTCATTGAGCCGACGTACAAGGGCAGCAATATCGTTCATGCTACCGCGCCCGTGTATGCTGGAAGCGCTGTTCATCTGCGGCACAATGAAGTTGGACACAAAGGCCAACAGCCCATGCTGTTTATTATAGACCATTGCTGCATCCAGCATGACATCAATAACAGCAAAAGCATCTTGCAAGAGTGTATTTGCAAACCCCGCTTCATTAAAGCGGAAGCCCCATATGATACGATCTGTTATGACAGAGCGTAGGGGGATCTGGATGTATTGGAAGTCATATTCCCCAACAGGCGCAGGGGGTGCCGGTGGCAGCACGCTCACAAAGTTATAGGGAACGTAATCAAAGGCAGTAGCTGGGTAGCGCTTCTGAAACTGTTCCAGATAAAGCGCAGTCAGGCATGAACCAATGAGCAGCACCTTTTTAACTTGTGTTGGTGTTACTTCTAGATCGGCAGGGAAAAGGTATTCTGCGTCAGGAATGCCAGAAGGCTGTGCTTGAGCGGGTGCAGGTGCTGGCATAGCAGACCCGGCAGAAGCCTGTTCTGGCGCTGGTATTGGCGCGCTATTGGCCGGATTTTGCTGCAATATAAAATGTGTATTTGGATCTTCAGGCGTGTCTAACAACATTGTTAGAAGGCCGTCCTGATTTTTAACAACCTTTGCGGCACGCCACATCAGTTCTCCATTTTCTTTTAGAAGCAGGAGTTTGTGGTTTTCTATTCTCCAGAAGGTCTCATTAGGATGAGAATAGCCAGTAATCTTCCCATCCGGCGCAAGTTTGAGAGTTGTCGTGAGAGGAGACTGTCCTTCTCCACCAAAAGTCCACGTCATTTCGGTCAGTGACGGAGATAGAACGGCAGATTGTCCGCGGAAAGTTTTGGTTTCTATCATGACAGTCTCGAGGCACCTTAATATTGGAGTTTAGGGCGATACATTACGCCGCAGATGCAGGTAAAAGAGAGAGGATTTTATCTGATATCGCTTTATAGGCTGGGCGGTCAAAATGAGCTCCGCCAAACATGCCATCTTTCGCTAAATCATCTTCAGACCGAACGATATCGTTTACATCAATGTAATCAAACTTATATTTTTCAGCCAGAGGGCGTACAATGGAATTGATTTCAGCAAAAAATTCCAAAAGCTTATGATCGCGCCCAACCGCCTGATTTAGCCCAATGATGATAACTTTCTTTTGCGCGGCCATCATGCGATTGAAAATATAACGCAAATCTTTCAAGAACAGATTTTTGTTAAAACCACCCAGGAAAACAAATTCTTTTCTAAAGAAGTCCCACTGTTCTTGCGAGACGTGTTCTACGCCATATTTATTCACAAGATCATCGTAGGAAACGGACGTATAATCAAACTTATCTTTCGGCCCACCAGGCAGATGATAGGGCAGGCCAAAATGGCCCATTGGCACAATCATGCCTGTGGTTTTGGACTGATAAAGACCGTGGAAAGATTCCTGAGAAAAAGACAGAACATACACATCTGATGTTTCTTCAAGAATATCGGTTTTAAAGCGTCCGTCAGGCATACCGGGAAGATGCGCAATAATTTCCCTGTTCCGATCGTCTTTCAGATCACGCGTGAGGGCAACAAAGCGAGGGGAGGCGATAATTTCCCAACCTTCGTAGGCGTAGTTCAGCTCTTCAAGCGTATCGACTTTTGTGCGCATAGAGGTCATCATCATATCGCATGCGCCGCGAATACACACTTTCAGGCGCTTTGCAGAGGCTGATGATGTTTCTGTTGAAGCATCTACATCTTCAACAACTTTAATCCAGTCAACAATCGGATCTTCAAGTTTGGAGCCTACTTTGCCTTGAATAGGCACGCGGCGTTTCCCCAACTTCTGCCATACAAACTGTTCTACCCCCATGTTCATTGTGCGGCAGGAGAACAGGAAGTGCAGAAATTCATCCTTGCGTGAAAGGTAAAATCCACAGATGCCGTAGTTCCCGTAGGCATCGGCAACTTTTACATAGCCAACATCTGTATCAAAATCGGCTTCCACTTCTTCCCTAAAGCGCAGACGTGCTTCTTCAATATCTTCTGGCCACCGGTTCTTGGTGAAATTGAGCTGGTTTGTCCGGTTCACAAGATCATGAATACGCGGGAACTCGGCTTCAATATCGGAATGGAAGCTGACGCGAATATCGCTTTTACGCAAGAAAGCTTCATTATCGCCGTCAGTGGCAGCCATATCCTTGTGCTTAGATTCCAGAACCTGATAACGCTTGAGGCGGCTATGCTCTGGGTCTGGTTTGCCTTTAAAGCGTGGGTTATCCAGCAAGGTTTCCAGAACATCGGGTTCAGCCACGTTGAGTTCTGGCACAAAATGCTTGGCTTCGTTCAGATTTGTAACGTTATCATCAACGAACATCACTGTTTCTGGGCGAAGCTGGATTTTTTCGATAATGTCCTTAACCAGCGGCCCTTTCGGGCCCCATGAAATACGTGGGAAAACAAAATCGTCCCATATACCAAGCTGTTCTAGGCGCGCCTTAACGTCCTCAAACGTATTGCGTGAGCAAATGGCATTTACAATGCCTCGGCCATTCAATGTTTTTACAATATCAACATTACGCTGAATGGGGGAGATTTCCCCTTCAGAGAGAGTGCCTTCCCAGAAGGTGTCATCCAAATCCCAGATAACAAGCCGAATGCCTTCTTCCTTTGCCTGAGTAGAAGAAGACGCATGATCTTTTTTAGCAGAACTAGGCTTCTTGGGCGCGGGCGCGGAAGCAGGAGCAGCAGATTTCTTAGGCTGTGCCGAAATAGCAGGTTTAGGCTCTACCGGAAGGGAAGGGGCAGGGAGTTCGCTCATTAAAACAAGCCGAGGCGGAATGTTTGCTTTTTCTGCCTGAAGCGCGAAGAAAACCCCCCATTTCGGATCGTTATGAGGAAAACTGATCAGGGTAATAGAGTCCTGATTGTTAAATATTCCTTCAAATTTCCAGATCATTTTCCCATGGATATCGAAAATCTCTAAAAGATCTCCAGTCAATTTCCATGAATGTTCGTTGGTATGTGTGTAATCTTTGATGAGACCATCAGATCCAAATCGAAGAGAAGTCGTGAGAGGAGGATGGTTAAGAGGTCCCCAAGTCCATGCTGTGGATTCAAGTAATGCTTTGGTTACCTTAAAATCAACTGCCACGGTTACCTCTCATCTAAACTAATTTCTTCATATTATCGATATTACAATTGGTATACTGTAATTCAGTAGAGACCGAAAGTTGCAAAAAAAAACTGCCCTCTTTTCAGAGAGCAGTTTTCTTGAAACTGGTGATACGGCAAGTTTATTGCCGTATCGATGGGTTGAAAGGACTTAGAAGTCCATACCTCCCATACCACCCATGTCAGGGCCGCCAGCCGGAGCAGCTTTCTTTTCCGGGCGTTCAGCAACCATGGCTTCCGTGGTGATCAGCAGGCCAGCAACAGATGCTGCATCCTGCAGAGCCGTGCGGACAACCTTGGCCGGGTCGATAATACCGGCTTCAACCAAGTTCTTGTATTCGCCAGCCTGAGCGTCGAACCCGAAGTTGTAGTCGCTGTTTTCTAGCACCTTGTTTGCAATCACAGCACCGTCTTCACCAGCGTTGTGAGCGATCTGGCGCAGAGGAGCCTGCAGAGCGCGGCGGATGATGTCACCACCAACGCGCTGGTCATCGTTGTGGTAGTGCAGGCCTTCCAGCTTCAGCGTAGCGCGAGCCAGAGCCGTGCCACCACCCGGAACAATGCCTTCTTCCACAGCAGCGCGGGTTGCGTGTAGGGCATCGTCAACGCGGTCTTTGCGTTCTTTCACTTCCACTTCGGTGGAACCACCAACGCGGATCACGGCAACACCGCCAGCCAGTTTGGCCAGACGTTCCTGCAGCTTTTCGCGGTCGTAGTCGGAAGAGGTTTCTTCGATCTGTGCACGGATCTGCTTAACGCGACCCTTGATGTCATCGGCTTTGCCAGCACCATCAACAATGGTGGTGTTTTCTTTGTCGATGTGCACCTTCTTGGCGGTGCCAAGCATGTTCAGGGTAACGGTTTCCAGCTTGATGCCCAGATCTTCGCTGATGACCTGACCACCCGTAAGGATAGCAATGTCTTCCAGCATAGCTTTGCGGCGATCACCAAAGCCCGGAGCTTTAACAGCAGCAATTTTCAGGCCACCACGCAGCTTGTTGACAACCAGAGTTGCCAGAGCTTCACCGTCAACGTCTTCTGCAATGATCAGCAGCGGACGGCCGGACTGAACAACAGATTCCAGCAGCGGCAGCATGGGCTGCAGGGAAGACAGCTTCTTTTCATGGATCAGGATGTAGGGGTTTTCCAGATCCGCTGTCATCTTTTCCGGGTTCGTCACGAAGTACGGAGAGATGTAGCCGCGGTCAAACTGCATGCCTTCAACAACATCCAGTTCTGTCTGGAAGTGCTTGGCTTCTTCAACCGTGATCACGCCTTCGGAGCCAACTTTCTGCATGGCTTCGGAGATCATCTGACCGATTTCAGATTCACCGTTTGCAGAAATTGTACCAACCTGAGCGGTTTCCGCCGGGGTGGTCACTTTCTTGGCGTTTTTCTTCAGCTCTTCGATAACAACGGCAACAGCCTTGTCGATCCCGCGCTTCAGATCCATCGGGTTCATGCCAGCGGCAACTGCCTTATGGCCTTCACGCACGATAGCCTGAGCCAGAACCGTAGCCGTTGTGGTGCCGTCACCAGCAATATCATTGGTTTTGGATGCTACTTCACGCAGCATCTGAGCGCCCATGTTTTCGAACTTGTCAGCCAGTTCGATTTCCTTGGCAACGGAAACACCGTCCTTGGTAATGCGGGGAGCACCAAAGCTCTTATCCAGCACCACGTTACGGCCTTTGGGACCCAGCGTTACTTTTACAGCGTCAGCCAGAATATCCACACCGCGCAGCATGCGCTGGCGTGCGTCTGCACCAAACTTTACGTCTTTGGCAGCCATTGAATTTCTCCTGTGAAGATCGTTCTGAAATTAAAATGCGGATCAGCGCAAAATCAGGCGGTTACCACGCCCATGATGTCGCTTTCCTTCATGATCAGCAGCTCTTCGCCGTCGATCTTCACTTCCGTGCCGGACCATTTACCAAACAGGACGCGGTCACCAGCCTTAACATCAAGCGCCACAATCTGGCCCTGTTCATTCCGGGCACCCGGACCAACACCAATCACTTCGCCTTCCATAGGCTTTTCCTGAGCTGTGTCAGGAATAATGATCCCGCCAGCGGTCTTCTGTTCGCCTTCGAGGCGACGGACAACTACCCGGTCGTGTAAGGGACGAAACTTCGTCATTATGGATCGCTCCACATTCATTTTTGGGATGGTGCCCTTAACAGAAAGCAGCCCCATCCGCTTTGTCGCGCGTAACATAACGCCGCGTTACGTTAGCACTCCCACCCCGGGAGTGCCAGAAAATGAGATAGGTCTGCCCAAAGGCAGAGTCAAGGAATGTGGATAAAGTTTCTTTTTGCTGTAACCTGAGAGCACATAGGAGGTGCTCATATGGGTCATATCACAACACTTCAGGCTGCGGACGGACATGAGTTTTCCGCATGGGAAACCGAAGGCAGCCATCATCCTTACACACTTGTGGTGCTTCAGGAAATTTTTGGTGTGAACCACCATATCCGGCAGGTATGCGAAAACTTTGCCAAGGCAGGATTCCACGTGATTGCGCCAGCCTTGTTTGACCGCGTGCAGCGTGGGGCGGAACTGGATTATTCCGCAGAAGGCGTGAAAGAGGGCCTGGCATTGCGGTCGCAGATCCCGCTTGCCAAAACATTACTGGATATTCAGGCAGCCACTTCAGTGCTCAAGCCTCGTAAAGTCGGCATTATCGGTTATTGCTGGGGTGGTACACTGGCTTGGGAAGCCGCATGCAGAACAGATGATTTTGCGGCTGCTGTTGGCTGGTATGGGGGTGGTATTGCCGCCAGCCGGAACGAGACTCCGCGCTGCCCGGTACAGCTCCATTTTGGTGAACAGGATGCAAGTATCCCGCATACCGATATTGCAGCTATTCGGCAGGCGCATCCGGAAGTTGAACTTTACGTGTACGACGATGCAGGGCACGGATTTGGTTGTTCGGAAAGAAGCTCTTTTAATGCCAAAGCTTATCAGGAAGCGCAGGAACGCAGCATTGATTTCCTGAAAAGCAACATGAATCCGTAGGCCTATTTCCCTGTCCCAGCTGTGGTCGGTTAGCGAATTATGATTGACAATTGCGGCTGGTCATGGGGGGATGGGGTATATCCTGAACCGCACACGGTGTGCAGCAGGACAAAACGTTGAGAAGAACAAGGACTATCCCGCTCATGCCGACCGGTACAGTAAAATGGTTTAACGCCACCAAGGGTTATGGCTTTATTGCCCCAGATGATGGCGGTAAAGATGTGTTCGTGCATATTACCGCAGTACAGGCAGCGGGTTTGCGTGGCCTGAATGACGGACAGAAAGTTTCTTTCGATCTGGTTGAAGAACGCGGCAAGCAGGCTGCAACCAATCTGAAAGTAGATTGATTTTTCAGGCAGGGCCGATCAGTTTTGATCGGCCCTTTCTGTATCTGCCAAAAAGGCAGCAAGTTCTCGTGCTGTGTCTGCTAACCCAAGGCGGCGGACTTCCACCCCTTCGGGAAAAGCACTGAGCAAGCGGGTAGGGGTGCGCCTGTCTAACAAGACAAAGACCCCGCGATCAGACTGACGGCGAATAAGCCGGCCAAAGGCCTGACGTAACCGTAGGCGTGCAATCCGTTCATCAAAAGATTTCGGGTCACCTCCAGAAAGGTGAATCCGGCGTTCACGATGCAGAATATCTGGCCGGGGCCACGGCACGCGTTCAAAGGCCACCAGCCGTAGCGCATTTCCGGGCACATCCACGCCATCGCGCATGGCATCCGTGCCTAGCAGGCAGGCGTGTTCTTCTGTCCGAAAAATATCGACCAGCGTATTGTTGTCCATCGCATCTACATGCTGGGCATAAAGCGGCAGACCGTTTTCTTCCAGTGTAGGCGCAATACGATCGTACACACCGCGCAAGCGGGAAATGGCCGTAAACAGCCCCAAGCCCCCACCGCCAGATGCTAAGAAAAGCGTGCGGAATGCGGCTGCCAGATCAACAATGCTGCTGTTGTCTATGTCCGTTACAATATAGGCGCGCGTCTGGCGGGCATAATCAAACGGGCTGGCCAGACTGGCACGCAGAGGAGGTGAGGGAAAGTGATTAGCCCCGGTGCGTGCCTCGGCGGCTTCCCATGCCTGTTCTGCGTTATCGCTATCTGGTTCGTTCGTTTGCTGGTCACGCAAGGTGGCTGATGTAATCAACATACCCTGTGCAGGTATGGCCATGATGCCAGCAAACGGAATGGTGGGGTCTAGCCAGTGGCGATAAAGGCCCACATCCTGCTCTCCCATGCGCTGTTTTTCGCGCCGCTCAACCCGGATGAAGTGCACGTGGGAAGGTGTGGTATCGGGCTCAGGGGGTGTGTCCAGTGCGCTCAGCATGGCAATCCACGCATCCAGCCGAGAGATAGCTCTGCGGCGTAAGGCGCGCGTCATGGCCTCTATGCGCCCGCGAGTTGTGGAATCCAGCGTTTCGGCATCTTCTTCCAGGCGTGCGTGCAGGCGCTCCACTAAGGTGCGCAAAGGTTCAACAAGACGTGTTAAGGCGCGGGCCAAAAGATGCCCAGCTTCTGCCAAGTCTGGCACCAGAGGGTGCAGATCACATTCAAGGGCAGCATAAACGTGCTGTTTTCCGCCTTCCTGTGTTCTGGCAAGAGCCTGCTGCCGCAGTAGCCGTAGAAAAACTTCTGTAGGATTTTCCAAAACCGGCTGAGGAGCTTCTGGTTCAAGCGGAAACAGCCCGATATCTTCTGGGGGTTCTGGCGGCGGTGGTTCATCCGCCTGTTCTTGCCCTAATCGTGAAGACCAGCCGGGAGCAGGAAGGGCGGTTGCTGCCATAAGCGCCGCTTCCAAGGGTGTTTCCAGTTTAGGATGGCCAACAACCAGATCATCCAAACGGCGCTTTAAGCCGCGCGCGCGAGAACGCCTGCCTTCTGCGCCTAACAGCCAACGCCGTAGCTCGGCGGCTTCTAGCCCTGAAAGCTCGGCAGAAAAGGCGCTATCTGCGGCATCGGCCAGATGATGGCCTTCATCAAATACATAGCGGGATGGGGCAGAGGGATCATCCGTTTCATCTGCATCATCACTCATACCTGCCTGTGCGTAGGCAGCCTGCGCCATAACAAGAGCGTGGTTGGCAATCACCAGATCAGCTTCACGCGCGCGGCGGATAGAATGTTCAACAAAGCAATTCTGATAATGGGCACACGCGCCGTGAATACACTCACCGCGCCTGTCTGC
Source organism: Acetobacter sp. AC2005 (assembly GCF_037901235.1). Taxonomy (NCBI): domain Bacteria; kingdom Pseudomonadati; phylum Pseudomonadota; class Alphaproteobacteria; order Acetobacterales; family Acetobacteraceae; genus Acetobacter; species Acetobacter sp. AC2005. Next base: position 2,086,307 of record NZ_CP149625.1, read on the forward strand.
CACGCCTATCAGATTCCCTTGGCCGAATAGATCACCAAACCAGCCGGGCAGGTCTCCGCCAAACAGATCTCCATCTGCGGTGGCCAAGCCCCAGCGGGCCAGCATGATAAGGGCGATGGTAATACCAGCCGGGCGAGAGGCCGCAGTGTTAACGGCTTCTTCCATGTTCAGCAGGCACAAATAATTTTCCCGCCCTTTGCGCAGCACAACGCGTTGCCTGTGTGTGGCCTGATCTGGGTAGAGCCTACGGGTTTCCTGCTCAATTTGCCGTTGTAGGTGGCGCGTATAGGTGCTGACCCAAACAGCCCCCTTGTTCCGTTCTGCCCAAAGGCTGGCGGGAGCAATGTAGCCTAAGGTTTTGCCAGTTCCTGTGCCAGCCTCTGCCAGCACAATGGCGGGGTCTCCACGCACATTGCGTGGCTCAAACGCTCCGGTAGCAACTGATGCGAAGTCGGCTTGTCCGGCGCGGATTTCGGCATCCTCGCCCAGCATTTTGGTAAGCTGCTCGCGTGCTTCTACGGGGGAAATGGGGTGAGATGCAGGCGGAGGGGGAAGGGGTGCCTCCTCCCATTTTGGCAAAAAACGCCAGATACGCAGAGCATCCCCTGGCTGAAGCATTGTTTCAGGTAATCTGCCTTGCGGGGTGAGTTTGTCATGCAGCCCCAAGGTTTCGGCAACTGTACCGCTCCAAATCCATCCAGCTTGACCCAACCTTACGGTGAGAGCGGCAAGATGCTCTGCTGTTGCGCCGTTGTTCTGGCGTGCCAGATTGGTAAGGAGAAGAGAAAGAAGGCGAGGAAGAAGATCAGCCTCTGCCGCGCCTATGTCCTCATCCTGCATGCCTAAGGCTAATGCCAAACCGCGTGGGGTAGGGGCTACAGGTGTGGCGGGATGCACAAAGGCAAACAATTCTAGCAGATCCAGCCACGGTGCAGGTTGCCCCGGAGGCGGTAAATCTAACCGCCGCGCCAATGCTGGCGCATGAATAACAAGCGGGCTAGGCATGTTTTGCAGGTTTTGCCTGACATTCTGCGCAGACAAATGGAGAACCTCTCCATCTTCCGTAAGAAGGGAATAGGCTCCCTTATATGCAACCAGTGCTGGGGCATCGTAAGCGGAGGGGAAGGATGTCTGCATGATAAATACTAGATGATCCATTCCGGCGCGGAATGCCAGAGCTAGAAATCAAAAAGCAACATATGAAGAACAAAAAAGCCCGCCTCACTTTAAATGAGGCGGGCTGTTTAGATAGTAATCCGGGGCAGAAGATTTAGTTGCCGTCTTTAAGGCTATCTGCCACCACTTCCAGAAGTTTGCTGTGCAGGTTGCCGTTGCCAGCAACAATCATGACATCATCAGGCAGATCATCCAGATCAACGCCTGCGGGGTCTGTTGCCTGGCCGCCAGCTTCACGCACGATAAGGGCACCGGCAGCGCAATCCCACGGTTTGATGCCGAATTCCCAGTAACCTTCGTAACGTCCGGCAGCTACCCATGCCAGATCAAGCGCTGCGGCACCAAAGCGGCGCACACCAGCAACACGCGGCATAAGGGCACCCAGCACGCGTGCAAACGGCAGGCGCATACGTGCAGGCACCTTGGCGAACGGAATACCTGTGGCAAACAGGGATTCCTGCATGTCACGCCGTGCGGATACACGGATACGCCGTTCGTTCAGATAGGCACCGGTGCCTTTTTCTGCCCAGAACATTTCACCTGCTGCCGGGTTATAAACCAGCCCTGCGGCCAGTTCGATGCGCCCATCTGGCAGGCGGCGCTGCAAGCCAATGGAAATAGCCCAATGCGGAATGCCGTGCAGGAAGTTGGTGGTGCCATCCAGCGGGTCTACCACCCAACGCCATGTCCAGTTATCGCTGCCGGATTTGCCGGATTCTTCCATGAAGAAGGCATAGCCGGGGCGGGCGCGTTCCAGCTCTTCCCGCAGGGTCTGTTCTGCGCGTAGATCAGCTTGGGAAACAAAGTCTCCCGGCCCTTTGATGCTGACTTGAAGCTGCTCGACTTCGTTAAAATCGCGCAGGAGACGCTTGGCCGCCTTCTGGGCTGCTGTTTGCATCACCATCATGACGGGGGAGAGACGCATGGCCACTGTAGTTTTGTCCTGCTCTGGAGAGAAAAACGGAAGGGATCAGTCTTTGGCGCGTTCGACGTAGGAACCGTCTTCCGTCCGAACCACAATACGTTCACCCGATTCAATAAAGGGCGGTACCATGGTTTTGACACCATTGGAGAGTTTTGCTGGCTTGTAGGAGGAAGAGGCTGTCTGGCCTTTTACAATCGGGTCTGCTTCCACAACTTCCAGCGTAACCTGCGGTGGCAGATCGATACCAACCGGGTCACCTTCAACCAGATGCAGGTTGATGGTCATGTTATCCTGAATGAACGGAGCCTGATCACCCAGCAGATCCACAGGAACTGTTAGCTGGTCATAGGTTTCCGGATCCATCAGAACCAGCAGTTCGCCATCGGTGTAAGAATACAGGTATTCCTTGTCTTCCGTCATCAGGCGTTCAACGCTATCAGCGGTTCGCCAGCGTTCGTTGGTTTTGTTGCCGGTTTTCAGGTCGCGCATTTCAACCTGAATGAATGCTCCGCCCTTGCCGGGGGTGATGATCTGCTGTTTCAGCACCGTCCAGCGGCGGCCATCATGCTCAATCACCTGACCGGCTCGGATCAGGTTTGCCTGCTGTTTCATAATTCGTCCCTGAAAGGAATGTCCATTAAGGATGGGGCTTGTACAAGCCTGACGCCCGAAGAGCAAGTTTACTGCGTTTGATATATCGTGTTTTCTCCCGCTGGACAGGGTGGCCATATCCTGTTTATAAGGCGGCAGGTCCTCAGATGGATGAATTGAGGATGGGTGTCCGAGTGGTTTAAGGAACTGGTCTTGAAAACCAGCGTACGGGGAACCGTACCGTGGGTTCGAATCCCACCCCATCCGCCAGCACTTTATTTTATCCCATAAAAACAAGGCACTTTATCCAATGTGTGCCAATCCGTGTTTTGTGTGTGCCAATTATTCGATCTTGATCATGGCCTCTTGAGCTAGGCGTTTCTGCTCCACAGCGCGGGTATATCTTTCCACCTCTGATAGAGTCTTGTGTCCTGTGATGGATGCGATCTGGTGCGCGGTGCAGCTGGCTTCTGCAAGCAGTCTAGCTGCTGCTTTGCGCAACCCATGTGGGCTGCATCCTTTGGGTAATCCGGCTTCCTGACACCATTCCGATAGCTTGCCATATTTTGTGGTAAGAAATGCTCTAGCGCTGACATTACGGTAGTCAAAATCTTACGGTCTCGTCGTCATTCTCGTTGCTGCAAGCAGACACTTGGTGGCGGTGTAATCGGTGTTTTGATGGGATAAATTTAAGCAAAAGTCTTTTTGGAATGTTTTCAATATAGATCAACTGTTTAGAGTATGTTTGGTTGTTCTCGAATTGATGAATTTAACGGATTATTCATTAACTAAGCCATAAAATAACTTGATTCAAAGTGTCAGATAACTTTTATATGCCGCAAGACATGGCGATGTTTTTCTCGGTCAGAAATGAGCAGAAAACGCTAGTAGGCGACTGAGTTGGCTAGTGAACAAAACATTGTCTCTTGAGAAAAAGAGATGTGTCAGGATTGCTTGTCTGTGTGTAGTTTGGAGCGAGGAGTTTATAACTTATGGGAATTCTGGGCAAAGGCGGAAAGACAAACCGTTTCATTGCTACGAAGCGCCTAGGCTTCAAGGGAATGCGGCAAGTGATTTCTATCTGTGAGAACCCTCCAAAGGCAACTCCGGAACTGGTGAAGTTAATGGCTAGAGTTAAGGCATCTAAGAACGTAGCTGCTTAATTTAACGATAATTGACCAGTTATGACTACCGAGCATGAAGATGCCTCTCGTTTTTTGTCGAATGAGTTTTATGAAATTTTCCCTCTTTCAAGAAGTACCTTGAGAGAGGGTTTTTCTTGTGGGCGACCAAGAATTGATAATTTCTTTGCGAAATCCGCCTTAGAGAAAAATGATAAAAATCAAGTAAAAGTCCATGTTGCTGAACTATTGGAAAATGGACAAAGGACAAATCGGGCTATAGGATTTTATTCGGTTTGTGTTCGCACTATAGGGTGCAAAAAATTCAAGAAGAGAATACAAAAGATATTTCAACACTATGGTGGCGTTCCTGTTGTGTATTTGTCGATGATTGGCGTTACAGAAAGTTTTGCAGGCAAGGGAGTGGGATCATATCTTTTAGCTGATGCTTTAAATAGGAGCCTTAAAGTATCGAAAGATGTAGGTATACATGGGGTCGCGTTAGACGCAGCTACTTCGCATTTAGTAGACTTTTATGAAAAATTTGGGTTTGAGTTGCTAGAAAATGAAGAAGATGAGCGAACAATGTTCATTTCTTGTGCGCAAATTGAAGATGCATTGGCGCAGGCTGCTTGAATATCAGTAATTGAGTGGCCATCCTCAAAACATAAATTATGTAATGTGTTTTGTTTCTCACGAAGCTACAAAGCTTTTATTGGCGCTATGATCTGTAATTAAGATCAAAGAATGCGAACTCAAATATGTGCCAATTATTCGATCTTGATCATGGCCTCTTGAGCTAGGCGTTTCTGCTCCACAGCGCGGGTATATCTTTCCACCTCTGATAGAGTCTTGTGTCCTGTGATGGATGCGATCTGGTGCGTGGTGCAGCCGGCTTCTGCAAGCAGTCTAGCTGCTGCTTTGCGTAACCCGTGTGGGCTGCACCCTTTGGGCAATCCGGCTTCCTGACACCATTCCGAAAAATTGTTATAAAATCCGTTCACAGAAAACGGCTTACCATACTCTGTGGCAAGGAATGTTCCTGCACCGACATCCTGCCAAGCATTCAGTTCTGCCTGAAGTTTCGGATGAATGGGTATATCCAGCTTTGCACCAGTTTTCTGCTGCGTGACCTTAATGCTTCCGCCAGACACATCATCTGGGCGCATGCGCACAACATCGCTTCTGCGCTGGCCCGTATATAATAATAAAGCAAATGCCAGACGCTGCTTTGTGCCTGTAGGCCAATGCGACTGATATTTCTCAATCTCTGCATCAGACCAAGAATGCAGCCCCTTGGATTTTATTTGCAGGCGCTTAATACCCACGGCAGGGTTATCATCACGCCAGCCAATATCTATGGCATAGTCCAGCATCATGCTGAGAATGCTTAATATGCGGTTAGCTGTTGTGGGGCCTGCTTCTTCATATTGGCGCATGATGAAGCGAATATTTTGCGGAGCCATATGCTTGACCGCGCCTTGAGCGCAATCCATTGCAGCTATTCTGTTCAGAAGCCTATCATATACCTGTTTCGTGCTCTGTTTGATGGTTTTATATTTGTGGGATGTTTTCCACTGCACGATAAGGTCAAGCAAGCTGCCTTCAATCGTTTTAGACTTCTGCACTTCTATCTTTGGGGCGTCCCCATTCAGGAGGCGCAGATATTCGGTATAGAAATCTGGGCTGGATGGATCTGGCAGCTTAGCCTGCTTATGCCCCGGCTTTCTGAGATAATAACGAGTCTTCCCATTGCGGCCGGGGAACTTGTGAACGTATTTCAGGCGTATGATTGTCACCTGAATTTATCCCAGAAATTCTGTTCGTGAGAATCCGTTGATTTCCCTGACATACGATCAATAAAGCTGTTTAATTCCTCTACATCGTAGCTAATGCGCTTCGGCAGCACCCTTACACCTTTTACTTGCGGCGCTACTTGCTCCCTGAATGTGGTTACAGACATACCCATGTATGAAGCCGCTTCCTTCATGTTGAGAATACGGCGGGTAGGTGCTGCAATCATTCCTCTCATCATGCTTCCAATCCTTCAAAAAACCATGTCAGCGGCACGTCCAGTGCGGTGGCGAATGTGGGCAGGAGCGTTGCCTTTATGGCGTTCTTGCCGGTTTCATACTTCTGCATCTGCTGGTATGTGCAGCCTATGGCGTGGCCTAGCTGTTCCAAGCTCATGTGCAGTTCATGACGGCGCTGGCGGATGCGAAAACCCAAGCGTTTATCATTACGGATACGCTTTGGCGCTTCCACCTGTGGTGGTGGTGCGTAGGTGCCTAGAAGCTGCTCCAGATCTATCTGTGCAGAAGTAGGAACGTGTTTCCGCATATGCCGATAACTGACAGCACAATCCACAACATGGTGAGGCGCTGAGAGGGTGCAGGGTTGCGCATTGATGTTTCCTACGCTGCCAAACATTTTCTGACCTCACGGCGGATAATTGGATATTCCTGCCGTGCCGTTTCTGTAAGGGCACAGTACCAAAATCCGTCTATTCTGATGCGCCGCACCAGTTTTCTGGCTGCAAGTTGAGCAGATGCTGATGCCACTGTTTTGCTATGGGTGAGGTATCCATCCGGCTGCGCAGCCAATATGGAAAGCGCCACAGCCTGTTTGCGGGTTAATGCTTGGTGGTTGAGCATGGTGCTGCTTCTTTAGGAAATTCGCCTTGTCCGCATTGGATGCCTGCATTCACAGTTTCAACGAAATCTTCCGTATTTTTGAATGTTGGAGCGAAACAAGAAGTAAAGCCAAATATAGTTGCCGCAGCTAAAACAATATCACCCGGATTATTTCCGCTTGCAGATATGGCGGGACGGTATCCCTCATTCTCTATTACATTCATTACTGCTGCCAGACTGAAATTGGCATCTTGTGGGGCAGATTGGATATGCACCTTGAATTCCGCATAAGTTTTGTCCAACTCGCGGAGCGCCTGTTCTTTTTTGTCGATCATTATGCTGCCCTCACTTCACCCAGAATGAAGTCCTGAATCCGTGCCATAGGGGTGCGGCGCTTGGCGTAGCCTATGCGCAGGGCGGTATCTGCAATATCCTGCTCGGCTTCCATTGCGGCGGCCATGTCTTTGACCAGGGAAAGCATGGCCAGCTTTTCTTTGCTGTCCACATTGCGGTGGATGAGCTGCTCTAGCTGCGTGCGGGCAGCCTGAAAGGCGTGATTGTTCATTTGATATAGCTTTCGAGGATATTGGCGCGGGTATAGAGAAGCTCGGCTTCTTCACGGGCATGGTGCGCAAGCTTGCGCCATGATTCCGCGCCATAATGGTTTTCACTGGCCTTACATGTGCGGTGATAGGTTTCCAGCACGATGGAATGAGACATCAGGGCATCAGCCTGCACGCGGATAAGCGCAGCGCGGCGATGTATTGATTGTGCTGTTTTGAATGAGCTGAGAGGCGCAGGGCAGGGAATGGCGTTCATGCTGCCTGCTCCCTGCGGCGGTACACCACGTTAAGCGCAAAGTGCAGCCGCGTGCCGTAATCCATGTGCGCGGTTTTTATATTCAGATTGCGCCTGAGCGTGCCCAGATCTTCCAGCACCAGCCGGATATCTGCTTGCACCATGGTAGCCAGATCCAGCGGGCAGACACGGGCGTGACATACGCGCAGCAGCTGCCTTGTTTTGTCGTAAATGTTATTTTTGGAGGCCAGACTGGTAGGCTTGGAACTTTCAATTACGCGCTTGATGATGCGTTCGATATTCCGGCTCTCATCTACTGAGAACTGATACCGTTCTGTCCGATTAGGCTGATGAACCATCTTGCTTCTCTTTGAAGGGGAAGCCTGTTGCCAGACTCCCCCAACTTTTTCCATTCTTGGCGCGCCAACAGACCCAAGAAAGGAAAAACGCTATGTCAGACGAAATAGATACAACTATTGAGGCGGCTCTTATTCAGGCTGCTGCAACACTAACAGCTTCTCAACTAAGTGCTCGTTCTGCTTCTGGTAGTGATCCAAGCGCTGAATACGAGCACTCTAAGGTTTCCAGTGAGTTTTATAACCTTTTGGGGCGCTTGAAATCAGATTACCCAAAGCCAAAATAGTATCTAACGCCTAACATCTAAACTATAGACCGTGCCTATTATTCTGTTTGTTGGCTGGGCACGGCTGCATTCTTGCGCAATTCAGCAATGGAAGCTGTTACCAGTTTTTCCACACACTCACGGATACGGAGCAGGTGGTGGGCATCTGGATCTTTTTCGATAAAAAATGATGCGGCATACCGCGCTAAACTGAGCGCTGCCCGCTTGCGCTGATCCCTGAGCGCATCACCATTACGAGATGCGGCGTCTGTTCCGCTTTCAGCTTCCTGCGTGATGGAATAGGGCACACGGATTTCTTTGGGGAATGGCCCTGTGCGTTCTTCTACCAGCACAAAGCCGCCATCGGCTTCTTCAATTTTGTATCGTGTATTCGACACGGTTTTTCTCCACCACGGGTTGTGATGGAGAATATGTGTCTAATCAGCACAAAATTAGCAAGGAAAAATTGTGTCTTTAGGGCACATTTTTTTCAGGGTTTGAATTAATGCATTGATATTGCATTTTTACTCGCCCCTCTAAACATGTGCCAAATGCATTTCGCTGAAAGCAGTCTGTTTCTACACCGTCAAAAATTTCAGCCTTAGAATATCCCCAAGCCATACACCGCTTTAACGCTTTATCATTAGCTGCTGCCATATCAACATTAGGCTTTTGGAAGTATCCGTATTGGTATCCAAGGGTAACAACTCCATCAGATTTACTGCCGCCAGTTACCAATGGTGTAATATTTGTAGCGCAACCAGTAAGAGATATAATAAATGTAGATAGTATTGTGAATTTAAGCTTTGAAGGAATCATCATTTTCTCATTTCATAATTTAAACATCGCCTAATAAGTAAATCTCCTCTAATATTTTATTGAATTAGGGATATACAATGTCAGACAATATTAGCTTTAAGCAATCCACTGACCATCGACATAAACACTCGCCTTTGTCCGTCGCCCATCTCTCTCCAGAGCTCAATGAGGGCTTTTTCTTCAATGCTATACGGGCCCTCACCATTAAGTTGCGGGCCAGAAAACGGCGTAGGCGCGCCTTTATAAAGATAGTCGATGGAAACATCATAAAAGTCAGCGAGTGAGGCTATTATTGAAATAGTTGCATTCTTCTCGTTATTTTCCAAGCGCGAGAGATATGCTCGGTCAATATCTACAGCAGCCGCTACATCAATTTGATTGAGTTTGCGTGCTTTGCGTAGCTCTCTTAATCGATGTCCCATTGTGTTTGCCATGTGCGGATAATGGCACATCTGTGGTTTTTCCGAGTGCCCTACATACACAATCATAGTTGACAATATATGTGTCTGTGGGGCACACAATTTTCTATGGATATGAAAGAGATCATTGCAAAGGCTGGTGGATGTTCTCGTTTGGCATCAAGCCTTGGGCTTAAGTCACATGCGACCGTGCTTCGGTGGAAAAAGGTTCCTGATAAATACATCGTAAGAATTGAAGCTACCTTTGGCATTCCCCGTGAGGAACTGCGTCCAGATCTCTTTGCTAAGCATGAAAGCACTGGAGTTGCGGCATGACTGATTCCCATGAAACCAACCATGCCGCAGGCCCCGGAAGCCGTCACGCGGATGGTGTCCGGAGCTCAGGCCTAAGCAATGAGCAAGCCCTGCGCAAATGGGCCTTGCAGACAATTCTGCTCAGCCCGCACCCCATGCCTTCATCATGGGCAGATTTAGAACGTGGGGCATCGCGCTTGATTGCGTTTGTGGAAACTGGATCTTCAGTTCTTCCAGAGTTCGTCTCTCGCCAAAATACTTCCTTTTTCAGCCGGGGCGTTGAGGCCGGGAATAAGGATGTTAGCTCCTTTAAGGGCGCTCAAAATTTTGGATTGCGTTTCTTCCAGTTCGGAAATGCAGCGTTCCAGTTCTTCCGTAGTCGGCTTCATAAGAGATCGTCTCCATTTTCTGGTGTGAACAAGCAAAAAATGGACGATGGCGGGCGGCATGACAACGTGTCGCCCGATTCCTCCGCTGGATATCCAGCATGATCCCGTTTTCCCATCGCTTTCTGGCGTCTATCAAAACAGCCACAAAACGTGCGGTTGAGGCCGTGGGGGATTTTCGTGCTGCGGCCGGTTTTACGCGCGTGCAGAAATCTCAACTAGAGGCCTATGCCAGCAGGCATCAGCCAACCGTTATTCCACTGGATATTGCCATAGATCTGGACAGATGTGCCGAGCAGCCCATTCTGCTTTCAGAAATGGCGCACGCGCTGGGCTATGTTGTGCTGCCCATGCACGTTGGCCCCGGTGATTTTGGCCGGGATATGAGCGAATACAGCATGGTTTCGGGAGAAATGGTCTCCACCGCTATCCGCATTCTGGAAGATGGTGTGATTGACCCCCAAGAAGCCGACGAAATTGCCCCCAAAATGGCAAAAACCAAGCATGTGCTGGAGCGGGCTCTGGCCCGTATTCATACCATCCAGCAGCTGGGCAAGCCTTTCCTTGTGAAGGGTGAAAGCCACGCTGATGGCTGACGTGTTTTTTGATCTTGAGGCGGTGTATTCATTTTTGAATACACGCGTGCGCAAAGCCGGTGGCAATTCAGCTTTTGCACGCATGATGGGCCTGAATGACAAAACACTGTCAAACATGGCCAATGCACGCCGCAGGCTGAATGATCAGCTGCTGGCAGCGTTGGGCCTGGTTGAGGTTGAACGGTATGTGGATGTGGATGGAAACATCCTGCCCATGCTGGAATTGTATTCAAAACTGAATACAGCAATAAGGCGGGCTGGCGGCAATTCGGCTTTTGCGCGGTTGCACGGCCTAAACGACAAACACCTTTCCAATATGATGAATGACCGCAGGCGGCTTTCCAAAGCATTGCTGCGCGTTGTCGGTATTAGGAGAGCAAAGCTGTACATGTATGCGGCAAGGAGCGCGGCAGCATGATATGCCCCAATATTGCGGAATTTGACCGCAGCCAAATACCATCACCAAAAACCTTGCGTTCAGCACCATGCGAAATGCGCGGCGTGCTGGACAAGCTGCTGGATGCGCTGAAGGAAATGCGTTCTTGTGTGTTCCGTGCTGGCACACTGGTTTTGAATGATGCGGAAATTGCCAAACAGGCCGGATTGCAGGCCGATGAGCTGGAACGCAACCTGCCGCAGATGATTGCCCGTGGCATGCTGGCGCGTGATGATGAAAACGCGCTGTTCAGCACAGTCATGTATGATCGGCTGCTACGGCGTGAGGAACGCGCTGCCCGCACAGCCACAGCAGATGCAGACTGGCAGCAGAAGCAGGAAAGCGGTGATGTGCCGCCTGGTCTAAGCCGCAAAGCTATGTCAGCCCGTGAAAACGGCAAAAAGGGCGGTCGGAAACGCAAAGGCGAGTCAGACGAAGAATATTACGCACGCAAGGAGCGGGAACAGGCAGCGCATCGTGCTCAGCAGAACATGATGATGCCTATTCCGGGTGGAAATGCCGCAGCACAGAAACCCACGCAAGAAACCCAACAGGTTTCGGTTTCGGATAATCTGGGTTCCGTGGGTTCTGCAGTAGAGAAGAGTAATAATATATATAAACCTAATTCTTCCTCTACTGGCGAAACCCAAAACCCAGAACCCAGCATTCCCGACGCCGATATCAATCGGGTTGCTTGCAGCATTATCCAGGCTTTTGATGAAAACCGGAAAGATCAGGCCCTTCATGCAAAGCGTTATGCCAAGGAATGGCTTAATGCCGGGGCTTCTGAAGATCTGATTATCCGCACAATTCATGAAACGGTGCAGAAATATCGTGATCTGGGGAAAAAGGTTGAGCATCTGGGCGGGTTTGTGAAGCCAATGGCAAATGCATTGGCCAATCAGGAGTTGGATGAAGTGAGGGGTGAAGCCAAAGCGCCCATAACGGCAGATCCGCTCGTGGCTTTTGCGAAGCACCAGTATGCAGAGGCTCAAAAATGCTGGTCGGGCCTTTGGCATCTGCATAACAGAAACATGGAAAAGGCCGATGAAGCATTCATTACTTCTGCAGTTCAAAAGGGTTTCCCGCCGCTGCTTCCCAGAGGGGAAGAAAGTGCTTACGTCGAATACTACCGTAAAAACCCACCGCAAATGGAAGCAGCAGCGGCATGAGTGGGTGTTTCCGAAAGCTTTTGAGAAATCTACGGTTGCAGGCCGAAGGTAAGCCGAACCTGATTGATGCAATGGAAGATCTGCGGGCCAAGTTGGCCCAGGAACAAAAACGGCGTGCAGAGGCTGAACTGGAAATCACCACTCTGCAACGCCGCCTGTTTGATTACGAGAATGACCGTCCCCGTGATGCCATAGGAAGATATGCACAAAAACGCGGGGCTGCAACATGCAAGAATTACCTCCCACGCCGGAGCGCCTAGATAAAGGAGATATCACCAGCGTCTATATTGAAGATCCGGTTAGTAAATCAGATCTGCCGCGCCTGCGTTCATCGGGCGCGGTTTATGCGTTGCAGAAGTCTGGCACGTTGTCAGATGCGCAAGTTGCAGCAGCAGAACAGTGGGCGCTGGATTATGAAACCGGCCTTTTAGGTGCGCAGGATCCAGACGCATCCAAACAATGTGGAAAGCCAGATCCTGAAAACGCCTTGATTGCGCGTATTCGTGCAGCTGACCGCTGCCGATATATTCGGAAGCATATGGGGCCGCTAGGCGAGAAGTTTTTAACGGATTTAATGGTGAACGGTCTTTCTGTGCAGAAAATGTCTGAAAAACACGGCAAGCGGCGTGAACGCATAGCCGGTGCCATTGATTTCTGCCTGGAGCAGCTGGCTGACCTTTATACAGATATGCCAGGGGATCTCTGGTTCAATAAATAGTTGCTTGCGGCAGCTTTCGCGTTTAAATTGTCAAAATAGTCGAAGTCGTGTGTCCATCTGGGCCACGGCTTTTTTTGTATCTTCTGAAAAGCTGAACGCATGAAACACTGGCAGAAGATCTGCCGTGGTGCTGTTCTGCTGCGCGGGAAGAAGATTGTTCTGGTTGTTTCGGCAGATGGAAATGTGGCGCATTGCGTGCGCATGCTTCCAGATCGTCTGCCACGGCATCGGGCTGATGTGATTTTGCGGGCCGTTGGTGGCCTGAAAAATACGGTTGCCCGATGTGATGCCCTTGCATGCGAAAAATATGGCCACCTGCAATCGCTGCGCAAACTGCCAGCGGGTGCGGTGTATGCTGAGCACGACATGCAGCGCATTGATGCCGCGCTACGCAAAGAACATGCTTCCCGCACGGTGGAAGAGTTGCCACCCGGCGTGATGGAAACAACATGGCGCGGGCCAAAATGGGGCGATTGCGGCCGCAAGGTTGGCGGCGCTCCATCCGATTAAACGAAACCCCCGGCTGTTCGAGCAGCGCGGGGGTTTCTTGTATCCACCCCTTGCAATGACCAAGAGGAAGATGTGCCTCATCATAACAGAGGGCGCGTAAAACTGTACAGTTTTAAAGGAGGGCCGAACATGGAATATGATGGGCCTATGCCGCGCATGATTTCGATCAGCATTGCTATCGCAATCAGTTCAATCGGCATTGCCTCTATTCTGTTTGGATTGGCGCAAGTTATTCACGCAATCAAACTGCCATAAAAGGCGTCATGATAACGCGGTATTATCTGACACGGCATACCTGCCGAGGTGTCAGATAACCCGCAGAACACCCCCTAAACCCGTCAGATAATCTCTGTTATCTGACGGTTTTTGAGGGTTGGAAATGACCCGATAATATAGGGAAATCAAATGGTTAGCGGTGATCAGCCCAGATCGACCGCGCCAGCAGTGCCGGATGAGGGCATTCACCGTGCGGATCTTCCGCTGGTCAAAACGTGGCTGCACAACCGCAGCAGCAACACGGTGCGGGCCTATCGCACCAACGTTGCGGAGTTCGCCCGTTTTGTTGCCAAGCCCATGGCAGATGTTGCCCTGGCTGACATTCAGGCATGGAACGACAGCATGGCCGATGCGGCGGACAGCACGCGCCGGCGCAAGATCAGCGCCGTGAAATCGCTGCTGACCTACGGCCACAAGCTGGGCTTTCTACTGCAGGATGCAGGCGCTGCGTTCCGCATGGAGCGTGGCCGCGACAATCTGAACGAGCGCATTCTTTCGCGCCAGCAGGTGTTGGCCATGCTGGCAGGTGAGAAGGATCCGCGCCGCCATGCGTTGCTGGCGCTGCTTTACGGCACCGGCCTGCGGATTTCAGAAGCCTGCGCGTTACGCTGGCGCGATATGACACGCCGCCAATCGGGCGGCATTGCAACGGTTTTCGGCAAGGGTGGCAAAACCCGCCATGTGCAGGTTTCACCATCGTTGTGGAAAGAGATCGCGGCTGTGCGGTCTGATGTCGGGCCTGATGCGCCCGTTATCCCCGGCCACGATGGCGGCCCGCTTCATGAACGCGCTGTGGATCGCGTTGTGAAGCGGGCCGCAAAACGAGCGGGCCTGCCGCCTGATGTCTCTGCTCACTGGCTGCGCCATGCTTTTGCGTCACACCAGTTGGACGCGGGGCAGCCGGTGCATTGGGTGCAGGCCCAGCTCGGCCACAGTTCGCTGGCCACGACAACACGATACAGCCACGCCAGCGCAGACGCGGCGGGCGCTGACCTTCTGGCCTGACGCCAACCGGCGCGGGCGTTTCTGACAACGATGGAGAATGACAATGCAAACCGTGCCTGACGGTTTCATGCAGGACAGTCGCGGGCGTTTGGTGCCGGAAGCGAATGTCCGGCCATCTGACAAGCTGCAAGATGAGCTGGTGCGCCGTTTGCACCGTGAAGCCGAGCCGGTGCGGCAGTTCATGATGGATTTCAAGCGGCTCTGCTTTGCGGAGATCAACGCCTTTCTGGATCTGGTGGCCGAGCAATACAGCACCAAGCTGGGCAGCGAGAAAGGCAACGTCACCCTGACCAGCTACGATGGCACGCTGCGCGTGACTGTGGCGGTCGGCAACGTCATTTCGTTTGGCCCTGAAATTCAGGCGGCGCAAACGCTGATCCATAGTTGCCTGAACCGCTGGTCTGAGGGCGCGAACGCCAATCTGAAAGCTGTGGTGCTGGATGCGTTTGACGTGGACAAGCAGGGCAGCATGAACGTGGGCAAGATCCTCGCGCTCCGGCGTCTGGAGATTGACGATGAGGAATGGCAGCGCGGCATGCAGGCGATTTCTGACAGCGTGCGCGTGGATGTGACCAAGGATTACGTGCGGTTGCACCGGCGGCCATCGCCAGATGCCAAGTGGGAGCTGGTGACGTTCGACCTGTCCAAGCTGGACGTGGCCACCACATGAGCAGCCGCAAGAAAGCCGTTCTGACGTGCATGAGGCCGCTTGTAGGCGCTCTGGACACCAGCATAGCCAAAGAGCCACCCAAACGCGCTGACGGCTTTTATACAAGCCCTGAGTGGCGTGCCCTGATGGCATCCATCAAGCGCAAGCGACTGCATTGCTGTGAACAGTGCGGCCGCACCGGCACGCGGCTCTTTGGGGATCACATTCAGGAGCTGAAGGACGGCGGCGCGCCGCTGGACGAGAACAACGTCCAGTTGCTCTGCGGATCTTGCCATACCGCCAAGACCGCACGGGCGCGGGCAGCACGAAACGCCGTTGAATACTGAAAAACGGCGGTTTTCTGCCATTTTTTCGGTGTCATGCGTCCGCGTCATGCATGGCTGCGATGCCATGCGTCCAGCGGGTAGGGGGAGGGGTAAAAGTATAATCGACCCAAGGCACCTGAACCGCGCCAGTGGCACGCGTGAAAAATTTTTCGTTCCAGCGTTTTGAAGTGCGCACTTTTGTTGCGCGGGATGGTGGGGAATGCCCAAGAAAACTGATACGGATTGGCACGCGATAGAGGCTGATTTTCGCGCAGGAGCCTTGTCAAACCGCCAAATTGCAAAAAAACATGGCGTGGCTGAAAGCACGCTGCGCAAGCGCATCGCGTCCGGTGGATGGGTGCGCACTTCTGCGCAAAAAGTGCGCAAAAACACCAAAACTGCGCACCAACCTGCGCACAATCCCCAACGCAACCCCGCTCCAGTGCCGGGAAAACCACCATCAACCGGGCGTGGAACGGCCAACAATCTGGATGAACGCACCGAAAATCTGGTGTCGCGGCTGCTTGGCGAAGTTGAGGACACGACTGCGCATCTTGGCGAGATTTCCGAAGCGATTGAGCTGGAAACAGCCAGCGACAATGGATCGCGCCGGCGCGATGCGATGTTGAAGGCCATCAGCACGAAAGAGCGGGCGGAAACCGTGCGCACGCTGAAGCAGATCCAGATGATGGGCGTCACGGGTTCCGGAAAAAAGAAGGGCGTGAAGGAAGAACGCCGGGAAGCTGCCGAGAAAGCAGCCAGCGGCAAGTTCTCGCGTATGTCTTCCCCCAAACTGGTTGTGAACAATGGCAAGTGAAACCGAGAAAAAACCCGCAACACGCAAGCGCAAGGCGGCAACCCCCGCACGAAAGACCAGCACAGCCACCACACGGCGCAAGGCAGCGCCTGTGGCCAAGGCAGGCCTGTCATGGAGCACAGCCTGCCCGGATTGGGAAAAGCGCATCATTGCGGGTGAAAGCCTTGTGCCATGTGATCCGCTTTTTCCGGATGCTGCTGCGCAGGGGATGGCTGTTTTCAACGCCTTGAAGATCGTGGACGTGCTGGGTGAACCCACCATCGGTGAATCCTGCCGTGATTGGCTGAAGGATTATGCGGCCGCCATTTTCGGTTCATATGACCCGGAAACCGGCAAGCGCATGATCACCGAGTTTTTCCTGCTGGTGAGCAAGAAGAACACCAAGAGCACCATTGCGGCGGGCGTGATGTTGACGGTGCTGATCCTGAACTGGCGGCAATCGGCCGAGTTCCTGATCCTGGCACCGACCAAGGAAGCCGCAGACAACGCCTTCAAGCCTGCGCGGGACATGATCAAGGCAGACCCTGAACTGGATGCCCTGTTCCATGTGCAGGATTACACCCGCATCGTGACGCACCGCGAAACCGGGGCAACACTCAAGGTTGTAGCGGCGGATGGATCTTCCGTTGTGGGCAAGAAAGCCACCGGCATTCTGGTGGATGAGCTGTGGGAGTTCGGCAAGAAGCCCACGGCTGAGAACATGCTCATGGAAGCCACTGGCGGCATCGCTTCCCGTCCGGAAGGCTTCATCATTTACCTGAGCACGCAGTCGGATGAAGAGCCTGCCGGTGTGTTCAAGAGCCGTCTGGAATATGCGCGTGGCGTGCGGGACGGCAAGATCAATTCGCCCCGGTTTCTGCCGGTTATCTACGAATTTCCCAAGAAAATTCTGGATAAGAAAGGCGAGCACAATCCGGATAACTGGTACATGACCAACCCCAATCTGGGGGTGTCGGTATCGGATGAGTTCCTGCGGGACAGATACGCCCAGGCCAAAGAGGCTGGGGAAGGTGTGCTGCGCGTCTGGATGGCCAAGCACCTGAACGTGGAAATGGGCATGTCCCTGCGCGAAAAGGCATGGGCAGGGGCCAAATATTGGGAACGTCAGGGTGATCCGCTGGTCACGCTGGAACTGATTTTGGAATGCTCTGATGTGATTGTCTGCGGCATTGATGGCGGCGGTCTGGACGATTTTCTATCTCTGGCTGTGCTTGGCCGGGATGAGGAAAGTGGCGATTGGCTGCACTGGCAGCGCAGTTGGGTGTTTCAGGACGTGCTGAAGCATCGCAAGGAGGAAGCACCGCGCTATCTGGATTTCCAGAAGCAGGGTGATCTCGTCATTGTCCATGAAATGCGTGACGACAATCGGCAGTTGGCGGACGTGGTGGAAATGATCGACCAGTCCGGCAAGCTGGCCATGGTTGGGCTGGATCCTGCGGGTGTGGCTGAAATCGTGTTTGCCTTGCATGCCCGTGGCATTGAGCAGGAGCGGATTGTTGGGATCAGCCAGGGCTGGAAAATGACCGGGGCCATCAAGACGCTGGAGCGCAAGCTGGCGGATGGCACGTTTTCCCATGGGGCGCGTCCGATCATGGCCTGGGCAGTTGGCAATGCAAAGGCGCAGGCCAAGGGCAACAATATCGAAATCACCAAGCAGATGGCAGGCGGTAAGAAAATCGACCCGCTGATGGCGCTGTTTGATGCCGTAGCCTGCATGAGCCGAAACCCGGAGCCACCGGGAAATATTGACCCGTTTCTTGAGGGAGGTCTGATCACGACATGAAAATGCCAGCGCCATTTAGGGGGCTGCTGTACAAGGCTGCAAATGCAATGGTGCTGACCGTCACAGGCGTATCCCTTACGGATCTGCGCCTGGGGGCTTTCATGGCTGGTGGGCCAACGCATAGCGGCAAGCTGGTGTCGGTGAATACCGCCATGCAGCTGGATACGGTCTGGGCCTGCACGCGGCTGATCTCTGACACTATCGGGGCAATGCCGCTAAAGCTCTACCAGCGTAGCCCAGATGGCACGTCATCCACTCTGGCGCGTGATCATCCGCTGTATCGCATCCTGAGCAGATCCCCCAATACGGATATGAGCGCCATAGAGTTCTGGTCATCCATGGTGGCCTGCCTGATGTTGTGGGGGAATGCCTTTGCCCAAGTGATCTGGAACGATATTGGCGCAAAACGTGTGGTTGCCCTCTATCCGTTGCGGCCTGACCGCATGACGGTCAATCGTGACGATGCCACAGGTGAGCTGATCTACACCTACACGTATCAGGGGCAGAAGCTCACGCTGGAAGAAAGCAATATCCTGCACATCAAGGGGTATTGCCTAGACGGCATGATGGGCATGTCTCCCATCAGTGCAGGCCGCCAGCAGATAGGCAGCGCCATGGCTGCGGAAGAAACCGCTGCACGCATGTTTGCCAATGGCATGTTGAGCCAGACTTACATCAAGTCTCCCAACATCCTCAAAGGTGAACAGCGGGTGCGTGCCAAGGCTATCCTGAAGGATTATGAAGGAGCCTTGAACGCCGGGAAAACGCCACTTCTGGAAGGCGGATGGACGGTTGAGAGCATCGGTATGAACCCCGAAGACATGCAGTTGCTTCAGACACGCGGCTTTAACGTGGAAACGCTCTGCCGGTGGTTTGGCGTGGCTCCGGTCATGATCGGGCGCATGGAGAAATCCACCGCGTGGGGATCTGGCCTCGAGCAGATGAACCTGTGGTTTCTGACCTATACGCTTCAGCCGTGGCTGGTGCGCATAGAGCAGGCCATCACGCGCTGCCTGCTACTGCCTGCGGAAAAAGAGACGTATTTTGCCCAGCACAATGTGGATGCACTGCTACGCGCAGACAGCCAGACACGCGCTCAGCTAGAGGCCACACAGGTTCAGAACGGCATCAAGACCCGCAATGAAATCCGTGAAAAGGAAGGTCTGGCACCAATCCCGGGCGGCGATATCCCAACCGTGCAGGCGCAGATGATCCCGCTGACAGATGTGGGCAAGGTTGGCATGCCACCGACATTGCAGCCCGTTACTACGCCAGCATCCCAACCACAGCCGCAACCAGGCGGCACGATAGGAGATCCGGACGATGATTGACGGCATGGAAGTCTGCGCCGTTCCGTTCGAGTATAAAGCCATTACCGGCTCAGATGGCGAAAGCGGCCATGTGGAAGGTTACGGCGCTGTTTTCGGCAATACGGATTCACATGGTGATGTGATCCTGCCCGGTGCGTTTGCCAAATCCATTGCCGAGCGCAAGGCGCAGGGCCGTGTTCTGCCCATGCACGTCATGCACGGCTTTTTCGGCGGTGACGGCGTTCCTGCTGGTGTGTGGAATGACGTGGCGGAAGACAGCAAGGGCCTGCACGTCAAAGGCAAGATATCCGGCACCAACACGGATGCCGGGAAACTGCTGTATGAGCGCGTCAAGGATGGTGCGCTGGGCGGTCTGTCCATTGGCTTCAGCATCCCCAAGGATGGTGCTGTCAAAATGACGCAGCCCACAGGGCCACGCCGCCAGATCAAGCAGGCCAATCTGTATGAGGTCAGCCTTGTGGATGATCCCAGCAATGCACAGGCCCGTGTCACGGATCTCAAACGGCGCTGGGGTGATGCCTTCAAGTCCACAGTGCAGCCAACGGTTGCCGTGCAGGCGTTGGAATCCGCGATGGGCATTTATCAGAAATCCCTGAAAGGGAACGATGCCCCCACGGCGCAGGAGCGCCAGCAGCTGCTGGAGCATTTGCAGGATGCCTATGAGGCTCTGACAGGCAAGCGCATGCCCGATGGCATGAAGCAGGCGCTGCAGGATGGGAAAATTCCCATGCTGTCGGAGCTGAAATCCGTAACGGCTGGCCTGATGGCCGCTGTGCGTAGCGAGGAAGCACCCAAGCCCGGATCTTCTCTGGTGCCACCTGGTCTTTCCGGTTTTCGTCTGTGATCTGACAAAACCGCTTTTCATTCACCCGCAGCCGCCCATTGAGGCGGCTTTTTTTATGGGAAAATTCTGATGTCTGACGAAAACGAATACAAAAACGCCATCAAGCAGCTTTCTGAAGCTACGGATGAGGTCAAGAAGTTTGCTGAAACCTCCAAGACCGAGCTGAAAAACCTTGGCAAGGTCACGGATGAAACCAAGGCCAGTGCAGACAAGGCGCTGACTGCCTTGACCGAAATGTCTGCCCGCGTGACGGAACTGGAGCAGAAATCATCCCGTGGTGGTAAGCCTACAGAACAGCAGCCCCAGAGCATCGGGCAGAAGTTCGTGGCGTCTGATGAGGTCAAGGCCGCCATGGAACGTGGCACCAGCTGGAAGGGCACCGTGCAGGTGGAGATGAAAAACATCACCTCTGCCAGTTCCACCGGCACATCTGGCACTTCGGCGCTGGTTGTGGCAGATCGCCAGCCGCAGATCGTTGCCCAGCCCAACCGGCGGCTGGTCATTCGTGATCTGCTGATGCCTGGGAACACGCAGTCCCAATCCGTGGACTACGTCAAGGAAACACTGTTCACGAACAATGCTGATTTCGTGGCAGAAAACCCCGGAAATCCATATCCGCAGTCGGATATCAGCTTCTCCCTGAATACACTGCCAGTGCGCACCATCGCGCATTTCGTCATGGCGCCCAAATCCATTCTTGCTGATGCACCGCAGTTGCAGACCTACATCGATGGGCGTCTGCGCTATGGCCTTGCTTACAAGGAAGATCTTGCCTTTCTGAATGGCGATGGCACAGGCACCAGCATTCTGGGGCTGCTGGCACAGTCCAGCAAATATGAGCAGCCTACTGGCGTGACGGTAAAAGGCGAGACGATGATTGACCGTCTGCGTCTGGGCATGTTGCAGACCACGCTGGCAGAATACCCGGCAACCGGGCACATTCTGAACCCGACTGACTGGGCCAGCATTGAACTGACCAAGGACAGTGTGAGCCGGTATGTGTTCGCCAATCCCATGGGCATGGCTGGCCCGGTTCTGTGGGGCCTGCCGGTAGCAGAATCTCTGGCCATGGCACAGGGCAAGTTCATGACCGGGGCCTTCAGCCTTGCAGCGCAGCTGTTTGACCGTGAGGACGCCACAGTCTCCATTTCCACCGAAGACCGGGATAACTTCGTGAAAGGGATGGTGACCATTCTGGCGGAAGAGCGCACCACACTGGTTGTTTACCGTCCGCAGGCCATTATCAACGGTGACTTCACCAGCATTGATACGGCTGCACCGACTTCTGGCACCACCACTGGCGGCTGAGGAACAGAGCAATGAGGCGTACTGTGCAAATCAGTGCGCCAGCAGCTCTTCAGCCGTTGGCGCTTCTGGATGATCTGAAAGCGGATCTCAGTATTTCCGACAATACGCAGGACACAGAGCTGACACGGCTGCTGCTGGAGGCTTCGGCAAAAGCCCTGAAGTTTATCGGCAGGCCTCTTATGCAGGCGCAATGGCAGGACACGTTCATGGTGCGGCCAGGTGCTGCACAGGACGTGCTTTGCCTGGGCCGATATCCTCTGATCAGCATTCAGTCATTCTGCGCGGGAGAGCTTTCTCTCACACCAGAGCAGATCAAGGATCTTCCTTTCGATCCTGATGCCGCCATGGTGTATCCGCCTGATGCCAGAATGCCGGGATGGATGCCGGGGATCTATGCCGTCCAATATACGGCCGGATATGTCGCACCGGGCACGGAAAACGCAGGCACGAATATCGTGCCGCAGGATCTTCAGGAGGCCATACGGCTCACTGCGGCGTCCATATGGTATGCCAAGGGGCGAGATCCCAACCTGAAATCTGAAAGCGAGCAAGGGGTGGGTTCCACCAGTTGGAATGCACCATCTGCCGGATCTGGAGGCATGCCACAACCTGCGGTGGATATCCTGACAGGTTATCAGGCGGGGGGCATCGGATGAGCTACCGCACAGAACGCCGCCGCCGCCAGATCTCCACCAAAGGCCGCCAGATGGTGCTGTCCAGGGCAGATGGCACGGCCAGCGTCACGTTGATGGCCTACGCACCGCCTGCACAGTCTGCCCAGATCACGAATGACATGGCGCAGGCTCCATTCGTGGCGCAGGTCATGGCGGATGCGCTTTCCGACTACGGCATGCCTGCCCAGGACGATCGGGTGCAGGACGGGCCCAAAACATACACGCTGACAGATGCGCAGCCCGTTTATGATGGGCCAACCGTCTGCGGCTGGACATTGATTGCCGCAGGAGGCGAGACGCATGACAACGCCAGCAGTCTTCTCTGATGCCTGGACACGCGCACAGGCCGTTGCTGAAGCCCAAAAGCTGAAACTGCTGGATCCGGCAGGCCAGAACATCACCGTGCCAGATGGCCCATATTGGGTGATGGAAACGGCGGCCGGATTGGCAGACCGTGCAGGCGCAGGCGAGCCGGTGGATCTGGAAAACGGCACCATCTGGCTGCATCTGCTTGTGCCCAAGGGCACCGGAACGCTGGAAGCTCTGGAACTGCGCAAGGCCATGTCCGTGGCCTTCAGGCAGGCCACAAACCTGCCAACGGGCATCCTCTATCGCGGCCATATGTTTGATCCGCCAGATCTGAGCCAAGCCGGCAACCGCGTCCGGTTTTCTCTGGGGATTGATTACGAATATCAGGATATTCTGACATGAAATTCTTTCCGCTTTACGAAACCGGCCCTAACGCGGGCACTTTCGAACTCGCTTCCACTGAAATTGATGCAGACAGCACCTCTGCTGCTGTCGCCATTGCCCAGAAGGATGCGCCAGCAGGATGCCGCACGGCTGTCTGCCCTTATCGGGCCTTGTCTGGTCTGCCTTCCAGTGTACCGCCAACAGCAGATGAAAGCGGCAAGCAGTATGACGTTCTGGCGCAGCCTGATGGCGCGTCCGGTCTGTTCCAGAGCAGTGGGCAGGTATTCGGATCCATGGCAACGGATGCCGCAGGCATGGTGCTCTCTTTGGAACGCTTCTTCGGCTACCGTCTGGGGCTTCTACCGCAGGGTGAAAAGGCCGCAGCAGAACCAGCCAGCAGTGCTGTCTCCACAAGTTCTGGTGTCACACCCGCAAGCAGCGGCACAGTTGTCAGTTCCGGTGGCACAGCAACGCCAGCAGGCTAACGGTTTCCATATTTCGTGCAGATAGGCCGCCAGTGAGCGGCCTTTTTTATTGAGGTGATCATGGCCTACACAGGCGGCACAAATGGCTATGCGGCCGGTGCGGAAAGTAACAAGAGCGCAGTAGATTATGCGCTGGAGACCACTTACAACACGCCCCCGACCGGGGCATATCAGGCGTTGCGTTATACGGATGTTTCCCTGGACGTAAACGAAACCGAAACACAGCCTGACGAAATCAATGATGTTCCTGAAATGGCGCAGTCTGTCCTGACAGGACGCACAACGCAGGGTAGCATTGCAGGCATTCTGTCCGTTGGCACATATGAAGATCTGCTGGCGGGCATCATGGGGGCTGATTGGTCTGCCAATGCCGTTTCAATGGGCAATCCAGGCAGTGATGTTCTGCATGCCTCTGACATTGCCTTTATGGATGGCGTAGATTGTCTGCAAACAGCAGACGTGACCAGCGCCAAAAAATTTCCTGCTGCAGGAAATCTGATCATTTCTGATCCAGACTGCGGTTTTGTAATAAACGTGCCTTATACCAAAATTGATACCGTTTCTGTCCCCAATTCAGCGGTTTTTGTTTTTGGCAACGGCACGTTGAATTCCGCAGCCCCGCTCTTGAAGCAGTGCTACGGAGTGGCGGGCACTGGCTCGGTAAAGCTTGGGGCGAACAGCACGTATTTCATTCCCAGCATTCTGAATGGGAAGCTCGGGAAGGCTTTCACGTTCCGGCAAAAACTTGCCAATAACTGGCGGCTGTTTTCTGGCACCATGGTCAATCAGGTGCAGATCACGCTGCAAAAAAGCCAGCCAGCTACAGTCACCATTGATCTGCTGGGTTCGGACATGGCTGTGTCCACATCCGATATTTCCTCATCTGTCACCCCACGTACGGCCACACCGTTGATTGATACGGTAGAAGGCTTTATGGGTTGCAGCATTTTCGGAAATGCACCTGCGGGATGTATTCAGTCTGCCACCATTACCCTTTCGCGTGACAGTTCCGGACAGGATACCGGCATGGGCCATGTCGGTGCGTGTGGTATCAGATTTGGCAGTTTCAAGGCTGCCATGGAAATCACTTATTTCTTCAAGGATTATCAGCAGTTTACAGACTGGAAAAACGGCAAGACAGGCCCTGTGACAGTTGGTGTGCAGGGCAGGGATGGCGTTGGGTATCAGTTCACCGTTCTGAACGGCGTTATCCGTAATCCCAAGGCTCCGATTTCTGGGAAAAATTCCACTGTGGTGGCAACCGTTTCCGTCACGGCAAACCCCATTCCAGGCGGTGGCACGTTTGCGATCACACGCGTCAGTTCCTGATCACTCCGTTTTTTCTGTTCTCTTTTCTTTTCAAACATGGCCGCCAGTGTGCGGCCTTTTTTATTGAGGTAGATCCATGCTTTCTCTTGCAGACCTGAAAACCGATAGCGCCGCCATTGCTGATGGAAAGTGGGTAAAAATCGACAAATACCCTGGTCTTGAAATCAAAAGCCGTGGTTATACCGATCAGTTTGTGGATGCCCAGGCACAGCGCCTGCGCAAAGCGGCAGAACGCTTCCGTGGTGATGTTTCTGCCATTCCCAACGCCGTGCGCCGCCAGATCAACGCAGACTTACTGCGGGACTTCCTCGTGCTGGATGTCAAAGGCTTGCATCATGACCGGGAAAAGAAAAACCCTGTTACTGTCGATGAGTTCAAGGAACTTCTTGGCAATCCGGATTACCGGGAACTGATGTCTGCCTGCTGGGAAGCCGCCGCCCTTGTGACCACGCAGGCCTCTGAGCATGCAGAGGAAGCTGAGGGAAACTGACCAGAGCGCTGGCATGGCACCTTGAATGGGGAAGCTATGACGAAGATCTCTGGAATGACCTTCCAGAGGAACATGCCCGCGTGGATCCACTGCCTGAGTTCATGTGGATCTGGCGGGCATGGCATCGGCTTTCCGCATCACGCCAGCGTTTTCCACAAGGTTTCAGTGTGGCTTTAGGTGCCACAGTTTTTGAAAGCAGCCCCGGCATGATCCCGTGGGAAGTGGTGCAGGCCTGGGCGCAGCATCACGGTTACACACATGCCGAAATGGCGCTGTTGGATCGGTGCATTGTCGCCATGGATCGGGTGTTCATTGAAGACTGGGCGCAACGCATGAAAAGGCGGATGAAAAAATGAGTTGGGCTGCTCGTCTGCAAAAACCCATGCGGGTTGCCATCAACCGGAACATGACCAGTGCGACCGCGCACAAGATTGTAGGGGACAGGATCCGCAAGGAGCGGGATGATCTCATTCAATCTGGCGCAGCATCGGCGCAATATGTCCGGCGTGTGGATGGCAAGCTCGGCCTTCCGGAAGAAGCTGCCAAGCTCAATGGCGGGAATGTCACCTACATTTTCAACACTATTGGCGCGGCCACTGTCTGGGCGTTGGAAGAACTGCGCAAGCGGTCTCCAGCCCATAGTGGTGCGTTCCGTAAAAGCTGGGCTGTTCTGGTGGACGGCAAGGGCTGGACGGATGCACCGGGCAAGATCCCCATGGGTTCGGAAGTGTGGATTGTGAACACCATGCCCTATGCCCGCAAGATTGAAGTGGGGGGCCAGCGCATTAGTGTTCCACCTGGGATTGTGGAGGCCGTGCGCAGGCCGCTGATGAACCGCTTCAAGCGCATTCGTGCGCTGCGGGCCTTCAAGCCCCAGCAGGGTGGACGTGATGCCCGTGGCGAGCCTGTTCCCTACATCCTGCGTGGTGCAGGGATCGCTTCAGGTATTTCGTGGGACAAAAAAGAGAAAAAGTGGACACAAAAGCACGCGGCTTACGTGAGCAGGCGTGCAGATCGGCAGGCAGGTGAGCAAATGCTTTACCCCACGCTGATCCTGACAGAAAAGTGATGGTTTCCCATGGCAGACACAAATCTGGTTGAATCGCTACAGGTCGATATCACGGCTGTTGATCAGACCGAAAGTGCGACAAAAAGTGCTGGCGATCATCTGGATGCGGTTGCCGAAAAGGGCGTGGCGCTAACGGATGTCATGTCTGGCGTGGGGAAAGCATCAAAAACTGCCACAGATACGCTGGCAGAAGGGGCTGATGCAGCGGCCGGATCTTTTGACAAGCTGGGCACGCAGACTGTTTCTCGCCTGAAAACCCTGACCAAGACACTGACAGATCTGAGTGCGCAGCGTGACAGCCTGCGGGCAGATCTCCAGAAAGCAACGGATGAAGGGTTAGATACCTCTGAGATTGAGACAAATCTCAATCAGGTAGAAAATTGGATCGGTCGCGTTGGTGAGAAACTGCAAACAGTTCAGGCCAATCTGGAGGC
Organism: Acetobacter sp. AC2005; assembly: GCF_037901235.1. Taxonomy (NCBI): domain Bacteria; kingdom Pseudomonadati; phylum Pseudomonadota; class Alphaproteobacteria; order Acetobacterales; family Acetobacteraceae; genus Acetobacter; species Acetobacter sp. AC2005. The sequence continues at coordinate 2,113,036 of NZ_CP149625.1, forward strand.
AGCGGCAACCAGCCAGAAGGCATGGAATGGTCAGCTTGGTGAAGAAAATGCTCTGCTGAATGGTATCTGCGAAGCTGAAAACAGCCGGGCGCAGGCTCTTGGTAAAACCACTCAGGGTTATGATCGGCTCACCACAGCAGCAAAACGTGCGGCTGATGCCGGGCAGGCTGCTCTGAATGGTGTGACAGGATCGACTGTAGATGTCTCTGGCACTGTAAATATGCAGGGGCCTGATCTATCAGATGCACTTCAGCAGCAGGACAAGATCAAAGAGAGCCTGAACGCAATCAAGGATGATGCAGCCCTTGTTGCGGGTGAACTGTCCGATATTGGCAACACGTCTGGTCAGTCATTATCAGGCCTGCAGGCTGGTCTGGATAGAAGTGCTTCCAGCTTTTTGCGGACAGGACGCGCAGGAAGCCAGTTGGCAAAAGTCATGTTGCAACTCATGGCGGCTGAAAACCGTTATGAGGATGCCATGGCCCAGGCTTCCTCTGTACCAGATGATAAGCTGGATCCATCCATCAAGCAGAGTGTTCTTCAGGATCTGAAATCACAGGTGGACATGCGCCGTGAGCAGGTCACGGCCTTGAAGGAAGCAGCTGAAGCAGAAGCTGAGCTTGATGAAGCGCAGCAGAAATCCACCAAATCCGGCAAGCTGGAAGCCTATCAGATCACGGAAATTATGGATGATGCCCATAAGTTCCTTGATATGGTGCTGGCAGGCGGCAATCCGTTGCAGGCACTGTTCTATGAAGCACCCAATGCCCTTGCAATCGCAGGTGGTGGCGGTGGTTATGGCGCAGGCCTGTCCATGCTTAAAAATGCCCTGACAGGCCCAGCCGGCATTGCTGTTGCCGCAGGTGCTGCGGGCATAGCGTTCTATAAGATGGGCGCGTATGCGGAAGAGGAAGAAAGCAAGCTGGCCAAACTGAGCCAGCAGCTGCGGGCTACCCGTTCTGATGCCAATAACATGGCTGACAGCATCACTTCTGCGGCCGATAGTCTGGAGAAGATGCCGGGGTGGGATAAAACCACGGCCCGGCAGGCAGCCACAGCCATTGGCAGCACCTACAATTTCACGGGTGGCACGTCCGACATTGAGGCACTCGCCAAGGTGGCACAAGATGCCGGTGCTGTTTTTGGCTCTTTGGAAGATGGGCTGAAGGCGGTGCAAACTGCCATGTTGGATCCCACGGCCGAAATTCAGGCGCTTTACCAGCAGCACCTTGCGGGCGTGGATGCCCAGCTTGTGGAGCAGGTGAAAGAGCTTCAGGCAGCAGGTGAGCAAGGCAAGGCGTATGCGCTTGTCATGCAGCATCTAACGGCCAGCACCAAGGATGCAACCGAGCAGGGTCTGACACCATTCCAGCAAGCTGTGGAAAAGCTGCGCCAGCAGACATCACCGCTTGTGGACGCCATTCAGGATCTGGCGCTGGCAATGGGCACCAAGCTGCTCAACAGCATCACGTCTCTTCTATCTCTGCCCATTCCTGCGGAAAAGACCACAGGCGGTCTGGCGGGCACCACGGTTCTGCGAAATGACAAGCATCCCGAAATGGTCGGGATGATGCAGGTGAATACCGCCTTTACGCCAAAATATGATGTCAGCACCGCCAAGGGGAATGTGGATGAGGGCATTACGCGCTTCCAGAATTTCTTGCATCAGACAGGCGGAAATCTGGATAACGCTCTGGCGTTGTATGGTGGCTTCAAGGTGGGTTCTGCTGGCGGTCGCCAGTATGCGTCCAGCGTGTATGGGCAGGATCTGAGCAAGCTGCCATCTGATTCCGATGCGCTGATCAAGCAGGAAAGCGGCCGCTTTAATCTGACTGATGGTATTGCCAATCTGGTGCGCAAGATCGCGCTGCAGGAAAGCGGCGGTTATCAGTATGATCAAAGGGTGAGCAAGGCCACCAGCGTTGCGCCTGTGGATCATGCCACTTCTGCGGCCGTGATTGATGATAAGAAGTCTCTCACGGGTGGCGCAGCGGATGCAGCTGGTGGCTTCAGCACGTCCAGCTATACGCAAAGCCGTGCGGAAATCAGCGCCTATATTGAGTCACAGCAAAATCTGCTGAAAACGCAGACGGCTGGATCCAAGGGCTGGCAGGAAATCAGCGAACGCATCACCCAGGCACGTATCCAGCTGGCCAATACCCTGAGCCCGCAGGAACAGATCACCCAGGGCATGAAAGACCAGAATGCAGGGCTTTCTGCTCAAAGTGGTTACTGGCGCAGCATGGCGGAAGTGGTGGCGCAGTTTGGCACTGAAGCTCGTGGCACAGGTGTGGATCAGGCGGCTCTGTCAGAAGCCCTGGCGGCAAAGCAGCAGCAGCTTGCTGCCGCGTATGATGATGGCACGGTGGCCGTGCAGCGGCAGGCACAGGCACAAACAGCCATGCTGTCTGTTGCAGGATCCAGCGAGCAGGCCATTCAGCATGCCACAAACTATCAGCAGGCCTATAATGAGGCACTGGAGGATTTCGACCCGAAATCGCAGGCGTTTGCCGAAGCGGTGAAAGCCCGCACGGCCGCGCTGAATAGCGAGACAGACGCACAGGCTCGGTTTGAACAGGCACAGCAGAATAGCGGGCTGCAGGATAATCTGAGCATGATACAGGCCCAAACCGCCAGTATCGGCCAGAATGCAGACGAACGTTCTATCATGCTTGCCCGGATGCAGGCCGAAATTCAGGAGCATCGGAAGTTTGGCACCGTTCTGCCACAGGAAGGGCAGGACTATGTTGATCTGAGCACCAAAATTGCTGAGGCTTCTACCGAATACGAGCACCAGCAGCAGGTTCTGGATGATTTCACCGGCAGCCTGAGCGACATGACGGATCAGTTGTCCGATGGCGTGGTGCAAGGATTCTTGCAGGGCACATCCAGTGGCATGTCTTTCAAGTCCACCATGCAGGGCATTGAAACGCAGATTGTGTCCATGATTGCCAAAATGGCGCTGATTAATCCGCTGCTCAACAGCATTGATGGCGGCACGCGCACCACCCTGTCTGGCATCAATGGCATGTTCAGTAAGATCGGTTCTGATGCAAGTTCTGCCGCGGCTTCTAGCAGTGCGTTTCAGGATGATAACCTGAACGCCATTATACATTCGGGTTGGGCCATGTCTCCAGAGGAAGTGCAGCAGGCCAAAAAGCAAATCAATCAGTCGAACGGCTTTAATTTTTCCTCCCTCTTTGGCGGCGGCGTTGGGAATGGTGGCACTGAAAGCCTTGGCGGTGGCCTCAATATGGGGCTGGGGATGCTAGGCGGTTTTGGCGCAGGCTCATCCCTAAGCAAACTGATGACAGATAAGCTGTTTGATGGTTCAAAAAGCTCTAAAATCGGTGGGGAAGTCGGTTCGGGCGTTGGCTCCATTGTCGGTGGCATATTTGGTGGCCCAATGGGATCTATGGTTGGTGGTGCCGTTATTGGTGCCATTGGGTCTGCCATTGGCAGCCTGTTTACTAAAAGGAGCAAAGATTATCAGTACGTTTCTCTGGATAATGGGCAGTTGGCAATCAGTGGCCATGTGTACAATCATATCCATGGACACGATACGGTAGCATCTGGGCTTCAGACTGATCTGGATAGCATCAACAATGCATTCGACTACACGGGCGTATCTGCGACAAACACAGGCACGCTCGGCAAGGTTGGCTATTCCAGAAAAGGGAAGAAAAAAAAGACCTACAGCCTGACAGATCTGCTGCCTGATTTGGATCTGACCAGCTCTTCAGCCAACATGAATCTGGAGCTGAAGCAGCTCATGCCCACCAGTTTCGATAGCGTGGACACGTTCACGCAGGATCTGGAAAGCCTGAAAAGCCTTGCAGACGAACTGGACAGCATGAAGGTGTCTGTCTCAAAGTTTGATGACAGTAGCCATGTGACCGTAGATCATTTCAATGGTTACACCGGGGATATGGCCAAAGCACTTTCCACGCTGGATGGAAAGACGCTGAGCACGGATGATCTGCAAAGCAAATTTCAGGCCATTGAGGAATTTGTGGGCACCACAATGCCAGGGCTTCTGGATGTCACGGCATCCGGTTCTGAAAGCCTGATGCAGCAGGTGGATGATCTGAAGCAGAAATACCAGGACGCCGCCAACACGGCAGCATCCTATGGTCTGGATGCCCAGGCATTGCTGGATAAGGGCAACGCCATTGCTGCTGCCATGATTGCCAATGAGCAGACCACGCTTTCGCAATCTGATCAGTCCGTGCAGGCGCGTTATCTGTCTGCCACGGGTGATCAGGAAGGTGCGGATATGCTCAATCAGCAGGTATCGGCAGCACAGGAAATCCAGCAGCTTCAGGATAACTGGCGCAGCTTTCTGGGTGATAACTTTGCCGATAACGTCACTTATCAGCAGCAGTTGGCAGATCTGGAAAAAACACAGGCAGCTGAACGTCTTCAGATACAAACCGAGTATCAGGAGAAAGCCACGGAAGCGCAGCAGGAATATCTTTCCCAGGCACAGTCTTCTGTGGCGTCTGTGTTTTCCAATCTGACGGATTATGTGCAGGGTCTGGCAACATCCGATGCCTCGCCGTTGTCTGTGGAAGATCAATACAAATCTGCCAACGATAATCTGAACATCGATTACAAGGCAGCCATGGGTGGTGATTACAACGCGCTTTCGCGCCTGCAATCGGATTCCCAGTCTGATCTGACACTGGCCAAGGAGTGGTTTGGTTCCGGCGTAGATTACGCCAAGGAATTCCAGAAAAACCTGACCATGCTGCAATCCATAGCCAATGTGGATCCAGGGCAGTTTACCGCAGCCTTGGCCAAGCAGCTTTCTGCCAATGTGGTTGATGCAACGCTTCAGGTCAAACAGGAAATCCAGACCATGAACACAACCCTGCAACGGTTGATCCGGATGCAGGCGTTGGGGGTAAAGGCAGCAAAGGTAGCGTAAAATGTCAGTTATCCGCACGGTGGAGCTGGATATCGTTCAGCCTGCCAATGGCACGCTTGTGGCCACCTACGGCCACGGCACACGGGCACACGGCACCTTGCGCCGCCATGCCTTCCGACCGGAATCCACAGACACCATCCGCTATTCGGACTGCGGCTATGTGGATGAGGCCGGCACACCGTATCCGCCCTATGTGACGGATGCGTTTTCCATGGATCGGGGACTTACCCTGACGGCGGATGCCATGGGCGGTGCGCTCTCGTCTGGCTCCATCACGCTGGCTAATCCTGGCGGCGTGCTGGACAGTCTTCTGAGCACCCGCGTCAATGATCACCTGCCGGTACGGATCCATACTGGTGGCAAGATATGGGATGTTGCGCGGCAGATGTGGACAGATCCTGCCAGCACCAGCCTGCAACCTGTGTTTGCAGGTCTGGGCAAAAGCTGGCGTCCAGACCGCACATCCGTTGCCATTGATCTGCTGGACGCCACTTACTGGCTAGACGGCAGCATGCCGGTTTCTACCTACGGTGGAACAGGCAAGCTGGACGGAGACAGCAACGTGGCAGGCAAAAACATGCCACGCATCCGGGGCAGTGTGTGCAACATCACACCTGTTCTGATTGATAGCGTGAATTACGTCTATCAGATCTCGGATGGGCCAGCTGCCATCACTGCGCTGTATGAAGGCGGATATGCAGGCGGCATTCAGTTTGCGGCAACGGTTGCGGATATTTACGCCGCAAGCCCGGCTGCAGGAACCTACACAGTGCAAACCGGGCAGACTGGCACATGGCTGAGGCTGGGCACCAAGCCGGTCTATGGCATCACGGTGGACGCGGTGGGCAAATTCCGCTCCGGTGCTGCGCCCACTAATGTGCTGGATATCCTGCGGCAGATGCTGCTGGAGGATCTGGTCATGCCTGCGGCCTACATTGATACCGGATGGGCGGAAACCTCTGCCATCGCACCGTGGCCGGGTGGCTGGTATTGGGATGGCTCTGAGACCATTACCGGCAAGCAGGCCGTCAGCACGTTGCTCAGCGGGTTGTGCATCACGCTTGTGCCCACCCGCACCGGAACACTGCTGCCCATCTTGCTGACTGCGCCGGATTCATCCGCAACGCCAGTGGCGGAACTGAATGCCGATCTGATCACAGAAATCACTGCCGCTACGCTGGACAGTTCGCTGGATCCGCCAACATGGCGCTGGCGCATTGGCTGGCAGCATAATTTCACGGTGCAAACCACGGGCTCAAACCTGCACCCGCAGGCTCCTGCTGAACGTCAGGCCATCATCGCGGTGGCAGATCGGGCTGCCGTCTGGTGGTCACCTGACATCAAGAGCCGCTGGCGGGTTCCCAATGATCCGGCACTCGTCACCACGGCGCTGGCCAGTCAGGCAGACGCCACCACCATTGCCCAACTGCATGGCGCGTTGTGGGGCACGCAGCGGCGGGTCTGGGCTGTCACCATTCCGCAGGATCTCGCCTGGGGAATTGATCTGGGAGATGTCATTGGCATTTCCGCACCAGCGCCGGGATTGGAAGACCGGAAGCTCGGTCGTGTTGTGAGTGAGCACATGGTGGCCACGGATCAGACCGTCACGTTTCAGATCCTCGTTTAAAGACGGACAAAAATGGAAAATTGTGGATTGGGCTGGGAGAACCGCGTGTTAGACGCGGCGCTCACGGCTTCTGCGCAGGCCTCGGCATTGCCTGTCGAAAACCTGCGCAACCAGCAGGGGGCGGCAAGCCTTGGCTGGCGTGTGCCGGGCACAACGGCAACGCTGACCATCCACCATCCACCTGCCGGATTATGGCGGGCTTTTGGCCTGTTTCGCACCAACCTGACCGCTGAGGCCAGTATGACCGTCACTGTCCTGTTAGGCGGCAATACAGTCTGGCAGGGCACGGCACAGGTGGTCGCCAATGGGCAGATCTTGCTGGTAGCGCCAACAGCCATCATGGGCGATACGGCCACCATCCAGATCACGGATACCGGCAATCCAGACGGGTTTCTCTCTATTCCGCTCGCCTATGCTGGCCCCATCTGGCAGCCGGTGCGCAATTACAGCACAGACAGCACGGCAGACCGCACGCTGGGGCAGGACAGTGTGACAACCCTTGGTGGTGCGGAATTTGTGTCCACCCGCTGGTATCAGCGCAAGCTCACCATTGCCCATCAATCCTATGGTGATGCGGATGCCGTTGTTCTGGATCAGATCCTGCGCACGGCTGCCACTGGCCAGAACATCCTGTTTCTTCCGGATCCATCCGCCAGTCCGGCCGACTTGGCGACCAAGGCGCTGTTTGGAGGGCTGAGCGGGAGTGATCTGTCCAACCCCTTTGGCGCTGCTGACCGGCATGCCTTGACCTTAACCCTTACGGAGCGCTTGTGATGGCACCACAGCTTGGCAACTATGTGCTGGAGACAGCCACAGCGCCCGGTACGGGCAGCTTTACCCTCAATGGCCCAGAGACAGACCGTCGCAGTTTCTCGACGGCATTCCCCAATGGGGGATCTGTCTTCTACTTTGCTGATGACGGATCCAGCGCAGAATGGGGTGTGGGCACGCTGACCATCGGCACGCCCAGCACGCTGTCCCGCACCACCATCATTGGCACCACAAGCGGTGGCACATCAGCGCTGAATTTTTCTGGTAGCGTTGAAGTCTATAACGAAATCCCTGCGGAATATGTGCCTGTTCTGGAACAGGACGGATCTCTGACACTGGCAGGCAGCCTGACAGTTAGGGGCAAAACCCTTGTCCAGAACGTAGCTGATTTCACATCACAGGAGGCCATTCCGGCTGCCCAGGCGGATGGGCGGTATCTACAGCGTGTTAGTTCTGTGAATACATCACTTGATTTCGCCCCAAATTATGCTGGAATAAATAGAACCAGTGGCGCAATCTGGTTACAGTATAAGGATGATGGTGGCACCGACCGATACGCATTCGCCCAGCCATCCGGTGATTACGCAACACAGGCGTGGGCAGACGGAAGGTATATTAGTAGTCCCTTCAATCCGACTACCGATTACCGCATTACCGCAATATCGCGCAATAAAACAAGTGGCGGTATTTTCGCATATGCTGAGGACGACAGCAACACGCAATTACAGGCTGCTGGGGAATGTGTTTTAAAAACTGGCGATACAATTAGCTGGCTACAAGTATCAGGTGCTACTTGGACTTTAGGTAATTCATCTGCTGTTTATAATAGTGCAGTTAGTAGATGGACAAATTCATATGTTGATAGTTCTGGATCCGCTACTTGGGATTTAAATGGTGGTAGTCCTTCAAACTCTACTGGCAATATCAACTGGTTAAGATTGGATACTAATGGAAGCATTCGAACAGGTAAAGGTGCGGTTGCACTAACGTCTCAATTACCGTTCACCGATCAAAACCTACGTGTTCAAGTATTCAATGCCACGGCATCTAATGGTGCCTTTGTAACCCTCCCGCAAGCATTTAGCACTCTTGTGGGTGTAACAGCTCAGCAGCATTCATCTGGTGGTGAAGGCATTAGACCTATACGCATTGAAACAAATGTATTCCGGGGCAATGGGTTCAATGTGTCCATTTGGTCTGAGGGCGGCGGTATCCAATACACATTCGTTGCTTACGGTTACTTCTAAGGAAATCGAAATGACAGATACAAACACAACACTGTCCAACCTTGTCCGGTCTGCGTATCCTAGCCAGTATTACGGTCAGATTGATACCACCAACGGCGTGCTGCAAATGCCTGCACTGGACGTGTGGAACTGCGTCTCCATCAATGGCCAGCCGATCAGCAATATTCTGGCACTTCCTGCCGCAGCCGATATGGTTGCCCTGACATCTGACCAGATTTCCCTACTTCAGGAAGCACCAATGAGCGGGCAGCTGATTGTTCCTGTAGATGTTGCGGCAAAGGCGCTGAAATATCCTGCGCGTTATTATTGCGATGGGGGCGCTCCCGCAGCGTTTTACGATACGTGGGGTTATTCCAGCACAGATCATCTGCCTGATATTTCGGAACTCCATCCCGTTACGTCTGCCCAGTGGACAGAACGCCAGAGCAGTGCGGCAACGGGCCTGAAGCAATACACTTGGAATGCTGCATCAGGCTCTCTGGAAACCTACACGCCACCTGCGGTTGTTGTGCCATTGGCTACGCAGGCGCAATCCGAAATGTCCGGCTGGATTTCGCAGCGGGCATCAATGGCGGCTGCAATGGGTGAAACATTCACCACTGACATGAAAGCCTATGTGAAAGCCATTCAGGCAATCGCGACCGGGGCAGATAAAACCAGCACTGCGCTGCCTACGCGGCCCACAGATGTCATGGCGTAATCGCCAGAACATATATGCAGATTACCGAGCGGCTTTAGGCCGCTTTTTTTATGCCTGAAAGGAAGAGTGTCATGCCTGATGATGTGGTGCGGCAGGATGAATTTGTTGCGTTTGAAACCAGCGTGAACGGCAAGTTCAGCACGTTGGAAACCGGCATTGCCAATATCTGGACGGAACTGAAGCGGATCAACAACCGCAAGACCTGGGTGAATGGCGGCCTGGTTATTTTTGGCTCTGCCCTGGGCAGCGGGATTGTCCAGGCGTTGCAGCATATGCACCCGTGACAACCGAAAACCGGCTTTTGTAAACCTGACCACGAAAACCTGCCAACGTATAAGGCCACTGCAAAGGGCTGTTTTCTGCGGGTTTTGTGCTCCGGTGGACTAATTCGGGCCAGATCACCTGTAAACTCGTCCACTCCGGCCGCCATTGAGCGGCCTTTTTTGTATCCGGAAAATTGATGAATGATCCGATCCTGCTGGCGGCAGATCTGTGCCGCCGGTCTGAAGGCCTGCGCCTGTGCCCGTATGTGTGCCCGGCCGGGTATTGGACAATCGGCTATGGCAGCCGGTTTCTGGCCAACGGGGCCGCCGTAACCGCCAGCACCGCACCCATTACGGCCGAATATGCCAACGCCTTGCTGCAAGGTACGCTGGCCAAGCTATTGCCGCAGATCCTGCGGCTGGTGCGTGTGCCGCTGACACCCGGCCAGCAGGCCGCGCTGTTGGACTTTACCTACAACCTCGGATTGCCCGCGCTGGCGGCGTCCACACTTCTGAAGCTGCTGAACGCAGGGCAGGGGAATGCCGCCCGCAATCAGTTGCTGCTGTGGAACCACATGCACCGCAACGGCCAGCTGATCACCGTGACCGGCCTGACGCTGCGCAGGCGTGCCGAATGGCAGCTGTGGGCCAGCTGATCCAAATTTTCAAAACATTCCACAGGGCATGCGTAGTGCCCGAAAGGTAGATCCATGAACTTTTCCCGTATTGGTGCATATCTGCGCCAGCCGACCACGCTGTTTGCGCTCTCCCTGTCTGTTGGGGATCTGGTGGCAACGTGGTTTGACATTATTCCGGAAGCTGGCTCTCTAGCCATTCTGGGTGCGGCTCTGCCGCTGCTGTCCACCTACAATAGCAGCGTGATTTCTAGCCTGCTGGCAGACAAGCAGGATCTGGAACAGGCCGTGCATGCCGTGGCCACCCATAAGGACATTGGCCCCACGGCCGTGAAGGTGATTGCCGATGCCGTGCCGGCCAGCACGATTCTGGCAGCCGCAACGTCTGCCGTTGCCAATTCCACTGCTGAGGCAGCACCCAAGAAAAGCAGCGCGGCTTCTGCCGTGGCCGGCGTCATGCTGCTTGGTCTGGTTGGCACCAGCCTGATGGCGTGCGGATCTGATCAGCTAGTGCAGCGCCAGCAGTCTGTTTACGGCCTAAGTCTATCTTACGCCGCAGCAGCCCAGCTGGCGGCTGACTATGAAAAGAACCCGGCCGCAGACCCGGCTGTGGTGGCAAAGATGAAGCCTGCCTTCCAGACTGCGCATGATCAGATTGCGCCGCTCGATGAGGCTGCGGCGAAGGGTGATCCGCTGCCTGAAGCCGCATTTGAAGCTGCACAGGATGCTCTGGACGCAGCTCGCAAGCTGCTGCCTGCCAGCAAGTAACCTTTCCGGCCGAGACGGAAAACGGATAGCCACTATCAGCAGTAATGATAGTGGCCTTTTTTATTGCCTGCCAGAAATGGCGGAAAACCAAGGAAAAACCATCATGAACTACGCAAGCATTGCCATTGCAGCAGTTGAAGCACTTGTCGAAAACGGCCCGGTGATTGTGGAAGATATTTGTGCACTGCTGAAGCCGCTGAAGGAAGGCCGCGCACCCACTACGGATGAATGGGCCTTTGCTGAAAAGCAGCTCGATGCAGCTAATGTGGCTGTGCAGGCTGGTTGATTATTACAGGCTGCCTGCGGGCAGCCCACATCCTGCCATTTGAGGCGGGAGCTTTAGCTGCGGACACAGCTAACGCCGCATGCCAACACATGCACAGATAAATCTGCCCCGCCACCTCTGCAGAGGCAGGGCGTTTCTTGGTGTTTTCGATGTTGGAGTCTACACGCGTACCGTGCAAACCTGTTAAGCCTGTTGCCCCGTATCTGGGTGGTAAGCGATTGCTTTCAAAGGGAATCGTGGCAAAACTTAAAGAAATACCACACCGGGCTTATGTCGAGCCTTTTGTGGGCATGGGTGGTATTTTCTTCCGCCGCGACTTTATTTCACCATGCGAAGTCATAAATGACCTGAACGGCGACATCGCAAATCTTTTCCGGATTCTCCAGCGCCATTATGGCCCATTTATGGATATGCTCAGCTGGCAAATATCCAGCAGAGAAGAATTTATGCGGTGGCGTTCAATAAACCCTGAAGCACTGACAGATTTGGAGCGTGCAGTAAGGTTTATTTATTTGCAAAGGCTGGCCTTTGGTGGCCAGACAAACGGCTCTTTTGGAGTAAGTATTTCTGCATCACGGTTTGATATTCAGAAAGTCAAACATCTTCTTTGTGATGTGCGTGATAGATTAAGCCGAGTTGTTATTGAGTGTTTGCCGTATTCTGAGGTGATTGATCGGTATGACCGGCAGGACACGCTGTTCTATCTAGATCCGCCATATTACGGCAATGAACGGGATTACAATGCTCCGTTTAGCCGCGCCGATTTTGAGCGTCTGGCTGCTCAGCTAGAGAAAATAAAGGGTCGATTTGTTCTTTCCCTGAATGATCGGCCGGAAGTCCGGCAGATATTTAGCGCCTTTCAGATTGAAAGCGTCCAGGTAAGCTATTCTATAAGCAGGGAAATCAAAGGGCGTGGAAAGCGTGGAGAGGTTATAATCAGCAATTAAGCTACCCACCCCTTTGGCTTCATTCCCAAGCCAAAAAATCTGGAAGTCACACATGCCCCATATCTATGGGGTATGTATTCACAGAAACGTGACTACACCAAATTACACCAAATTATATAGGAAATGGCAGTTTTCTGCGCTTTAATGGTGCCCAAGGGCGGGATCGAACTGAGAATGTTTTTTAACAAAAACTTTACTGCGTGCATAAAACTGTAATTTTGCAGCGAACTGAATCGCAAAAAAAAACCCAGCTATAAAGCTGGGCGGTAAGAGGAGAGGGAAAGATTTAAGCACAACGTCGATAAAATACGCCGCTATCCTGATGACTGCGCGGTGTCCAATCAGACATCTCTTCTTCAACCAGCCTTCTAAATTCCTGAACTTCTTGCCTCAATGATTCCCCTCTCGAACCACTCAGCAATGCTTCCGCGATATGTTCTGATGGTGCGAGCCTGGCTAGAGACGAAGCGTGCTTCCTGCTCTGTAAGCTGTTGCAATCCATATCTTAGTCCTTCACAAAAAACAGAATCAACTGCGCGATATTCATCGCCTAATTTATTCCGTAGATCACGTATCCTATCATTTGTAGGAGCTAACGCAACTCCCATCTGTCTTTGGTCATGTCGGGTAGCCTCACGAGTTACTCGTGTGCCAGCAGCAAGGGTGCTGCATACGATGACATTTCCCCCATGCCTATGAATATAACCACGAAGGCCAGCAAGAGTTCCACCTGTGGTAAACACATCATCTACTACTATATAATCAGCTCCTGCCTCAATCTCTCCAGTAAAAACTGGAGGAAAGCATAACCGTAGCATGGTATCTATTTTTCTGTCGCGTTTCTCAGATGTGACCTGGAAAACTCTATCTTCGATGTTGTATCCAAAGATGTTCGCTACTGCTTGAGCATAGGTTAGGCTAAGAGCATTAGTGTTGACGCTCGGAACCTTAATGGGCGCTATGACTTTTGTTGTTTTGCCAAATCTTACATACTCGCCTATTAGATCAAATATCCTCATATCGTGTATTTCATCAATGATTTGTCGAGCCGCACGAATAGATTCTCGTTTATTCACAAGCATTTGCTTCTTAGCGATAGGATATAGATCATGCTTGGCTAAGCAACACGGGACATCCCGGTTACCATTCCATGGAACATGGAAAAAACATTCGGGAAAAGAGGAGGGCCAATCTACCCTTAGCAAAGGAGTTTGGGGCGTAGACTCTACTTCTTTGTCTGTTTCTAGGGTTTGTGTGGCAGTCTCCATGCCTGAGTGCTACCATATATTTTCCAAGGGGAAAATATAACAAAGCAGTTTCGTGATCGTGAAATCGTGTGCCAAAATCAGTTTAAGTTATTGATTCTTGATTTGCTTTTTTGGTGCGTGTTCCATTGGAACACATTGATTTATAACTCTTTGTGTAATCCCACCCCATCCGCCAAATTATTCTGAAAAAGCGCAGAAAATAGACATTTTTTCAGGTATGGTAAATTTCTTGCCCCTCTTACATCTCTTTATAAAAATAACGCTAGGTGCTTATACTAGCTTAGTTTGAATACTGACCTGTACCTGTGACCGAGTGCTGATTGAGGTGATCTGTTCTGTTCTGACTGACTGGCGAACCTGCTTCAGGCTTTGGAGCATGCCTTCCTGTTCTGGATCAATAGCACGACCTGTTTCTATGCCGCACAGGCGAGCATATTCCCGAGATCGTTTTTAATATTTCCTTCTCCTCTCGCAGGACACGGTTTTCCAGACGAAGGCGCTCATACTCCCGAGCGAGGTTCGTCTGCGCTTTAGGCGTTGTTAGATTAGTCGACCGATACTGCGAAATTCTTCCGTATGTTTCATGGTCTCATCGGTCTCCTGATACGAGCTTAAAACGCCCAGATGACCGGCACAAAACCGTTACAAGTCTATCTGACAGGCTGTGGCGTCATCACCCGCATATCATGGCGGAGTGCGTCAAGGATTCTGGCCTAGTGATGGGAAGCACCACAAGCTTCAATGCTAATCATTGTCGGTAGAAGTTTCTCGAAAAAACCGATCATCTGATGTCGGCTCAGTCTCCAGCTCAGCACACCCAGCTTTTCGGCATCCATGCCGTGGATCTGGAACACTTTTTTCGAGGTATCTACGCCGATGCAGACTAAGTGATGCATCATGGTTTCCTTCATTTGGGCAATCAACTCTTTAGTATCCTTTTAGAACCATGGCGAGTTGTCTACGTCATCAGTTCTCTCGGTGAAAATCAACACCAACGGCAGGGCAATAGAGATGCGGTATCAGGGCAAGGCCGGGGGCAGGGAACTCACGCTCACCTTTGGGCATCTGTCGGCTTGCGTCCGGAAATGATGCAGGACAACCGTTGTTAGTCTAAGTGGCTTTTTGAGACCATCTGCCCGGGCAGCGGTACCGTCTGGCGTGAGCACGGGGATGATGAGTCTTCATCTCCAGGAAATCAGCGCCCAAGTCGAGCCGGAAGCTGTGGCGGTCCTCATTCGTGATGGGGCCAGCTGGTACCAGCCCAGCACGATGCTGGTCGTCCCTGGTAACATCCGTCTGCTCACGATCTCTCACTATAGCCTGCAACTCAACACCATAGAGAACGTCTGGAACTATCTGTGACAGAACAGGCCCAGAGGTATTGTATGGGACACATACGAAGACATTGTCACGGCATGTTCCAACGCCGGGATCTAGTTTGCCAATCAGTCAGAACGGATTACCTCAATCGGCATCCGGTCAAGGATACAGATGAGTATTTAAACGAGCTTGTATAAAGCGTACAATATCGTACCGTACGATACACTAGGATTCTGCCTTAAATTGCATTCAAGCAGAAATCGAGGACCTAAAAATCGCGTAGAAATCGTTTCAAATTTGGTTTGAAAAAATCTTTGTTTCGAACCTCGGTTGAGTGTGCCCCCCCATAACTTCCGAAAAATAGTTATGCACCTTCCGAAATTTGGTAACGGGTTGATTCCGACGTTTGGTAACGCCTCTTCCGAAAATTTGGTTACGCAGTTGTCGAATTTTTTTAGGGAAAAACATCATCTTTCAAGTTATGGAGTGGGTAAAGTTAACCTGATAGCCGAGGTGGACGTAGCTTCACGGGGGACTGTTGAGTGCCTTGGCCTATCGTTCGGCTTCTTTCAGTGGATCAGCCGGTCGGAGCAACAGGACAGGTGGTTCTTTGACCATGTCCATTTTCCGGTCGGGTCGATGCGTTCCAGCGGCGTGGAGATGAATAGGCAGTCGGATGGGCCAAGGACTGGATGAAACTGCATCCATTCGGCCGGAACTAGGCCGGTGTTCGAACCCGGGTAATTTGCCAGTGATTGATTGAGGGCAGGGACGGGGAGCTCACAATCTCTGCTGGTGGGTCGGAATAGCGACTGGATTCCCGTGCCTATCGAGTCAGATCGTCATAGTCTCGGCATAGTGCATCGGCGCACTCAATGGAAATCATGTTGTGCCGGATTTCTGGTGGGTAGTCGGAAGAGTCGGGGGTAATCGGTAATATGTTACTTCTTG
This sequence comes from Acetobacter sp. AC2005, assembly GCF_037901235.1. Classification (NCBI taxonomy): domain Bacteria; kingdom Pseudomonadati; phylum Pseudomonadota; class Alphaproteobacteria; order Acetobacterales; family Acetobacteraceae; genus Acetobacter; species Acetobacter sp. AC2005. The sequence goes on from NZ_CP149625.1 coordinate 2,128,749, forward strand.
CATAGCAGGAAGGAATGACAGGTGGCAATTTTCGCAGCGGTTCATGCTGGTGCTTTCAAGTCCATTGGGACGGGGAGAGGCGGAAGCCTCTCAACGGAATATCACGCCAAGTATCGCGATCCAGTTTTCTAGAAACGACACGTTTGGGATAATCATCCGATACCGTGGAGCCAGACTGGCGTGGTCTTCTGGCCCGTTTCGAGGACTGGTAAAAACGTGCACCAACGTCTTCGCCGCTGGTGCGAAAGTGGTGTGATCGAAAGGATATTACGCCATCTGGCTGCGGATCATGACAAGGAACACATGATGTTGACAGAGCGATCGTCCAGGCTCACCAGCACAGCGTGGGCGTGCTGAAAAAAGGGGATCAGGATCAGGCCACCTGCGATGCACTCGGGAAGTCGGTGAAGTTCTATATCATATTGGGACAGGACGCGGACACCAGTCGGGCGGAACCGATGCTCGATGACATCGATCCTGATGCCTTTCTGACCGATAAAGCAATGATGCAGATAGACTTAATCGACCGGCTGACAGAGCGCGGGATTCCGCCGATCATACCGCCAAAAAGTAACAAGGCGCATCAAGGGAAACCGACTTTACCATTTACATGGAGTGAAACCTTGTTGATATATTATCCAATAAAATCAATGTGTTTTTCATTACCGCAACATGTTACGATAAATTGAAATCAACCTTCCGCGCGACCGTGCGGTTCGTTTCAATCGTTATTCTGCTTAACTGACGACACGGCCTAGCTGTCAGGTTGTGAGACGTCATTGGCGTAATCAAGGATTTCGTCGACCTGTTTCATGATGTCACGACCAGCCGGTTTGATATAGTCTTGATTACGTGACGCGGGATGTTTTTCAAGCCATGAGATGATGCATTGGGCGGGAGCGATGCCGCCCAGAACACGCTGCGGGCGATGATTGTAGGCGAAACAGAAGCCTCTGAGCAGAATTTCCAGATCTTCATGGTTTGAGACACAGACCTGCAGTACTTCTGTAGCGACACGGCCATTGAAGCGTTCCACCATTCCATTGGTCTGAGGGGAGTAAGCCTTGGTCCGGCGTCGGTCGATTCCCATGTCATGACAGGCTTTTTCGAAGGCGTCCGCTGTAAAGCAGGAGCCACGATCGGTCAGGATATGGGTGATCCGGAAAGGAAAGGCCGATTTGACGGCATTGAGGAAATCAACGGAATTATCCGCATTTTCCGCGTCATAAACAGCCAGGTGCACTGAACGGGAACAGCGATCGATGGCGACATACAGAAAACGTTTCCGCCGGTCCCCATCTGCTGTCTGTAATTTTGGCAGATGTTTCACATCGATATGGACATAACCGGGATCGTAATCGCGGAACTTTCCCTGTCCCCGAACTGGTCCGGCCTTTGGAACAGGAGGCAGCCTGTTCAATCCGGCGTCTTTCAGTATCCGCCAGATATTGTCCCGGTTCAGATGCGGCAGGAAATGCCGTAAGACAAAGGTCAGATCATCCAGACCAAAACCGGTAGAACGCCGAAGCTGACAGACAATGGCGCGCTCCTCCTCCGAGGCTTTCCAGGCCAGCCTCCAGGGACGGCTGCTGCGGTCCTGACAGGCGTCCGAACCACGCCTGCGCCACTTACGGACTGTTTCATCGCTGATCCCGTAGCGTCTGGCGAGCACGGATGTCGGTTCTGACGAACGAGCTATCTCAGCCCGGACAGCCGGTGTCGTGCGTGCCTGTGGGTGGATCTGAAGCATCATTCGGTCTCCCTGCAAACGGAAGAAAACAACGAAGCATAACGCGGTATCGCCCACGCTACATCATCCCAATGACGTCTCACAACCTGACACCTAGCACTACAGTTGCATTTTGTGTCGTGAGTGAGCGCGGATAGCACTGGCCTGATGCGTTCGTCGAAAGACGGACCATCTGAGGATGTGAGAGACGGGTAGTCTGCGTTGTGCAAGTTTTACGACGAGGCGCCTGATCTCCTGAATGGACCAGCGGACAAGGACTGTCGTGTTCTGAGTTGTGTTTTTTTCGGTTTCAGTGAGTTTGCCTGGTAACGGACACTGGCCATGACGGCATAGGCCAGCATGACCAGAGAGACATGCCGATGCCAACCATGCCAGGAGCGGGTCTCGTTATGATCAAGACCAAATTCGTTTTTGGCCGTCTCGAACCCTTCTTCGATCCTCCAGCGCGTCCCTTCAACGTTCACCAGTTCCTGCGTGGTTGTCCCTTTCGGGCTCCAGGTCGTAAAATAGGCAAGGTCCCCGTCAGCGATGTTTCGGCGGATCAACAGGCCACGTGTCCATGGTCCGGCTATAGGGCAGTCAAATTCTTCAGCATCCAGATCAGCAAGCGGAAGATACGCCCAGTCATAAAGTCGCTCACCTTTTGTGCCGTGCCCCGCTGACAGACGACGCCAGGCCTGGTCTGGCAGTCCTGCTGCAATATCTTTCGCCTCTCCGGCAATCAGCGGTTCCGTTGCCCATGATCCGAACCAGTGATTGCCCTTGACCCCAAGCACATATCCAATTCCTGCCCGGCGAAGCGTGCGTTCTACGTCGCCCACGCCATACACGCTGTCTGCTGCAACCCAGCGGAACGGCACACCGGCCTCAATACTTCGCTCAATCATCATCGAGGCTAACGCCGGTTTGGTTGCAAACACCACGTCATCGGGAACGTGGGCCCGCTTCAGACGCTCAGGCTTTGATGTCCAGTCTTTCGGGAGATACAGGGCGCGGTCAATAAAGGCATGCCCCCGTTCCGAAACATAAGCGCCAAACACACCAATCTGGCAGTTCGTGATCTTGCCGGCAGATCCCGTATACTGCCGCCCCACACCGCAGGACGCCTGACCCTTCTTCAGAAAACCGGTCTCATCAATGACCAGCACGCCCTCTTCAGTGCCCAGATGCTCAATCACATAATCCCTGACGACGTCACGAAGGGCATCGGCATCCCAGTGCCCGCGTCCCAGAAGCGCCTGCTGCCGCCATGGACCAGGATCTCCTGCGGCTTCCGCTCGCATCCATCCCGTCTTGCGTGGTTCATTGCCAATCAAAACATCAAGAAAAGCACAGGCCGAATCTACGACACGTTTTTGCGTGAACAGCGGCGCCATCCGATCCTTGGCGGACCGAAGCGAGCGCGCCCATAATTCCAGCGTCTCTTCAACAGACGTACCGCCACTCATCATATCCTGAATCATGGTTACCCATAGATTCAGAACTCAACACAAAATGCAACTGTAGTGCTAGCACTACAGGTACATTTTATGTCGTGCTATGAGCACGAATAGCGTTGGTCTAATGTGTTCGTTGAAAGACGGATCATCTGAGGGCGTGAGTGACGGGCAGTTTACGTTGGGCGAGTTTTACGATGCAGTACCTGATTTCCTGAATGGATCAGAGGAAGAGGGTTATCGCATCCTGAGGAATGTTTTTTCGTTTTCAGCGAATTTGCTTGATAAAGGACATCCGCCATGACGGCCAGGCGAGTATGGCCAGAGAGACATGCCGGTGCCAGCCATGCTAAGGACGGGTTTCGTTATGATCAAGATCGAATTCGTTTTTGGTCGTCTCAAATTCCTCTTCAATTCTCTAACGTGTATCTTCGACGTTTACCAGTTTCTGCATGATCCCCAGCGGCGATGTTCCGGCGGATTGGCAGACCACGTGTTCATAGTCCGGGGCTGGAACAGTCAAATTCTTCAGGATTCAGGTCGGACAGCGGAAGATATGCTCAGTCATAGAATCGCTCGCCCTTTGTGACGCTGCCCGCTGACAGACGATGCCATGCCTGATCTGGCAATTTTGCAGCAATATCTTTCGCCTCTCCGGTAATTAATGGTTCTGTTGTCCATGATCCGAACCACTGATTGCCCTTAATCGCTAGGACATAGCTAATTCCTGCGTGGCGAAGCGTGCGTTACACATTGCTCACTCCATAAACGCTATCCGCAGCAACCCAGCGGAATGGCACACCAGCATCAATACTCTGCTCGATCATCTTCGAGCTCAGCGCCGGTTTGGTCGCAAACACCACATCAGTAGGAACCTAAGCCCGTTTCATACGCTCGGATTTTAATGGCCAGTCTTTTGCAAGCTACAGGCGCGGTCAATAAAAGTATAACCTTGTTCCGATATATACGAGCAAATACCCCGATCTGGCAGTTCGTGATTTTGCTCGCAGACCCGATATACTGTCGCCCCACATCGTGGGATGTGTGACGTTTCTTCAGAAAACTGGTCTCATCGATGACCAGCACGCCACTTCAGTGCCCAGATGTTCAATCATATGATTCCTGACGACATCACTAAGGGCATCGGCATCCCATTGTTCACGACCAAGAAGCGCCTGTTGCCGCTATGGACCGGGATCGCCAGCCGCTTCCGCACGCCTCCATTCCGTTTTGTACGGTTCATTGCTGATCAGGACATCAAAGAAGGCACATGTAGAAGCCGCAACACGCTTCTACGTAAACAGCAGAATAATCCGCTCTTTGACCGCACGAAACCCAGATGCCCATAGATTCAGAAGTCACCATAAAATACAACTGTAGTGCTAGGTGTCAGGTTGTGAGACGTCATTGGCGTAATCAAGGATTTCGTCGACCTGTTTCATGATGTCACGACCAGCCGGTTTGATATAGTCTTGATTACGTGACGCGGGATGTTTTTCAAGCCATGAGATGATGCATTGGGCGGGAGCGATGCCGCCCAGAACACGCTGCGGGCGATGATTGTAGGCGAAACAGAAGCCTCTGAGCAGAATTTCCAGATCTTCATGGTTTGAGACACAGACCTGCAGTACTTCTGTAGCGACACGGCCATTGAAGCGTTCCACCATTCCATTGGTCTGAGGGGAGTAAGCCTTGGTCCGGCGTCGGTCGATTCCCATGTCATGACAGGCTTTTTCGAAGGCGTCCGCTGTAAAGCAGGAGCCACGATCGGTCAGGATATGGGTGATCCGGAAAGGAAAGGCCGATTTGACGGCATTGAGGAAATCAACGGAATTATCCGCATTTTCCGCGTCATAAACAGCCAGGTGCACTGAACGGGAACAGCGATCGATGGCGACATACAGAAAACGTTTCCGCCGGTCCCCATCTGCTGTCTGTAATTTTGGCAGATGTTTCACATCGATATGGACATAACCGGGATCGTAATCGCGGAACTTTCCCTGTCCCCGAACTGGTCCGGCCTTTGGAACAGGAGGCAGCCTGTTCAATCCGGCGTCTTTCAGTATCCGCCAGATATTGTCCCGGTTCAGATGCGGCAGGAAATGCCGTAAGACAAAGGTCAGATCATCCAGACCAAAACCGGTAGAACGCCGAAGCTGACAGACAATGGCGCGCTCCTCCTCCGAGGCTTTCCAGGCCAGCCTCCAGGGACGGCTGCTGCGGTCCTGACAGGCGTCCGAACCACGCCTGCGCCACTTGCGGACTGTTTCATCGCTGATCCCGTAGCGTCTGGCGAGCACGGATGTCGGTTCTGACGAACGAGCTATCTCAGCCCGGACAGCCGGTGTCGTGCGTGCCTGTGGGTGGATCTGAAGCATCATTCGGTCTCCCTGCAAACGGAAGAAAACAACGAAGCATAACGCGGTATCGCCCACGCTACATCATCCCAATGACGTCTCACAACCTGACAGCTAGGCCGTCAGCGAACCGTGCTTCTTTAGCGCCGGATTATACGTGAACCAGTTCGTCGTCTAATACTGAGGGCAGGGCGGTTTGCTCAATGACAACCAGCTATCATACTGGATTCACCAAGGAACCCCCTTCCTTGTATTTCTGCAACAAAGCCATCTGGAGATATAGCCATTTCTTTTGCCATGTCTCCAGCCTGCTATATGATATGTAACAATTCTATAAAGCCGCAGCTTTAGCGTAAAGGTTACGGTTTTCTTCAAAAAACACTCGTTTCTGACGCCTGAACTCTGCTACAGAAGGTGTTCTTAACGTCCAGGCATTCAATGCTGCAACCATAGCACCATCCGTCCTCATTACCGCGTCTGCCAATCGGACGATACGTAAATTAGGGATTGCTTCAGGGCGTATTGCGAGCAAAGCCCCCAGCGCAGTCTCCGCGTTTCCAAGTCTGTCAGTCAGAATTATCAATGCCGCACCACCGGATCTGCCCACGCCATGAAAACAGTGAACTAGCAAGTTGTGTTCTACATGCTTACGCCCAAACTTAATAATTGCCTTCACATCATCTTCCGTTGCCAAGGCATAATCATACTCATCATCGTCAATATCTTCAAAACGCAGAATCAGATGTTCGGGGGCAGGTTTCTTATGAAAACGTAATCGGTACCGTTGTAAGCAAGCCGGATCTTCAAGTGTCAGCACTGCGTTAAATCCACGCCGCTTAAGGCGTTTCGCTCGGCTCAAATTCGTGACTGTCAAAGATGGAAGTCCCATCATGACCCTCCTGACATGCTCCCGGGCCTGAAGGCCGATGGTTCTGGGATGTATCTGTTGTTAAGCAGCCCTCCCAATGCTTCCTGCTTCAGCGTGTTGTCCGCCTGCCGTAGGATATTTTTTGTAGTGTTGATGTCCACGTTTTCAGTGTGTCCGCAAGCTATGCCCGACAGCATCAAGAATACTGATTGCTTTATACAATAGATCGTTCCATCTCAAATCCTGCCATTTCGTTGATCCATTTGCCATTCTCTGTCTTCGTTACGTCGACGCCAACAGAACGGATACGCTCCATTGCAATATTCAATTCGTTATAACTAAAAACATTTTTACTAACGATATTTGCAAGAGTTCTCCCTGGCACTTCGTCGATCAATGCAGCCACAAGGAGCGCAGAAGAAATGTCATGATGATCCATAAGGACGCAATTTACCATATCTTCCGGTGTGGCCTCGGAAGGTAAAGGAGCATTGACTGTTTTAAGAGCGGCGCGAAGCCATGCTCGACCATCAGGATTAGAGAGGCGGTCTGGTGAGGCAATCATCATATGAGATATTTGCGTTTTTTTCTCGGTAGCCAAGCATCCATGCCGCAGGCAGTGGCGGTGCAAAAATTCAGTCTTGTTGCCCCATGAATTTTCACGCTGCCAAGGTGACCATTTGTGGCCAAGAAGGCGGCATATCAGGCGGGATCTAAACCATCTCATCTTATGTGCTTTCTTTACCTTACGAGTTTGCCAATGGCTTTTGGAAAGCCTGCAGAGGTAAAGGCGTTTAAGGTAAAAATTTATAATTTTCTAGGGCAGTTTCCAATAGCATATACTGTTTATGCGGGTGGAAATTGCCCCGTCTTTGCTTCAGCAAGGGCGCGCTGCATGAGTTTCTTCTCATTCTTTTTAAGGAAGACGGCGCTCCCGATAATAAAGATAAACCCTATAACGCCAACACATGTTCCGACTGTTCCAGACAATTTGGTAATCTGATTGCCCAGTATGTATGTGCCAATAGCATAGCCGCCAGCCCAGCAAGTGCCACCAAGGGCGTTAAACAGCATAAAGCGTGGCCAGCGCAACTGGCATGCACCCGCCAGTAATGCCACAAACACACGCGCAACAGAGATAAAGCGGCCAAAGAAAACAATGGCATCGCCATGGTGGTGAAACAGATATTCCCCCACCAGGAGGCGATCAGCCGTTAGGCCAATTTTGGCGCCGTGTTTTTGTAAAAGTGGCAGCCCAACATGGCGCCCGATCAGATAGCCCAGATTATCCCCGATAATGGCACCCAGAACTGCGGCTGCAGTAATGCCTTCAATACCCAGATGATGGGTTTTAAGGCTGTAAAGCGCAGCCGTGATAATACAGGTTTCCGCCGGTAAGGGCAAACCCATGCTTTCCATCATGACAATGATGGTGACAATTCCATATCCATAATGCTGCAGCAGATAGTCGAGATGCTCAAGCAGGGGGAATAATCCTTAGAGTGTGTGATGAAAGTAAAAAAGTTGGCAAACCATGATGGAATCCAAAAAAGCGGGCTAGTGGCTTTCGTGCATGGCAAGATTGCACCTTGAGCCGTTATGGCTTTTCTGGCTGGGGTGAAGATTTTCAGGAGATCCTAACTAGCTGTAATTTCATGTCTTTTCTGGTTGTTTGATACAAATTCATTACAAGAGTAAGGGGCTGGTGTATAGACTGCCCTTAATTGGAGAAGATGCGCCCTAAAAGTGCGGCGCTTATGAGCTAAGGAACGAACCTATGCATCAGACAGCCCATGCCGAGCCCGCAGCGGCAGCACACGCGCAGATGCCCATTGCAGATGTAGATGTCTGCATTATTGGTGCTGGGCCTGTTGGGGGAACCTTAGCGTGCCATTTGGCGCAGGCAGGTATCAAGGTGGCTGTGGTGGATAAGGCAGATCTGCCACCCATGGAGGATCCAGACTTTGATGGCCGGGCTTATGCCATTGCTGCGGGCCCAAAAGCGTATCTGGAAGAAGCCGGTGTGTGGGAGGCTCTGCCACTGCCGTCCTGCCCGATTGAGGATATTCTGGTCACAGATGGTCGGCCGGGTGAGCCTGCATCTCCATTGTTTCTGGAGTTCACGCGTGAAGATGCCAATCAGCCATTTGGGTGGATGATTGAGGCACGTTCTTTGCGCGTGGCGTTAAACGCCAGCCTGCACACTACGCCGGAAATTACGCTGCTGGCCCCGGCTGAAGCCACCATTGTGCGCCGTAAAGAAGGGGCAACAGTAACCCTGCATGATGGGCGCAGCTTTCAGGCAAAGCTGATTGTTGCCGCTGATGGGCGCAAAAGCCGTTTGCGGTCTCAGGCCGGTATTCCGCTTACACGCTTGTCTTATGGTCAGACAGCTATTGTTTGCGCCATTGCGCACGAATTTCCGCATGACAACAGCGCGCTTGAGCATTTCTTGCCCGCAGGGCCGTTTGCGCAGTTGCCTTTGCCGGGCAATGAAGAACATCCTTACATGTCTGCCATTGTATGGAGCGATCACGATGGCCTGGCAGAGCGTTTTGCCGCCTTGCCGGATGATGTGTTTGCTATGCAGCTTCAGCGCCGTATGGGTAATAATCGCTTGGGGCAGGTGAAGCCTGTGGGGCGGCGCTGGACGTATCCTCTGTCTGCCCAATATGCCCAGCGTTATACAGACACCCGCATGGTTCTGGTTGGAGATGCCGCACATGGTATCCACCCCATAGCCGGGCAGGGGCTTAACTTGGGTTTTCGCGATATTATTGCGCTCAGCAAGATTTTGATTGCGGCACATCAACGCGATAAGGATTTGGGAGCGCCTGAGTTGCTGGCGCGTTATCAGGCAGAATGCCGTCCGGCCAATATGCTTATGCTTGCTGCAACCGATGTGCTGGATAGGCTGTTCAGTAACAATAACCCAGTTTTAAGGTTTGCGCGTGATGTGGGTATTGCGGGCGTGAACCGCTTGCCCGCTTTGCGTAAAGCTTTTGTAAAGCACGCTATGGGATTGTGAAAATGGATGCAGCAACGCATGACGGCGCTCAGGATGCCGTCAAAGCCAGCCATTTTGATGAAGATAGTTCAATCTGCGCGCCTCAGTTAAACGTTCTGTGGCACCAGATGACGCAGCAGGCCTGTGTTTGCCATGATCCGTTGGTGAAAGGCTTGCTGGCAACAGGTGTGCGCAGTCATTCAGATTTTTCATCTGCGCTGGCGGCGTTGATCGGGCGCAAGCTGGGGGATCGTTCTGTGGCGTCCGATGCTTTGGCAGAGCTTGTTAAAGAAGGATTTGATGCAGAACCGGATATTGTATGCGCTGCTGCTGCCGATCTGCTCGCGATTCGAGAAAGAGACCCGGCTTGCCCGGATTTTGTAACGCCATTTCTGTTCTTTAAAGGCTATCAGGCTGTTCAGACATACCGGGTGGCCCATTGGCTATGGGCGGAGGGGCGGCGCCATCTGGCCTTGCATCTGCAAAGCCGTGCATCAGAACTGTTTGCTGTGGATATTCACCCATCAGCGCGCCTTGGTCGGCGTATTTTGTTTGACCACGGTACAGGCATAGTTGTGGGGGAAACCTGCATTATCGAGGATGATGTTTCCATTTTGCAGAACGTCACCTTGGGCGGGACAGGCAAACATTCTGGAGACAGGCACCCTAAGGTGCGGCGTGGCGTGCTTATTGGTGCGGGCGCCAAGGTTTTGGGAAATATCGAAATTGGTGAGGGCGCTAAAATTGGCGCTGGTTCCATTGTGTTGGAGCCTGTGCCGCCCTTTACAACGGTTGTAGGTAATCCAGCCCGTAAGGTGGGTGTGCGCCATACCGGGCGTATGCCTGCCCTGAATATGGATCAGACTCTTCCCCCAATTGACTATATTATCTAAATAGCAAAAAAGGATTACTGAAGGAAAGTTACGTTTCCTTCAGTAATGTAATCCTTAAAGTAATATAGCGCGTGAAAACTGGCTTATAGGGCGCTTTCTCCAGATTCTTTTGTGCGGATACGCACAGCGCGTGAAACATCACTTACAAAAATCTTGCCATCACCAATTTTGCCAGTGTGCGCTGCTGTAGCAATGGCTTCTACAACCAAGTCTTCCATGTCATCTTTGATAACAATTTCAACCTTGATCTTGGGCAGAAAACTGATGCGATATTCTGCTCCACGGTAGATCTCGGTCTGGCCACGTTGCCGGCCAAAGCCTTTTACTTCAGAAACTGTTAACCCCTGAATACCTAAAGGAGCCAGAGCTTCGCGCACGTCATCAAGTTTAAAAGGCTTGATAATCGCAGTAACCAGTTTCATGCGCTTTTTACTCCAAATATAAATGTCCGTCTATTCCGTTTCGATAGTGACATATTAAACTGACTTGCGCTAGGCGAATATTCGATGAGCGAAAATGTGAATGCTCAGCTTTACGGGTAAGGGCTCTCTTTTAATTTTGAGGGCTACAAAACAGATCAAAATAAGACGCCAAAACCAATATTCACCTTTTCACATTGCGTATGTTGTCTGCACAGGGCATTGATGCCGCAGTTGAGTTCATCTGATGTTTGTACATAAAGCAGGTGATGACCTTATGGCAGGATGGGAGAGTTGCTCGTGCGTATAGCCATGATTGGTGGCGGATATGTTGGACTGGTTTCCGGTGCATGTTTTGCTGAATTTGGGCTGCATGTGGCCGTGGTGGAAACAAATCCAGACCGCCTTTCAGCTTTGCGCGAGGGTCGTATCCCCATTTATGAACCGGGCTTAGATGTGTTGGTTGAAAACAATGCACGCGCCGGACGCCTGACTTTTGGAGATGATATTGCTCAGGCAGTGGCCGGGGCAGAAGCTGTTTTTATTGCCGTAGGCACTCCGCCACGCAATGGAGATGGTGCGGCAGATCTACAATATGTTCATGCTGCAGCCCGTCAGATTGCGCAGGCTCTTACTGGCTACGCCGTTATTGTTACCAAATCTACCGTGCCAGTAGGCAGCAGCCGCAGAATAGCCGAGATTATTCGTGCCACGCGCCCGGATCTGGATTTTGATGTGGCGTCTAATCCTGAGTTCCTGCGTGAGGGCAGCGCGATTGATGATTGTATGCGCCCAGACCGGGTAATTATCGGGTTGGATCAAAAGCAGCCAGAACGTGCACGCCGGGCAGAAGTCGTTATGCAGCGGGTTTATGAGCCGCTGAAGAAGATTGATGCCCCTTTGGTCTTTACTGGTCTGGAAACAGCAGAACTGACCAAATATGCTTCCAACTCCTTTTTGGCCATGAAGATTTCCTTCATCAATGAAATGGCCGATCTGTGTGAAAAATTGGGGGCCAACGTGCAGGAGTTGGCTTACGGCATGGGGCTGGATGACCGCATTGGCAGCCGCTTTTTGAACCCCGGTCCCGGTTATGGTGGTTCCTGTTTTCCCAAAGATACGCTTGCACTCTCCCGTATTGCGCAGGAAGCTCAAAGTGGATGCCGTTTGGTAGAAACCACAGTGCAGGTGAACGAAGCCCGTAAAGCAGCCATGGCTGGGCGTATTATTGCGGCGTGTGGTGGCTCGGTAAATAATAAGACCGTGGCAGTGCTGGGCCTCACTTTTAAGCCAGAAACAGATGACATGCGGGAATCTGCCTCTATTCCCATTTTGCATCGTTTGGCCGAAGCCGGGGCACGTTTGCAGGCTTATGATCCGGTTGGCATGGCTGCAGCCAAACCGCTTTTGCCGCCAGAAACGACATATTGTGAAAACGCGCTAGACGCCGCGCAAGGTGCTGATGTTTTGGTGGTTTTGACGGAGTGGGAGCAATTCCGCTTCATTTCACCAGATGTCTTGGCCCAGCGTATGAAAAACAAGATTATTGTAGATTTACGCAATATTTTTGACCCTGCAATTATGCGCGATTCCGGTTTTTCATATCTGTCTGTCGGGCGTCCATAACTTTACAAAGCCGGATCATGCTCGGAAAGCCGTGGCCCAGCGGAGGTCACGGCTTTTTTTTATTGAATCTCTTTTGATTGAGCTTGCATTTTTGAGTGGAACAAATATAGAACATTTAAGAGATGAGGAGGGTTTCATGTCTTTGTCTGAACGTATTGTTTTTCAGCCATTTGTATGGCGTGGTACCAGGTTGGAAGGTGGAGTTGCCATTCTCTGCCATAACCCGGAAGATGCACACCGCCGGATAGAAAAGGTGCGGGCGGGTATTCTTTCTGTGGCTGGTGCGCTGGTGGTGCGTATGCAGGTAGATGAAGAAGCTGGTGATTATGGAGAACCAGAATTTCTGGAACGCATTGGCTGTGTTCCTGAAATGGATGAATAAAATCTCGTGCTGAATAAATACCCTATTCCTGTAAACGGCAGAACCTGCAGGAATAGGGCATTATAATAAAGTGTGGTAGATTGTGGCGCAAAGCGTTGAGATATTACGGTGAGCCGCCAGCACCTGTTCCCATATAAGGCCCGCTTGCCTTGGAAGATGTAGGACGATAGCCATCATTTTCATCTAAGGCTGGCCCACCATGTGGGTTTTCGTCCTCATCCTCAATAATAGGCGGAGGGGCCTTCTGGTGCGCCTTGTCATGGAACAGGGGAGCGCTGTCTGATGCCGGCTGCTCATGGCATCCAGTCAGTGCAAGTAGAAGGCCGGCAAGAACAGTAGCGGATTTCAGTTTCATATCACGGATCCACAAAAATGCGTGCCAAATGGCAAGCGCTTAACGTGTGCCAAAAAGGCGGTCACCAGCATCACCCAAGCCGGGAACGATGTAGCTGTGTTCATCCAGGCCGCGATCAATAGAGCATGTCATGATCTGCACATCAGGATGCGCTTTTTGTAGGCAGGCAATGCCTTCTGGGGTGGAAAGTAGGCAGGTAAACAGCAGCTTGCGCGCGCCTTTTTCCTTCAGCCGAGTAATGGCGGCTGCCGCGCTGTGCCCGGTGGCCAGCATGGGATCAACAACAATGCAGCGGCGAGAAGAAACCTGAGAAGGAAGCTTAAGGTAATATTCTACGGCTTCCAGTGTTTCAGGATCGCGGTACAAACCAATATGGCCAACTGGAGCAAAGGGCACCAAGTCCAGCATGCCATCTAAAAGCCCATTGCCAGCCCGTAGGATGGAAATAAAGCAAACATCTGGGCCAGCCAGTTGTTCACCCTGCATGGGTTCCAGAGGTGTCTGAATTTCTATTGGCTCTAATGGCAGCTCGCGGGTGGCTTCGTAGCACATCAGCAGGCTAAGTTCGCGCACCAAGCGGCGAAAACCAGCAGTGGAGGTTTCTGCGCGCCGCAAATGGGTCAATTTGTGCTTGATAAGCGGATGATCCAGCACAAGGGGAGGGAGGGGAGTAACAGCATGACTTGTCATGCAACCCTCTATAATCATGGAAAAGCGGGTCTGCCACGTTTTCTTGCAGATGCAGAATATGTTTTATCCAGATCGTGCGGATAGAGAAAAAGGATGGCGACCATGAAGCGTATCTGGATGGATGTGGAAGATCTGTTTGCCTTTGCACAAGCCGGCGCTCGGCTAACAGGTATTCAACGCGTTGTGCTAGAAATCTGCGCGGCTTTTATGGGTAATCCGCATATGTCTGTCCACATTGGTTTTGTGCGGCACAACATCCAGGGCACAGGATTTGTGGTGGTATCGTGGGCGCAGATGCAAGCTGTGTGGCAGGCCCTGAGCGGGCAGAGTGCAGAGCAGCCGGAAAGTATGCAGATACGCAGCCTTTCAGGCTCACACAGTACAAATCAAAGTTTGCTGCAAAAATGCGGGCAGCATGTGCCCGTTTCTGTGCGTGTTCCGGCCGGTAAGCTTATCCGCAACACCCAAAGTGCGGTGCAGGCCGGAGGCGCACTTGCGTGTGGCCTGTGGGAGCTTGTTTCTCACAATTTGCGTAAAAAAGACGATTTGAGCGTACAGGAGCAGGCTTTTTCTCCCCAAAAAGGAGATATCCTGCTTTCTCTTGGGGCATCATGGTCTCATGCTATGTACCAGAATCTGTTGCGGCAATGTCGTCAGCAACATGGCATGCGTATTGGGGTTTTGGTGCATGATCTGGTGCCGCTTTTGTGGCCAGAGTGGTGTCAGCCGGGTTTGCCTGCAGTGTTTCGGCGTTGGTATGAGCATGTTGTGCCGGAATGTGATGTTATTTTTGCCAATTCCGAATCTACCCAAAAAGATGTGCTGGCTTATGCGCAACAAAGCGGCAAGCTACTTTCTGTGCCTGTTATTGTTGTGCCTATGGGGTGTGGGTTTTCTAAAACAGATTCAGCCAACGCATCTGCTTCTGTTCAAGAGCAGATAAAACAGCTCGGGCCTTATGTTTTGTGTGCAGGCACACTGGAAGTGCGTAAAAACCATGCGCTTTTAATCAGAGTTTGGCGGCGGTTATTGCTTGAGCGGCCCGCCAATACTGTGCCGAAGCTGGTGATCGCCGGCGGGCAGGGGTGGCTGGTGGATGACCTGTTGCAGCAGCTTGAAAATAGCGCGTGGCTGAATGGCCATGTTGTGTGGATAGATCGCCCGTCTGATAGCTGTATGACGCAGCTTTATAAGCAGGCGCAGTTTACAATTTTCCCCTCATTTTATGAAGGTTGGGGCCTGCCGGTAACAGAAAGCCTGTATTGGGGAAAACCCAGCCTGACGTCATCAGCGTCTTCCCTGCCAGAAGCAGGTATGGGGCTGACAGAAATGTTTGACCCTGATAACGCATCGCAGGCATTGGAGCTTGTACGTAACGTTCTGGATCAGCCACAGCGTCTGGCAGCCATGGAGCAGCAGATAAAGGCACATTTTCAGCCTATCAGCTGGAGCCGGGCGGCTGAGACTTTGTGGCAGGCAGTCATGTAATGGCCCGACGGCACGACAGAAGCATTGTTGCGGAATGGATGGAAAAGGGAACGCTTGAATGGCTGTGAATTATGCCACGGTAACATGGGATCAGTTACACCGTGATGCGCGTGCATTGGCAGAGGCACTGATGCCTAAAATGCCCATTAAAGGCATTGTGGCGGTAACACGCGGAGGTTTGATTCCCGCAGCCATTGCGGCGCGTGAACTGGGGTGCCGTCTGATAGAAACCATTTCTGTTGTGACGTATGATGAAGAAAATATGGGCAAACCCCAGATTATCAAGGAGCCCGTTGCAGCAGGGGATGGTGAGGGCTTCCTGATTATTGATGATCTGGTTGATTCTGGCGTAACCGCCCGTGTGGTGCGTGAAAAACTGCCCAAAGCCTTTTTTGCCTGCCTGTATGCCAAACCAGCGGGTAAGGAACTGACAGATCTGTTTATTACAGAAGTGCCGCAGGATACCTGGGTTTTGTTCCCGTGGGATACGGCACCGTTGTTTGTGCCGCCGCTGGCAAAAAGCAAAAAAAGCACGGTTGACTGATTTTTTACAATCAGAGGGTTGCCATACTCCGAATAGACGCTTAAACAAGCGCTCAGTTCGGGGCGTGGCGCAGCCTGGTAGCGCGCGTGTTTTGGGTACACGAGGCCCCCGGTTCGAGTCCGGGCGCCCCGACCATAAATAAAGCGGGAGGCAACATCATGCCGGCGCGTATTTATAGACAGTCAAAGCCTGCTGGTCAGTCCGGTTTAGCCGGAACCAGAGAGTGGGTTTTTGAATACGGTCAATCTGCTCCACGTAAGCAGAGCGCCCTTATGGGGTGGACCGGTAGTGCAGATCCACAATCTCAAATACATCTGTATTTTGATAGTCGTGAAGCCGCAGAGGCTTACGCACAGCGCGAACATATTGCATATGTGGTGGAAGAAACTGCACCGCGCATGCGTCGCCCTAAAGTGTATGCAGATAACTTCCGTTATGATCGCATCCAAAACTGGACGCATTGATTTTCTCGCTTTTCTCTATTATGCGTAGGGCGTAAAGCGCCCTTAGCTCAGTTGGATAGAGCAACAGCCTTCTAAGCTGTGGGTCGCTGGTTCGAATCCAGCAGGGCGCGCCAATCTTTTCAATGGTTTGGATAGATTTTAGGGAAAGGCAAAAGTCTTTCCTTCAGGTTAGTGCAGCACTAAACGGTCGATGTCTTGATTTTATCCATAGTGGCTGCGATTGATTTCTCAGGAAAGCTGGAAAATCAGAAAGCTCTGTAGATTCTACCTATTAGGCATCTTGTTATGTCTGGCAGGGGCGGGAAGACAATATGTACTTTTTGTCTTCTTCTAACAAACGCCGCTGCAGTCTGAGAACACTCTTCGCAAATATCAGGCTGATTAAAACGCGAGCCTAAAGCAGAATTACGGGCACACATCATACCTATTCCCGGTGTTCTTACGGAATAGTATCGTTTTAAGGTCTTTTCGTTCGACTATGTAATCCCATTTTGCGGCAGCAGCCTTAATGTATTTTGCCGCGGAGCCAGGGACTAGATTTAGACGAGTGTCTACTTCTGCAAAAAATAGCATGGGTATTGTCTTGCGACGCTCGTGTCCTCATCCAAGACTGTATGACGGCGATGATGTCATTGGGGTCGCTGATGAGTTCGGAAGTGGCTTCTGTGGTAATCTGCGTGCCTGATATGACTTCGTCCGAAGCAGTCAGGATAGAACCCAGTTGCATCATGCGTTTACGGATTTTGTTACAGGCGGGCCCTAATGCTGCTACGAGGTTGCCGTCTTATAGGAATTGCCCTCTACAGCTACGCCATCGACGCGGATTTCTCACACTTGAGGCAATTTCGGGTCATTTTGTAGAATTCAGTCATCCCACAGGAGCCCGATCTGGAATATTGACGATATTCTGCTTCTGGCGGCGGGTTCTGAACGCAGTGAGGGTGTCACGGCCTGAGAAGGCAGTGTTGGTGGAAGCTATGTGGTCTGTGCACTGTCTGTTTCTTCAGATGGCCTGCCGGAGCCTTCGCAATCGTGCATGAGCGAGGGCGAATTCGTGCTGACAGGGGAACATGTCCGGCATGAACAGGACAATCCGACGGACGCTGAGCGTTACACGTGTCGCGATTTTGAGCAGCCGTGCGCGTATGGTGCCACAGGTCGCCGTCTCCAGGCTGGTCTGGCCAAGGGCCAGTCTTTGCAGAGCGGTCAGCAGGACATAGGCTGCGGCCGAGAACCACAGCCGGAGCTGGTTGGCCCGGATGGTGTGGGACGAGGTCCTGTCTGAGAACAGATCCATCTGGCATTCCTTGATGCGGTTTTCCATATCCCCGCGTGCGCAGTAAATCTGTTCGTAGAGATGGCGGGGGTCGGACATTCCCTGCGGTAGCGTGGTGACAATAAAGCGATGATAGCGGTTGCCGTGGCGCCATTCGGCCTTGGCCACGACCCGCCTGCGGCGCGTCCAGCTGTCCTTTGTGATCCAGTCAAAGGAGGCGAAACCGCGCGCAGCTCTGCCTGTCGTGGCGGCTTCGTCACGAACCTCAGCGGACAAAGAGGCAATCCGGTCATACAGGCGGGTGTTGCCTGCAAGCCCGAACAGGAAGTCAACGTGGTTGTCTTCGCACCATGTCATCAGACTGTCCCGGGCGAAACCGCTGTCCCCACGCACCAGGATACGCACCCGGGGCCAACGGCTCCTGATCTGCTCCACGATCCGGCGGATGTCTGCCAGTGCTTCCTTCCCCGGGTCCCTGTCTGCCGTGCGCAGGGTGGCGCTCAGGAGATGGTCTCCGCAGAAGATGTATAACGGCAGATAGCAGTTATGGCCGTAATACCCATGAAAGGCCCGGCCTTCCTGATGGCCATGGATACGGTCATCGGTGGCATCCACATCCAGAACGATCCGGGCGGGTGCGCGCTCATGCTGGTCCATGAAGAGCGTCACGAACAGGGTAGCCAGGGCCTCATGATCAGCAATGATGCGGCAGTAACGATCTGCCTTGTGGCCACTGCGCTCCAGCCGGTTCAGCGTGGATTTTCCTGCCAGTGCTGCGCAGTTTGCCCGGCCTCCTGACAGACGGCCCGAGGCCAGACCAAAGATCAGGTCATGCCGCAGGGCATCGTGATCATTGAGATCTTCATAGCCCAGTGCCAGGCCCATGATCCGCTGACGGACAAGGTCTTCAACCCGGTATTCCACAAAGCCGGGATGCCGCTTATCGCGAAAACAGGCAGCAAAGCGGCGGCTGAGACCCAGAATGTCATCAGCCTGCTTCACCAGAATGACGCCCCCATCCGAACTCATGCGACCCCCGTCAAAACGGGCCACAACACGCCGTCCACAGGAGGCTGGAAACTCATACGCGCCTGCGCTACACTCTGTCTGCATCGGGTTTTCTTATAGCTTACGAAAATTTCTTTTACACAAAATAGACTTTTTCATAATCTAACCCGATGTACAACCCTTCTGTGAGATTTCCGCGTCGACATCTCTTATTAGAGTTGTCGAACAATAAAAATATCTCTCGCTCTTCCTTTAATAGGACAAACGAAAAACAAGAGACGGCTCGATTGTAAGGGGATGTCGTAGAGAGCCCTTACTGGCAGGTTATATAAGTAAGTAGGGGTATCTGTTTTTCAGGATATTATTAGCTGGAGGGTTCTAACTTGCCTGCCTCTTTAGTATTTCAGATTTAAAATATTTATATGGTATTTCTGTCTGAATGCATTAAATTCAGACAGAAATACTACAATCAATATAGGTTGGTGGTTACAAACAATATTAAAATTTCACAAATAACCACTGATAAAAGCTGTTGGAATAGAGCTTACACTTTTGCAATGCAGTCTGCGATTACATCAGAGAACTTTTTATATATAGACCTTTTATAATGTGCCCCTCCTAGCTCATCAGTAAGATCTGCGTCTGTTTTTACGTAATCATTAATGTCAATATAATCATATTCATAAGCCTCAGCTAGCGGCTTGACGATAGAATTGATACTACTCCACAATTCAACAAGCCTAGGAAGATTGCCGATTTTTTCATTCAGGCCAAGAATAATAACTTTTTTCTGAGCATGCTTTAATCTTGTAAAAATGTGTATCACATCGTTTTGAAATTGCTCTTTAACAATATCGCTATTTCTAAAACCGCCGATGAATTCGTAATTTTCTTTGAAATAATTCCACTTTTCTTCAGTTGTATCCGTTAAAAAGTCTTTTACATCATCATAAGCAAGAGAAGTGTAATCTGCATCACATGCGTCTGTTCCAGGGAACATATACATGCAACGTAGGCTCAAAATCAGGCCTGTTTCTTTATGTCTGTATGAACTCATAAAGCCTTCTTGACTGAAGGAGATAACATACACATCTGATTTTTCTTGTATAATATCGCTATTATAACGATTGAAATCCGGCCCAGGAGTTTTCTCTAGGATTGTGCGGATATCCAAATCACTTTCTTGATCTTTATAAAGACCTAAACTGCGGGCATTTGTATGTACTTCCCACGGGTGCACAGAATAATTAAATTCTTCAATCGTCTCAAATTTTGTCTTGAGGAAGAAAGAAGTCATTGCAAGATCACAAGCACCACGCAGGCAAACCTGCAAAGAGTTTAGTGATGAATCGTCTTTATGAGAATCTTGGGCGTTTGCATCATCGCATAAGGTAATCCAATCTACTTTTGAAGGATTATTTAAATCAGATGCCGTAGGTGGCTTTATGTCTATATGTTTGCGGCCAAGTTTATTCCAGACGTATTGTTCAACGCCCATATTCATAATGCGGCATGAAAATAGGAAATGCTGCATATATCCAGGCTTTGCGAAATAAAAACCTCAAATACCATAATCACCATAAATATCGGAGACTTTATATATCCAAAATCTGAAAAGAATTCTTCAGAAACTTCTTTTTCAAAAAGTTTACGCGCTTCTTCAACGTCTTCAGGCCATCTGTTTTTGGTAAAGTTTAATTGGTTTGTGCGGTTTACCAATTCATGAATACGAGAAAATTCTTTTTCTACATCTGTATGAAAACTGATTCTTATATTGCTACTTCTTAAAAATTCTTCATTATCACCGCCAATTTTTTCTTTATCGCTTTGTTTAGATTCAAGTATACGATAAGCTTTCAGTCGTTTGTGCTTTAGATCTGGCTTGCCGCGGAAAATTGGATTTTCTTGCCAATTTTTAATAATGTCTGGTTCAGCAACTCTAATACCAGGAACGGCGGCCTTAACTTCATTGAGATTCATTAAATTATCATCAATGAACAAAATGCTTTCTGGGCGAAGCTGAATTTTTTCTACAATATCTTTAACTTGTGGGCCCTTGGGGTTCCAAGAAATTCTTGCAAATACAAAATCGTCCCATACCCCCAGACGTTCTAGCATTTCACGCGTATCTTTATATGTATTTTTTGAACATATTGCGTTTACAATACCGCGGTTATTAAGCTCTCTGATCATATGAAGGGTATCAAGTCGAAGTTTAACTTCCCCTTCAGACAATGTTCCTTCCCAGAAAGTATCATCTAAGTCCCAAATAACGAGACGGACAGTTTCTTCTTTCTCGGAATCATCTTGTTCTGTTTGTTTTTTGCTTATTTGAGTAAGGTAAAAGCATTTATCTTTGAAATATTCATGCTTGGCAAAACTACGAAAGAAAAACTTTCCATTTTGCTTTTCAAGAACCTGAAAATTCCACATCAAAGTTTTATCACTACGGAAAATCTTCAGACCATCGTCTGAAAGGCTCCAAGTGCTCTCATTTGCTGAGTAAAAACCTTCTATTGTACCAGTCTCAGAAAATTGGAAATTAGTTGAACAAACTCTTCCATCGGCATAACGCCATTCCCACACGGAATCTATTAGATCTTTTTCAGAAAAAAATCTTTTATAGATGGGATAACAAACATTGGCCTATAATCTCCAAACAGTATCTACTAAATACCTATAGACGTTACCCAAAAGGCAGGAAAGAAGGAAATAAACCCTACTATGATCCAAGGTCTAGTAGGGGGTAGGGTATGTTGGCAAACAGCTTGCAGCGGCGAAATTGCGGAAGCTCATGAAGGGCAGGGCGGTCTTACCGGAATGAGTGGCAATAAGGCACATCTGCTAGAACCTAATGCACAACAGAATTTAATCTTAACAATTATATTATGATTTCTTTAAAATTTCTGGATGATGCATTTTACGCATAGCGTGAGACTTTTCATGGTGAGCCATGTGACGTGTGGTCTTTACGGCAGCTCTCGCAATTATCGGGGCTAGGAATAAGACATGACGCATATTTCTGTGGCTTATTTGTTAGAGGGTCTCTCTGATCATGGGGAGTAAGTATCCAAGCTATTTTTTTGTTCATTGGAAATGAGACGCGAACACTCCACACTATCGTGGAGTTTTAGCCTTCTAGGCTGTGGGCCGCTGGTTCGAAACTAGAAGAGCGCGCCAATTTTTTCCTAAAATACAAGGTGCGGCAGGCGTTTGTGTGCGCTAAAGCCGGATGTGTCTTTTTATGCTTTGTTTGAAAGTGCTGCCATGCTTACGGTTTTGCATCGTCTTATCCTGCCAACAGAAGGGCTGGAGCAATGCGATGCAATGTATGCGCGTCCTGCGCTGCCAGAGCGTGTGGCGAATACATCTTCCCAAGCTTTTCGGCTACAGGCCGGGCAGACATTTACCTTTGATACATTTTACAATGCGTTTTCCGTAAAAAAATGGAAGCAGACGGGTGGTGTAAGCCGCTTATCATTGAGCGTGCACATACGCGGGCAAGGTGAGGTCACACTTTTTCATCGTTCCACTGCTGATGTTGTCACTCCTCTTTGGAGCAAAGAAATTGAAGGCGAAATACGCTGCTCGGAGGAAATATCGGCGTGGCCTGCATTATCTGAAGGTTTGCTATATTTTAGTGTAACCGCCAAGGCAGAGTGCACGGTAGAGACAGTATATTTTGCAACATATTCGCCTATGGTGCAGGTGCCGCAGTTGGGTGTTGTCATTACGCATTTTAATCGGCAGCAATATGTGCGTAATTCCATCCAGCGCGTGCAAAAGGCGCTCTTGCAAGATCCTGTTTATCAGGATGTGATCCATTTTATTGTTATAGATAATTCAGCCAACCTAGATCCGGCAGAGGTGCCGGGGGCCAAGGTTATCAAAAATCACAATTATGGCGGCAGCGGTGGTTTTGCGCGTGGCCTCTTATACCTGCAGGAGCAGGGCACATTTACCCACTGCCTCTTTATGGATGATGATATTTCCTGCGAGGTTGAAGCCATTCGGCGCTGTTACGCCATGTTGGCCTATAGTGTGGATAAGCACATAGGTTTGGCAGGCACTTTGTTGGATGATCACAAACCATGGAGCGTGCAGGAAAAAGGAGCCGAATTTTCTGGCGGTGTTTTCCGTCCATTGCATGAAGGTGCGGATGTTAGGCCGGTAGAAAACCTGCTCAAGCTAGAGCAGGATATTGGCAAGCCCGTTTATGGTGGCTGGTGGTTTTTTGCGTTTCGGTTGGATGCCGTATCAGCCTACCCATTTCCCTTTTTTGTAAGGGGGGATGATGCGCTCTTTGGCCTGATGAACCATTTTAATATTGTCACGGTAAATGGTATTGCCTGTTTTTCCGAGCACTTTCTCAGCAAGGAAAGTGCTTTTACCCGCTACCTGGGAATGCGTGCGTCCTTGGCTATTTATCTTATGGCGGGGCAGGGACGGACTTTACCAGCTTTGAAAATGATGGGTCTGGCTTTTTTATGGTGTGCGCTGTCATGCAGATATCAGAGTGCGCATGCTATTTTGCTGGCATTTCAGGATATCAGCAAAGGGCCGGATTTTTGGCAACAAAATCTGGATTTTATGCCCATTGCCAAGCGTATCCAAAAAGAAACCCTGCAACGTAAAGACCTAGCATATTTTCAATCAATGCCTTTCCGTTATGAAGGCAAGCCAGAAACACGCATACGGAAGTATATCAGGCTTATAACTCTGAATGGGCATCTGTTGCCGCAATGGTGTTTACGGAAAACGCCTGTATATGTTGGAGAATATACACGTGGTTTGCTGGGGTTGATTTTTAGCTACCAGCATATTGTTTATCGCAAATATGAAACTCAGGATATTTTTGAGGCCCAACTTAACAGGTCCCAATTTTTCAGTCTTTTAGGGACGTTTGTAAAAGCTAGCCTTGCTTTTATTTTACGATCTTCTGTTGTTAGGCGTTCCTACCGTAAAAAACTGCCAATGCTAACAAGTAAAGCATTCTGGCAAAATATTTATCGTGCTCAGCCCAAGAGTGATTCAGGTCATTAATTATTCTTTCATCTCTATTTCTGTGCCGCAGTATAGCTTCTGTTCAGTAAATTGTTTATCAGTGAATCATAAAACTAAAGCACGGCAAGGCTAAGTACTATACCGTGTAAAAAGACTGAGGAAAAGGCTGTAAACATATGACCTTCTGTGTTGTGGGCGCTGGATTTAGTGGTGCTGTTATTGCCCGTCATTTGGCAGAGCGTGGCCATAAAGTAGTGGTTGTGGATGAACGTTCTCATATTGGCGGAAACTGTTATACAGAGCGCGATGCTGAAACCGGTGTTATGGTGCACAAATATGGGCCTCATATTTTCCACACCGCTGATGAGCGCACATGGGCTTATGTGCAGAAGTTTGGTACGTTCAAGCCTTATGTAAACCGTGTGAAGGCCATTTCTAATGAGCATGTTTACACGCTGCCTGTTAATCTGCTGACCATTAACCAGTTCTTCGGTACAACAATGGGGCCGAAGGAAGCGCGTGCTTTTATTGAAAGCAAGGCAGATAAAAGCATTACAAACCCTCAGTCCTTTGAAGAACAGGCGCTGAGCATGATTGGCCCGGAACTATATCGGGCATTTTTTTATGGATATACGCGCAAGCAGTGGGGGTTAGAGCCTACGCAGCTGCCCGCATCCATTCTCAAGCGCCTGCCTTTGCGCTTCAATTATGATGATAACTACTTCAACCATCCGTATCAGGGCATGCCGGAAGAAGGTTATACTGCCATTGTGCAGAATATCCTGAACGTTGAAGGCATTGATGTGCGGTTGGGCTGTTCTTTTGAAAGCCTAGAAGAAGATTTTCAGCACGTATTCTATACAGGCCCGATTGATCGGTATTTTGGTTTCCGTTTGGGCCGCTTGGGTTATAGAACGCTGGATTTTGAACGCTTTGTAGATGATGGTGATCATCAGGGTACAGCAGTTATCAACTACTGTAATGAAGAAGTGCCCTATACGCGTATTTCTGAGCACAAACACTTTGCCCCGTGGGAGCAGGACAAGTTCTCCAAAACTGTTTGTTTCCGTGAATACAGCCGTCTGGCAGGTGAAAACGATATTCCTTACTATCCTATTCGCTTGGTAAACGAAAAGAAGATGCTCGAAAGCTATATCGAGCTCGCACGTGCAGAAAAAGATGTGTCCTTTATGGGCCGTTTGGGCACGTATCGTTATCTGGATATGGATGTGACCATCAAGGAAGCTCTGGCTGCGTGCGATGTCATTGATACGGCATTACAGGCATCTGCGCTCTCGCTTCCAGCATTTTTTGTTGACCCTACCTAAAAAATAAGAGGCCCGTTTTTACGGGCCTAAACTACTCCATAAAGGTGAATCATGGCTTCTTTTGTCGAAAATATAAAAGATGCCTTTTCAGCATCTTTTAGGGTTAAGGGGGTTTATTTTTTATACTTACTGTCTTTTTTGTATGTACTTCCTATTTTGTTAAGTGATGTCTATTACATGGATGACTATGATAGGGTCATTTATGGATATGGTTGGTCACAGGATGGTCGTTTTTTTGCAAATGCGATTATGTGGCTTTTGAATCTGAATTTTGCATCTATTAGAGTAAAACAAGTAGATTTATTTCCCTACACAACAATAATTTCATCGTTAATTCTTGTATTTTCAGGAATATTAATATGTAATTCAATGAAGATATTAAGGAGAAAATGTTTTTCTATCGCGCCTTTATTTATAATGATTTCACCTTTTATGCTTGAAAATTTAACTTATAGATATGACTCTTTGATTATGTCGGTATCTGTATTTTTGGTGGTTTTTCCTTTTATTTTTATTGAAGATAGAAAGCTTTTTTTTCTAACTTCTGTTATTTCTCTTATGTTGGCTTGGATGACTTATCAGTCTACCGTAGCTGGATATGTTTCTTTATGCGCTATTTTTGCGACGAAGTTTGTACTTGAGAGAAATTTTATAAAATCAGTTTCCATATTAACGTATGGAATGGCTGCTTTTGTTGGCTCAACGCTTTTCTATGAAATTATTTTAAAGTTATTCCATGTGCAGATTTCATTTGGAAGAAGTGTAAGTATTTTTCAAGAACCTGAAGTCTTTAAGAATTTCTTATTTAATATCAAAAATGGCTTAATTTTCATCAGGCATAATATTGATTTTAGATTTTTTATGTCCGCTCTTCCATTGTTCTGCATGTTTTTGTTTTCTGCATATAAATATATTTCAGTAGAGAAAATAAAACTCGTTTCTGTTTTCTCTATATTTTTTCTGGTTTTCTCTATATTTCTTTGCGGTTTGGGTTTGAATGTTTTCATATTTTATCCACCATGGTGGCTGCGGATATTGATAGCTTTCCCATTTGTCTTTTTGCTTCTTATATTCGTAGCCCAAAAATATGTTCGTTATGAATATATTAATATCGCTGTTGCCTGTATTGCACTCTATTCTTTTAGTCTGTGCGCTACATATGCCTCAGCGTTAAAAGAGCAAAACGAATTTACAAATCAGATTTTGGCGCTAGCTAACCCTTATCTGGTTTCAAATGATCATACGAAAGTCGTTATTGACGGTGAAATTCCTTATGCTCCTCAGGTAGAGTATTCTCGGAGTATTTATAAAATCATAGGAACATTGGTTGATAAATACATACGTGATGGTTGGTATTGGGGCGAACGCAGAATTGGTATGTATGGGTTTGTTGATGAAGTTTTTATTGAGGGGACAGAGCGTAACGATATACTGGCGGAAAAATGTTCATACAATGTATTAACCCGCAACAAGTTTTTTGTTTTGCGCGTCAGAGATAAAATGGCGATAGTCGATTTTACAAAAGCACCCTGTAAATAGTTATTTTTTAGATAAATAAAAGGAGGCTCTTTAAAGGTGGAGGGTTCGAAAAACCCTTTGTCTCTGAGCTGTTCTGTGTGATTCCATTTCTTCGGCGTTGATTGGGGATGGTGGAAGATGAAGCAGCCTGGTTTCTTTGATGTTGAAGAGCGCCTTGCTCGGCTGAGCGGGCTTGGCGATCAGCTGGAGGCCTTTTCCCGGACTGTGGATTTTGAGGTGTTCCGCCCTGATCTGGAGCTGGCTCTGGCCTATTCGGACGGAAGTAAAGGCGGACGTCCGCCGTTTGATCCAGTGCTGATGTTCAAAATTCTGGTCATCCAGACGTTGAACAATTTGTCTGATGAACGGACAGAGTATCTGATCAACGACCGCCTGTCGTTCATGCGCTTTCTGGGATTGGGGCTGTCGGACCGCGTGCCGGATGCCAAAACGGTCTGGCTGTTTCGTGAGCGTTTGACACAGGCGGGTGCCATTGAAAGGCTGTTTGACCGATTTGACGCGACCCTGCGGAACGCCGGTTATCTCCCGATGTCCGGCCAGATCCTGGATGCAACACTGGTGGCTGCTCCAAAGCAGCGCAATACGAACGCTGAGAAAGCGGATCTCCGGGCAGGACGTATTCCAGAAGACTGGCAGGACAAGCCCGCAAAGAGGTCGCATAAGGATCGTCATGCACGATAGACACTTAAGTTCACGAAGGCGAAGCGGCAGGACGATGGAACCATACCGTCGAGCGATCTCGCCATCCCGTTCTTTGGCTACAAATCCCACGTCTTCATCGACCGGAAGTTTCGGTTCATCCGAAAATGGAAGACGACGGATGCCGCCGCCAGTGATGGTGCGCGATTGAGAGAGGGGCTGTTAGATAAAACCAATACGGCCTCAAGCGTTTGGGCTGATACATCTGGAGGGTTCGAAAAACCTTTGACTGAGTGCTCTTGTGCGTGATTTCAGGTTCCTTATCCTGATTTTTGCTCTGCGATTTGAGCAGACCGGGGAGTATCGCCACCGGGGTGACTACGTGCCCGCATTCAACCTCTCGAGGAAGAGGAAGCGGCGCATGTTGTAGACAATATTGGCCAGGCCGATCCTCATTGTGGCCCGGGTGATACCCACTGTTCGGACGAACAGCCCTGTCTGTGATTTCTGATCGGCAAAGACATGCTCGACACGCGAGCGGATCACCGACTTCCCTGCATTGGACCGTTGGATATGGCGTGGCATAGGCTTGAGATGCGGCTTTTTCCTGTGAACCTTCGAGACAAAGCCCTCCTTTTCCATGAAGTCCTCATTGGCTTTCGAGCGATACGCGGTGTCGGCCCAGATGGGGTGGACGGCCTCCCTGCGGCATCAATGTGCCATGATGGAGGTTCACTGACCATCAGGATGAGACCGCCCGTATGAAAGCTAGCATAATTGGCCTTGATATTGCCAAATCCGTTTTTCAGGCTCATGGGGCTGACGCAAATGGAAAGTGCGTTTTCAAGCGCAAGCTTGGTCGCAGTGAAGTTTCAGCATTTTTTGCAAAACTTGACCCATGTGAAGTTGTTCTGGAAGCCTGCGGGTCAGCTCATTACTGGGCACGGGTGATCAGCAGGATTGGTCATGATGTCAGACTGGTTCCTCCTGATCGGGTCAAATCATTTGTCAAAAAAGGCAAGAAAAATGACGCTGTTGATGCGGCTGCGATCTGCATGGCGGCGACTCATCCTGATACGATGTGTGTTCCGATCAAGAGCGAAGAGCAGCAAGGTGTCTTGTCAGTGCATTCTGCCCGCGCTCTTCTGGTCAAACAGCAGACCATGCTGAGTAATGCGTTACGGGCTCTTGCTTCCGAGTTCGGGCTGATAGCCCCTCTGGGCACACGCCATCTGCCAGAACTGATGGCAAAAATAGAGACATCAGCCGACCTGCCTGCTGCCATGAAGCAGAGTGCCATGTTGTTATTTGAGCATTATGAAAAGGTCGCTCAGAGCATTGATGCTTTGGAAGTGCAGATCCGGGCGCGTGCAAAAAGCGATGACGATGCGCGTCGGTTGATGACCATCCCTGGGGTCGGTCCTATAACGGCTTCTCTGATTGTCGCCTCGGTCGCGGATATTGGCTCTTTCGCCTCTGCGCGCCATTTTGCCGCCTGGCTGGGGCTTGTGCCTCGTCAGCATTCTACCGGCGGTAAAACCCGTCTGGGAAGGATTACCAAAACGGGCAATCGGCAGATAAGAACGTTGCTGGTTCTTGGTGCGACGGCCATGCTTCATCGTGCCCATAAGTGGGATAGCGCTGCGGGTCAGTGGCTATGCGAACTCATGGCGCGTCGTCCAAGGCGTCTGGCAACAGTTGCACTTGCCAATAAAATGGCTCGTATCATCTGGGCGTTGTTGTCACGTAAAGAGATCTATCGTCCGGCTGGTGTCAGTGTTTCAGCAGGCTGACCTGCACCAGCAGAACGATGGACACCGGAGCTTGCTCCGGTAGATCCGGCAGTATGTACGAACCGACGTGATGGGAAGACAGTCATTCAGCAACAGTTCAGGCCATACCGTTCGACCGTCTGTGCCCCTGAGCACGTGATACCAGATTGGTGCCTGACACGTGAGCGCACACCCATGATGGCCAGCGCATAAAGTCGCATAAACAGGCCGGACATAAGAGCGCATCTGACCGGGTCTTCACGTTAAATCGGTATGCATCATCCGCCAGTAGAATAATACGTTTTAGAAATGACATCGGGAGAACAATGTGAGGTATTGCGCTTAAACGGCCGTCCACATAAGACCGTTGACGCGGAAATCTCACAGAAGGGTTGTACATCGGGTTAGATTATGAAAAAGTCTATTTTGTGTAAAAGAAATTTTCGTAAGCTATAAGAAAACCCGATGCAGACAGAGTGTAGCGCAGGCGCGTATGAATTTCCAGCCTCCTGTGGACGGCGTGTTGTGGCCCGTTTTGACGGGGGTCGCATGAGTTCGGATGGGGGCGTCATTCTGGTGAAGCAGGCTGATGACATTCTGGGTCTCAGCCGCCGCTTTGCTGCCTGTTTTCGCGATAAGCGGCATCCCGGCTTTGTGGAATACCGGGTTGAAGACCTTGTCCGTCAGCGGATCATGGGCCTGGCACTGGGCTATGAAGATCTCAATGATCACGATGCCCTGCGGCATGACCTGATCTTTGGTCTGGCCTCGGGCCGTCTGTCAGGAGGCCGGGCAAACTGCGCAGCACTGGCAGGAAAATCCACGCTGAACCGGCTGGAGCGCAGTGGCCACAAGGCAGATCGTTACTGCCGCATCATTGCTGATCATGAGGCCCTGGCTACCCTGTTCGTGACGCTCTTCATGGACCAGCATGAGCGCGCACCCGCCCGGATCGTTCTGGATGTGGATGCCACCGATGACCGTATCCATGGCCATCAGGAAGGCCGGGCCTTTCATGGGTATTACGGCCATAACTGCTATCTGCCGTTATACATCTTCTGCGGAGACCATCTCCTGAGCGCCACCCTGCGCACGGCAGACCGGGACCCGGGGAACGAAGCACTGGCAGACATCAGCCGGATCGTGGAGCAGATTAGGAACCGCTGGCCCCGGGTGCGTATCCTGGTGCGTGGGGACAGCGGTTTCGCCCGGGACAGTCTGATGACATGGTGCGAAGACAACCACGTTGACTTCCTGTTCGGGCTTGCAGGCAACACCCGCCTGTATGACCGGATTGCCTCTTTGTCCGCTGAGGTTCGTGACGAAGCCGCCACGACAGGCAGAGCTGCGCGCGGTTTCGCCTCCTTTGACTGGATCACAAAGGACAGCTGGACGCGCCGCAGGCGGGTCGTGGCCAAGGCCGAATGGCGCCACGGCAACCGCTATCATCGCTTTATTGTCACCACGCTACCGCAGGGAATGTCCGACCCCCGCCATCTCTACGAACAGATTTACTGCGCACGCGGGGATATGGAAAACCGCATCAAGGAATGCCAGATGGATCTGTTCTCAGACAGGACCTCGTCCCACACCATCCGGGCCAACCAGCTCCGGCTGTGGTTCTCGGCCGCAGCCTATGTCCTGCTGACCGCTCTGCAAAGACTGGCCCTTGGCCAGACCAGCCTGGAGACGGCGACCTGTGGCACCATACGCGCACGACTGCTCAAAATCGCGACACGTGTAACGCTCAGCGTCCGTCGGATTGTCCTGTTCATGCCGGACATGTTCCCCTGTCAGCACGAATTCGCCCTCGCTCATGCACGATTGCGAAGGCTCCGGCAGGCCATCTGAAGAAACAGACAGTGCACAGACCACATAGCTTCCACCAACACTGCCTTCTCAGGCCGTGACACCCTCACTGCGTTCAGAACCCGCCGCCAGAAGCAGAATATCGTCAATATTCCAGATCGGGCTCCTGTGGGATGACTGAATTCTACAAAATGACCCGAAATTGCCTCAAGTGTGAGAAATCAGCGTTGAGGCCGTATTGGTTTTATCCAGCAGGCCCTCTCTCAATCGCGCGCCATCACTGGCGGCGGCATGCGTTGTTTTCCATTTCCGGATGAACCGGTATTTTCGATCGATGGAAACATGATCTTGTACCAGGAGCGCAAGCGATTTTTGCGGTTTCAGGGAGTCTTTTCAATCCGATTGGAACGACGTCCTGCTCTGATGTTTTCTCCAACGGTATAGCGCTCCAGAATGATGGCTTTTGCTTCAGAGAGGGTGATGCTGTTTCCCTCCCTGTCGCGCACTTCGTAAGGCTTTCCTCGTTTGAGAACGCTGAAGATCCGGTTCACAATACGATTGGCAACGGCACATAAAGCCTGTTTGTGATGATGACCTTTCACTGTCATCAGCCTCCAATAAAGTTCTGCCAGTTCAGGATCTGTTTTTCGTGCCGTATCAGCAGCAAGATAAAGTGCTTGTTTGATGCGGTTATTGCCACCCTGGGTCAGGGTCTGGCCCGCTCGCTCCACACCACCACTATCAGCCCTTCTGGGAAACAGGCCACAAAAACCCCGTAAATGTTTTTCAGAATGAAACCGCTCAATGTTCTGCAAGATACCAATCAGGGTCGGCGCGAGATGACGGCCGACACCCGGAATACTGAGCACAAGACCCTGTGGGTCGAGGTGTTTGTAGAGGTCAGCAATATGCCGCTCAAGATCTCCAACAGTCTGAATTTTCGCCAGAACATTCTTAATTTCCATCGCGATCTCGAACTGCAGTTCCGAAAAATCAATGTGTGTCCCATGAAGGTCCTGAGCGTATTGCGCCGCTTCACGCAACCCTGTGATCAGCGTTTCCACAAAGGGCCCACTGCGCGGATGGTTCCCTCCCGCATGGGCTGCAACATATTTGGCGAGCGTCGTACGACGCGCCTTCAAAACATCCGAGGGGTGAAACCATTTCTGCAACAGGGCCAAAGAGAGCCGCGTTCCTAAGTCGGGCAAGACTGCTTCAAGCCTGGGGGATGCCCAACGAATGAGATCAAGCAAACGCCGCCTGGCATCCGCGATCTCGTTCTGAAAGCGGCTTCTCTGTTTGGTCAGACGTTGAAGAGCGTGGCTTCGTGGATCCGGAATATGGACTGGATCAAGGCGTGGTCCACCAAATGATGGCATGGCCGCCAGGATCTGGGCATCAGCCATATCTGTTTTGGCGTGTTCGGAAAGGTAACTGCGTAGAGCCTTGACCCGCTTTCCCTTGACGCGGGCTACGGTGACGCCAGCATCCGCAAGGTGGTGGGCAACAGGAAACCAGCTCATACCGGTTGGCTCCATGATGGCCTGAATGTGGTCATCCGCCCTCAGCCCCATCACGGCAGTCTGAACAAAGGCGGCAAGTGAGGGCTGATCATGCCTGAAACGAATTGCACGGCCATTAGGGCGGCCATCGTCATAGATCTGAGCGAGGTGATCTCCGCGAATGGCCAGATCAATACCAATGGTACGGAATGTCATGGTCGATCCTTTCTGGTGAGGGAACCAACGCTGCGGTCACAGTCAGGTGTGTCATTCGTGGCCGATCAACTTCACTCAAAGCAGACGCCACAATCATGTTACTCTTGCCCCGTCAGCGCGGCCGGGCCGGGTTCATGCTTCACGAAGACGAGACGATCGGCGGATCTCTCAGGGATTTTAGCCCCGAACCGGCCTGGTTCATCCTGACAGTATAGACCCGGTTCCCGGCATGCCGGGAACCGGGTCTGATCCACAAGCACGTTTTCGAAGCCTGCGCTTCTCTGACTTTCTCCATGGCATCAAACCCGGCACCGCTATCGATACCTGTGATTTGTAACCAAAGAACGGAATGGCGAGGTCCGTGGCCGGGAGCGTCCCGTCC
Source organism: Acetobacter sp. AC2005 (assembly GCF_037901235.1). Taxonomy (NCBI): domain Bacteria; kingdom Pseudomonadati; phylum Pseudomonadota; class Alphaproteobacteria; order Acetobacterales; family Acetobacteraceae; genus Acetobacter; species Acetobacter sp. AC2005. Next base: position 2,161,503 of record NZ_CP149625.1, read on the forward strand.
TCCTGCCGCTTTGCCTTCGTGAACTTCAGCGTCCAGCAGGCGTGCCTGTCCTTGTGGGACAGCTTTGCCGGCTTGTCCTGCCAGTCCTGTGGGATCCGCCCTTCACGAAGATCCTCTTTCTCCCCGTTGGTATTGCGCTGCTTTGGCGCTGCCACCAGCGTGGCATCCAGGATCTGGCCGGACATCGGCAGATACCCAGCGTTACGCAGGGTGGCGTCAAAGCGCTCGAACAGCTGCTGGATGGCGCCTGCCTCGGTCAGACGCTCACGAAACAACCAGATCGTTTTGGCATCCGGAACGCGGTCCGAAAGCCCCAGACCAAGAAAGCGCATGAAAGAGAGACGGTCATTGATCAGATACTCCGTTCGGTCGTCGGACAGATTGTTCAGCGTCTGGATGACTAGGATTTTGAACATCAGCACCGGATCAAACGGCGGACGGCCGCCTTTGCTCCTGTCTGAATAGGCCAGAGCCTGCTCCAGATCAGGGCGGAACGCCTCAAAATCCACAGTCCGGGAAAATGCTTCAAGTTGGTCACCAAGCCCACTCAACCGAGCAAGCCGCTCTTCAACATCAAAAAAACCAGACTGTTTCATGAGCCATCCCCCCAATCATCACACAAAAGAGGGAATCACAGAGAGAGACCTAAAACCAGAGGGTTTTTCGAACCCTCCAGCTTATCGCTCGAAAGCGAATGAGGACTTCATGGACAAAGAGGGTTTTGTCTCAAAGGTTCACAGAAAAAAGCCGCATCTCAAGCCTATGCCCCGACATATCCAGAAATCGAATGCTGGAAAGTCCGTGATCCGATCACGCGTCGAGCACGTCTTTGCCGACCAGAAATCACAGACGGGGTTGTTCATCCGAACTGTCGGTATCACCCGGGCCACCATGAGGATCGGGCTGGCCAATATCGTCTACAACATGCGCCGCTTCCTCTTCCTCGAAAGGTTGAACGCGAGCGCGTAGTCATCCAGCGGGACGGCAGTCCCCGATCTGCTCAAAACGCAGATCAAAAGCTACCCCAAAAACCGTCAATCAAATCGCCAAAAGCCTGAAATCACGAGCCAGGCGCATCAACCAACGGTTCTTCGATCCCTCCAGATCGGGCTTGGCAAGACAAACCGGCAAAGTTGTCGCACAAGGGCGGGCACGGTCTATCGCTCAAAAGCCAATGAAAATTTCATGAAAAAGCAGGGCTTTGTCTTAAAGGTTTTACAGGAAAAAGCCGCACCTCAAACTCAACGCGGAAATCTCACAGAAGGGTTGTACATCGGGTTAGATTATGAAAAAGTCTATTTTGTGTAAAAGAAATTTTCGTAAGCTATAAGAAAACCCGATGCAGACAGAGTGTAGCGCAGGCGCGTATGAATTTCCAGCCTCCTGTGGACGGCGTGTTGTGGCCCGTTTTGACGGGGGTCGCATGAGTTCGGATGGGGGCGTCATTCTGGTGAAGCAGGCTGATGACATTCTGGGTCTCAGCCGCCGCTTTGCTGCCTGTTTTCGCGATAAGCGGCATCCCGGCTTTGTGGAATACCGGGTTGAAGACCTTGTCCGTCAGCGGATCATGGGCCTGGCACTGGGCTATGAAGATCTCAATGATCACGATGCCCTGCGGCATGACCTGATCTTTGGTCTGGCCTCGGGCCGTCTGTCAGGAGGCCGGGCAAACTGCGCAGCACTGGCAGGAAAATCCACGCTGAACCGGCTGGAGCGCAGTGGCCACAAGGCAGATCGTTACTGCCGCATCATTGCTGATCATGAGGCCCTGGCTACCCTGTTCGTGACGCTCTTCATGGACCAGCATGAGCGCGCACCCGCCCGGATCGTTCTGGATGTGGATGCCACCGATGACCGTATCCATGGCCATCAGGAAGGCCGGGCCTTTCATGGGTATTACGGCCATAACTGCTATCTGCCGTTATACATCTTCTGCGGAGACCATCTCCTGAGCGCCACCCTGCGCACGGCAGACCGGGACCCGGGGAAGGAAGCACTGGCAGACATCAGCCGGATCGTGGAGCAGATTAGGAACCGCTGGCCCCGGGTGCGTATCCTGGTGCGTGGGGACAGCGGTTTCGCCCGGGACAGTCTGATGACATGGTGCGAAGACAACCACGTTGACTTCCTGTTCGGGCTTGCAGGCAACACCCGCCTGTATGACCGGATTGCCTCTTTGTCCGCTGAGGTTCGTGACGAAGCCGCCACGACAGGCAGAGCTGCGCGCGGTTTCGCCTCCTTTGACTGGATCACAAAGGACAGCTGGACGCGCCGCAGGCGGGTCGTGGCCAAGGCCGAATGGCGCCACGGCAACCGCTATCATCGCTTTATTGTCACCACGCTACCGCAGGGAATGTCCGACCCCCGCCATCTCTACGAACAGATTTACTGCGCACGCGGGGATATGGAAAACCGCATCAAGGAATGCCAGATGGATCTGTTCTCAGACAGGACCTCGTCCCACACCATCCGGGCCAACCAGCTCCGGCTGTGGTTCTCGGCCGCAGCCTATGTCCTGCTGACCGCTCTGCAAAGACTGGCCCTTGGCCAGACCAGCCTGGAGACGGCGACCTGTGGCACCATACGCGCACGACTGCTCAAAATCGCGACACGTGTAACGCTCAGCGTCCGTCGGATTGTCCTGTTCATGCCGGACATGTTCCCCTGTCAGCACGAATTCGCCCTCGCTCATGCACGATTGCGAAGGCTCCGGCAGGCCATCTGAAGAAACAGACAGTGCACAGACCACATAGCTTCCACCAACACTGCCTTCTCAGGCCGTGACACCCTCACTGCGTTCAGAACCCGCCGCCAGAAGCAGAATATCGTCAATATTCCAGATCGGGCTCCTGTGGGATGACTGAATTCTACAAAATGACCCGAAATTGCCTCAAGTGTGAGAAATCCGCGTCAATCAAGGGTTCTTCGATCCCTCTAGGCTCTGAGGTCATGTCGCTTCTGAAAGAGAAAGATATTAAAAGTAAATTAACATACTCTTTGGTAATTTTCTTCTAAAGCTATGCGGGCCTTGGAATAAAAGAGTATTACAGATTTATTTCCTCCTGTTGCGTATTTGACAACATTGGGGGTGAGAAAACATGTTATCATTATATTTGATGTTTTTGTATTTACCTATCTCATATAGAGTAAATGCTTAAAGGTGCTTCGGTAAGCAAGATATATTGCTTGATATGGAAACCTTTGGTTGAGTGCAGAATTAAAGGAAAAAACTTTGCCAACTGGTTTTTCGCCAGCGTTCAGCGTGGTTGTGCCCTGTTATAATGAACAGGAAGTTCTACGGACTTTTCATCAGCGGTTATCTGCCGTTATGGAAGGTGTTGGCGCACCGTGGGAGGTTGTTTACGTCAACGATGGCTCGCGGGACCAAACGCTGGCGGATATGTATGCTTTGGCAGAGCAGGATGGGCGGGTAAGCGTTGTTAATCTCTCCCGCAATTTTGGTAAGGAAATAGCCTTAACAGCTGGGTTGGATCATGCACGGGGTACGCGCGGCATTATTGTGATTGATGCCGATTTGCAGGACCCGCCTGAAGTTATTGCAGATCTGATTGCCGCATGGACAGATGATGTTGATACCGTTTACGCCCGCCGCAATACGCGGGAAGGGGAGAGTATTCCCAAACGGCTGACAGCATGGATGTTCTACCGTGTGATGAAGCGGCTGGGCAATAAGGTGGTTATTCCGCCAGATACGGGTGATTTTCGGCTGATGAGCCGCAGGCTGGTAGATAACCTGCTGCTGCTGCGTGAACGCCATAGGTTCATGAAAGGGCTGTTCGCCTGGGTTGGCTTTCCATCCCGCGCCGTTTTGTATGATCGCGCCCCACGTTCTGCGGGAAAGAGCAGTTTTAATTACTGGTCTTTATGGAACTTTGCGCTAGAGGGCATTACTTCGTTTTCAGTGCTGCCGCTTCAGTTAAGCACATATATGGGGCTTGGTATTTCCATACTGGCCGTGTGCTACGGTATCTGGATTGTTGGGTGCACCCTGTTGTTTGGCAATCGCGTGGCAGGTTATCCCAGCCTTATGGCTGTTATCCTGTTTTTAGGCGGTATCCAGCTTATGACAGTCGGCCTGATAGGTGAATATGTCGGTCGTATTTTTAATGAAACCAAAAAACGCCCGCTATATTTGGTGGAAGCTTATCGCCCTGCGCAAGAAAAAGAGCACACGCCTGAAGCATAAAGCTGTGCCCTGCCTATTTTGAGGCTTGACGGACAAGGCTGCCCGCCGCATTGCTTCGTGCATGCGAGTAGCCGCCATTCTTTTGGCTGCCGGTACGGGCAGTCGTTATGCCGCCACCACGGGTTCTTCCATTCCCAAGCAGTATGTGCTGCTGGCTGGACAACCCGTAATCCGTCATGCAGCGCAAGCCTTATTGCCTCATGTCACCTTTATTCAGCCGGTCGGAGATCCTGCCTCCTTGAACGAGGCGTTGGAAGGGTTGAAGATTCTGCCGCCAGTCGCGGGGGGTGAAACCCGGCAGGCCAGCGTGCGGGCAGGGTTGGAAGCGCTGGACAAACTGCCAGAAGCCGAAAAGCCGGATATCGTGCTGGTGCATGATGGCGCCCGCCCATATGTAACCGCGCAGGTGATCGGCAATGTGGTTTCTGCGCTGGAGCAGCATCCCGGTGCTATTCCGGCGGTGCCGGTGGCGGATACCCTCAAGCGGGAAAAAGATGGTGTGATTGATGGCACCGTGCCGCGGGATCATCTTTATCGCGCCCAAACGCCACAGGGCTTTCGCTTTGGCCTGTTTTTAGATCTCCACCGTGGTGCGGCATCCATAAGTGCAACGGATGATGCCAAGCTGCTGGAAGATGCAGGGTTCAGCGTAGCACTGGTGGCTGGCGATGAAGACAATATCAAGCTGACATATGAGGGTGATCTGGTGCGTCTGGAACGACTGATCGGCCCCACGCTTCTGCCGCGCGTAGGGCTGGGTTACGATGTGCATGCGTTTGAGGAAGGGCGTCCGCTCATCCTGTGCGGCATTACAGTGCCACATACCAAAGGGCTGGCAGGGCATTCCGATGCCGATGTGGGCATTCATGCGCTGTGCGATGCCATTTACGGTGCGTTGGCTGAAGGTGATATTGGCCGCCACTTCCCGCCCAGCCAGAATGAGTGGAAAAACGCAGATAGCGCCCGCTTTCTGGTGCACGCAGGCCAGCGTATCCGTGAACGCGGCGGCATGCTGGTGAACGCTGATCTTACCCTGATTTGCGAACGCCCCAAAATTGGCCCGCATTCCGAAGCCATGCGCAAGCGTCTGGCAGATTTGCTGGAAGTGGATGTAGATCGGATTTCCGTGAAGGCCACAACATCCGAACGTCTGGGCTTTACCGGGCGTGAAGAAGGCATTGCCTGCACGGCCACGGTTTCTGTTCTGGTGCCATAAGCGGGCGCCATTACAGTTTCTTATGTTGCGTAAGGCGCAAGGTGGCTGTATTTCTGCCTAAATCATAGGCAAACGGAAATAACAGTGCATACGCAACCCACCCTGCGTCCCATTAATCTGGGCGGTATTGTTTTGGATACCCCCGTCATTCTGGCCCCCATGTCTGGCGTAACAGATCTGCCGTTCCGGCGTCTGGCACGTAAGTTGGGGGCTGGTCTTGTTGTTTCTGAAATGATCGCCTCTTGGGCGATGGTGCGTGAAAACGATACCACCCTGCGTATGGCGGAAGTGGCGGATGCTGGCGGCCCCAATGCCGTGCAGCTTGCCGGGTGCGACCCAGACGCCATGGCAGAGGCCGCACGTATTGCCGTAGGCCGTGGGGCAGATCTTATTGATATCAACTTTGGCTGCCCGGTTAAAAAAGTGGCCGTTGGCCAGATGGCCGGTTCTGCCCTTATGCGGGACGAAGGTGCTGCCGAGCGTTTGTTGGCGGCTGTGGTAAAGGCCGTGCCAGTGCCCGTTACTCTTAAAATGCGCATGGGGTGGGACCATGAGCATCTGAACGCACCGGAGCTAGCCCGGATTGCGCAGGATGTCGGTATCCGCATGATTACAGTGCATGGCCGCACGCGCCAGCAGTTTTACAACGGCACAGCCAACTGGGCCTTTGTGAAAAATGTAAAGGAAGCGGTAGATCTGCCCGTTATCGTGAATGGTGACATTCTTACCGTTGGAGATGCGCGGGAAGCCTTGGCCCAATCTGGTGCAGATGGGGTGATGATCGGGCGCGGCTGTTACGGGCGCCCGTGGTTTTTGGCGCAGGTGGCACACGCTTTGCGCACGGGGCAGGAAATACCAGATCCCGCATTGCCGGAAGAAAAAGCCATTGTGCTGGAGCATTATAATATGATGCTGGAGCACTTTGGCCAGCGCCCCGGCCTGCGGCTGGCACGTAAGCATGTGTCTTGGTATTCGGCTGGGCTGCATGGCTCGGCCTCATTCCGTGCCGCGTTTAACCGGATAGAAACGCCACAAGAAGCCATTGCCATGATTACTGATTTTTATGATCAGCAAATTGCGGCTGGTGCGGTGCGAGAACCACGGGTTTCCCGCCACGCTATGGCGCAACAGCAAGATCAGGTTCAGGCGGCGTGAAGCCAAAAGCAGCGCATGGGGTTGCTCAGCCCGATGCGGCGCTTGTTCTGGACAGTCTGCCCGTTCCGGTTTTGGAAATAGGGCCACAAAATACAATTCTTGCGGCCAATATGGCGGCGGAAGAGTTTTTTGGCATGTCTCGCCATCAGTTGCGGCACGGCGGCTTGGCAGAAGTGGTTGCTCAGGATCACCCGGTTTATCTGCTGCTTGAACATGTGCGCACCCGTGGCGGGAGTGTGACAGAGCATGAACTGCTGTTCAGTTCCCCGCGCTTTCATCATGAGGGTGTGAGTGTTCAGGCTGCCGATGTGCCAGATTATCCAGACATCATTCTGCTGACATTTCATGAGCCCGCCGCAGCCCGGATGTTGGACCAGCAGCTTGCGTATCGTTCTGCGGCACGCAGTGTTTCCGGGCTGGCCGCCATGTTGGCGCATGAAGTGCGTAACCCTTTGTCTGGCATTAAAGGGGCCGCACAGTTGTTAGAGCAGGCCGTAACGGAAGCGGACCGTGATCTGGCCACTCTGATTTGTGATGAAGTTGACCGGATTGATGCGCTGGTTGACCGCATGGGCATGTTTGGTGAAGCGCAACTCGATTTCCGGGCGCTCAATATTCATAGAATACTGGAGCATGTGCGCCTGCTGGCCAGCAATGGGTTTGCCAAAGGCATCAAGATTGTAGAGCGTTATGATCCCTCTTTGCCCCATGTGTGGGGGGATAGGGACAGGTTGGTGCAGGTGTTGCTCAATTTGGTAAAAAACGCGGCCGAGGCCATACGCAACACCGATAAAGAAGGGGAGATTACGTTGCTTACCAGCTATCGCCCCGGTATTCGGGTGGCTGTGCCCGGCACGGCGCAATGGCGGCATCTTCCATTGGTGGTTACTGTGCGGGATACGGGCCCAGGTATTTCCGAAACAGTGCGCCCGCATTTGTTCGAACCGTTTGTCTCAACAAAGATAAACGGGAGCGGGCTGGGGCTGGCCTTGGTTGGTAAGGTGATGGATGACCACGGCGGCGTTATCGAAGTGGAAAGCCGCCCCGGCTGCACAGAAATCAGCTTATTTCTGCCGATTGTCGATCATATGAGCCATTCGGGGTGATACGCCCCTTTGCTCAATAGTTCTGTTTTTCAGCTTTTATCTGGTTTGAGACGTCATGACACCGCTGCCCACTATTCTTGTTGCTGATGATGACCGTTCTATTCGTACTGTGCTGGGGCAGGCATTGGGTCGGGCTGGCTATCAGGTGCAAACCACGCCTTCCGTCAACACGCTCTGGCAATGGGTGCAAGAAGGTGAGGGCGATCTGGTAATTACAGATGTGATCATGCCAGATGGCAGCGGGCTGGATCTGGTAACGCGTATTCGCCAATTTCGGCCCGATCTACGCGTGATTGTCATGAGCGCACAATCAACCCTGACAACAGCCGTAAAAGCCACGCAGCGGGGTGCGTTTGAATATCTGGCCAAACCGTTTGATTTGAAGGAACTGCTGGCGGTTGTGGCAAGGGCGCTCACAACACCAGTGCAGGAAGCCGAAAAACCCGCAGCAGATCAACCACCAGAAGAACGCCTGCCTTTAATCGGGCAGTCTGTTGTTATGCAGGGGATCTATCGCAGCATTGCCCGCCTGACTACGTCTGACCTCACGGTCATGATTTCGGGGGAAAGCGGTACGGGTAAGGAGCTGGTCGCCCATGCGCTGCATGAATATGGTCGGCGCCGGAGCGGGCCTTTTGTGGCCGTTAATATGGCGGCTATCCCGCGCAAACAGATTGAAAGTGAACTGTTTGGATATGAGCGTGGGGGTACGCAAGGCCGTATGCCCGGGCGATTTGAACAGGCCACAGGCGGCACGCTGTTTTTAGATGAAATTGGAGACATGCCGCAGGAAGCGCAAACCCGTTTGCTGCGTGTCTTGCAGGAAGGTGAGTTTACCACGGTAGGGGGCACCACGCCCTTGCGTGCAGATGTGCGTATTATAGCCGCCACGCACAGAGATTTACGGCAGGCCATTCAGGCCGGTACTTTCCGTGAAGATCTCTATTACCGCCTGAATGTGGTGCCCTTGCGTTTGCCACCCTTGCGGGAAAGGCTGGAAGATATTCCGCTGCTGGCGCGGCATTTTCTCTCCCAGTGTCGGGATGAAGGTGGAACGTACAGAATACTGGACGAAAGTGCCATTACACGGCTTCAGGCTTGGCGCTGGCCGGGCAATGTGCGCGAACTGGAAAATCTCATCCGCCGTATTGTGGCCCTGTATTCTCAGGAAACCATTACAGGTGATGTGATTGATGCGGAACTGGCCGAGCCTTTGGCGCATGATCCGATTCCCAATAGTGTGATGGCAGCGGAGCCTTTGTCTGAATCTGTTTCCCGCCACATCGCACGTTATCTGGAGGCGGGGCGGGATGGTGTGCCGCTGCATGATCTGCACGCCCGAATTATTGCGGAAGTTGAACGGCCGCTTATTCAGATGACATTGGCCGAAACACGCGGCAACCAGATCAAGGCGGCGGCCATGCTGGGGCTAAACCGAAATACATTGCGTAAAAAAATTCGAGACCTTGAGATTCCTGTCGTTCGTGGCGTAGTCTGACGTTCAGGCATGAAGCAGTTTCTGTTCTCCCTCAGGCACCTTCTTTCTCGCACACGTCTGCATTGGCTTTTGCGTTCTCTAGAACGTAAAACCGTTGCCATTACACTTGCCGCATTGGCTTTGTGTTTGGGGTTTGCCACATTTGTGGTGCTTTCGGGCGGGATGTCCTTCGGGCATTATTCCCTGATTGAGCCTTTATTGCTGTTTCTAAACGGTATGGTGCTGGCCCTGCTTGTGGTGGCCTTGGCTATCCGTATTGGCCCTATGGTGCGTGAGCATCGGAAAGGGTTGGCAGGAGCGCGGCTGCATGTGCGGCTGGTTACACTGTTTGGTATTGTGGCAGTGGCCCCCACACTGGTTGTGGGCGCCTTTGCAACGCTATTTTTCCATTACGGAATTCAGATCTGGTTTTCAGACCGGGTTAACACAGCCCTGAACGAGGCCTTACAGGCTTCTCGCGGTTATCTGGTGGAGCACAACGCCAATATCCGCACAGATGCGTTCTCGATGGCCAATTACATCATGAGCGCCCAGAACGAACTGGCTGCCAGCGGTATGGATCTGTTTCAGGATCACGATGCCTTGGCGCAAATGCTGGACAGTCAGGCCACCATGCGCGGGCTGACAGAAGCCTTGGTGTATGACCCCATCACCAACAAAGTTGTGGCGGCTGGCGGGTTGATGAGCCGCACCGGATATTTGCAGGAACTGCCTCCCCCCGCAGCCACGGTTATGGCGCGCTCAAACGATGTGGCCATTCTGGATTCTCCAGATGAACGCACAGTGCGCGCAGTGGTGGAACTTTCCCAAACGCCAGCGCTTATGCTGGTGATTACCCGGCTGGTTGATCCAACCATTCTGGAGCACATGCACCGTACGGAAAAGGTGGTGTCGGATTACAAGCGGCTGAGTAACAACCGCGCCAAGATCCAGCTGACATTTGTCATGATCTTTGCGTTGGTGGCGTTGCTGGTGCTTGCGGCCGCAGCCTTGATCGGGCTGGCATTGGCAAACCAGATTGCCCGCCCGCTGGGTTTGCTGAGCGTAGCTGCACGCCGGGTGAGTGAGGGGGATTTGGGTGTTCATGTGCCTGAAAATGACAGGGATGATGAAGTCGCCAGCCTTTCCCGCGCCTTTAACCGCATGACAGAAGAACTGGCCAGTCAGCGTTCGGAATTGATGGCAGCATATGGCCAGATCAATGAGCGTCGACGGTTTACGGAGGCTGTGCTTTCTGGCGTTTCAGCCGGTGTGATCGGGCTGGATGTGAAGCAGAACATCGAACTGCCTAACCGCGCAGCCTGTGTTTTGCTGCAAACCGATCTGATGGATGCCATTGGTGAACCCTTGGCCCAACGTGTGCCAGAGTTTGCCGAGTTCTTGCAGGAAGCGCGCGCAACGCCAGATGCCGTGCTTACGCGCGAGATTCAGATAGGCCAGCAGGCCAGCCAGCGCACCTTGCTGGTGCGTTTGGGGGCAGAACTGCGCGGTACGATTACTGAAGGGTATGTGATGACATTTGATGACATTACGGCCCTGCAACAGGCGCAACGTAAAGCCGCATGGGCCGATGTGGCGCGGCGTATTGCGCATGAAATCAAGAATCCGCTCACGCCCATCCAGCTTGCTGCAGAACGGCTAAAGCGGCGTTTTCTAAAAGAAATTACTTCCGATCCCGATACATTTTCGCAATGTGCAGATACAATCGTGCGGCAGGTGGGGGATATCGGGCGTATGGTGGATGAGTTTTCGGCCTTTGCACGTATGCCGCAGCCTGTCATGAAAGATGAGGATATTTCGCGTATTGTGCGTGAGGTGCTGGTTCTGCAAAGAAACGCACACCCCGAAATTGCCTATCATCTGGATATTCCAGACAGAGGCCCCAAAGCACGATGTGATAGAAGATTGATAAGTCAGGCACTTATTAATCTTTTGCAGAATGCGGCGGATGCCATTGCCATGACGGCCAGACAAGGCGAAGCTACAGATCAGGCACCTGCGAGCAAGGGTGAAGTATCGGTTCGGATTATAGAAGGGGCAGAAGATATCGCCATAGAAGTGGCAGATAACGGAGTTGGACTTCCATCGGATGACAGAAACCGTCTGACGGAACCTTATGTGACGCACAAAGCCAAGGGTACTGGTTTAGGTTTGGCTATTGTGAAAAAGATCATGGAAGATCATGGTGGAACAGTGCGTCTGGAAGACAAAGCGGGAGAAAGAGGAACTGTGGCTACTCTGATTTTGTCGGTGAAAGACAACCATGGCGCATGAAATCCTGATTGTTGATGATGAACCCGATATCAGAATGCTGATTGAAGGCATTCTGAGTGATGAAGGTTATGATACGCGTGTAGCTGCCAGTGCTGATACGGCATTGGCTGCTTTTAGGGCGCGCAGGCCATCACTGGTTATTCTGGATGTCTGGCTACAGGGTTCGGATATGGATGGCTTGGCTATCCTGCAAGCCATGAAGGCCGAGGAACCCTCGGTTCCGGTTGTCATGATTTCTGGCCATGGCACAATTGAAACAGCCGTGGCAGCGCTCCAGCATGGTGCTTACGATTTTATAGAAAAGCCATTTCAGGCAGACCGTCTGCTGGTTATTGTGCGGCGTGCGCTGGAGGCCTCGCGGCTGGCGCGTGAGAACGAAGAGCTGCGCATAAAGGCCGGGCAGGATACGGAGCTGTATGGAAACAGCGCCCAGATTGCCGCTGTGAGAAACCAGATAGAAAAAGTGGCGCCCACAGGTTCCCGCGTGTTGATTAGCGGAGGGCCGGGGTCTGGCAAGGAAGTGGCCGCCCGTATGATTCATGCCCGCTCCAAGCGGGAAGATGGCCCTTTTGTAGCGCTTAACTGCGCCACTCTTGCACCGGGACGGTTTGAGGAAGAACTGTTCGGGCTTGAAGGTGGCACGGAAGGCGTGGGGCGCCGCACCGGGGTGCTGGAGCGTGCGCATGGTGGCACGCTGTTGCTGGATGAAGTGGCAGACATGCCGCTGGAAACGCAGGGCAAGATTGTAAGAGCCTTGCAGGATCAGACATTTGAACGTCTGGGTGGTGATGCCCGCGTTAAAGTGGATGTGCGCGTATTGGCAACCACCAACCGTGATTTGCAAGCCGAAATTATGGCGGGGCGTTTCCGGGAAGATCTGTATTACAGGCTGGCTGTTGTGCCGCTGCGTATGCCTGCGCTGCGGGAAAGGCGGGATGATATTCCCGGTCTTGCGGCAATGTTTTTACGCCGGGCTGCAGAAATGGCTGGTTTGCCCACGCGTGAACTCTCGCCCGATGCTGTTGCGGCCCTTCAGGCCTATGATTGGCCAGGCAATGTGCGTGAACTGCGCAACCTGATGGAACGCGTGCTGATTATGCAGCCCGGTAGCAGCCAGGAACCCATTCGGGCAGATATGCTGCCCTCTACTGTGGGCGAAAGTGCGCCCGCATTGCTGAAGTTTGATGCTTCAACAGATGTTATGGCCTTGCCTTTGCGAGAAGCCCGCGATCTGTTTGAAACCCAGTATCTGCAAGCCCAGCTTTTGCGCTTTGGTGGAAATATCAGCCGCACGGCGCTGTTTGTGGGTATGGAGCGCAGCGCTTTGCATCGCAAACTTAAGCAGCTTGGTGTAACATCTGAGGAACGAGGCGCGGGCTGACATGTTTCAAGGTTGCAGGCTTTAGGCAGGCAGTCCGGCTAAAATATAATAATGAGAACGGAATAGGGCCTCCACTGTGGAAAAAGAGAGTGCATATAACGTGCAGGATGCGTTCCTGAACCAGATCCGGCGCTCACGCGCGGCTGTTACTGTGTTTTTGGTGAACGGCGTTAAGTTACAGGGATTTATTACATGGTTTGATGATGAGGTTGTTCTTTTACGGCGTGATGAACAAACCCAGCTTATCTACAAGCATGCCATCAGCACGGTAATGCCCAGCATTCCTGTCAATATTTCCGATTCCAACACTGCCGATGCGCAGGCAGACAGGGACCTTTCTCTTGGCGACGAGTTTCTCTGAAAAGAAAAAGAAAGTAGCAACCCGCGCGGCAGTTATTCTGCCGTGGGAGCGTTCTGCCCACGGGCAGGATGTGCGGGCCGCAGAAGCACGGTTGGAAGAAGCCGTGGGGCTTACAGCCTCAATCGGGCTGGTTATTGTGCGCAAAGATGTATTGCTTCTGCGCAGCAGGCGTTCCGCCACCCTGTTAGGCAAAGGGCAGGTAGATTCCCTGCGTATTGCCGTTAAGGCAGATCAGGTTGATGTGGTGGTGGTGGATGCAAAGCTAAGCCCCGCACAGCAGCGTAATCTGGAAACAGAATGCGGTTGTAAGGTTATAGATCGTACCGGCCTTATTCTGGATATTTTTGGTGCCCGTGCCGCCACAAAGGAAGGCACCTTGCAGGTTGAACTTGCGCATCTGGAATATCAGCGTTCCCGTCTTGTGCGGTTGTGGACTCATCTTGAACGCCAGCGCGGTGGCTTTGGCTTTCTTGGCGGCCCCGGTGAAACCCAGATTGAAGCTGACCGGCGTATGATCGGTGATCGTATCGTGCGGCTTAAAAAAGATCTGGAGCAGGTGCGGCGCACACGTGGCTTGCACCGGCAGGCGCGTAAACGCGTACCTTTTCCGGTGGTGGCTTTGGTGGGCTATACCAACACCGGTAAATCCACACTGTTCAATGCACTGACCGGTGCCACCGTATATGCGCAGGATCAGCTTTTTGCGACGCTGGATCCAACCATGCGCGCGATTGATCTGCCCTCTGGCCGCAGAGTTATTCTGTCTGACACGGTAGGATTTATCAGTGATCTGCCAACGGAGCTGATTGCGGCCTTCCGTGCCACGTTGGAAGAAGTGGCAGAGGCAGACATTATCCTGCATGTGCGCGATGTGGCGCATCCAGATAGCGCATCCCAGAAAAAAGATGTGCTTGGCGTGCTGGAAGGCATGGCAAAGGATGACATGCTGGAGCAGGATTGGCCGGAACGCATGATTGAAGTGCTGAACAAGGTTGATCTGCTGGGCGGCCCAGAAGCCATTCCGCAAACAGAAGATACCATTGCCATTTCCGCCATTACGGGGGATGGGCTGGAAACACTTCTGGCGCGTATTGATGCGCGTATTACAGAAGGTATGGAAACGGTGCGTTACCGTTTACCATTGGCAGACGGAGCTGCCTCGGCCTGGCTTTACCAGCACGGTGAAGTGGTTGCGCGGGAAGACAAGGATGAACAGACAGACATTACTGTTCGTCTTTCAACAGAAGATCGTGCGCGGTTTGAGCGCCAGTTTTCCCACATCCAACCGATGATTGCTTAAAAAAGGAAAGTTCTGACATCAGGGTTTTGAGAATATCTATCCTGATGTCAGATTCCTTATTCAGTCAAAATCTGTAGGCAGTTCCGGATTTGCATGATGTGCAAAAAGCCGGGTTATTTCGTGCGGTGTAATCCGCCCGGTTGAAATATCCTGCGGGATATTATCCTGCGCAAAAAAGCCGACCTCGCTTGTTTCAATACTTGTGGTTGGCGTGCCGCCTGTTATTTCACCCAGAAAAAAGAGCTTGGTTACAGAAAAAGGTTCTGGTGGCATATGCCCTTGGCGGGCCCGATCCAGCGCCATGGCCAATTTGGTAATCCGCACTGTATAGCCGGTTTCTTCCCACACTTCTTTGGCCGCACATTCAGATGCTGTCAGGTTCACATCAGTCCAGCCGCCGGGTACGGTCCAGCGGTTGCTGTCCAGCACTTCGCGCACCATAAGCAGGCGGTTTTGCGCATCAAAAACACCAACACGCACTTCCAGTTTGGGTGTGGCGTAACCGGATTGCTGGCCAAACAGGTTTTCTATTTTCTGCACATCAACATTGCTGCCTTCGGCCATCATCTGCGCAGCCAGATTACGCAGCATTTCATAGCGTTCTTTATCGAACGGGTCTTGCACGTAGGTAAGCCCTGTCTGGGCAATGGCCTGAATTTCTCTGGCCCATACCAGCCAAACAGGTTCCGACATTTTATAGTCCTTCTATAACCAGGTTTCATAAAAAACGGGAAGGCACTGGGCCTTCCCGTTTTGTGTAACACACTCTGCCAAGGCAGAAATTACATGGCGGCTTCTGTCTGTGCTGCGGTTTTACCGTTAATCAGCAGGCCATCACCATTGGCGGAGATATTCACTGTTTCTCCATCAAGGATATTACCTTCCAGAAGCTGCTCTGCCAGCGGGTTCTGCAGCGTGCGCTGAATAACCCTTTTAAGCGGGCGTGCACCATAAATGGGGTCATACCCTTCATTCGCCAGCCAAGCTTCGGCCAGCTTATCCAGATGCAGGGTGATCTTGCGATCTTCCAGCAGCTTTTGCAGGCGTGCAATCTGGATATCCACAATCTTGGTCATGTCCGCTTTCTGCAACCGCGAGAACAGGATGATTTCATCCAGACGGTTCAGGAATTCAGGACGGAAGTGCTCACGCACAACCTTCATCACCTGCGCCTGCACCATATCGGGAGATTCACCATCCGGCAGGTTGGCCAGATATTCAGAACCCAGGTTACTGGTGAGAATGATAAGAGTGTTGCGGAAGTCCACCGTGCGGCCCTGACCATCGGTCAGGCGGCCATCATCCAGAACCTGAAGTAGAATGTTGAACACATCTTCATGTGCTTTTTCCACTTCATCAAACAGGATGACCTGATAGGGGCGACGGCGCACAGCTTCTGTCAGCACACCCCCTTCTTCATACCCCACATAACCCGGAGGGGCACCAATCAGGCGGGCCACTGCGTGCTTTTCCATGAACTCACTCATGTCGATACGCAGCAAGGCTTTATCATCATCAAACAGGAAGCGGGCCAGCGCTTTGGTCAGCTCTGTTTTACCAACACCCGTCGGGCCGAGGAACAGGAAGGAACCAATCGGGCGGTTAGGGTCCTGCAAGCCTGCACGGGCACGGCGCACAGCGTTGGAAACAGCTTTAAGAGCCTGTTCCTGACCAACCACGGATTTACGCAGTTCGTCTTCCATCCGCAGCAGCTTGGCGCGTTCACCTTCCAGCATCCGGTCAACCGGCACACCTGTCCAGCGGGACACAACAGAAGCAACACCCTGATCTGTAACAGCTTCGGAAACCAGATCATCCTTTTTGGCGGTTTCTTCTTCTGTTTTCTGGGCTTCTGCAATCTGAGCCTGCAGGTTGGGGATAACACCATACATCAGTTCAGATGCACGCCCCAGATCACCCTTGCGCTGTGCCACTTCCACATCGGAACGCGCCTGATCAAGCTGTTCCTGTAGTTTCTGAATGGTGTTCACGCGGTTTTTTTCTGCGTGCCATGCAGCGCTAAGCGTGTTGGACTTTTCTTCCAGATCAGCCAGTTCAGCTTCTACGGCTTCCAGACGATCCTTACTGGCGGTATCGTCTTCTTTGCGCAGGGCTTCACGTTCGATCTTCAGCTGAATGATGCGGCGGTCCAGCTCGTCCAGCTCTTCTGGCTTGCTGTCAATCTGCATACGCAGGCGGCTTGCGGCCTCATCAATCAGGTCAATCGCTTTATCCGGCAGGAAGCGATCCGTGATGTAGCGGTTGGAAAGCGTTGCCGCTGCCACCAGCGCACCATCGGTAATACGCACACCGTGATGGAGTTCGTATTTTTCCTTAATACCGCGCAGAATAGAGATTGTATCTGCCACAGAAGGCTCACCCACAAATACCGGCTGGAAGCGGCGGGCAAGGGCTGCGTCTTTTTCAATATACTTGCGGTATTCATCCAGCGTGGTGGCGCCAATGCAGTGCAGTGTGCCGCGGGCCAGTTCCGGCTTGATGAGGTTGGAAGCATCCATTGCACCATCGGTACGGCCAGCGCCAACCAGTGTGTGCATTTCATCAATAAACAGGATGATCTGGCCTTCAGCGGATTCAATTTCTTTCAGAACAGCTTTCAGGCGTTCTTCAAATTCACCGCGATATTTGGCCCCGGCAACCAGCGCGCCCATATCTAGGGAAAGCAGCTTTTTGTTTTTCAGCGCCTCAGGCACATCACCATTCACAATGCGCTGGGCCAAGCCTTCCACAATAGCGGTTTTACCTACACCGGGTTCACCAATCAGAACCGGGTTGTTCTTGCTGCGGCGGGCCAGAACCTGAATGGCACGGCGGATTTCTTCATCACGCCCAATAACGGGGTCCAGCTTGCCTTTAAGGGCAACTTCCGTGACATCACGGGCATATTTTTTAAGCGCATCAAAATTGGCTTCAGCGTTTTCGCTGGTCACTGTGCGTCCTTTACGAATGGTCGTAATAGCTTTTTCAAGTGCATCAACCGAGGCACCGTTTTCTTTTAGCGCGCGGCCTGCTGGCGTGTCAGATGCAGCAATGGCCACAAGCAGCCGATCCTGCGCAACAAAGCTGTCCCCAGCTTTCTGGGCGGTTTGTTCTGCATTATCCAGAATACGCACCAGTTCCGGTGTTGCTGCGGGTTGGCCTGCGCCGCTGCCCTGAACTTTTGGCAGTTTTGCCAAGGCTTGCTCGGTTGCGGCTTTTACGGCTTCCGGGTTGCCACCAGCACTGCGAATAAGTGAGGAAGCTGCACCTTCATTATCATCCAGCATGGCCTTGAGCAGATGCTCTGGCGTAAGCTGCTGGTTAAAATCACGTAAAGCTATTGTTTGCGCAGCCTGCAAAAAGCCGCGTGAACGATCTGTAAATTTTGCAATATCCATTATAATCCCTCTTGTCCCTTTTACATCAGGCGACTGAAGGCCCTGCTGGCATCCCATGCAGGCAATGTCAGCGTGGTCTCATTCTTCACAAATTGAGATTGGAATGTTGAGAGAGACAATCAAGGGGGTGTGATGCGTTTTCGTGCATGGGTGGTAGATGGTGCGGGCAGAACACCCTTGAAACGGCAGGGTTTCCAATAAAAAAGGCAGCACCCGTTAAGGTGCTGCCTTTTGTGTTTTCCCGATAAGGAAAAACTTATGCCGCGTTCAGCTGGGCTTCAGCGAATTCATAATTCGCCAGCTTGTCCAGGAAGTTGGTGACGTAGTCCGGACGACGGTTGCGGAAGTCCAGGTAGTAGGAATGTTCCCACACGTCCACGGTCAGCAGGGCCTTGCCCTGGCCTTCGGCCAGCGGGTTGGTGCCGTTAGGGGTTTTGGTGATGGCCAGCTTGCCATCCTTACCCAGAACCAGCCATGCCCAGCCAGAACCAAACTGAGAAACAGCAGCCTTGCGGAATTCTTCCTTGAAGGTGTCAATGCTGCCGAAATCGCTGGCAATTTTTGCAGCCAGCTTTTCTGGCATTACACCGCCATTGGGGGAGAGGCAGTTCCAGAAGAAGGAGTGGTTCCAATGCTGGCCGGCATTGTTGAACAGGCCCGTAAGGTCTGCTTTGCCGTGAGCTGCCAGAATGATTTCTTCCAAAGACTTACCCTGAAATTCGGGCTTGTCTTCCAGCAGCTTGTTCAGGGTGTTGACGTAGGCCAGATGATGCTTGCCATGATGGTATTCAAGCGTTTCCGGGCACATGCCACGTGGGGCCAGTGCGGTGGGAGCAAAGGGGAGGGCAGGCAGTTCAAAAGCCATTTTAATACTCCGTATTCTAAAGGCGGGGCGTGTGAGGGAACACACCTGAGTTCCAGAGCTATGGGCGCGGGGCAGATGCGTCAAGGGAAAGGCGCATGACAAGTGCCTTGCGCAGCCATACTCACGGAAACTTGCCTTGCCAGTAGGTCGTATAATGAGGGCCTTCCGTTAGGAAAGCGGGATCATTCAAACGCATGAACCATGCGCAGGTTTCCCGCACATCAAGCTAGGTTAGGGGTAAGGGAGATACTGGGGTTTATGGCGCAGCAGGAACATCAGCCTCTTGTAATGGAGGTGCAAAAAGCTGTGCAGGCAGACCCGGATAGGGCGTTGTGCCTGTGGTTTTTGCCTTCATCTGTGCGTGATGCCGCTTATGTTCTTCTGGCTTTCCATAACGAGCTGATTCGCGCTTTAGCCCCGGCGCGTTCTGCTGCTGTAGCAGGGCCCATGGCCGGATATATTCGCTTGCAATGGTGGCGAGAGGTGCTGGAGGAGCAACGCAAGCCAGAGCACGTTCTGGCACCAGCGCTTATGGCGCTTGTACAATCAGGCCAAGTGCAGCGCGAAACTTGCCTGAAAATGATTGCTGCCCGGGAAATGGAGCTGGAACCCACGCAAGATGTAGAGCGCTGGATGCAGATGATGCGGGATGGTGCCGGTGCCTTCCAGCAAGCCATCGGAGAACTGTTAGGTGTGCAGGATGCAGTTACACTGCAACGCTTGGCCGCCGGAGGGGCAGCTTATGGGGTGGGCAGCATGTTGCGGCATTGGCCATTGCTTGCGGGCAGTGGCCGTTTTTTGTTTCCCGGCACGCAGGAAGAGTTAAGGCAGGTTGGAAAGACGTTTCTGCAAAAATGTCATTTTGAGGTTTTGGAGCCGCAGTGCCGTAAAGCTGCGTTACCAGCCGTATTGGCAAAGCGTGATCTGGCGCGTGGAAGTGAACAAGCTGGCCTGCCCCGCGGAATAGGGGACAGGCTTGCTGTGTGCCGCGCTGGTATTCAGGCGTCGTTGGCGACAATTTTTTCCATAACGCCAATCAGAACAGAATAATCAGCATTTTCTGCCGCGCGGCGGGCAAGAGAAAGCTGTTGTGTTACCGCAGCTAAAGTGGGTGCGGGCACGGCCAGACGTGCTGCGGCATCCATCAGTAGGCGCATGTCTTTTTGCATCAGGCGGGCAGGAAACTGGGGAGAGAAATCTCCAGCCTTGGCCATTTTGATTTTGCGCTTGTGGTGCGGGGAAATCACAGCCATTTCATCCAGCGCATCAAACAGCATGGAGCGGTCCAAGCCAGCGGCCAGGCCGTAAGCTATGCCTTCTGCCACAGCGGCCAGACCGGCCCCCATAATGCCATTGATAACCAGCTTAAGGCGTGCCCCGCTGCCAGATGGTCCGGCATGAATGGTGATACGACCAATTTTATCAAAAATAGGTTGAGCCCGTGCAATAGCGGCATCATCCCCACCGGCCAGAATAACCAGATTGGCGGATTCTGCATCAGGTGTGCTGCCAGATACCGGACAATCTATAACGCAGATATTTTTTTCCTGCCCGGCCTTTTGCAGGGCATCTGCGGCTTCTGGAGAAACAGAGCTGGTGTTCAGCAGTAAACCATCGGCTTTTATGCTAGCCAGAACACCCTGTGGGCCGTACATGCTTGCTGCAAGGGCCTCATCATCCGGCACACAAACCAGAACAATATCTGCCTTGCTGGCAACTTCTGCAGGGGTGGGCAGAAAATGGGTTACGCCATCACCGCCTTTGCCAGAAGGGGTATAGGCAAGGGTGGCATACCCGGCTTTTTCAAGATGCGCGGCCATGCGGCTGGCCATGGCACCAAACCCAATAAAACCGATTGTCTGCTGAGTTGTCATGCTGAATGAACCTTCTTGTTTGTATTAAAAGAATTATAAACCTGAATAATAAGATATGTCTTGGCCAGGTTGGGGAAGCATCGTTCGCGTTTGCGTGTCTGGGCGTTACGTTGTTTGTTACGGTTGCATAGTATTCTTGCGCAATAAGGCTGATTTTGTAAGGGTAATCCTGCACTCAGCGTACATGGCTGAGGTGCTTTAAACAGTGGAGAGCACAAAACCCCATGCCATCGCCCACCCCAGACCGAAGCCGGCGGTTTCGCCTTTCTCCCCTTACGCGGCAGGTGTTGCTGTATGTGTTGTTTATGCTGCCAGCCGTATCTTATCTGGCAGGTGCTTTTTCGGGTGATCTGGGGCCAAACCCATTCAAGACATGCTTGCATGAATTCGGACGCTACGCGTTTCGGTTTCTGCTTGTTTCGCTTATGATTTCGCCGCTCAAACGGTTTTTAAAAATTGATTTGATGGTGTATCGCCGCCCGCTCGGTTTGCTGGCTTTCAGTTACGCGGCTTTGCACGTGACACTCTATTTCTGGTGGGCACGTGGGTTTGATATCCAGCGGATATGGAAAGATTTTTTAACGCGGCCATTCCTCACATTCGGGTTGATCGCTTTTTCTATTCTGGTGGTTCTGGCGGCAACATCCACGCGCAAATCCATTATACGGCTGGGTAAAAAATGGGCGCGTTTGCATCGTCTGGTTTATGTTGCCATGGTTTTGGCGTGTATCCATTACGCCATTGCATTCAAGCAGTGGTACATTGAACCTTTTGTATATGCAGCCGTAGCGGCATGTGTGCTGGGTTTGCGGTTTGTGCCAAAGCCCGGGCTTAAAAAATCCTGAAATAAAAAGGAGGCATGAATTTTCTCATGCCTCCTTTTTTAATGCCGTTGTAGTTTGTGAATTGCTTAGGCCAGCAATGTATCATGGCCTAGAGAGGCCAGAAGTTTTTCTGCACGTTGATCTGCATGAATAATGGAAACTGTTTTCCCGCGTGCCTTCAGGCGGGATGCAATTTTTTCCAGCGCGTCTGCTGCGCTGATATCCCAGATATGTGCGTCTTCAAGATCAATCACGATGTTTGAAGCTGTATCCTGAAAATCCACTGCATCGGCAAGAACACTGGCAGAAGCAAAGAACAATTGCCCATGCACGTAATAGGTGCGGGTGTTGCTGTTTTCTGAAAACGTGCTGCTGACCTGAACAAGTTTCATAACCTGAAAAGAAAAGAACAACCCATTTAATAGCACGCCACAGGCAACACCAGCTGCCAGATCATGCGTTAGCACCACCACCAAAACCGTGGCCAGCATAACGGTGGAAGAAAGGCGAGGGTGTTTTACCAAATCACGCAGGGAGGACCATGAAAACGTGCTGACAGACACCATGATCATAATGGCCACCAAAGCGGCAACAGGCACTTGGGCTACAAAGCGGTGCAACACAACCAGCAACAGCAGCAAAAATGCCCCAGCCGTAAAGGTGGAAAGCCGACCACGCCCGCCATAACGCAGGTTGCCAACTGTTTGCCCAATCATGCCGCAACCGGCCATGCCGCCAAACAGCCCCACCATGATGTTGGAAAAACCAAGCCCGGTGCATTCCATGCGTTTGTTGCTGTGTGTGTCTGTTAATTCATCCACCACAGTAGCTGTCATGAGGGATTCCAGAAGCCCCACCATGGCCATGGCAAATGCATAAGGCAGCACAATTTTAAAAGTTTCTGCTGAAAAAGGCACATCTGGCAACGTCAGATGCGGCAGGCCAGAGGGTAGATCTCCCAGATCAGACACCACATGCACAGGCATGGGCACTGCAAAAGTAATGCCTGTAAGCACAAGAATACAGATTAAAGGGGAAGGCACAGCCGTGGTAACGCGCGGCAGAAGGTAAACAATGGCCAGCCCCAGCGCGATAAGCGCATAAGTATGCCACGTAACATGCAGCATCTGCGGCACCTGCGCAGAAAAGATAAGAATACCCAGCGCGTTTACAAACCCGGTTTCTACCTCGCGCGAGACAAATCGCATCATGCTTTGCAGGCGCAGCAAACCGAAAATAATCTGGAATGCACCTGCCAGCAGTGTCGCCAGAAGTAGATATTGCAGGCCATGGCTATGCACCAGTTCAGCTGCAACCAGAGCAACAGATCCGGCAGCCCCGGAAATCATGCCCGGCCTGCCGCCCGTAATGGCAATGGCAATGCTGATAACAAATGAGGCAAACAGCCCCACAGAGGGCGCAACCCCAGCCACATAAGAAAAAGCGATAACTTCTGGAATAAGTGCAAAAGTGCCCACCATGCCGGCCAGAACATTGCGGACGGGCTGGTCTGTCCATTCATGAATATAGGTTTTAACTGTCACGAGAAACCGGGTGTCCCTTGGTTGAGTGTGAAAAGGCGCATTAATCGGGCACCAAAAGCGTTTCGGGGCAGGAAAGACTTTTGAGGCATTATTTGCAAGATATACATGCCTTATGGGGGATATCCTACCACGCTACACGGATAAGATGATTGTGCTCTGTGTGGCAGCGTTTTATGCGTGAGGCATGGTTTCTCCTTCTTCCTCTCCTCTTGTCTGGATTCTGGCTGGTGAGGCCAGTGGCGATGTCTTGGGGGCACGCCTTATGCATGCGTTGCGTGCCCGTGTGCCCGATATGCGCTTTGCCGGGGTGGGGGGCGTGCGTATGCAGGAGGAAGGGCTGGTCAGCCTGTTTCCCATGCGGGATCTGGCCGTTATGGGGCTGGTGGAAGTGCTGCCCCGCGTACGCCAGCTTTCTGCCCGGTTGGATGAAGCCGCGCAGGATATTGCAGCCCAAAAGCCGGATTTGGTGATTACCATAGATAGCCCTGGCTTTGCCCTCCGGCTTCTTAAAAAAATAAGCGGTTTGGGCATTGCCCGTGTGCATTATGTGGCGCCGCAGGTTTGGGCATGGCGGCAGAAAAGGGTGAAGGAATTTCCCGGTCTGTGGGAAGAATTGCTGTGCCTTTTGCCATTTGAGGAAAAGTTTTTTGGCAAGCACGGCCTAAAAACCCGCTTTGTAGGGCACCCGGTTTTGCAATCTGGCGCTAAGGATGGAGATGCAGCTCGGTTTCGCAACCGGTATGGGTTGCCAGATAGCGCCAAGATACTTGTGCTCATGCCCGGTAGCCGCCGCTCAGAAGCGCCGCGCTTGTTGCCAGTTTTTGGCCAGATGTTGCGTTTGCTTAAAACATCCATGCCAGACGTGGTGCCCGTGGTGCCGGTTTCTCCGGTTGTGGCGAATGTTGTGGAGCGTGCCACGCAGGATTGGCCCATAAAGCCGGTTATTGTCACAGATATTCATGACAAGCATGATGCCTTTGCTGCTGCTGGGGCAGCATTAACCAAATCAGGCACATCTACGCTGGAACTGGCTTTGGCTGGAGTGCCAATGGCTGTGACATATCGGGTTAACCCCATAACGGCCTTTTTTGCTCGTCGGCTTATTAAAGTGCCATTTGTGGCTATGGTGAATTTGTTGGCAGGCCGTGCTGTTGTGCCTGAACTTTTGCAGGAACAGTGCCGCGCAGATGTTCTGGCGCGTGAAGTGCAGATTCTGTTTGAAAATACAGATGTGGCGCAGGCTCAGAAACAGGCCTTTGCCACGGTTTTGCATGGGCTGGAAGGGCCACAGGGCCAATTGCCAGCCGATGCTGCAGCAGAAGCTGTTCTGGAGGTTCTTAACCGTAAAAATACGGCTAAGACACTCGGCTAAACGTGTTCAGTTGTGTTTGTGATAAAGCTGGTTGGGGTCAATTTCCGGCTTTGTCAGTTCTTTCAGGCCATCTGGTGTAAAGGCGCGGTAAAAACAGCTACGGCGGCCCGTGTGGCATGCCACGCCAATTTGGTTCACAAGCACAAGCACGGCATCGGCATCGCAATCCAGCCGGGCTTCAATAAGGTGCTGGATCTGGCCAGATGTTTCGCCCTTGCGCCAAAGCTTCTGGCGGCTGCGGGAGTAATAGCAGACGCGCCCGGTTTCCAACGTTTCACGCAGGGCTTCACGCGTCATCCATGCAATCATCAGCACTTCGCCGGTATCGTGCTGCTGGGCAATAGCAGCTACCAGGCCAGAGGCATCAAATTTTACAACATCCAGCATAGCATCCAGCTCTGCTGATGGGGCAATGTAAGTCATGATTTTTCCGTAGAATGAGAATCAGAAGGTGTTTGAGGTTTAAGTGCTGTTTCCAACCAGGCAGGCAGACGCACCACCAGCGGATGTGCGGCACAGGTCAGTTGGTTATTGGCGGCATCTGTTTTCAGTAATGCCAGCCCAACATGATCTTGGGATGAACGCAGCGTGCCCACTTCCACACCATCGCACAGCACAGGGGTTCCGGGCGCAGGCAGGGGAGATGTGGCTGCAACAGGCATCAGGCGGCGCTTTACCAGAGTGCGGTAATGCATACGGGCGGTCACTTCCTGCCCCATATAGCAGCCTTTTTTCCATGATACGCCACCGAGCAGATCCAGATTGGCTTCGGCAGCCAGAGTGCGGCCAACCTCACAATCCTGCACACCATCTGGCAGGCCCAGTATCAGGCGGTGCAGGTTATAGTCCTGCTCTGTAGCGGTTATGGGCGTATCTGGTGCGGCATCAATCAGTCGCCACCCGGCGTCTTCTAACCGAGGGTCCCGAAAGCTGATGGCGTTTTCCAGCACACTGTCTGGTGGTGGGTTTCCCCATGCGACATGCACGGGCAAGGCGGTGAGTTCTAGCTGCACATCAGAGCGCAGGCGGAAACGCTGGAGAGTGGTCTTTAGGTTTTCAGCCTGTTCTGCGGCGCAATCTAGCAGCAGGCAGGTATCATCGGGGTCTGAGACCACAAAAAAGTCTGCCTGCCAGCGGCCCTGATGTGTCAGGCAGGCGCTCCATGTGGCGTCTCCCGGTTCCAGCGCAGCAATATCCGCCGTGACCAGACCTTGCAGAAAACGCACGCGGTCAGCGCCAGAAAGCTTGAGAACCGTGCGGTTTTCAAGCCGGGTCATATGTGTTGGGGAAGGCATTTACATTCTCCCATAAAAGAAAAAAGGCTTCCCGCAGGAAGATAGAGGGCTTTTGGGGCCAGGAACAGAAACTGTTCAAAAACCTTACTGGCTTAGGGCAGAAAACACATCGCCTTCTGGCGGAAGATTGCAAATATGTGTCCGATGCCACAGAGCGTAAAACAGAAGTGTCCATGCGGCAGCACCCGTTCTGCGGTTATCTGCTGCGCGGAACAGGGCTTTTACACGGTCTGGCCGGGCAATTTCCGCAATACATTCCTGCCGTGCCACCAACTCACCAAGATGAGCACCTTGCTGACTGATCCATGTGCCAATCGGCACGGTAAAGCCTTGCTTGGGGGCAAAGGGGCGTGCGGCAGAATTGTGTTGCTGCAACCATTTGCGCAAAAGCCATTTTCCCTTGCCATCACGCAGGCGCATGGAATCGGGCAGGCGCCATGCCGTTTGGGCCACAACGGGGTCTAGCAACGGAGTGCGGCCTTCTAACCCATGCGCCATCAGGCACCGGTCCAGCTTGATAAGCAGATCATTCGGCAACCATTCTGCAATATCTACAGCTTGCAAGCGGGAGAGAGGGGTTGCCGCATCTGCCGCGGCCATTTCTGCGGCGGCTATGCCATCCCGCCAATGGGCAGGGTGCTGATGCAGAATATTCATGTTATCAAAAATGCCGCGCCGCCACATGCGCCGCTTGCCTTTCCACCACGGGCGGCTGGCCGAGCGATAACGCCCATAGCCACAAAACAGTTCATCTCCCCCTTCGCCCGAGAGAATGACGGTAACATCTTGCGCTGCTTTCTGGGCCAAAAACCATGTGGGAATAATGGCGTAATCTGCAACCGGATCATCCATACAGGCCACAATGGCCGGCAGATGTTGCCACACCATATCTGCCGTAATGCGCAAGGTTTCATGCTCGGCGCGGGCATGTTGGGCCAAGGCATTGGCGGCTTCGGCTTCATCCGCGGCACCCGGGGCATCAAAAACGGCTGTCCATGTGCGCAAGGGCGTGGTGCGGGGTAGGCGGTTCATGGCTGTTAACAGGCAGGCACTATCTATGCCGCCAGAAAGAAACAGCCCAAAGGGTACATCAGAACGTTCATGCGCATGCACGCTGTCCATCAGGGCTGCATCAAGGTGGTTTAGGGCGTCAGCTTCAGAAGTAAAAAAAGGAGCGTGGGCCGGAATGGGGGATTGGCGCTGCCTATCCAGAATACGCCCTTGGTTGATGCGCAGGGTTTCCCCCGGCATGACGCGTTGAATACCGGGAAAGATTGTTTCCCACCCTGTGGTGAACTGAAGTTGCAGCAGTTCATCCCGCACAGCAGGTGCAATGGCGCGGGGAGCAAGGCCGGAGGCGATTAAAGGTGCGGGCTCGGATGCAAAGGCAATGCCGCCCGAAAATTCGGTAAAATAAAGCGGTTTGATCCCAAACGGATCGCGCGAGAGCAGGAGTTCCTGCTGGGCTTTATCATACAGCCCAATGGCATACATGCCGCGCAGCCCGCGGGTATAGGTGCAGCCGTTACGCTCCCATAAAAGCAAGGGAGATTCGCAATCGCTTCCGGTCTGGAAATGCTCTGGCCCGATCTGCCGACGAATTTGTGGGTCGTTATAGATTTCACCATTGGCAACAAGCGTGCCATCGCCGCTGGTTAAGGGTTGGTCTCCACTTTCCAGATCAATAATGGCAAGGCGTGTATGCACCATATCGGCGCGCCCCAACCGGGCAATATGCACACCATTGGGGCCACGATGGCCCAAGGCCTGCGCCATACGTTCCAGAACCGATTCGGAACATGGCTGCGTGCCGGGCGTATAAATCAGCCCTCCAATGCCACACATTTACCCGGCCTCCACCGTGGACAAGAACTTATGCCACGCATCCAGAACGGGTGTGACAGCATAGGTTGTTTCATAATCCCTGCGGCCTGCCTGCGCCATACGGGTTGCCAGGTCTGGTGTTTCCAGTGCAGTGCAGATTTGCGCGGCCAGAGCATTGGCATCCTCTACCGGAGCCAGTAGGCCGTTTTCACCATTTCGGATAAGTTCACTTGGCCCTTGAGAAGCGGCTGCAATCACCGGTTTGCAGGCCGAAAACCCTTCAATCACCACATTGCCCAATGGCTCGTGCCGAGAAGGGCAGATCATGGCAGAGCAGGCGCGCAATAGGCCTCCGGGGTGGTTGGCCCATCCGGGCATGAAAACACGCTCTGCCACACCTTCCTGCCGCGCAAGCGCTTCCAGCGCTGTGCGTTCTGACCCTTCTCCGGCAATAACAAGCGGGATGTGTGGCACATGCTTCATGGCACGGATAAGAACATCAAAAGCCTTGTTCTTATGCAGCCGCCCCAATGCCAGCAGAAAAGGGGCGCCATGTGGCAAAAATTCTGGCCATACGGGTGGTGTGGCTGCCAGATCTGTGGCGAAGTTGGGGAGGTAATGCACGGCATTGGCAGGCCAGCCTTGCTCGCGCATCCAGCGCACCAAGCCATGCGTATTGCCAATGAGATGAGAGCAGCGGCGATAATAGGAAAGATCATAAAATCCTCCCAACCGCCCAGCCAGTACCCAGTTGCCTTGGGGGGCAAAGCGTGCGGCACGGTTCATCCATGCAACGGCAACGCGGGGAGAGAACTCTTTAAGAGCAGAGCGAAGACCAATGCGGGTGCGTATATCCAGCATGTTGCCAAACGGCAGCTCAACGGGTGCAAGGTTGCCTGCACGTAAACGTTGGGCACGCTCCGGGTTGGTGCGGATAACTGGCAGAACAGAAAGTCCTGCCGCAGCTTGTGCAATACATAGGCGTTCAAAAAACAGCTCAGCCCCACCTGTGGGGGCTCCGGCCATAATGTGCGCAACTTTCAAAGGCTGTGTGTTCTGCCCGTTGGTAGTGCCATCCATCATATGCCGGTTTCCTTGAGAAGGGAGAGCGCTGCTGTGGCAACATCCGCAACATCCAGCCCAGCTATGGGGGCTTCACCCTCTGGGCCGGGGGCAGCAATCCACCGCGCATTTTTGCCAGAAGGCGCGTATTCCGATGCACGAGATGGCCCAAAAAGCCCCAAAGTGGGCGTGCCTGCGGCAGCGGCCAGATGCATCAGGCCCGAATCATTGCCGATATACATGCGGCAGCGGGCTAGCATGGCGGCTACTTCCGTAAGGGAAAAATGGCCTCCAGCATCTATGGCGTGGGGCAGAGCTTGCAGAACAGGGCGGGCGAGTGCGGCTTCCTGCTCTCCCGGACCATAGAATATGGCGGGCCGAATCTGAGGGTATGCCGCACACAGGCGTTGCCATAGGGGCAGGTACCGTTCTGTTGGCCAGATTTTGCCTGTCCAGTTGGCGGTAGGGCCTAAGGCGATAATGGGTGAGGTGTCAGGAATAATCTGCTGTGCTTTTGCGCGATCAGCCGGGCTGACCCAAACAGTCGGGAGCGGAGGTGGAGAAAGGTTCAGAACGTTTCCCAAATGCGTAATGCGCGCGCCAGCCCGCCGCCCGCCGCGCATAATAAACCGGCGGCCCGAACGTAGAAGAAATGTAACGGCTGAGCCGCGCAGATCTACCGTGATATCCCATTTAAAAGGCACGCAGGCTTTCCACAGATCAAGCCAGTGCAGATCATAGGGGCGCTTTTCCATCACAATGGTGCGTTCGAGTCCGGGAAAGGCGCTAAATAGCCCGGCGGCAACAGGCCCGCATGCTATGGTGAACCGCGCATCTGGCCTGCGTTGGTGCAGATATGCCAGCAGGCCCGTAGAAAGCACGGCATCGCCCAGACGTGTGGCCGTGATGAAAAGAATGCGCATTATCGCGCCTATACTGTCTTCCGGTTTTTTTTCCAACCCAGTGCGCGCAGGTGTGGACATTTGCGCTGCCTGTGCAAGAAGCGTTTGCTGATGGTAAAGTTATAAATTGGGCAGAAAAACATCTCTGCTCTGAATCGGGGATACAGGAATGATTAGGAAAGGTTTTTATCTTATCGCCGGGCTTACAGCCGCCCAGTTGTGCAGCAGTGTTACCATGCCTGCGCAGGCCGCAGACAAGATGTGGACAGCAAGCGCATGCGGCGCAGAACCTGTCGCGCCTTCTGTGGAAGTGTCTTCCGTTGATAAATATAACGCCAGTGTTGATAAGGTCAGTGCCTATGAAAAAGCAGCACGCACCTATAACAGCTGTGTGGCCAAGGCAGCCGTTAAGGAAGAAACGGCTATCAGCAACGAAGCGCGTGAAAAAATTGCCCATATTCATGAAGGCAGCAGCACCGTGCAAAAGCGTATTGCCGGTAATTTCACCAAATTGACCACGGCCCTTAAGGCCGGAGGGGCCAAATTACAGAAGGCAGAGCACTAAAATTTTCGGCAGGGCGGCTGTTTTCTGGTACAACAGTAAAAGAGCCGCCATCAGGCTGATTGCCTGCATGACTTGTATGATACCCCCGGCTGAGGCAGATAGACGGTAACACAAAGCCGTCAGGCAGAACGCCAGCAGACAGGAACAGGCCAGACCGTGGCAGAGGATCTTTTCAAGGAAGTTGATGAGGAAATGCAGGCCGAGCGCCTGCGTATGGCCGCAAAGCGCTATGCCGGTGCGGGTATTGGGCTGATTGTGGCCGTGCTTGCGGGCATTGGTGCGTGGTCTTGGCATGTTTCCAGCCAGAAATCTCAGGCGTTGGAAGCTACAGGAACGTATCTTACGGCCTTACGGCAGACAGACCATCTGCCCTCAACTCCTTCATCTGGCACGGTAGATCTCACCACTACCGCGCAGGCGGGTTTGGCCTCGTTGCAGAAATTGGCTTCTTCCGATGCAAAAGGCGTGGCTGTTCTGGCCCGTTTGCAGGACGGGGGCGTGCAGGCGGCGCGGGGTGATGTAAAAGGTGCATTGGCTGCGTGGGATGCCGTGCAGAAAGACCCGAACGCAGATTCCGCGCTGCGTGATCTGGCAACCTTGCTGTGGTGCCAAAAACAGTTGGATACCGGAGAACCTGCTACACTACGTTCTCGCCTTGCGCTGCTTACAGGCAAAGGCAAGCCGTGGAATGGTCTGGCCATGGAAGCCTTGGCTGTTCTGGATGTGCGCGAAGGGCATGTGGCAGAAGCCCGGCAGAAATTTGCAGCGCTACAGGCTGCGCAGGATGTTCCTCAGGGCGTACGCAACCGGGCGCAGGATATGATGCAGGCCCTTGATCCGACAGCAGGCTAATAGAATGAGCAGCAACAAGAAATCCAGCGCAACCAGACGTTCCGGACTTTCACGCCGTGCCCTGCTAGGAGGCGCCGCTCTGGCTCCTGCGCTGGCTGGGTGCACCATGTTTGAGAGTGACAGAAAGCCCATTCTGGCCGGGCACCGCACGGATATTCTGTCTTCCGGATCTGGGTTGATGGTTGACCCGGACGATCATACGCCCATTACAATCCCTCCTACCATTAGCGTTTCGGAATGGCCTATTTGTGGGCGTGTTTCGGCCCATACCGGCAGCAATTATGCTTGGGGTGGGCTGCATAAAAGGTGGAGCAAGGATATCGGGGCCGGTATTTCCCAGCCAGATTTCATGGCGTGGGCGGCACTTGGCACTTTGGGCCGCGGGCTTATTCCTGCACCGCCTGTTGTGCAGGATGGCCGCCTGTTTGTTATGGATGCCCAAGGTGTTGTGCGCGCTTTTTCTTGGCCCGGCATGCGCCATATCTGGACGTATAATCCGCGCCCCAGAAAATCTTATTCTGCCAATATGGGCGGCGGTTTGGCCGTAGATGGCGGCGTTGTTTATATTGTAGACGGCATTTCCCAAACCATGGCGGTGGATGCGGCAACCGGCAAGGTGAAGTGGAAAACCACCAACGGCGCACCGGGACGGTCTGCCCCAACAGTTGCTGGTGGGCGTGTTTTCTTTGGCACGATTGATGAGCGGTTTTTCGCGCTGGATTCCGCCACAGGCCGCCAGTTGTGGACATATACAGCCACATCTGTGGAAACCACCGTGTTTGGCCAGCCTGCCCCGGCTGTAGATAACGGCATTGTGGTGGCCGGGTTTGGTGGGGGCGATCTTGTTGCTTTCCGAGTGGAAAGTGGTGAGGTTGTCTGGAGTGACATGATGGGTAACGTCAACAGTCAGGCCAGCACGCTGGATCTGTCCTGTGTGCGTGGGTTGCCTGTTATTGTTGATAGCATTGTGTATGCCGTAAGCATGGCACAGGTGTTGGCTGCCATTGATATCCGCACAGGCCGCCGTGTGTGGGAACGCTCGGTTGCCAGCCAGAACAGCCTGCTATGCGTGGGGGATTGGCTTTTTGTGGTCTCGCTAGATCAGCAGATTGCATGTATTGACCGCCTTTCCGGCCATGTGCGGTGGATTACACAGCTGCGCCGCTTCCGGCGTGTGGATGTGCACAAAGATATCGTAACCTGGTTTGGCCCCATGCTGGTGGGCGGCGAACTGGTTTGTCTGAGCTCTCTGCCTGAAAATGGCATGGTGCGGATTAACCCGGCAACAGGTGCAATTATATCAGTAGACAGCATGGATACCGTTTCTTTCGTGCCGCCAATTATCGTAGATAACCAGATGCTGATCGTGACAAACGACGGGAACCTTTGCTCTTATGGCTGATCGCCGCAAATCCATGCGCCCACCTCCGCCGCTTCCTACGGGGGATATGCCTGTTGTTGTTATTGCAGGTCGGCCAAACGTTGGTAAATCCACACTGTTTAACCGCCTTGTAGGGCGCAGGCAGGCCCTTGTGGCGGATACCCCCGGTGTGACCCGAGACCGCAAGGAAGGTGTGGCCCTTATTCGTGGGCGCTACGTGCGGTTGATTGATACCGCCGGGCTGGAAGAAGCAGCCCCCGAAAGCCTGTTCGGGCGGATGCGCTTTTCTTCTGAGAGTGCTGTGCGTGAAGCAGACTTGGTGCTGTTTTGTGTAGATGCACGCGCAGGTATTACGCCAGCAGATGAGCATTTTGCACAGTGGATCCGGCGTCAGAACCGCCCTGTATTGCTGATTGCCAATAAATCCGAAGGCCGGCTTGGCGCAGCTTCCGCAATGGAAGCCTATGCTCTGGGCTTGGGCGAGCCTTTGGCGCTTTCTGCCGAACACGGTGAAGGTGTGACGGACCTGATGTGGGAAATTGCCGATAGGCTACCCGCAGAGCCGGAGCATGAGGCAGAACCTGAAATTGAAGCAGCGGATGATTTTGCTGTGGAAGAAGGGGAAGAACCTCCGCGCCCGATTGGCCCATTGCGTGTGGCCATTGTGGGCCGCCCCAATGCTGGCAAATCTACGCTCATGAACGCCCTTTTGGGTGAAGAACGTATGATTACCGGGCCGGAAGCAGGGCTTACGCGTGATTCCATTGCCGTCACGTTGAAAGATGGCGATGATACGTTTGAAATTGTAGATACGGCTGGTTTGCGCAAAAAAGCGCGCATTGATGAATCTCTGGAAAAAATGTCCGTTTCAGCTGCCATCGAAGCGCTGAAAATGGCAGAGGTGGCCGTGCTGGTGCTGGATGCGACATTGGGCGTGCATGAGCAGGATTTGCAAATTGCTCGCCTGATTGAGCGTGAAGGCCGTGCCTGCGTATTGGCCCTGAATAAATGGGATGCCGTGCAGGATCGCACAGCCACGCGCAATGCTATTCTGGACCGTTTGAGCATTTCTCTGGCTCAGATGCGTGGCGTGCCAGTTGTTACTTTTTCTGCACTTACCGGTGCTTCCATTCACAAACTGCTGCCAGCGGTGCGTGATGCATGGACAGTCTGGAACGCACGCGTGCCCACAGGTGCCCTCAACCGCTGGTTTGAGGAAATGCTGGAACGCCATCAGCCACCATTGGTGCAGGGGCGCAGATTGAAACTGCGGTATATCACGCAGGTGAAATCTCGTCCGCCAACGTTTGTTATATTCGGCACGCGGGCTGAACAACTGCCTGATGATTACAAGCGCTACCTTGTAAACGGCCTGCGTGAAACGTTTGATCTGCCGGGTGTGCCTATTCGCTTGCAAACGCGCGGCACCAAAAACCCCTACGCAGATTCCTGATTGAATAGGCGCAGACACTTTCTTTTTGTCAGAACACCATTCGTTGCATTTGGCAGTAAGCCACTACAATGGTGTTCTGACGAGAGAATATGAGGGCATGGAGCACACCGTCTGGCGGTGCTTATAATTGTTTGTCTCAGGTGTCCGAGGCAGTGTGCAGGGCTGTTAATCAATATATTAGCTGCACAACATGAGGTGGGAGCACCACGCCCACGTGCATTCTGGATTTCCAGAAAAGGCAGGTAGGTCACTCCTTGCAGGCAAAAGAAAGTTTTGCTCCATGACACAAATCCCCAATTCTCAGTCAGCACCGGTTGCAGATGGGCTTCATGGAACAGCCCGCAATATGGCCATGCTGGCTGTGGCGCTTTCTGTTTTTCTGGCATTGCTGGACTACGCTATTGCAAACGTTGCACTGCCCGATATTGCGCGGGATTTAAACGCTTCCTCATCTTCGTCCATCTGGGTTGTAAATGCCTATCAGATGGCCAGTCTGGTTTCCCTTCTGCCGCTGGCTGCGTTAGGTAGTCGGGTGGGGTTTGCCAGGCTTTGTCAGGTAGGGATCATCATTTTCATGGTGTCATCTCTATTCTGTGCCACGGCCACCAGCTTGCCTATTTTGGCGGGTGCGCGTGTGTTGCAGGGCATTGGTGGTGCATGCATTATGAGTGTGAATATCGCGCTAGTGCGGTTTATTTACCCTCATGCAGAAATTGGGCGCGGTATTGCTCTTAATGGCGTTGTGGTGGCGCTTGGTGTGGCCTTGGGGCCTACGGCTGCTGCTGCCATTCTCACCATAGGGTCTTGGCCGTGGCTGTTCTGGATTAACCTGCCATTTGGGGCTTTGGCTCTGGGCATGGCCTTTTATGCGCTGCCTAAAGTACCACGCACTTCTGGTGCGTTGGATGTTACAGGCAGCATATTGTGCATGCTGGCTTTTGGGGCCTCCGTAATGGGGGGAGATGGGCTGGCACATTCCCAAAATACAGCCATTTCCTGTGCATTACTGCTGGCAGGGCTTGCGGCCGGAGTGCTGCTGGTGCGGCGTGAGGCAGAAGTTCCACAACCCATTTTGCCTGTTGATTTGCTGAAGAATCCAGAATTCGCAGTGGCCTTTATTACCGGGTTCTGTGGCTTTGTGGCCTCTAACTTCTACATCGTTTCCATGCCGTTTACATTGCACAACACTCTTGGCCTCAGCTCAGCCGCCACGGGTTTGCTCATTACGCCTTGGCCGTTGGGCATTATGTGCGCAGCACCACTGATCCGGCGCGTGGCAGATAAGGTTTCTGCGGGCGTGTTGTCTTCCATTGGTTTGAGCACAACGGCACTGGGTTTCTTTTTGCTGTGGCTTTTGCCGGCTCATCCTTCTGTGTGGGATATTGCATGGCGCACCGGCGTGGCAGGCTGGGGGTTTGGTTTTTTTCAGCCTCCCAATAACCGAGCCATGATGGTGGCCGCGCCTCATACACGGGCTGGTGGTGCCAGTGGCATGGTGCAGGTTGCACGCCAAGCGGGGCAGACCTTGGGGGCTATGGGGGTTGCGGCCTTTTTTACATGGTTCGCACAAGGGGCCACACAAAAGTGCTTGCTTATGGCCGGGTGTGTGGCGCTGTTTGCCGCCACGTTAAGTGCCAGCCGTTTGTTTCTGAATACAAAAAAAGCAGCCTGAGGCTGCTTTTTTATTGGTCACGTTATGTCAGGCTGTTCAGACTTCAGCTTCAAGGAAGATACGGCTGACATCCCCCATCCACGCGCCATAATAACGTTCCAGCCAACGTTCAGCCTGCGTGGGCGCACCAGCTACCAAAGAGGTGAGGGGCGCAAGATAGACCCATTCGGTCTGTCCGCTTTCATCCGTCATATCCCGGCCCTGTAGGCCGTCCATGGCAATGGCAATCATCTGTGCAGCCAGATCGCGCACTGTGCCTTCACCCCAAGGCGTATCCAGCCCCATAAGTGGCACAATCTCGCGCAGCTTTACATAGTCTTCCCAAGGGTGAGATTTTACGAGTTCCCAAGCAGATTCCAGCGCCGCATCATCATACAAAACACCCGTCCACAAAGTGGAAAGAGCCAGCATCATTTCTGGTGATCCCGCATCAGCGCCACGCATTTCCAGGAACTGCTTGAGCCGCACATCGGGGAAGGCTGTTGTAATGTGGTCTTCAAAATCTCCAATGGTGGGGGTTACATCTTCCAGCCCGTCCTGCCGTTCACCATTCATCCATGCGCGGAAGGAGCGGCCAGCCACGTTGCGCATTTTGCCATCACGCATAATGAAATACATGGGCACATCCAGCACCCATTCCACATAGCGTTCAAAGCTGAAGTCATCTTCAAACACGCATGCTGGCATGCCGGAGCGGGCATTGTCCGTATCTGTCCAGACCTGTGCGCGGTTGGAAAGAATGTTGTTGGGCTTGCCTTCCACAAAAGGAGAATTGGCAAACAGGGCCGTGGCTACCGGTTGCAGCGCCATGGAAACACGCATTTTGCGCACCATGTCCTGCTCAGACCCAAAATCCAGATTCACCTGCACGGTGCAGGTGCGCTGCATCATGTCCAGCCCCATTGAGCCAACTTTGGGCATGTATTCACGCATAATGGCGTAGCGGGATTTGGGCATCCACGGCAGTTCTGCCCGTGTGGCAGTGGGGTGAAAGCCCAAGGGCGCAAAGCCCAGCCCCAGTTCACGCGCAATGGGGCGCACGGCATCAAAATGGGCTGTCAGTTCTTCTGCTGTTTCGTGCAGGGTGCGCAAGGGCGCGCCAGAAAGCTCAAACTGCCCTGCAGGCTCAAGGGAGATAGCAGCACCAGCGGCATCTCCCCGACCTTTCAGGCCGATGATGTTGTTATTGTCGAGCACAGATGTCCAATCATCCGGCTCAAACTTCTGCAGGCCCTTAAGCAGGGCTTCAATGCCATTGGGGGCATAAGGTGGGGCAGAATAGGCTTTCTGCCCTTCCTTTACGGCTTCTGGGCGCAGAAAGCCGAATTTTTCGTGTTCCGTGCCAATCCGCCATGCGTCACGCGGCTTGCATCCCTGCGCAAGCACTTCGGCCAGCTGTGCAACGGTGCGGGCAGGGGTTTCATCTGATGCGCCGGGGTTGGACATGGGGTATCACAGATCCTTGAAAAACAGAGAAATCGCACTCTGCGCCAGCAAAGCGGAGATATGAAGCGTTATTGTGACAAAACAGCAGCCGAACGCAAGCCGCAGCCTATAAGTGCCAGCCCGGCAGCCACGGCCGTATCAGCCCGCAACACCAATGGGCCTAGGGATATTGGCGTGATGCAAGAATATTTTAGCATCATCTGGCATTCCCTATCACTTAGGCCCCCTTCAGGGCCAACCAAAAAACCATCCCCTGCATGTGCCTCGGGCAGCAGGGAGGGGGTATGAATAGCCCGGTCCTCTCCGCGTTCTATGGCGGCAAACAGCCGGTGCTCCTGCGGCCAGCTTGCCAGAAAATCTGTGAACGATTGCGGAGACTCTATGTGTGGCACATCAAAGCGCTCACATTGTTCTGTGGCTTCGGTGGCAATGGCATGCAGGCGGTCGGGGTTGATGCGATGTGTATTGGTGCGTTCGGTGATAAGAGGCACAAAATGCGTAACACCCAGCTCCGTGCCCATACGCAAGA
This sequence comes from Acetobacter sp. AC2005, assembly GCF_037901235.1. NCBI lineage: Bacteria > Pseudomonadati > Pseudomonadota > Alphaproteobacteria > Acetobacterales > Acetobacteraceae > Acetobacter > Acetobacter sp. AC2005. The sequence continues at coordinate 2,198,859 of NZ_CP149625.1, forward strand.
CCAAATCTGTGGCATCGCGTTTGAGCAAGGCAAAAGCCAGAACTAAGACAGGCTGCTGCGTGGGGGCGCGAAGTTGGCGCTCCAGCTCAAAAAAGCCTTTGTCCTTCCGGATTTCCGTAATGCGTGCCAGCCATTCCCCACTGTTTGCATTGAAGATGCGCACGTGGTCTCCGGCTTTTTTGCGCAATACTGTGCCCAGATAGCGGGCCTGATCTGGCGCAATGTGCAGCGTTAGGCCCGTGTGGGCATCTCCCAGTATTTCTGGGGCATTATAAAGGCGCGGAAGGTGCGCGGTGGCATCTGTTACAACCATGGTTATCGGGTCTGTCTGAGCTGAAAGGTGTAAGTGGTTTCCGCTTTGTGGCATAGAACACCAGCCCTTAACACCATATGCCTTTCTGAACAGGATACGTGAACAGCCGTGTCAGTTTCTTCCAGCCATACAGATATCCGCATTACAGGGTGGATTGCCCATCTGCCTCCGGCGTTGCAGGCCTATGCTTTGCTTGCGCGGTTGGATAGGCCAATAGGCACGTGGCTTTTATGGCTGCCGGGCATGTGGGGTATTCTGCTGCCTCAGGGTGTTGCCACTTCCGAACGCATTCGGCTGATTGTGCTGTTTGGCATTGGCAGCCTTGTAATGCGGGCCGCGGGCTGCGTTGTGAACGATATGTGGGACAGGGATATAGACCGGCAAGTGGCGCGCACGGCTGGGCGGCCACTGGCATCTGGCGCGTTGAGCATGAAGCGGGCCACACTATTTTTGGTGCTGCTTTTGCTGGCAGGCTTGGCTGTGCTGGTGCAGTTGAACAGCCTTTCATGGATTTTGGGTGTGTCATCCCTGCTGCTGGTGGCGCTTTACCCATTGGCCAAGCGGTTTACGTGGTGGCCTCAGCTTGTCATGGGGTTTACCTTCGGCTTTGGCGCACCCATGGGATACGCGGCAGCGGCTGGGCATTTATCTTGGGCGCAGGCAGCTTTGTATGCGGCAACCATTGTGTGGCAACTGGGGTTTGATACCATTTATGGCTTTCAGGATATGGAAGACGATGCTCGCATTGGTGTGAAATCCACATCTCGCCTTATGGTCGGCCGGGCGCGTGGGTTTATTGGCACATGTTACGGGCTGATGCTTGTTTTGCTGGCTGTGGCCGCTGTTTTGGCGGGGGCTGGCCCACTTTTTTGGGTGGCTTTGGTGTTGCCTGCCATATTGTTGTGGCAACAGGCCCGTAAGGTAGACCCCACAAGCCCCGCTTTGTGTCTGGCCCAGTTTAGGGCTAATCGAGAAATTGGCCTGGCCGTAGCGTTGGCGCTGGTTGCCGGGTTGATAGCTGTATAAGCCTGCATGTTTCAGATGAAAGAAACCACGTTCATGAAATCCATTTTCCGGGCTGTTCTGCCAGCGGCTATGGGGTTGGTTCTGGCTGGCAGCCAGGCTTATGCACAGGACGATACCGGTGAAACGGCTATTCCCGTAGCATCTTCTTCCGCTCCGGCTGCTGTGGCGCTTTCTGCATCCGATAAAGCATGGTTGAAACGGATTGAGCAGGCGCTCAACCAGTCCAAAACCTTTCAGGCCCGCATTCAGCAGCTTGATGCAGAAGGAAAACGCACAACCGGCACCGTGTGGATGAAGCGCCCCGGCCAGATGCGCTTGGCGTATGATCCGCCTTCACCGCTGCTTCTGGTAGCCAACGGGGGCAAGGTTGTGTTTCGAGATAACCAGTTGGACCAAACCACGGTTATTCCCATTGAGCGTACACCTCTGGGCCTTCTGCTGCGCCCTCATGTCAGCCTGACAGATGATGTCACGGTAACGGGCTTTCAGCATGATAACGGGCTGGTGCAGGTTACGCTTGTGCGCACATCCTCCCCCGGTGATGGCAGCCTGACACTGGTTTTTTATGAAACACCAGTTGCTCTGCGGTCATGGAGTGTGCTGGACGCGCAAGGGCGCGAAACCCGCGTAACCTTGTTTGATGTGCATGCGGGTGCAGATATTCCGGCAAGCACTTTCGTCCTGCCTGCCGAGGACAACTAAACTGTGTTGCAAGCAGCTTTTTCCGTGCTTCTTCTGGAAAAAGCTGCCGTGCAGGCCGATATATTCACACAGATTGAGACAGATTGAAGTGAGGCACGCAGGCTATGGCCGCAGAGCGTGAACCCCCGGTAATGGGTGATGATCTTTTTGGACTTCCTCCCGAGCCATCGCAGGGAAGAAATGCGGACGCACGCAAAAAGCCAGCGCCCACGCAGCCATTGGCGGACCGCCTGCGCCCGCAACGGTTGGAGGATGTGGTAGGGCAGGCGCATCTGCTGGGGCCAGAGGGTGCGCTCACACGTATGCTGGAACGAGGCTCACTTGCCAGTTTGATTTTGTGGGGTGGGCCGGGTGTTGGCAAAACCACTATTGCCCGCCTTCTGGCACAGGCTGCTGGGTTAAAGTTTGTGCAGCTTTCGGCTGTGTTTTCTGGCGTGGCAGATCTGAAAAAAGCCTTCGAGAACGCACGCAGGCAGGCAGAAGTAGGTGGCGGCACGCTGCTGTTTGTAGATGAAATTCACCGCTTTAACCGCGCGCAGCAGGATGGCTTTTTGCCGGTTGTAGAAGATGGCACCGTTGTGCTGGTTGGTGCCACAACCGAGAATCCATCCTTTGCGCTCAATTCCGCTTTGCTGTCACGCTGTCAGGTTATGGTGCTTAACCGGCTGGATGATCCAGCTTGTGAAGCTCTGCTGGTGCGGGCGGAGGAAGAAACAGGCAGGCCCTTGCCGCTTACGGAAGATGGGCGTGTCACCCTCCGCGCTATGGCAGATGGTGATGGCCGTTACCTGCTCAACATGGTGGAGCAGCTTTTAAGCCTGAAAACAGAAAAACCGCTGGATGCGCAGGCTCTTTCCCGCCTGTTGGCAAAACGCGCCATTTTGTATGATCGGGATAGGGAAGAGCATTACAATCTGATTTCCGCTCTGCATAAATCCATGCGCGGATCAGACCCGGATGCAGCTCTCTACTGGTTTGCCCGTATGTTGGAAGGTGGGGAAGACCCGCGTTATCTGGCCCGCCGTATGACACGCTTTGCCGCAGAAGACGTGGGCATGGCAGACCCACACGCCCTGCCATTGGCCGTGGCTGCGTGGGAAACGTATGAGCGTTTGGGTTCGCCGGAGGGGGAACTGGCCTTGGCGCAGCTTGTGGTGCATCTGGCCACTGCGCCCAAATCCAACGCGGTTTATAAAGCCTATGGCGCGGCCCGCCGTGCAGCCAAGGCTACAGGCAGCCTGATACCACCGGCACATATTCTAAATGCTCCCACCAAACTGATGCAGGATATCGGCTACGGTAAGGGCTATCAGTATGACCACGATGCGGAAGAAGGCTTTTCTGGCCAAAACTATTTTCCCGACGGCATGAAGCGCCAGAACTTCTATAATCCAACGGGCAGAGGCTATGAACGGGAGGTTCGTCACAGGCTAGAAACGTGGTCCCGCTTGCGGGATCGGCGTTAGTCGTGAATATCGGCGCATGAGTGTTGTCAATCGTACCGTAAGCGAAGACGAAGCCGGTATTCGTCTGGATCGCTATTTTCGCCGCCATTACCCGCATCTTACGCAGGGGGCGCTTCAAAAACTGTGCCGCACGGGCCAGATTCGTGTTGAGGGCAAAAGGGTAGAAGCCTCCACCCGATTAGAACCGGGGCAAACGGTGCGCGTGCCCCCCATTCCCATGGCCGCCAAGCCTGCGCGCGATGTGCCCCGCCCGCTGGATGAAAAACTGGCGCGCGAAATCCGCAAGATGGTGGTGTATCAGGACAAGCACGTTATTGTCCTTAACAAGCCCGCAGGGCTTGCCGTGCAGGGTGGCCCCGGCATTACCAAACATATTGACATGATGCTGGATGGCCTGCGGGAAGAAGATGATCCGCGCCCACGTCTGGTGCACCGGATTGATAAAGATACCTCCGGCCTTCTACTGCTGGCGCGTACTCCCGGCGTAGCTGCCAAGCTGGCGGCATCTTTCCGTGGTCGGGACGTAAAAAAGATCTACTGGGCTGTTGTGGTTGGGCGGCCTGATCCGCTTTCAGGCGAGATAGATCAGCCATTGGCCCGTTTGGGTGCTGGCCCCGGTTCCATCACCGTGGCAGCTGACCGTAAGGATGCCGATGCACAATCTGCGCGGTCTGTTTACGAAGTGCTGGATTCGGCTGCACGCAAGTTTTCTTGGCTGGAACTTTCACCGCTTACTGGCCGTACGCATCAGCTTCGTGTGCATTGCGAATCTTTAGGCACACCTATTTTGGGAGATCCGAAATACGGTGGAGCAGCAGCCCATCCTTCTGGCTTTACAGACAGGCTGCATCTGCATGCCCGTATGCTGGATATGCCACATCCGGCAGGTGGGCGCTTAACTGTAAGTGCCGAATTACCGCCTCATATGCGTGAAACCTTCCGAACTCTTGGGTTTGTGCCGGGCACCACACCGCCACCTTCACGCCGTGGTGGCCAAGGATAAGGACGGTTCAAGTTGAAACAGGAGAAACGCACATGCGTCTGAAATGGAAAATCGGCCTGCTGGCGGGGGCCGCTGTTCTGGCGCTGGGCGGTGGCACAATTATATCTGCCACGCAGGATGCAGACTGGCTGAAAACACGGCTGGCCGATGCAGTGGAAAGCAGCACCGGCCGCCACCTGACCATTGGCCAGTTGCATGTGTGGATTCTGCCTTTTCCGTGGGTGGAAGCAAAGAACGTAAAACTGTCCAGCGTGGCGGAAGATGGTGTGAACATGCTGGATATCGGGCAGGTGCGTGCCCGGTTGGCATTGTTGCCGCTGTTTTCTCATCGCATTGCGTTTGAAGATGTCAGCCTCATCAGTCCACAGGTGCAGTTGCGCCGTTTGGCAGATGGGCGGGCAGATTGGCATTTCACACCGCAGGAACGCCAGAGCAGCATCGGGGGCTCTTCGTCTTCCAGTTCCGGCAAGATGCACTGGAATCTGACGGTTTCAGATCTTTTGCTCACACAGGCGCAGGTCGCTTGGGATGATGCGGTGCATCATCGTTCTGGCGCTTTTCAGATTGCCGAAGGCAAGGTGAAAGGGCTTTCGGGGAACGCGCCTGATTTTGACGTAAAGCTGCGTAAAGGAGCTGGACAGTTAGCGCTTACAGGGCAAACAGGGCCTTTGTTGCCAATGTCCGCCCAGTTGCCAATGCAGCTGAGAATCTCTCTGACTGTGAATGGCCATCCTGCAGGGCTGGCGCACATAGATGGGTCCATTACAGATCCGCAGGGCCAAAAAGTCTATGCGTTGCAGATTGGTGGTTCTGTTGCGCAGCTGCGTGATCTGAATGTCTTTTTCCCACATGCAAATCTGCCAGAAGGTCGGAATGTTTCTGTAGATATGGCTGTTGGTGGGCAGGGCGCGCAGCCTGCACCCCAAAGCCTGCACGTGCGTGCTGAAAATGTGGATGTAGGCGCATGGTTGCCACAGGCTGCATTAACTCGAGTGGTAATAGATACGGCAGGCCCCACAGATCCGGTAACGGCCCAGATTGATGGTCAGGTGGGTGCGCAGGTGTTGAGCTTGCGTGGCACGGTGGGAACAATGCAGCAGTTGGCTGCTGCGCCCGAACACGTTGCACAGCAGATTGTGCCGGTGGATTTAACGCTCACGCAGGGTGAATCCAGCATACACGGTACAGGCACTCTAAGTGCTGGTGCTTCTGCGCTGGATGTGCATGGCCAACTCGCGCACGTGGTGCCGGGGGGTGATCTGCCAGCCGCCAATGATCTTAAAGTAGATGGGCACATAGATGTTGCTGATACGGCATCTGTGGTGCGGCACCATGCCGTATCAGATGTGCTGCGTGGCGCACGAGGTGCCATGGATGTGCAAGCGCAGAGCGTAAACTGGCAGGGCGTAACATGGGCGCATGTCAGCACGCATGCCACGCTGCAAAATAGCAGACTGACACTTGAGCCTGTGCAGGCTGAAGGCAATGGTTTCCAGCAAGCTGGCCGTTTGGTGTATGACGTGGCCGGTGCTTTGCCCCAGATTGAATTGGCGGCGCACCCTGTGTTTTTACCCCTGCCTGTTGTTGAGCGCTGGCTTGGCCTTTCTTCCTCGCTTTCCGGCACTGTGCAGCTTGTGGGTGCAGTTTCCACGCAAGGGGAAACGCCGGAAGATCGGCGCAATAATCTGGACGGGCACCTTGGGGTTTCGGTTGTGGATGGTAGCATAAGTGGTGCTGCTATTCGCACGCTGCTGGGCCCACAGGTGCCGGTTAAAGGCAAAATGCCCGTAAGGTGCTTTGGTAGCCATATGCAGTTTGCACAGGGCAATGCCAATATTGATATGCTGGGGCTGGAAACGCCGTTTCTGGTTCTGCATGGGCACGGCACGGTGGGGCTGGGCTCTCAGGTGCTGGATATGCACCTGTCTCCGCGCGTGTTGCTGGGTGGGGCTTCGGCTTCTTCCGATGTTGCGGTTACAGGTACATTGTCAGACCCCAAACCGCGTATGGATCCGGCTTACGAAGGCCGGTACGGCATAAGCATTGGCGGAAATGATGGGGAGGGAGATAACTGCCCCTCCATGCTTTCTGCTGCGCGTGAGGGTGTGGCTGGGCCAGATGCACCGCAGAAAAAAGCGGGCAAGGAAGGAAAGGTCATGAACATGTTGCGTGGCTTGGGGCTGTTCCAATGAAAATGGCATCTACCGAACATAATGTTTCTGGCAATGCGCCGGTTGGCCGCAAACGGTTCTGGAAACAGGCAGACGTTGTGCCAGAAGGGCAGGGCTTTGTTGTGCAGCTTGATGGGCGCAGCATCCGTCTGCCACGCAAGACCCCGCTATGCGTCTCGTCTCGCGCATTGGCAGATGCGCTGGCGGCAGAATGGCAGGCTGCCGGGCAAAATGCAGATGGTCTTTTTTCACCTGCTGATCTGCCCCTTACAGGTATTGCGGGCTCTATGATCGAGCGTATTCCTGCAGAGCGGGAAGGGGTTTTGCGCAGCCTCTTGGCTTATGCGGGCAGTGATCTGCTGTGTTACCGGGAGCCGGGGGAAGGCAAGCTGGCGCAGGTCCAACGCAAGGAATGGGACCCGTGGCTGGAATGGCTGCGGAAGCAGTATGGGGTTACCCTGCACACATCATCTGGTGTGATGCCAATTGTGCAGCCCGAAGAGTCTTTGCAAAAGCTCTATGATGCCATGGAAAAGCTGAATGCGGCGGAATTGGCTGTGCTTGCCGTTTCCGTGCCAGCATTGGGAAGCCTTGTGCTGGGTTTGGCGCTGGTAAATGGCGCTGGTTCTGTAGATGAACTGGTGGCCAGCGCAACGCTGGATGAACGTATGCAAATGGCTGTGTGGGGTGAGGATACGGAAATAACGGACCGTATTGCCGGTATTCAGCGGGAAGTGGCCGATGCAGCCCGTTTTCTGCAATTGGCGCGCACGCCTGCGGTTTGATGTCAACCCGCATCCCCAAGCATTTATATGCGGCGTTACTCTTGGCAAGTTTGGAATCTTCCCCAAGTATGAAGCAGTTCAAGCTTTAAGGAGCATAGACATTATGAAAATCAAAAAGGCCCTTCTGGCAGCAATTGTGGCTGCAGGTGTTTCTGTTGCAGGCGTTAGCGCACATGCAGAACCCGGTAATGGATTTAATGGAAACGGTTTTGGCCCCAGCATTCCGGGTGCAGGGCTGAATGCTCTGGACGGCATTGATCTTACCAAAAAGCAGCGCAAGCAGATTCAGACCATTCTGCAGGAAGCCCACCGTCAGGATCAGACGCAGGATCTCCGTGGTGATTTCGACAAAATCCACCGCCAGATTGAAGACGCGCTGACATCCCCCGGCCCGGTGGACAAAGACAAGGTTGCAACACTGCAGCAGGAAATGGCTACCCTGCGCGCCCAGCGTGAATCCCAGCATCTGGAAACGGCTTCCCGCATCCATGATGTGCTGACGGCTGATCAGTTGGCCCAGATTCATGCGCGTCAGGTTAAGATTCATGATCTGCTGGACCAGCTTCATGCTGTTGAACATCCTGCTCCGACAGCCGATGCAGATAAATCTGGCAAGTAAACCGCCAGAAGGTTCTTGACTCTCGCAGGGGTATCCCGTAACCCCTGCAACAAATCAGGCCCGCCACTCCGCGAGTGTTCGCGCAGTGGCGCGTCTTGTTATGGGGTGTGATACTTTTGTTCGAAGCTCTTTCAGGCAAGCTTTCCGGCGTTTTTGATGGCCTCGCTAAACAGGGGGCGCTGTCTGAAGCCGATGTTCTGGAGGCAATGCGGGAAGTCCGTCTGGCCATGCTGGATGCTGACGTTGCGCTGCCTGTTGTTAAAGACTTCGTTAATAAAGTTAAGGAACGAGCCGTTGGGCATGAAGTGCTGGAAAGCATTTCTCCCGGTCAGGCTGTCGCTAAAATCGTCAATGATGCTCTTATTGATGCTCTTGGCGGTGCTGGTGCTGTTCCCCTTAATCTAAACTCTACCCCACCTGTTCCCGTTCTGATGGTTGGTTTGCAGGGGTCTGGTAAAACCACTACCTCTGGTAAGCTGGCCCTGCGCCTTAAAACGCGTGAACGTAAAAAGGTTCTGCTCGCTTCTCTGGATACGCAGCGCCCTGCAGCTCAGTTGCAGCTCGCGCAGTTGGCAGAGCAGGTTGGCGTTACATCCCTGCCGATTGTGGCTGGGCAGACACCTGTAGAAATTGCCAAGCGTGCCCTCGATACAGGGCGGCGCGAAGGTTATGATGTCGTTATCCTCGATACCGCCGGTCGTCTTTCCATAGACGAAGCGTTGATGGACGAGGTGCGGCAGATTCGTGATGTCACACACCCGGCAGAAACCCTGCTGGTTGTAGATGCCATGACCGGGCAGGATGCCGTAAATACCGCCAAGGCCTTTAATGAGGCTGTGGGTGTGACCGGTGTTGTCATGACCCGGATGGACGGTGATTCCCGCGGTGGTGCAGCGCTTTCCATGCGCGCCATTACCGGTGCTCCCATCAAGCTGATTGGTACGGGTGAAAAGCTGGACGGGCTGGATGAATTTTATCCAGAACGTGTGGCCGGCCGTATTCTTGGCTTGGGTGATATTGCCGGGCTTGTTGAAAAAGCCGCCGATACGCTTGATCAGGAAGAAGGTGAACGCCTCGCCCAGAAGATGATGGCGGGCAAGTTCGATCTGGATGACTACGCATCCCAGATCCGCCAGATCAACAAGTTGGGCTCCATTTCCGGTATTCTGGGCATGCTTCCGGGTATGGGTAAAGTTAAGGAAGCTTTGGGGGATAAGGATCTTGATACCTCTATCCTGAAAAAGCACCTTGCCATTATTTCTTCCATGACCAAGGCAGAGCGTAAAAACCCTGCCATTATCAAGGCATCGCGCAAAAAGCGTATTGCTGCCGGGTCTGGATCTACAGTTCAGGATGTTAACAAGCTGCTCAAGCAGTTTGATATGATGTCCTCCATGATGAAGCGCTTCAACAAACTGGGCTTGAAAGGTCTCATGCGCCAGGGAATGTCCGCGCTCATGCCGAAAGGAATGGGAGGGGGAGGGCCGCCGGGTGGACCTGGTGGCAATCCTTTCCGCTAAGGCGGTCTATTTCTAGAAGCAGTTTTTCGGGTTTTTTATTTTTGGGTCTGGAGTAACTCCGAATGAGTCTTAAAATTCGTCTTGCCCGCGCAGGTGCCAAGAAGCGTCCGTACTACCACATCGTTGTGGCAGATAGCCGCAGCCCGCGTGATGGCCGTTTCATTGAAAAGGTTGGCGCCTACAACCCAATGCTGCCGTCTGATCACGCTGAACGCGTGCGTCTGACAGAAGAACGCATCAAGCATTGGCTGTCTGAAGGCGCTCAGCCGACAGATCGCGTGGCTCGCTTCCTTGGTAACGCAGGTCTGGCACCTAAGCCCGCTTATCGTGAACAGCCTAAAAAGTCTGCTCCGAAAAAGAAGGCGCAGGAACGCGCTGCTGAAGCTGCTAAAGCTGCCGAAGCTGCTGCTGCCTAAAGCCTGAAACCATCATGTGCTCAAACCTCATTCTGATGGGCGTTGTTGGTAAACCGCATGGTGTGCGCGGCCTTGTGCGTGTGCGTGCTTATGCGGAAAACCCGCAAACGCTGGAGCAGTGTGGGGCATTGCAGGACGATCAGGGCCGTAAATGGTTCCTCAGTTGGCGTGGGGCGGATAGCGTAGCCGAATTGCGGGATGCCAATGGCGCTCCGCTGGCTGACCGTGATGCCGCGCAGGCGTTGGTGAATATCCGCCTGTATGTGCCGCGCGCAGCTTTGCCGGAACCTGAGGAAGAAGAATTCTACCATGCTGATTTAATTGGCATGGAAGCTTTCGAAAACGGTCTTTCTCTTGGTCGTGTTGTGATGGTGCATGATTATGGAGCTGGCGCCAGTCTGGAACTGAGTGATGGTTCCCTTGTTCCGTTTACTCAGGCCTGTGTGCCTGAGGTGCATCTGAAACAACGGACAATCACTGTGGTGCGCCCCGAAGAAGTTTCGGGCGAAGAAGGACGCGGCGTTGGTAAACGGCAGAAAACAGAGGTGCAGCCATGAACTGGCAGGCCACTGTGCTCACGCTGTTTCCTGAAATGTTTCCGGGCCCACTGGGACTTTCCCTTGCAGGGCGAGCACTGGAAAAAGGCTTGTGGACATGTCGGACGGAAGATCTGCGGCAGCATGGTCTGGGCCGGCATCGTGCAGTAGATGATACACCATTTGGTGGTGGTGCAGGTATGGTTATCCGCCCGGATGTGGTGGATGCCGCCTTTGCTGCCTCTCAGACGCCAGCAGATGTGCCGCGTGTGTATCTTACACCACGTGGGCGGCCATTAACGCAGCAGGATGTGCGGCGTTATGCGGCTGGTTCTGGGGTGTTGTTGCTGTGTGGTCGGTTTGAAGGTGTGGACGAACGTGTGCTGCAAGCGCATGACGTTGAGCAGGTATCCATCGGAGATTACATTCTCTCGGGTGGGGAAACTGCCGCACTGGTGTTGCTGGATGCGTGTGTGCGCCTGCTACCCGGCGTGATGGGGTGTGAGGAAAGTGGCGTAGAGGAAAGTTTTTCCGAAGGGCTGCTTGAATACCCGCATTATACCCGTCCTGCCGAGTGGGAAGGGCGCGCTGTGCCGGAAATCCTGCTTTCGGGCAATCATGCCGCCATCGCGGCCTGGAGGCAGAAGCAGGCAGAAGAAATAACGCGGGAAAGAAGGCCGGATCTGTGGTCTGCCTGGCTGGCTCGCAAGGAAAGAAACATGGCTGAAGCTGTGGGCGGGGCCGCACAGACAGACCATTTTGGGGTTTGAGGAAGGATACCGACATGAACATCATTCAGCAGTATGAAGCTGCAGAAATTAAGCGTCTGACAGCAGAGCGCGGAGTTCCGGAATTCGAAGCCGGTGATACGGTGCGCGTTTCCGTTAAGGTGCAGGAAGGTGAACGTACCCGTCTGCAGGCTTTTGAAGGCGTTGTGATTGCCCGTTCCAACAAGGGCCTGAACAGCAACTTCACCGTGCGCAAGATTTCCAATGGTGAAGGTGTGGAACGTGTGTTCCCGCTGTACGCACCTACGGTTGCAGAAATCAAGGTTGTGCGTCGTGGTAAAGTGCGTCGTGCAAAGCTGTACTACCTGCGCGGCCGTAGCGGTAAGTCTGCTCGTATTGCAGAACGCCCGCGTGAAGTGGTTGCTCCGGCAGCCAGCTAAAACCATATAACCGTTCACATCGGTCTGATATGGTTTTTAAAACCCGGCTGGCCTATGTCAGTCGGGTCTTTTTGATATATAGGCATACCGCAACAGCATTGGCCCAATAGGTGAGCTGATGCACGTAGCGTAAGAAATATAAAGGAGGAGGGCATGGGCCCGCGTACGTTGTTCGACAAGATCTGGGATGATCACGTCGTTGAAACTCTGCCGGACGGCACCTCTATTCTTTATATCGACCGGCACCTTGTGCACGAAGTCACCAGCCCGCAGGCTTTTGAGGGCTTGCGTTTGGCCGGGCGTAAACTGCGCCACCCGGAAAAGACTGTGGCTGTGGTTGACCACAACGTGCCAACGTCTGACCGTACTCAGCCGATTGAAGAAGCCGATAGCCGCAACCAGATTGAAACGCTGGAACGCAACGTTAAGGAATTCGGGGTTCCGTATTTCCCGCTGCTTTCTGCCAATCAGGGCATTGTGCACGTTGTCGGGCCAGAGCAGGGGATTTCTCTGCCAGGCATGACCATTGTGTGTGGGGATTCCCATACCTCTACGCATGGTGCGCTGGGTTCGCTGGCTTTTGGTATTGGTACGTCGGAAGTCGAGCATGTAATGGCCACGCAGACCATTCTGCAGCGTCCGGCTAAAAACATGCGCGTTACGGTTGATGGCACGCTTGGTGCTGGCGTTTCTGCCAAAGATATCATGCTGGCTATTATCGGGCATATCGGCACGGCTGGTGGCACAGGGCATGTAATCGAATTTGCAGGTTCCGCCATTCGTGGGCTGGACATGGCAGGGCGTATGACGCTGTGCAACATGGCCATTGAAGCCGGTGCACGCGCAGGTATGGTTGCGCCAGATGAAACCACGTTTGAATATGTGCGTGGCCGTCCGTTTGCCCCTAAGGGTGAAGAGTTCGACAAGGCTGTTGCCTATTGGAAAACGCTGGCTTCTGATGAAGGTGCGCATTTCGATAAGGAAGTGACGCTGCGGGCAGAAGATATCAGCCCCAGCCTGACATGGGGCACAAGCCCGGAAACAGTGCTGCCCATTACGGCCACCGTACCTAACCCTGCCGATGAAGCTGATGAAGCCAAGCGCACCCAGATGCAGCGTATGCTGGACTACATGGGGCTGGAAGCTGGGCAGAAAATTGCTGGCACACCAGTTGATGTGGTTTTCATTGGCTCTTGCACCAACAGCCGTATTGAAGATTTGCGTGCCGCAGCGCAGATAGCCGCTGGCCGCAAGGTGGCTGAAGGCGTGCGCGCCATGATTGTGCCGGGTTCGGGCAATGTAAAGCGGCAGGCAGAAGAAGAAGGGCTAGACCAGATTTTTCTGGATGCAGGTTTTGAATGGCGTGAGGCCGGGTGCTCCATGTGCCTTGGTATGAACCCAGATCGGCTAACACCGGGCCAGCGTTGTGCTTCTACATCCAACCGTAATTTTGAAGGACGTCAGGGGCCGGGCGGTCGCACACATCTGCTGTCTCCTGCTATGGCCGCGGCTGCTGCTGTGACGGGGTGTCTGACTGATGTAAGGGAGCTGGCATAATGGAAAAGTTTACAACTCTGTCGGCCATTGCGGCAGCTCTGCCAGAAGCCAACATTGATACAGACAAAATTATTCCGGCTCGGTTTTTGAAAACCACGCAGCGCACCGGCTTGGGTAAAAATGCCTTTGATGCCATGCGTTATCTGCCAGATGGTAAAGAAAACCCGGATTTTGTGCTGAACAAGGAACCGTGGCGTAAAGCTGAAATCCTAATTACCTATGACAATCTGGGCTGCGGTTCATCGCGTGAGCATGCGCCTTGGGCACTGCTGGATTTTGGTATTCGGTGCGTAATTGCACCTTCCTTTGCCGATATCTTCTTCAATAACTGCTTCAAGAACGGCATTTTGCCGATCCGCCTGCCGCGTGAAATTTGCGATCAGCTGATGGCAGATGCCAGCATGGGCAGCAATGCCCGCCTTACGGTTGATCTGCCCCGGCAGGTTATTGTGCGGCCAGATGGGCAGGAAGTGCCTTTTGAAATCGACCCGTTCCGCAAGCATCTGCTGCTGGAAGGGCTGGATGATATTGGCCAGACGCTTCAGCACGAAACAAATATCGAAGGGTATGAAAACCGGGAAAACCGGGAAAAACCCTGGATGCCTTCCATTCATATTGATTGATTATTCTGGAGCTGCATGATGACTGCACAGAACACAGCCATAAAACTTCTTGTTCTGCCGGGTGACGGTATTGGCCCCGAAATCATGCGGGAAGTCCGGCGTGTTATTGACTGGCTGGAAAGCCGTCGTGGCCTGTCCTTCGATATTACGGAAGATGTGGTTGGTGGTGCTTCTCTGGCAGAATACGGTGAGCCTATCCGTGATGAAGTGATCGAGAAGGCATGGGCTGCGGATGCAGTGCTGTTTGGCTCGGTTGGTGATCCAAAGTGGGCGCATGTCGGGTTTGAAAAGCGTCCGGAAGTGGCCATTCTCAAGCTGCGGCAGGAACTGGGGCTGTTTGCCAACCTGCGCCCGGCCAAAGTGTTTGATGCACTGGTAGATGCCAGCACGCTTAAGCCGGATGTGGTGCGTGGGCTGGATATCATGATCGTCCGTGAAACGGTGGGTGGTATCTATTTTGGTAACCCACGTGGCATTGAAACCCTGCCAGATGGCAGCAAGCGGGGCATCAACACAGAAGTTTACACCACGTCTGAAATTGAGCGTGTAGCACGTGTGGCGTTTGATCTGGCCCGCAAACGGTCTAACCGTGTGTGTTCTGTTGAAAAATGCAATGTCATGGAAAGCGGCCTTCTGTGGAAGGAAGTGGTGACAGATGTGCATGCCAAAGAATTCCCGGATGTAGAACTCTCTCACATGCTGGCCGATAACTGCGCCATGCAGATGGTGCGTAACCCGCGCCAGTTTGATGTGATTGTGACCGGCAACCTGTTTGGTGATCTGCTGTCTGATCTTGCATCCATGCTGACAGGCAGCTTGGGTATGCTGCCTTCTGCAACGCTGGGTGCTGTGCGCGAAAATGGCAAATTCCCTGCGCTGTATGAGCCCATTCATGGCAGTGCGCCGGATATTGCCGGGCAGGGCATTGCAAACCCCATTGCGCAGATTCTGTCTTTTGCCATGTTGCTCCGTTACTCCCTGAACAAGCAGGAAGAAGCCAACATGATTGAGCAGGCGGTTTCCAACGTGCTGGAAAGCGGTTTGCGCACGGCAGATATCATGAGCGAAGGCATGGCGCGCGTTGGCACATCCGTGATGGGTGAAGCCATTGTGCGGGAGCTGGATAAGCTCCAGAAGTAACGCTCTTAATAAGCAGCAAGTTAAAAGGCCGTCCCACTTTTAGGTGGGGCGGCTTTTTTTATAGGCGGCAAGCTATGGAAATAGAGCAGGCACAAAAAAGGCCGGAACATCCATAGGATGCCGGCCTTTTTTGGATAGAAGGATGGAAAGGCTTAGAAGCCTTCGCGTTCCAGACGCTTGCGTTCCATCTTACGAGCACGGCGCACGGCTTCTGCCGCTTCACGGGCCTTGCGCTCAGACGGCTTTTCGTAGTGCCGACGCAGCTTCATTTCACGGAAGATGCCTTCACGCTGCATTTTCTTCTTGAGCGCTTTAAGAGCCTGATCGACATTGTTGTCACGGACGAGAACGTGCACTTGGTCTCTAACCCCTGTTTCAGAAAAATCCGGGCAACCCGGCTTTTTGTAGATTATCACGGAACCGGAACCGTCGCAGCCTTGCGGGGCGCCGATTCCTTTGTTGGCGGCCTCTATAACACGGCCTTTAGACAAGATACAATTTGTTCTTTCGTGTTTAAAATGCACTTCTGTGTGCTTTTATTGTGCAACCTCCACAGAAATGGGGTGAAAAATGGCAGTTCTTGCAATAGCCCGCATGGGGCACCCGGTTTTAAGGCAGCCCGCGCAGGAGGTGCCAGACCCCACAGCGCCAGATATTGCGCGCCTGATAGCGGATATGCGTGAAACTCTGGAAGAAAGCGGTGGGGTAGGATTGGCTGCCCCGCAGGTGTTTGTTTCCCAAAGGCTTTTTATTTACAGCGTGCCACTTGCGCGTAGTGAAGGGGAGGATGATCCCCCTTTGCCTGTGCAGGCTTTGATCAACCCGGTTTTAAAACCGGTTGATGATGAAAAAATACTACGGGCTGAAGGCTGCCTTTCCTTGCCCGACCTGCGGGGGGAAGTGCCGCGCTACAAGCGGATATGGTATGCCGGGTTTGATCAGCACGGACAAAAGGTGGAAGGCATGGCCACAGGGTTTCGGGCGCATGTCATGCAGCATGAAATGGATCATCTGGATGGAATCCTCTATCCCATGCGGATGACGGATATGAGCAAATTTGGGTTTGCAAAAGAAATCACACGGTATGGGGCGTAGGGCATGAGCACGGGTGCAGGTAAGATAAGTCAGGCTATCTCATTGGCAGTGGCAACTTTGGCTGCTGGCATTATGCCTGCGCCTTTGGAGCGTGATCCAGCGCGGGATGAGATCCTGCGCAAGATGGCTGCCGTAGCCGGAGAGCGTGGATGGGGTATGGATGTGCTGCTGCAAGTGGCAGGCCTAGATGCTGATCTGCTGTTTCCCGGTGGCAGTGCAGAGCTTGTGGAAGCATGGTTCGACCTATGTGACAGAGATATGCTGGAAGCCATGTGGGATACGGAAGAGGCGCCCCGCTTAAGCCAGCGTGTGCGGCAGGCGCTGCTATATCGGCTTCCGGTGGATGAGGCCGTCCGTTCAGCTACACGTAAAGGCCTCTCCGTTCTGCTGGCCCCGTGTGAGGGAAAAGCGCTGCGCCGGAGCATGATGCGCACTATCAATGCCATCTGGCAGGCTGCACAGGATGACTCCTCGGGGCTAACTTACGTAACCAAGCGCCTCAGCTTAGGCGGTGTCTATGCCTCTGTGCTGCTGTACTGGCTGGCGCGCGGTGATAATGAAGCTGCTTTGGCAGCGTTTGTTGATAGGCGTCTGGCAGATGTTCTGCGCATTGGGCGCATTAAAGCCCGTATGGGTGGTTTTCCCTTTATGGCGCGGGCCTAAGAGCCTTTTGCGGGAGGCCTAAACACCTATGTCCTTACCTCATGAAACAGCAGGAGCAGATCTGCTCTTTCTGCGGGAAGAACAGTTGCGGCTGGCGCAAACCCTTATGTTTCTGGCATCGCGCGATATGGCGCAGGCTATTGAGCCCGTTTTGGAAGCAGATGGGTTGGGCCACGCGCATTATCGGGTGTTGCAGGTGTTGGCGTTTAGTCCCGGTATTCCGGTTAGTCGCCTTCAGGCCGTGTTGGGGGTGACAAAACAAAGCCTTGGCCGCACCATGCATGAACTGGAAGCAAGACAGTATCTGGAAAGCCAACCGGGGCGTCAGGACAGGCGGCAACGTCTGCTTTTTTTAAGCCCAGAAGGCAAAGCAGCAGAAGCCAGATTGTTTGCTGTTGTGCGCCATCGCCTTGTAGCTGCGTATCGAGAGGCAGGAGGCGCAGCTGTGGAAGGGTTTCGGCGCGTGATGCGTGGAATGTTATCCGAACAGAGTCGGTCTGTATTGAATGAAGATGCAGCCGGTAAAAAAGGAGGGCGGCATGGAGCATGAGCGCGAGAGTGTGGAAGAAGATGTCGCCCCGCATGTTATTGTGGTGGATGATGATCCGCGGTTACGGCGGCTGTTGCAGCGCTACCTGTTTGAGCACGGCTTTCGGGTAAGTGTAGCAGCCAGTGCAGCAGAGGCACGGCAGACACTGGAAGGCATTCAGCCAGATGCCATGGTACTGGATGTGACCATGCCGGGTGAAAACGGCTTGGAACTGACACGCGCACTGCGTGATGAAGGGCAGGAACTCCCCATTCTGCTGCTTACAGCACGCGGAGAACCGGCAGACCGCATTACAGGGCTGGAAGCCGGTGCTGATGATTATCTCGGTAAGCCTTTTGAGCCACGCGAACTGCTTTTGCGCCTGAAAGCCCATTTACGGCGGCATCAACCTGCTCCGGCAACGGATAATCTGCGTATCGTGCGGTTGGGGGATAAAGAGTTTGATCCCGTTCGGCTTATTTTAAGTGGGCCCAATGGCACCATTCATCTTACGGGAGGTGAGGCCGCTCTGCTTTCCGTATTGGCGCGTAGGCCCAATGATGTGTTCTCGCGCGAGGAAATTGCCAAGGCGCTGGATATGGCGGAAATTGGAGAGCGCGCCGTAGATGTGCAGGTAACGCGCCTGAGGCGACGTATTGAGCCTGACCCCAAGGAGCCACGATACCTGCATACCATCCGTGGGCGTGGATATGTGCTCAAACCGGGGCTGTAAGACATAAATCATGCGGCGCAGCGGGCTAAAGCTTTTTCCATCCTCATTCTGGAAGTCACGCAGGGTGGAAAAATCCATGCGGCGCGTGCTTCCACGTTCGCTTCTGGCGCGGTCTTTGCTGATTGTGTTGATCCCCTTGCTGATCACGCAGGGCATCGCGCTGGAAGTGTTTTACGGCAATTTTCTACAGGTTGCCTCGCGCCGTCTTTCAGATTCGGTCACATCAGAAATTGTGCTCTCATTAAATGCCTTGGAGCGTTTAAAAAAACCGGCAGATAGGCAGTGGTTTGTAGAGCAGGCCCAACAGCATTTGCAGTTGGTAGAATCGTGGCATTCCAATGCCCGGCTTAGGCGATTTGGTTCCACCCACGTGTTGGGGCCTATGGATGAAGATCTGGCTCGTGCGCTACGTGCCTCTATCAGCTATCCGTTTTTCGTAAATTGGCGAGAAGATCCCCACACAGTCAAAATCTCCATCCAGTTGCCAGATGGTGTGCTGGATGTGGAAGCCCCACGTAAACGGCTGGATATGGGGCAGATATGGCTGTTTGTGGCATGGGCGGTTGGCAGTTCTTTGCTCCTGTTTGTGATTGCCAGCCTGTTCATGCGTAATCAGGTGCGGGCTATCCGGCGGCTGGCCCACGCGGCAGAGCAGTTTGGGCTTGGGCGTGATATTGGTCCTATTCGTCCGGCAGGGGCGCAGGAAGTGCGCAAGGCAGCTGTGGCCTTTAACCGCATGCAAGACCGGATTTACCGTTTTGTCTCGCAACGCACGGGCGTTCTGGCGGGCGTATCGCATGATTTGCGCACGCCACTTACCCGCCTACGGCTTTCCCTGGATATGATGCCCCGTACCGGCATGGTGCGTGCAGAAGACATTCAGCCCGATGTAGAGGACATGATTGGTGACGTGGCGGAAATGGAGCACATGATTGCCAGTTATTTGGCCTTTGCACGTGGGGAAGGGACCGAAAATGTTGCGGACACCGAAATAGAACCCTTTTTGGAAGATGTGGCAGCCGCAGCCCGGCGCGCTGGTGCGCATGTTTTCTCGGTGCGTGTGGCGCTGGGGTTGCGGGTGCATATGCGCCCAGATGCCATGCGGCGCGCATTAATCAATTTGGTGGATAATGCGCGCCGTTATGCAAAGCATATCAATTTAAGCGCTCAGGGCCGATCAGATGGCGTTGTGATGATGGTAGATGATGATGGGCCGGGTATCCCCCCGGAACGCCGAGACAGCGTTCTACGGGCCTTTGAGAGCGGGCGTGGGGGTGGAACCGGGCTGGGGCTCACAATCTCGCGCGACATCGTGCGCGCACATGGTGGTGAGATGGAATTGCTGGATTCCCCAATGGGTGGTTTGCGCGTCAGGCTATTCCTACCGCGCTAGACCCATGGGTGATTACAGAGAGTTGCCCGAACCAAAGTGGCCTGGACCCTGGTTGTTCATGCCCATGCCGCCAGCACCAGCCGAACCAGCACCCATCATGTTCTGCATGGGGTTGTAGCGGCCCACATTCCCCAGAATTTGCTGGAGGATGTTGATTTTTGTGCCCGGTGTGGGGGTGATGCTGTTGATCATAGCCACAGAGCGGGAATCTTTTTTGTTCAGTGTGCGCAGGCTTTGCAGGTTCCCAGCATCATCAAACTTCAGCACCACAACCTGCTGCTTGCCGATTCCCGGAAAATCCATGGGAATCAGATATGTGCTCATGGAAATGTAGATCCATGTATTGTCATCAAACGCCCCCTTGGTGGTGGGGGAGCCTAACAGATCCAGCGCATCGGCCCGGGTGCTGGCGCCGGGGATAAGCTGGTTGTAATCATCCGCTTCAACCAAAGAGCCACGAGGCGTTGGCGTTGGCCCAAACACGGCACAGCCAGAAAGCGCTATCACTGCTGCCAGTGCGCCACAGGTGTTACGCAGGCGTGATATTTTATGCTGGCGTGGCTGCTTCATTCGGTTGGGGCTTCCCTAAGCATAACATTTAAGGCATCCGCACATCGCGGCCATGTAACAGTCGGATGCCTCAAACTGATACGAAGCGTCAATTACAGAATGGTTTTTTCCATCTGTTTTTGCACTTTACCCCCTTTAGCTTTCCTTCAAAAAGCCCCAATTAGAAAAAGCGTTGCAGAAGGGTGGGTGCCCGTAAGTGTATGCGCCTCTGTAAACGATCTTCCTCTGCCAGCTCAGGAGGCTGCTATGTCTGAAAAACCAGAATTTTCCCGCCCAATGGCATTGCGCCGAATCGGGGGGCAGGAAACAGCAGTGACGGTGGAAGCAACGGAACAGGAATGCGCAGCAATTGCCCGCCGCCTTGGTTTGCCAAAAATTACGCTTTTCCGCTGTCGGTATCTGCTAAAGGCAGACAGGCACAGTGTGGTGGAGGCAGAAGGTGCGCTGGCTGTTCATTATACGCAGACCTGCGTTGTTAGCCTTGAAAACTTTGAGGATGTTCTGGCAGGAGCATTCAGTGTTCGGTTTGTGCCTTCTGAACGGTTTGTAGAACCGGATGAGCCTGATCTGGATGCAATTGATGAAATTCCGTATGAAGGTCAGGATATAGATCTGGGCGAAGCCGCTGTAGAGCAGTTTGCTCTTGATCTGGACCCATACCCACATGCGCCAGAAATTGATCTGCCAGAAGGCCTTGTCCTGAGCGAGGAAGAGGCAGAGAAGCTTCTGGAAGAAGGGGAGCAGGATAAAAAGCAGAACCCCTTTGCGGCCCTGTCTCGGCTCAAACCGGGCAAGGCCTGATCTGGGCGCGGTACGGGTTTTCTTTCTGGATTGCTTGCGAAAAAGCTTGTCGTCTGCTAGAGGCCCCGGCTCAGTCTGGTGATAAACCTGTGTTGTTGTCTGGTGGGGTGAAAAAACACGCTGCCAGGCGTTTTTAAACCGTTTTTCAAGAGGGGGCTCGGGCTCATGGCTGTACCCAAGAAGAAAACCTCGCCTTCACGTCGTGGCATGCGTCGCAGCCATGAAGCTCTGAACGTGGAAGCTTTTGCTGAATGCTCTAACTGTGGCGAACTGAAGCGCCCGCACCATGTGTGCAGCCATTGTGGCCATTACGATGGTCGTGAAGTGGTTGCTTCCGGTAAGGCACTTAAGGTTGCTGTCCGCGCTTAAAGCGTGGGTTTGCGGTAAAACGCGCATTACAGCGTGATGCGCGTTCTGTGGGAGCAAGGCATCTGCGGTATGGCAGAGAAGCAGGCATGAACAAGACCGAGATTCCAGATAATTCCCTTTCTGAACAGGACGAGGTGTTCAGCCTTGCCGTGGATGGAATGGGAGGTGATGGGGCTCCGGAAGTTGTTGTGGCCGGGCTCGCCGCTGCCGCTGAACGGCACCGAGGCATCAAGGTGCTGCTGCTGGGGGATGAAGCCCAGTTGCGGCCTTTGCTGGCAAAGTACCCCAAGGCTGCATCCATATGCACCATCTGGCATACGGATCAGTCTATCCCAATGGATATGAAGCCAACATCTGCTTTGCGGATGCGGCAATCGTCCATGCGCCTTGCCATGGATGCCGTGGCAAGTGGCCGCGCCCGTGGTGTGGTTTCTGCTGGCAACAGCGGCGCCATGCTGGCTTTGGCCAAGATTGTTGTTAAAACCCTTCCGGGTATTTCCCGTCCGGCCATGGCGGCCATCAGCCCTACCATCAAGGGTGATGTGGTCATGCTGGATCTGGGTGCGAATGTGGCGTGTGACTGGCGCAACCTTGTAGAGTTTGCCGTAATGGGTGAAGCTTTTGCCAAGGCTGTGTTGGGGCTGCCTGCGCCCTCTATCGGGTTGCTCAATATCGGTTCGGAAGAACTGAAGGGTGATGAAAAGCTGCGTGTAGCAGCAGAAGCCCTGCGAGAAAGCCCATTGGCTTCGCAGTTCCACGGATTTGTGGAAGGGCATGATATTACCGCAGGCACAACCGATGTGGTTGTGACTGATGGCTTTACCGGAAATGTCGCGCTTAAAACCGGGGAAGGGGTGCTTAAAATGGCAACCACTCTCCTGCGGCGCGTATTTAAGCGTGGTATTGTTTCCAAAATTGGATATCTGCTTGTGCGTCCGGGCTTGGAACGCATGAAGGAATGGCTTGATCCACGCCGGTACAATGGGGCCGTTTTTGTGGGCCTGAACGGTGTGGTTGTTAAGTCTCACGGCGGCACGGATGCAGAAGGATTTGCCGCAGCAGTTGATGTGGCAATGGATATGGTGACGCACGGATTTAATGACAGTATTCGTGATCGTCTCTCCCATATGAGTGCACTTCTCTCTCCCCAGCAAAATGCGGAGGAGCGCGAGCCAGCGGTTCCCGTTTCCTGATTGGTGCAAGACTGTCTGATCAGTAGCGGCATGTTGGGTCGCTACCGCATGCTGTTGGCTGATAATGAAAGAACGGTTTATGGCGAAACGTTCGCTTCTGGTAGGGTTTGGCGGTTTCCTGCCAGATCGGGTTGTCAGCAATGCAGAGCTGGCAGAACGTCTTGAAACATCAGATGAATGGATCAGAACCCGCACAGGTATTACCCGCCGCCATCTTGTTGGGCCGAATGATACGGCAGCCAGTATGGGGGCAGAGGCCGCACGGCGTGCTCTGGATTATGCAGGGCTGACGGCTGAAGATATTGATGCGGTTTTTGTGGCAACAGCCACGCCAGATCAGGCTTTTCCAGCAACAGCAGTGCGTGTTCAGGCCGCATTGGACATGAAGCGGGGCTTTGGCTTTGATATTGCGGCTGCGTGCTCGGGCTTTATTTTTGCACTTTCCACAGCAGATGCGTTTATCCGCTCCGGCCAGATTCGGAATGCGCTGGTTATTGGGTCTGAAGTGTATTCCCGCATTATGGATTGGGAAGACCGCACAACCTGCGTGCTGTTTGGGGATGGTGCCGGGGCCGTTGTGCTCTCCGCTTCGGATGAGCAGGGTGATCGCGGCATTCTTTCCACTCATTTGCATTCCGATGGTACAGCAGGAGATCTGCTGTATGTGGATGGTGCCGTGGGGCAGCCAGATAAAAGCGGTCATCTGAAAATGAGCGGGCGTGATGTGTTCCGTCATGCCGTTGGCAAGCTTTCATCCTCTGTAGATGAAGCGCTGGAAGCTGAAGGTCTTTCTTATGCAGATGTAGATTGGCTGGTCCCGCATCAGGCCAATATCCGCATTATTGAAGGTGTTGCCAAAAAGCTGAATCTGCCTGCTGAACGGGTAGTGGTTACGGTTGATCGGCATGCCAATACATCAGCTGCATCTGTGCCATTGGCATTGGATGAGGCTGTGCGTGATGGGCGCATCCAGAAAGGTGACCTGGTTTTGATGGAAGCCTTGGGTGGTGGCCTGACATGGGGTTCTGCTTTGGTAAGGCTATAATTTCAGAACATATTGTAAGCACAACTGCGTGAATGAATTGACGCGGCGTGTAAGCGTGTTACTTTAATTTTTATGGAAACTGTCACACGTGCATCCTTGATAGAGCAGATCTATCAGCAGGTTGGCCTGTCTCGTAAAGAATCCTCCGTTCTTCTGGAAGATGTTCTGGAGACGGTGATGGACGCTCTTGAACGTGGCGAAAGTGTTAAAATCAGCGGATTTGGCACTTTTTCCGTGAGGAAAAAAGGCCAACGGAGTGGCCGAAACCCGAAAACGGGTGAGGAAGTTCCGATTTTGCCGCGTTCGGTCTTGGTCTTTCGTCCGAGTCAGCTTCTGCGCGCTGAAGTAAACCACGAAACGCTAGATGCAGAAGCGGAGCATGATCATGACTGATGAGGCGCATACTTTTTCTGAAACAGGGGTAGAATCTTCTTCCCCCACACCGGAAAATGTAAGCACGAATTCAGCGCCTTCAGAAAAAGGGCCTTTTGCTTTTCGCACCATCAGCGAAGTGGCAGATGAGCTACATGTGCCGCAGCATACGCTTCGGTTATGGGAAACCCAGTTTCATCAGGTTCGGCCGTTAAAGCGTGGCGGTGGCCGCCGGTATTACCGGCCTGCGGATATAGAGCTTTTACGGCATATTGCAGATTTGCTTTATACGCAGGGTTACACCATCAAAGGTGTGCAGCGAGTTTTGCAAAACGGTGGCGTGCCTGCCGCCGAAGCGTCTGCGCCTGAAATACCCCACCAAGATGAGGCTGAAAAACAGCCAGAAACTGCCGTAGAAGCAGTTGAAACATCTGAAGTTGTTCCAGAAGACTCTGAAAATGTAGAAGATTCTTCTGAAAAAGTGGTTGCTGTGGATGATAACGCATCCACAATCCAGCCAGAGCCAGAGCCAGAGCCAGAGCCAGAGCCAGAGCCAGAGCCAGAGCCAGAGCCAGAGCCAGAGCCAGAGCCAACAGCAGTTTCTGAGGATGTTCAGGATACCATAGATTTGTCACCAGAAATGGAAGACGCTGTGGTGACATTTGCATCTGTTGAGCCACACCCGCATATGACGGAACTGGTGGAACAGAACCGTCAGCTACGTCAGGATCTGGCAGATGTGCTGGTGGAGCTAGAAGAGTTCCGTAAAAAGCTGGTTTCTTAAAAAATTGTGTCTGGGGTGGGTTGTGTTGCAGAAAACCTCCTGCTAAACACCACTCCACACTTAACGGGCAGTAGCGCAGTCTGGTAGCGCATCAGTCTGGGGGACTGGGGGTCGTGGGTTCGAATCCCGCCTGCCCGATATTTTCTCTGAAAAATCAGTGTTGCAGAACAACCCAAAAGCCTAACTGGTTTTTGGGTTGTTTCCGTACGCCCACCGGCACCACAGCAGATTAAGTGCGGCCATAACGGCAGGCCCAATAAACAGGCCAATCAGGCCCCAGGTTTCTGCGCCGCCCAAAATACCCAAAAGCACCCAAAGAAAAGGTAGCTTGGTGCTGCCGCCAATAAGGGCAGGGCGGATAAAATGGTCAGCTGTAAAAATAATCACAGCGCCAACACAAAAGGTTGTAATGGCGGCAACAGAGCTACCCTGCACCAGAATAAGCAGGGAAACCAAGCCAACAGCTATCATGGCGCAAAAAGGGATCATGGCAGCTACGGCAGTAATCACGCCAAATAGAGCTGGGTGCGGTGCATGAGCAAATACGTAAATAATGCCAAGCAGTAGGCCTTCTCCAATACCTACCAGCACCAGCCCCTGAACAGAGCCGTGAATGGATGCAACAATCTGCCGCCCGATGCTTTCTCCGCGTTTGCCAAAAGCCCGGCATGAAACCACACGGCACTGGCGGATAACGGAAAGCCCATCCTTATAAAGAAAAAACAGGGTGAGGATGGAAAAGCAGAACAATGTCGCACGATGCGCAACTTGCGAACCTACGGCACGCGTAACAGCCACACCTTTGCTATCCAGATTACCCAGCATGCCAGAAAGATCACGCGGGTCTGAAAGATGGGCCTGCCACCATTTGCTTATGGCGGCGCTGCCGAAAGGCAGGCGATGAATGGCATCGGGCACAGGCACGCCATACTCACGTGCGTGAGATACCCATTCCAGCGCGCTCTGGGCTTCGCCTACAGCTTCCAGCGTGACAAGCGTAAGCGGTATAACAAATAGCAATGCCATGGCCGCTGTAAATAACAGGGGCAAAAGCGTGCCAGATGCTGCATGGGGCCATTTATTGCAGGCGCGCGTATAAAGAGGCCATGTGGCAATGGCAAAAACGCTCCCCCACGCCAATGCAGGCAGAAAACCCTGAATTGTGTAAACGGCTACCCCTACAATAGACAGCGCCAGAACTGTACGCGCCATTTCCTGCCCTCGGCGAGAACGCTGGCTTGGTTTGATAAGAGAGCACCGTGGTGAATCCGGAAGAAATTGTGATGGCAATGAATCGGGCATATTCCGGTGTGTTCTCCGAGGGGTTCCGCAATAACATTCTATCTTCAGCATACCTTGTATGCTGTGGTGAGCATAAGTTTAGTTATCAGACCATATCGCGCTATGGCGGTCGTGCCTATGCCATAACCCGATATGCCGCATAAGGATCATATTCCCGTATCTTTTTCTGACACTTTCGTTAGTGTCGCGCCGTTTCCTGCGGCGTAGTAAGAACTGATCCTGTCATGCTCAAAAATTTCCTTACCGTTGGCGGCTGGACAATGCTCAGCCGTATTCTTGGTCTTGTTCGTGATCAGCTTCTGGCTGCCTTTATGGGGGCGGGGGCTTTGCAGGATGCCTATCAGGTTGCGTTTCGTCTGCCCAATATGTTCCGGCGTCTGTTTGGTGAAGGCGCATTTAACGCAGCCTTTGTACCTTTGTTTTCTTCTGTGCTGACGCGGGAAGGTAAAGAAGAAGCGCAGCTTTTCGCGCGCAGAGCATTAGGTGTCATGCTGGTCTGGCTGCTATTTTTATGCGTGCTGGGCGAAATTTTTATGCCGCAGGTTCTTAAGGTTATCGCCCCCGGTTTTTTGCAAAGTGGAGATAGATACGCCCTAGCTGTCAGTTTAAGTCGTATTACTTTTCCTTATCTGGTGCTGATTTGTGCTGCGGCTTTATTGGCTGGCGTTCTTAACGGCTTGCATCGGTTTGGTGTGGCCTCGGCGGCATACTTGGCTTTCAATGTGGTGGGCATTGCAGCCATTCTGCTGGCTTCGCCCTTTTTGCCAAATGTTGCTTACGCTGCGGCATGGGGGGTAACGGCATCTGGTGTTGCACAGCTAGGGTTATTGTTCTGGGCGTGTGAGCGGGCGCATTTTGGTCTTACGCCTTTGTGGCCCTCTCTTACGCCCCGTATACGCCTGTTGCTGCGCCGTATGGTGCCGGGGCTGATAGGCAGCGGCGTTGGGCAGATTAACCTTACCATTGATACCATTATTGGCACGCTGCTGCCCGCAGGCAGTGTTTCCCTCATGTATTTTGCAGATCGGATTAACCAGTTGCCGTTAGGGGTTTTGGGAGCCGCTGCCGGTACCACGCTGCTGCCTGTTCTGACGCGCCATTTAGCGGCAGGAGAAACAGATGCAGCCCATGCTGCACAAAATCGGTCCATTGAATATGTGTTGTTGCTGACACTTCCAGCTGTGGCCGGTTTGTTAGTGCTGGCTGGGCCGATCATGATTGTGCTGTTCGGTCACGGGTCTTTCACAGAGCATGATGCGCTACTTTCGGCACAATCCTTGCGGGCTTACGCTATTGGCTTGCCCGCTTTTGTAATGGTGAAGGTGCTCTCTCCGGCATTTTTTGCACGAGGCGATACGCGCACACCGGTTTACATTGGTATTGGCGTTCTGCTGCTTAATTTTGTGCTTAATCTATTGTTCATGAAGCCGCTCGTTCATATGGGGCCGCCTTTGGCAAGCAGTTTGGCTGCTTTTATCAATGTGGCTGTGTTGGCATTTTTACTGCGGCAAAAAAATGCTCTGCTTCTTGCGCCGGAAACATTGGGCGGTATTGGTCGGGTGGGGCTGGGTGCTGCTGTTATGGCGGTACTTCTTGTTGGGGTGGAAACCATGTTGCCGTTGCCAGCACATTTCCTCATGCGCCTGATATGGCTGACAGTTATGGTCGGGCTTGGGGGCATATTTTATGCGGGTATGTTGCATGTGCTGGGGGTTATGGACTTGGCAGATGTGCTGGCAGGCCTACGCAGGCGTTTAAACCGTAAACGCGCCTGACGGATGTAAGGAATAAGGGGAGCCGGGGATGGTTGAGATTGTTCTGGCACATCAGGTTGATTTGGCAACATGGCGGGCTGCTGCGCGCCATTATGTGCAAAAGCAGGTGCTTCCTGAAAGTATAAGCTGGCGTGTTGCGGGCAAAGGGGAAGCTCCTTGGAAGCCAGAAGCTCCAGATTCTGCAGATAATGATGCTCCCCTTAACCTTCCACGCAAATTGGTAACAGCCGTGCTGGAGGCATTGCAGGCGCATCACCCTGAACGTTTCGCGTTTTTATATCGTGTTGTTTATCGTTTTGCGCATGGCTTACTGGATATGGAGGATCTGCGGGAAGATCCAGATATTCAGCGGCTTCGAGAGCTTGTGCAAAATGTTAAGCAAGAAACGGAGCAATTTCGTCTGGCTTTCTCGGCATTCAGTGCGCAACGCCAAGGTAAAAGCCTACACTACACCCCGCAGAATTATATTGTGGAAGCAAACGGACACTTCTGTGTCGAGCGCAATGCGCAACCGTGGGAGGTGATTACACCTTATCGGCGTATGTGGTGGGATGGAACCCAACTCCATTTCGCGCAGGGTGAAGCAGAGGCCGCGCACGTATCTGCTGAGATGTGGCAGAAAGACGGGCAGGGTATCTGGCAGGGTTACCCCAATACTGTGCTGATGCCGACGCTAGAAGATGTTGCACAGGCACCTTCTCTCGCGTCTCTGTCAGCAGAGGCTATGGATTGTAGAGCCTGCTCCTTATGGCAACCAGCTAACCGCACGGTTTTTGGCGAGGGTGCAGAAAATACGCCTCTGATGTTTGTTGGTGAACAGCCAGGAGATCAGGAAGATCTGGCAGGCCGCCCATTTGTGGGGCCTGCTGGGCAGGTGTTTGATAGGGCGTTGGAAGAGGCTGGCATTTTGCGAGATCACGTTTATGTGACAAACGCAGTAAAGCACTTCCGCTTCACATGGAGAAACAACAGGCGCCTTCATCAAAAGCCAGATCAGGAGTCTGTCGATGCCTGCCGAATCTGGTTGGATGCAGAGCGTAGGCTGGTACATCCCAAGCTGATTGTTATGTTAGGTGTTACGGCAGCACAGAGTCTTCTCAAGCGGCCTGTTACCATCTCGCGTGAGCGTTCGCGCGTATTCCAGTTAGATGAGCAGTGTTCGGGACTGGTAACAGTGCACCCATCTTATCTGCTGCGCCTGCCGAATGAAGAAGCCAAAGCACGTGAATACGCACGCTTTGTAGAAGACTTACGCTTGGCACATAGTTTTATAACGCAGCAGTCAGACTGATGACCGTGAGCGCTTATTGCTGGCAGCAGGCTTGTTCAGGCGCTGATGTAGCTCTTTACCTGTTTTAAAGAAGGGAACGAGCTTCTTGCCAACCTGCACTTGCACCCCTGTTTTGGGGTTGCGGCCAATGCGTGGGTCTCGCTCTTTTACAGAAAATGCACCAAACCCGCGTAATTCTACACGGCTACCTTCTGCAAGGCTGCTGGTAATGGTGCCAAATACAATATTTACAAGTCGTGTTGCTTCTTTCAGCTGAAGATGCGGATTTTTCTGCATCAGGGCTGTAATCAGCTCGGATCTGGTCATCTTAAGTTCTCCCACCCGGCTGTTGTGTGTACAATAATGATACTCAGAACATTCCGTAATGATGAAGAAGACGTCAAGATAGAAAAGTCTGACGGTATGAACCAGAGAAATACCGCCAGACCTTTTTGGCAATCAGTTTTTGCAGATTTTATGCTGCAGGAGACTTCTTGCTGCGGCGGCCACGGCCATTCTGTTCTTCTTCATCCCCAGCGGCATGAATTTTACGACCGAGGCCAATTTCACGCGCAAGGGTGGAACGACGTTCTGCATAGTTAGGCGCAACCATCGGGTAGTCTGCTGGCAGGCCCCAACGTTCACGGTACTGTTCAGGTGTCATGCCATAAGCGCTCTGCAGGTGGCGCTTCAGCATTTTCAGCTTTTTCCCATCTTCCAGACAGATGATGTAATCTGGAAATACCGAGCGCTTTACCGGAACTGCTGGCTGCAGTTTTTCCGGTTCATTCTGCGGATGTTCAGCTGTTTTCAGTGCCTGATAAATATCACGGATCATGCCCGGGATAAGTGCGGGGTCTGTCTGGTTGTTGGAGACGTGTGCAGAAACGATCTCTGATACCAGATCAAGAAGGGGAGAGTAGTCCTGGTTCTCACTCATGATAAATCCAATAGGAATTTGGTGTGAATATCTGCACTCCATACTCCTTTAACTGCAGTTTGTGAATGGTGAACTCACAATTTCGGCGCATAATTGGCCATAAAAGAACATTATTCAAAGCAATGCCTGAAATTTGGCGTGTTTCAAATAATAAACAAACGGTAATATTTGGTGGGTCTGTAATCGTCCGTTCGGGTTTATTGTTCTGCTTGGCGGTGTGCGCTCGTTTTATGTAAACGCAGAAATATCATCTCCGGTTCCAATAAATATGTGCTGCTATGATTTTCTGGAATGTTTGGTTTTTACATAATATCCAAGTAAAATATTATAATAACGGATAAATAGGATAAATATTGCATATATCTATCAGAGAAAATTAAGCATAAAAGTGGTTCGAGTGCTTTGGTGAGTGAAGGCGATAGAATATGAAAATAAAAAAGCCTACCCCTGAGAATAAGGGCAGGCTTTTTTAGTGTATGATATTTGGTAAGGCGATGATATTTACCGAATACCTAATTCACTCATAAGAAAATCACGGAAAACAGCAACGCGTTTGGAACTACGCAGCTCTTCCGGATAAACAAAATAAGCATCTACAGTTGGAGTGGTAATTTCCGGCAGGATCTGAACCAGATCAGGAAATTCTTTTGCGGCGTAAGTTGGGATAGACCCAATGCCCAAACCAGCGGCAATAGCAGAGGCCATGGCAGCCATGCTGTTAACTTCTAGCCGAGCAGTCTGTGTGCTGCCATCGGTGCGGCAGGCCTGAGTCAGCCAGTTAACATGTGCAACCGGAGGATGGTGTTCACCAAACAGCACCAGCTGGTGTTCTTTGATTTCCTCCAGAGATTTCGGCATGCCGTATTTCTCGATATAGAGAGGGGCAGCAAAAATTGGCAGGCTAAAATCGGCCAGATGGCGCTGGATCAGGTCTGGCTGTATGGGTGCATGCATACGCACCGCCACGTCAGCCTCCCGCATGCCTAAATCAAGATCATTATCTTCCAAAATCAGGCAGATATCTATTTCGGGGTTATCTGCCATAAAGCGATGAAGCCGCGGCATAAGCCAACAGTTACCAAAGCCGGTGGTTGTGGTTACGCGCAGCCGCCCGGCTGCCTTTTCCTTACTTTCGGTCAGCAGTGTTTGCGTCATTTCCAGTTTGGAAAAAACTTCGCGCACGGTTTTATGAAGTGTTTCACCCTGTTCCGTCAGGATCAGGCCGCGGGCGTGCCGATGAAAGAGAGGAACCTGAAGGACGTCTTCCAGCGCGGAAATCTGCCGTGATACGGCAGATTGGCTAAGGTTGAGCACATCCCCCGCGTGGGTAAAGGAACCGGCTTCTGCCACTGCATGGAAAACCCGGAGTTTGTCCCAGTCCACGCATGCCTCCTGCAAATTGAATGAAGTTACAAAAACACAGTCGTGTTTTATGCGATGTATTACGTGCAGGAATTGGCCCCCTTGGTCAAGGGATGAAGCCGTTTTCTGTTAAGTTATCAGCTTAAGCCTGCAAGATAACGTTCCGCATCCAGCGCTGCCATGCAGCCAGTTCCTGCGGCTGTTACGGCTTGGCGATATGTTTTGTCCTGTACATCCCCCGCGGCAAAGACTCCGGGCACAGAAGTACGCGTGGTGCCGGGTGCGGTTTCAATATACCCTTCAGCATCCAGTGTAAGTTGATCGCGGAAGATGGCGGTGTTGGGGGCATGGCCGATTGCAATGAACACACCATCTGTCGGGATTGTCTGTTCGCTGCCATCTTGCGAGTTCTTCAGCCGTACGCCGCACACTGTTTCTGGCGTGCCATCGGCTAGAATATCTTCCACAACACTGTTCCAGATAACGGAAACCTTGGGGTTGGCAAAAAGCCTGTCTTGCAGAATCTTTTCTGCCCGCAAGCTATCGCGCCGGTGTACCAAGGTGACGTGCGCAGCATGGTGGGTAAGGTACAGGGCTTCTTCAACAGCAGTATTGCCACCGCCTACAACCACCACATTTTTCCCGCGGTAGAAAAAACCATCACATGTGGCGCAAGCAGAAACACCAGCGCCCTGAAGGTGCTTTTCACTTGGCAGGCCCAGCCAGCGAGCCTGAGCACCTGTGGCAACAACAACTGCGCGCGCTTTGTAAATGGTGCCCGAATCACCTGTCAGAAGGAATGGTGAACCCGCTTTGAAATCAACAGATGTAATAATGTCGTATTCAATACGTGTGCCAACATTCTGCGCCTGCTCAGCCATTTGTTCCATTAGCCAAGGGCCTTGTATGGCTGTGGCAAAACCGGGGTAGTTTTCAACTTCTGTTGTAATGGTGAGCTGGCCACCCGGTTGCAGCCCGGCAACCAGAACAGGAGAAAGGTTGGCACGTGCTGCATAGATGGCAGCAGTATACCCGGCCGGCCCTGCGCCAATAACGAGCAGATCAGTTGTAATGGTTTCAGCCATATTGGCAGCGCTCCCGCATATGGAAATCCAGCATACAGGCCGCTGTAATGGGGACAGCCTGCATGTAACTGTTGGAAGCATATGGCTGCCACATGGGTTTTGGGCAAGGGCGTGTATCTTTAGGTGTTTGCCGCCGGATGTGCTGCATGGCATATACTCGCGCGAGTTGAATTGGGGTGCATGCCTCTTGTGCAGGATGGATCAGGAAACGTGACAGATCTGGACGCAGTTGATCTTCGCATTGTGGCAGAGCTTCAGAATGATGGCCGCATGACCAATGTGGAGCTGGCCCGCCGTGTCGGTATTTCCGCACCTCCATGCCTGCGTCGTGTCCGGCGTTTGGAAGAAGAACGCATTATCCGTGGCTATCATGCAGAACCCAATGCTGCAGCTTTGGGGTGGCCCATTACCTTTTTTGCGTTGATTGGTCTGGAAAGCCAGAAAGAGGCCATTCTGTGCAGTTTTGAGCAGCAGCTGGCCCAATGGCCAGAAGTGCGCGAATGCCACATGATCCGCGGTGGGGGAGACTTTCTTGTCCGTTTGATTGCGCGTGATGCCGCGCATGAAAACCTGCTGACCAAACAATTGACAGAAGCACAGCACGTAATACGTGTGCAAACCTTGCAAACCATTCGGACAAGTCTGGAGCGTTGGGGTGTGCCAGTACAGGTTGAGGAGGAAGGGCAGGCCCCGTGACAGACCATCAAACGGTTTCAACTGAAGCCGTTGTAAAGGGGCCGGATATTAGCGTGGTTGTGCCATGCTACAACGAATCGGCAAATGTGGTGCCTCTTGTTAAAGCTTTGGAGCGGGCGCTAGCGGGCAGGCGGTGGGAAGTTATTTTTGTAGATGATAACTCGCCCGATCATACCAGCCAGCGTGTGCGCGATCTGGCCCGGAATGATGCACGCGTGCGCGGCATTTGCCGCATAGGGCGCCGGGGGCTTTCATCTGCTGTTATAGAGGGTGCGCTCTCTTCATCCGCGCAGGTTGTGGCGGTGATGGATGGAGATCTCCAGCATGACGAATCACGCCTTGGCGAGCTGATAGATGCTGTTCTGAACAACACATGTGATGTTGTTGTTGGGAGTCGGCATGTTGAGGGTGGCAATAATGCTGGTTTGGCCAATGCGTGGCGGCATGCGTTGTCTGATGGCGGTATCTGGCTTGCACAACGGGTCTTGCCGGTAAAGCTGACAGATCCGATGAGCGGCTTTTTTGCATTAAGGCAAGAAACATTCGCCGCAATTGCCCCGCGTTTGTCTGGCACAGGTTTTAAAATCTTACTCGATTTACTGCTTTCTGCCCCCAAACTCCTGCGTGTGCAGGAGGTGCCTTGCGGGTTTCGCCCACGTGTGGCGGGGGAAAGCAAGCTGGATGCGTTGGTTATGCTCCAGTTTGCCGCACTTCTTTTGGATAAGTTTGCCAAAGGCTGGGTACCTTTGCGGTTTGTCGCCTTTTGTATGGTCGGGCTGGCAGGCGTTGGCACAAATTTGGTGGTTATGCAGTGCGCCCGCTTGGTAGGGGCACATTTTTCCGTGGCGCAGGCCATTGGCACTGTTGCCGCCATGATTCTGAATTTCTTTCTGGATAACAATTTTACGTATCGTGACAGGCGCTTGCGTGGCTGGGCGTGTATGCGTGGGCTTGTTCTCTTTATGTTGGTGTGTTCGGTTGGCGCGTTGGCGGATGTGGGCATTGCCCGCATGATTTACGGTCAGAATCATATGCTTAATGAGGCCAGTCTGGCGGGTGCCATTCTTGCTGTGGTGTGGAATTACGCCATGTCTTCAACCGTTGTCTGGCGCTCGTGATCGTAAAAACAGCAAGCCACACGCGTGGTGCATGGATGTGCCTGATAGCGCTGGGGCTGCTTACATTGCTCCGGCTGATTCTGGCCGCATGGATCCCACTTTCTCCCGATGAAGCTTATTACCGTCTCTGGGCTTTGGCTCCGGCTGCGGGGTATCTTGATCATCCGCCCATGGTGGCGCTGTGGATGCGCATTGGCATGTTTTTTGCGGGTGATACCGCAGAAGGCCTGCGTTTTATGGGGCCTGTTTCTGCCGCGATTGGCACGATTCTGTTGGTGCAGGCTGCACAGCAATGGCTTCAATCTCAGAAAGTATTGGCGGAAAGTTCCAGCAGGTTCGTAACGGCTGTTAAGCCCGGTATTGTGCTGAACAGCACATTGGCCGTGGGGCTGGGCACGCTCATCATGACGCCAGATACACCGCTGGTGTTTTTTATGGCCTTGCTGCTGTGGAGCGTGAGCAACCTGCTTTCTGGTAAGCATCCCGCATTCTGGTTGCTGGTGGGGCTTTCTGCCGGACTGGGGTTTGATAGCAAATATACGGCGCTTTTACCTGTAGCCGGTTTGGGCATGTGGTTGCTGGCAACGCATGCGGGAAGGCAATGGCTGCGCACGCCATGGCCTTGGCTGGGTGCTATGGTGGCGGTGATATGTATGGCCCCTGTGGTAGAGTGGAATGCCACACATCACTGGGTCAGCTTTCTCAAGCAGGGCGGCCGGGCAGGGGATTGGCAGCCCGCCCGTATATTCACCTTTATGGGGGAATTGCTGGGCGGCCAGGTTGGTTTGGCATCTCCGCTTATCTTTGTACTGTTCGTGGTGGCCGTAAAATATTTGCTTAGGCTGCGGGATCAGTTCGCCCAGCTCTTGCTGTGTATGATCTTGCTGCCCGTGGTTGTTTTTGTGCAGCACGCCATAGGCGCGCGCGTGCAGGCAAACTGGCCTGTTGTGCTGTATCCCGCTCTTGCCTTGTCTGTAGTGTGCGTACCGTATCGGTGGTGGAAGGCCGCCTGCGCGCTTGGCGTTGCCATGTTTGTTGTGGTGGTCGGGCAGGCTTTGTGGGCCCCCGCACATCTTTCGCCTCATTTTGACATGACGTTACGGCAAATGGGCGGCTGGCCTGAATTTGTGCAGACCGTAGAAAACCAGATTTCACCTGATGCTCTGCTGATCGCAGATGAATATGGGCTTGCGGGTGAATTGTCTTTTTATGCGCAGAATCGCGAAGTGCTAGTGGTTGAACCGAGATGGCGGTTTTTTGCGTTTCCGCATTCTACATGCGGGGTGGAGGGCTATTTGCTGCGTAGCCGCAGGCGGCATGATCAGCCTGATGCCGCGCTTTTTGATGTTCTCGCGCAATATCCAGATATTTCACGCAGCCGCCGTGGTGCTGTGGCCGATAGTTATGCAGTTTATCGCGTAAGATTGCGCTGCTTGGGGAGCGATGCGGTGCGGGAAGATACGGCAATATTGCCTGCCAATAGGCGTTAGGTGCGTGGCTTCCTGCTTGGTGTTGTTTGCAGCAGGCAGGCAAGGCAGGATACGCTGGCTACAGTTTAGATAGCCAAGAATAACAGGAAACATACCTCAATGGCATCATCCTTACAGGTTGCGGTTCAGATGGACCCTCTGGAGCACGTTAATATCCATGGGGATTCAACCTTTGCGCTTATGCTGGAAGCTCAGAAACGTGGGCATACCTTGTATGTCTATGAGGTGAATTCGCTGGCATTGGGCGAAGGGGCGGTGGAACCGGAGCAGTCTTCCAAAACCCGGGTAACAGCTTTGATGCGCCCTGTAACAGTCCGGCGGGAAGAAGGAAACCACGCCACGTTTGGTGTGCCAACACGCCAGTCATTGGGGGATATGGATGTGGTGCTGATGCGTCAGGACCCGCCTTTTGACATGGCATATATTACAGCCACACACATGCTGGACCACGTGCATGGTGTTGGTCCGGGCAAAGCGTTGGTAGTGAATGACCCGCGTTGGGTGCGTGATAGCCCGGAAAAACTGTTGGTCACTCATTTTCCAGATTTAATGCCCCCCACCTTGGTGACGTGGGATGTCGAACAGATTCGGGCCTTCCGGGCCAAGTGGCACGATATTATCGTGAAGCCACTTTTCGGGAATGGCGGGAGCGGGGTTTTCCGTATCCGTGCAGATGACCAGAATCTGAATGCTTTGCTTGAAATGCATTTTGCGCGCTCGCGCGAGCCATTGATGATTCAGCGCTACGAACCTGCCGTAACGGCCGGAGATAAACGTATTATTCTGGTGGATGGAGAACCCATAGGCGCCATCAACCGCGTGCCATCGGGGGAAGATCACCGGTCAAACATGCATGTGGGCGGCGTGGCCAAACAGATTGGGCTGAGTGATCGTGACCGCGAAATTTGCACGGCTATTGGCCCATTTCTAAAAGAACACGGCCTGATTTTTGTGGGTATAGATGTGATTGGCCAGTATTTGACAGAAATTAACGTAACATCTCCCACTGGCCTTCAGGAGCTGGAACGCTTTGATGGTATCAATGGCGCTGGCGCAATCTGGAACTGCATAGAGCGCAAGCTGAATGCCGCGTGATTTCTAGCCCTTGTTTTGCTTATGGGTGTCATCCTTTTTGTCGGCTGCTTCCAGATCAGCCAGTGGCGTGTCCTTCCCAAACTTGTTGTCCAGCCACTGATATATTGGGTCTCGGAAGTAGTAGATGAAGATGCTTGCCCATATGGCAATAGCGATGATGGCGAGAAGAATTTGAAACATAGCTCTATATTAACACTATCTATTGCACAGTTGCAGCGTAAAAGGAGTATATGCCCTTACACAAGGGCGCTTTTGTGACGCGTGCCTTGTGCAGAAGAGGAAGACCTTTTGTGGCTCTTGAAGAAATGTCCACCAGCAGGCAGAGAGAGGACATGAGTGACGTTCTCCAAAATTATCCTTCCGGCGGGGGGGATAATCCCGCGCCTCCTCCTTCCCGCTCGGCACTGGATGCGGAGGCTGTCAAAACAGCCTATCGCCGGTGGGCAAATGTATATGATGTTGTTTTTGGCGGCATCTCCCGGTTTGGGCGTTTGCGTGCTGTAGAAGCCGTAAACGGTCTTCCCGGCACGGATG
The DNA here is from genome assembly GCF_037901235.1 of Acetobacter sp. AC2005. Classification (NCBI taxonomy): domain Bacteria; kingdom Pseudomonadati; phylum Pseudomonadota; class Alphaproteobacteria; order Acetobacterales; family Acetobacteraceae; genus Acetobacter; species Acetobacter sp. AC2005. The sequence goes on from NZ_CP149625.1 coordinate 2,236,118, forward strand.
TGCTGGAAGTGGGGGTGGGCACCGGCTTGGCACTGCCCCATTACCGGCCAGAAAAGCAGATTACCGGCATTGATCTTTCAGCCGATATGCTGGCCAAGGCGCGTGAGCGTGTGCAGCGCGGTAAGTTGACAAACGTTAACGGCCTGCTTGAAATGGATGCCGAAGATACGAAGTTTGAAGATGCTTCCTTCGATATCGCCGTGGCCATGTTTGTGGCTTCTGTGGTGCCGCATCCACGGCAGTTGTTGCGTGAACTTAAACGCGTTGTGCGCCCCGGCGGTTATATTCTGTTTGTAAACCACTTTTTGGCACCAGGTGGTGTGCGCGGCGCTGTAGAACATGCGCTAGGCCGGGCATCTCATTCTCTAGGGTGGCATCCTGATTTTGCAATGCAATCATTGCTGCCAGATGAGGATATACGCCGCGCCTATATTCAGCCTGTTCCGCCATTAGGGCTGTTTACTTTGGTCACGCTGGAAAATCTGCCTGCATAACCTGTGCGCTCCTGCCAAGGCAGGGGCGTTTCTTCTGCGTGGCAGAAAATGGCATTTGCGCGTATGTAACATGAATATGATGGAACAGTTTTATGCCGTGCCACGCGCCAAGGGCGTAGGGTTGCATGATGCCAGTAAGAAATTGGAAATTGGAGCATGATGGTCGCCCATAACCAGAGCCAACAGAATGAGACATCTGGAAATGGCATGCGTGTTACCAGAAAAGGGAATGGTACAGGTGCCGCTTACGTGGTGCTGGCCGCTCTGGCAGCATTAGCTGGCGGAGGTGCTTCTACACTTTCTGAAATGGGCATTATGCCTGCTACGGCCGGATGGCATGCGGTTGTGCAGGCTCATCCTGTTCTTATGCTTTTATATGTTGTTGTTCCGGCGTTATTGGGTGGTTTTGGCTCCTTGTGGCTTCCGCGTGCAGTGCAGCGGTCCGGCGTGTTGCTCCCTCGGATGAACGATGCCGGCTTTCTGTGTGTGTTTGCTGGGGCTGCACTAACGGTTACAGGGGCCGAGCTTAAAACAGCCACCTTGCTGTGGTGTGTTGGCACATTGATGACAAGCATGGCCCTGCTGGTAACCGTGTTTGATAGCCGTGCCGATATGGAAGAGCGTAAGCCGTTTTCTCCTTTTGTATGGGGGGAAATGCTGGCAGCCGCTGTTATGCTGCTTACCGTGCCGGTTATGGCCGGGCAGATTGTAAAACACTGGCATGATGCCGCAGCAGTAAATGTAGAAAGCTTTGCTGGCCCCGTAGGGCTAGTGGTGCTGCTTGCCGGTTTTGGTGTGGTGTTTGAAATGAGCGCCCGCGTTGGCAAGTTCTCTGAAAAACCCGTTGCATTCATTATGGCTGCTGCCGCGGCTTCTGGCGTTGTGGCGTGGACCAAAAGCGTTTTTATGCAGGGCACTGAAAGTGCAGGCGCTATGCAGGTTGGCAGCGCCATGCTGGCTCTGTGCTCCTTTGCGGCCACCTGTCTGGCAGTGCTGTGGTTGGCTGGTGCATGGAATGCCCGTGCCTCGCTGCGTGTGCCGTTGCTCTGGGGCTTGGGTTTTATGAGCGTGGTTTCCGGTGGCTGGCTTGTGCAACTCGTGCAGGGGAGCGGCCTGCATTCTGCACTTCAGCTTGGCGCGCTGTATGTTGTGTGCGGTGGTTTCTATCTGTGGCGCGGTGAGGAATGTGGATATTGGTATCCGCAACTTATGGCGTATCTGCATTTTGCCTGCACTGCTGTTGCTACGGCATTGGTGTTTGTACCGGGCGCACAAATGCTCAGTGGTGCATTTTTTGGCTTGGCAGCTCTGTGCTTTGTTGGTGCTGCAGTGATGAGCTTTAAGCGTAACCAGCAGACAACTGCACATTGGGCCGCAATTTCTGTTCAGGATTCCAAGGGATACCGGGCATGAGTGATAGCGTGGCAACAGCTTCCCTAGAGGCGGCAGCAGAACGGCGCCCACGGTTTAAGGCCGATCAGGTTGGCACCCGTGCGCGGGATTGGATTCAGCTGTTAAAGCCACGCGTAATCTCGCTGGTTGTTTTTACAGGTGCAGCAGGCATGATTGTCGCACCGGGCCACATGAATTTCTTTGTGGCATTGGTGATCATCTTTTGCATCTGCATGGCCTCGGGTGCAGCTGGTGCTATCAATATGTGGTATGACCGCGATATTGATGCCGTCATGCAGCGTACCATTACCCGCCCTATTCCGGGTGGGCGTATTCCAGAAAATGAAGCATTGGCTTACGGGGTAGGGCTTTCCTGCCTTTCTGTATGTTTAATGTGGATGGCAACCAACACACTGGCTGCTGGCATTCTGGCATTTTCCATTTTCTTTTACGCCGTTATCTACACAATGTGGCTTAAGCGCTCCACGCCGCAGAATATTGTGATTGGTGGTGCAGCAGGGGCTTTCCCACCCATGATCGGCTGGGCAGCGGTAACGGGCCATATGGCCGTTCTGCCAGTAGTGATGTTTGGGATTGTCTTTTTCTGGACGCCACCGCACTTTTGGTCGCTTTCTTTGTATGCCTGTAAGGATTACGGGCGTGCGGGTATTCCCATGCTGCCGGTTGTGCGTGGCGCGCGGCACACACGTTGGCAGATCTTTATTTACACGCTGGTGCTGCTGGCTGTTTCTCTGGTGCCATCTTTCATGCACCTGTGCGGTTGGCTTTATACGACCACAGCTTTGGTGCTTGGCTTGGGGTTTGTAGCATGTGCTGTGCGTGTTTTGCTAGAACCGCAGGATGCGCAGGGCGTAAGCCTGAAAGGGGATAAAGCGGCCCGTATTTCCTTCCGTTTTTCTCTGGCTTATCTGTTCTTCCTTTTCTGTGGTCTGCTGGCAGACCACTTCCTTCAGGCATGGGTGTAAGTGGCATGAATGCACAGCAGGATGGTCTGCTTGAGCAGACAGAAAAGCACAAACGGCAAAAAGAACGTGTGCGCACCATGCTGGGGTTTATGATGGTGCTGGCAACCATCATGTTCGGGCTAACTTTGGTTCACCCGTAGGCTTTAGCTGTTAGAGCCAGATAATACTTGCTCACCACAGCCTATGTAGCTGCGTGGTGAGGTAAACGCTTAGCCTTGCTTCTGTGCAGGGCTTTGTGCGTTTAGAAGCGTCTCTTTGCTGATATCTATGCCTTGTGTGCGCAAACGGGTGAGATCAGATTCCAGCTCTGCCAGTTTACGTTTCTGCCAGAATAGAAAAAACACCCCAAAGCAGATTGCTAACGTAACACTGCATGCAGTTACAATTTCAAGCAGCAGCATAACAGCCTATCTCCCGTTAATGTCAGTCAGGCAATAAAAAGCCCCGCCCTTTGAGGTTAAAGGGCGGGGCTATAAAATGCCAGTGCTTACTGACGGGTTTGCTGTATGGCCGAAAGAAGCCAGCGCCCCCCGCGAGAGGGCCGGGTAAAGGTCCACAACTCGGTAATGTTCACCGGTTCGGTAGAACTCCCCTGAATAACCTGCCCCATGGCATTGGTGGTGAGGTCAATCAGGCTGTACCGCATGGCAACGGTGGCAAAGTCCATGCCGTTTTCACGCCATGCCTCGGCCAGATCGCCCTGAATGAAATGCACATCCGAAACAACGTTGCGTGCCCCTTGGCTGGCAAGGGCAGAAAGCTGCTCGTTAAAGTAGGACACCATTTCAGGCGTGGCCATTTGCTGCATGGCCGCAATATTCTGCTGGTTCCACGCTGTCTGAATATCCATCAGCGTTTGCTGGAATGCCTGATAATCTGCAGTGTTAATCTGCAAGGAGGCATTTCCACCGGCAGAAGGCATAGCCCCCGGTGTTACTCCCGGTGAATCGGCCACACCGCCAGCACCCATGGAAAAACCGCTGCCACTAGAGCTTTTATTGCCAGTAAAGCGACGCACCAGCCACATGATGATCATGACAACAAAGGCCACTTGGATCATCAACCCGATCAGGCTGAAAAAGCTATGCATGCCACCAAAAAGGCCGTGCCCGCTCAGCAGACCGAACAAGCCAGCCCCCAAAAACCCACCAGCAAACCCGGTCAGGAATGGATGCCGAACGCCGGATTGTGCAAAGGGGGCTGCCGGGCGTGCAAACGGTGCTGTTTGCGGCCCATAGTTAGGGGAAGGCGCCGTGCGCGGCGTAATGGAGCGCTCCATCGGGGCCGCACTGTAAGGTGCCGTACGTGTGGGCGGAGGCGCGCTCCATGTTCTGCTGCCACGGCTGCCCATAGAGCCACCTTGGCCGGGTCGGGCATCAGCATGCAGGGCCAAAGGCCCCGCAATAAGGCCGATGCTCAGGAAGGCGGTGAGAACAGGTGCAAGAATGCGGGGTTTCACAGAAAGAATAGTCTCCGGCTAAGAGGTTATGCCCCGGCAATGCTAAGGGCATCTGTACGTAATGTGGGGGCGTCCGTGCCAAAACGGAAGTCCAGATCATTAGCTAACGTAATGGACGCAAAAATATCCAGAAGGTTGCCCGCCAAGGTGAACTCGGCAGCGGATTCCACAATCTTGCCATCGCGAATCATAAACCCGGAAGCACCACGGCTGTAATCACCGGTCAGGCCATTGATGGAGGATCCCATCATCTCGGTAATGTAGAGGCCTTCCTTGATATCTGCCATCAGCTCTGTGGGAGAGAGTGTGCCGGGCTCAAAAAACAGATTGGTGGCAGAAGGGCCGGGCGGCCCAGATGTTCCGCGTGCAGCGTGAGCATTGCTTTGCAGCCCAAGCTGGCGAGCACTTCGGCTATCCAGAATCCAGCTCTGCAAAGCGCCATTTTCCACCAGATGCAACGGCGCAACCTGCATGCCTTCACCATCAAACGGGCGGGAGCGCAGGCCTTTTTTACGGGTGGGATCATCCGTAATGGTAATATCTTTGGCAAAGATGGACTGACCGAGTTTATCCTTCAGAAAGGATGTGCCACGTGCAATGGCTGTGCCCGTAATGGCCCCGGCAAAGTGGCCCAGAAAGCTACCAGCTACCCGAGGGTGAAACACCACAGGGTAACGGCCAGTGCGGGGTTTAATGGGGTTAAGGCGTGCAATGGCTTTTTCCCCAGCACTTTTGCCAAGCTCTGCCGCATCTTTCAGATCACGCAGCCAGACTGTGCCGTGGTAATCGTAATCACGCTGCATGCCATCGCCAGAACCTGCCAGCACGCAAACAGAGTTGGAATGGTGTGTGCGGGTATAACTTCCGGCAAAACCAGCGGATGTCACCAAAAACACTTCTGTGCGCCCGCAAGAGGCACTGCTGCCAGCGCTGTTGGTAACGCCTTTTATGGCCAGCGCGGCTTCTTCTCCAGCGCGTGCGCGAGCCAGAAGTTCTTCGGTTGTAGGCTCTGCCGAATCTGCCAGTTCCAGATCATTCTGGGTAAAGCCGCCTTGCTGGGCCAGTGGGTTTAGCCCGGCATATTGATCTTCTGGCAGCACACGGGCCATGGCCATGGCCTGTTCTATCAGCGCATCAAAGCGCGAAGGCTCCGGCGAGGTGGTAGAAAGAATGGCACTTTTTTTGCCAGCAAAAACACGAAGCCCCAGATCCGTGGTTTCAGATCGTTCCAGTTCTTCTGTCACACCATTGCGGACACCGGCGCCAGCCGCCACGCTGCGGACAAACACAGCATCTGCTGCATCTGCCCCAGCCTTGCATGCACGGGCAACCAGATCAGAAATACGGTCTAGGGTTTGTTCTGTCATGCTGCCAGTTTCTCCGTAATGATCTGCAAGGAAGGAATGTGCTCAATCGGGCCGAGGGCTGCAAGCGTGGGTGCGCCTGTAAAGATGCGCGATGCCGCACGGCAAATGTCCCCAGCTTTTACGGCTTCAATTTTGCTGACGGTTTCGGCTGTGGGAATAATCCGGCCGAAAATCTGCAACTGTCGGGCAATCTGTTCGCACCGGCTGCCAGTGCTTTCCAGGGACATCAGAAGCGAGGCTTTAAGCTGTGCCCGTGCGCGCACCAGCTCTTCTTCCGTCATATAGCGCTGAATCTTGTTCAGCTCTTCCAGCGTTACGGGCACCAGTTCCGCACATTCCTTGGCGCCTGTGCCAGCGTAAATGCCAAAGATGCCGCCATCGGTAAACGGTGCGTTGAAGGAATAGACAGAATAGACAAGCCCGCGCTTTTCCCGAATTTCCTGAAACAGGCGGGAAGACATGCCACCACCCAACACGGTGGAAAGCAGAAGAGCGGGGAAGTAGTCCGGGTCTCCATACCCAAAGGAGGGGAAGCCCAGCACCACATGCGCCTGATCCAGTTCCTTCATTTGCCGGAATTCACCGCCACCATAACGGGCAGAGAGAGTGGCCGGCGCAGAAGATGAAGACAGATTGGCAAAATGCTGCTGCACGCGCTGCACCACGTCTTCATGGTGCAAGTTGCCTGCGGCAGCCACAATCATGTTGTCTGTGGTGTAATGCGCTTTCATGTAACGCATCAGGGTTTCACGGCTCATTTCCCGGATCAGGTTTTCCGTGCCCAATGTGGGGCGGCCCATGGGTTGGTTAGGAAAAGCTGTTTCCTGAAAATGATCAAAAACCACATCGTCAGGCGTATCATTCGCCTGTCCGATTTCTTGCAGAATAACCCCGCGTTCGCGCTCCATTTCGGCCGGATCAAACGTAGAGTTGGTGAGGATATCACCGATGATATCAACGCCCAGCCCTAAGTTTTCCTTCAGAAGCTTGACGTAATAAACAGTCTGCTCCCGCGCGGTGTAGGCATTGATATGCCCGCCAACATTTTCGATTTCCTCGGCAATGCGCAGGGCGGAGCGGCTGGTTGTGCCTTTAAAGGCCATGTGTTCCAGAAAGTGAGAAACACCGTTTTCTTCTGCCGTTTCGTGGCGTGTGCCTGTGGCCACATAGGCCCCGAAAGAAACAGTTTCCACCCGTTCCATGCGTTCTGTCACAACAGTCAGGCCGGAGGGCAGGCGGGTAATGTTGATGGGGTCTGTCATTCTTGTCCTGAAAAAGAAAGGCCGCCGGGCAAGGCGGCCTGACACGGGAAAGTAAGATGTGGGGTGTTAGGGAGCGTTTGCCAGTACCGCAGCGCGCACGGCATCTTTAATTGCGCCTTCGGTTGCCGGAACGGTGCGATAACGTTCTTCCCGCTCAAACAGATCTTCCAGATGCACAGGCAATGCTGGATGAATACCCGTAGCCGCCACCATGGCATCCGGGAACTTGGCCGGATGTGCTGTGGCTTCTGCAATCATGGGCACGCCCGGCTGCCGGAACTTGCGGCCCGCAGCAATGCCAATGGCGCTGTGGGGGTCTGCCAGATAATTGGATTTCTGGTGCAGGTTACGAATTTCTGCTTCCGTCTGTTCATCATCCAGCGCAAGGCCGGAGAAGACGGTGCGGGCATTTTCCCATACTCCTTCAGGTACATCCATATGCCCGGTGGCGCGGAAGCCCGTCATGATACGCGCGCAGGCAGCGGAATCACGCCCCAGAAGTTCAAACAGCAGGCGTTCAAAGTTGGAAGAAACCTGAATGTCCATGGAAGGTGAAAGGCTGGGCACCACACCTTTGATTGTCATGTCATTGGCATTCAGGAACCGGGTGAGAATATCGTTCCGGTTGGAGCCAACGCACAGATGTTTGATAGGCAGCCCCATTTTGCGTGCAGCCCAAGCAGCAAGAATGTTGCCAAAGTTACCCGTTGGCACAGCAAAGGAAACTTCACGCTCTGGGGCGCCAAAGTTCAGGGCCGCATAAACATAGTAAGGAATCTGAGCCGCAATACGCGCCCAGTTGATGGAATTGACGGCAGAAAGATGCATTTCCCGGCGGAAAGGCAGATCAGCAAACAGAGCCTTTACCAGATCCTGACAATCATCAAACGTGCCTTCAACGGCCAGATTGGTCACGTTGGAATCCAGCACGGTTGTCATCTGGCGGCGCTGCACTTCGGATGTGCGGCCTTTGGGGTGCAGGATGATAACAGACAGACGGTCCCGCCCACGGCAGGCTTCAATGGCGGCAGAACCTGTATCGCCAGAGGTCGCACCAACAATGGTCACGTGGTCATTCCGCTGGGTCAACACATGTTCAAAAAGCTGGCCCAGCACCTGCATGGCCATGTCCTTGAACGCCAGCGTGGGGCCGTGGAACAGTTCTTGCACAAACAGGCCATCTTCCACCTGTGTCAGTGGCACAATGGCTGGGTGGTCAAAGTTGGCATAAGCCTTGGCGCACAGGCTGCGCAGTGTTTCCAGATCAATATCCGGTGCTGCAAACGGGGCCAGAACACGGGCCGCCAGTTCTGGATAGGGCAGGCCACGCAGGCTTTCCCAGTCAGATAGCGAGAATTCGGGCCATGTTTCGGGCAGATACAGGCCGCCATCCTCGGCAAGACCGGTAAGCAGAACATCGGCAAAGGAAAGGACGGGAGCATTCCCGCGAGTGGAAATATAGCGCATGGAGAAACTTATATCCTGAATGGCGAACGCCGCGAAGTGTCCTTTTTAGGGGGAAAGCCTATAGCCTTTATTGGGGTGGAGGCGTTGTGGGCAACGTAAGCTGATACACCGTGATAGGCCATGAAATAGAAGGCGTTGCCGCCCCAAAGCCCACGCTGTGATCAAGCTGACTGGCCGCTACATACAAATGCCCATGTCCATCCAAACCGGGTGTGGTGGGCCATTTCAGGCGTTCATCCGTAACCAGCCGACGCGGAATGCGCCCAACGGTGTAGCTGAGGATACTGCCTGTGGTGATGTCAGACCAATAAAGCGTGCCATCATTATCAATGGTCAAACCGCCCAATGCGGGGGTTTTATACCACTGTGTCACACCTTCTTCAAACGCTGCGGGCGTTACGTCCGGGTCCGTGAACAAGGAGGTGGACACACGATACAGAAAACCTGCGGGCGGCTGCATAACAATCCATGTGCCATCCGGGCTTACCGCAATCATGCTGGTATCTACGGCAATGGCTTGGCCATTTGCATTCAGCAGCGGGCCTGTAGGGGTCTGGATCGGTTTGGTGGCGGTAAGGGCTGGGTGGTGGTCCAGAAAACGCCGCCCTGATACAGATGGAATATCGATAAGTAATAGCCCTGCCACGCCAGAATCTGGCACATAAGCTGTAGAGCCATGCACGGCAATGCCAGAAAGAATACTGCCCTGATGCAGCAGATTGGCTTCTATTGGCACAGTATGGGTTACTGTGTTGGTGGTTGGGTCAATCTGGATCAGGCGTGGGGCTGCAACAGGTGGTTTTTCACGGTTTGGCACGCCGCTATCCAGCACCCAGATGCTGCCATCTGCTGTGCGCGTCATGCCTGCAAGGGCTACAAAATGGGTATCGTTTGTGGCCTCGCGGTTGTTCCAGTCTGCATTTGGGTATGGAGCAAGGCTGCCATCGGTCTGCCGAACCCATAGCTGCGGGCCTGTATTGCCAACCCATGCCGGGGCTTCCAGCAGCATTCGGCCATCGGGCAGAGGCAAGACAGCATCCCATATCTGCTGGTTGGACTGCATGAAAGGCACCAGTGCAGAAGCAGGAAGTTCCGGCACTTTGGGCATATGCACAGCCCATGCAGGGTGGCCCATAAATGGAGAAAACAGTGCAGCCGCCAGCATGGCACGGCAAACCGTGCGGCGCGGCAGAACAGAACGCAGGAAAGAATGCTTCATCAGGGGCGTCCGGTCAGAAATCTTGCAAACAGGTGAAAAATGAATGCAGCAGTTTCGGGCCTGCACGGTGTTTGTGCAAACGCGTTCTGTGCGGGGCGGCTGCCCCTCTGCCACATTCAGGTGTGAGGCAAGAGGGGCTTTTGCGATTATGCGTCTTCCGCACGTTCCACATAACGGCGGTGGATATGGGCCATATAGGCCGAGGCATCCAGCTTGCGTCCTGTAGCGTCCTGCACAATCTGCGGCATGGAGGCACTGCGTGCACGGCCATGCACGTTTTCACGCAGCCAGCCCAATAGCGGCGTAAAATCACCTTTTGCAATGGCAGGCATAATGTGTGGCACCTGCTTGCAGGCGGCTTCTCGCAGTTGTGCGGCTGTTAAGGCACCTAGGGTGTAGCAGGGGAAATAACCGAATAGCCCCTCCGGCCAATGAATATCCTGCAAGCAGCCCCGGCCATCATCTGGCACATGCAGGCCCAGAAGCGCGTGAATGCGCTCATTAAATGCGGCGGGCAGATCAGTTAGAGGTAAATCCCCGGAAATCAGCGCTTTTTCCAGCTCATAACGCACCAGAATGTGGGCGGGGTATGTTACTTCATCCGCATCTACTCGGATAAAACCGGGCTGTACGTGGGTGAGCAGCCGATGAATATTGTGTGCATCCCAGCCAGTCGTGCCTGCGGGCACATCAAAAGCTGCCTGAAGTTTGGGGGCCAGCCAACCTGCAAAAGCATTGGAGCGGCACACCTGCATTTCCATTAGCAGGGATTGGCTTTCATGCAGCGTCATGCCGCCAGCCTGCCCAACAGGTTGAGAGAGCCACGTTTCTGGTAGGCCCATATCATACAAGGCGTGGCCTGTTTCATGCAGCACGCCCATCATGGCGGGAATGAAATCATTTTCATCATAACGGGTGGTCAGCCGTACATCATGCGTTGCTCCACCGCAGAACGGGTGCGTACTCACATCCAACCGCCCGCGAGTGACGTCAAACCCAAGCTGCTGCATAAGCTGGCGACCCAGCGCTTCCTGCCGCGGCACGGAAAATGGTCCGGGCAGAGGGGTGGCGGCAGGCAGGCTGTTCTGTTTTTCCAGCACGGTGCCAATCAGTTCAGGCAGGCCGGCGGCAAGCTGTGTAAAAACCGGGTCTATGTCTGTTTGGCGGGTGCCGGGGTCAAACGTGTCCAGCAGCGCATCGTAGGGGGAAAGGCCCAGTTTTTCCCCTGTGGCAACCGCAATTTCACGCGTAAGGCGCAGCACTTCGGAGAGTGTGGGCAGAATGGCTGCAAAATCACCATTCTCGCGTGCGGTGCGCCATACCATTTCGCATCGGGCCGTGGCCTGCGTGCTGGCTTCTACCAGTTCTCCGGGTAGCGCCGTAGCGTGGGCATGTAGGCGGCGCATTTCTTCCAGATTGGCGCGGCGCCAGACATCATCGCCCGGTTCTGCCTGTTCCAGCAGTTCTGCAATAACTGGGGCTGTTAGAATTTCGTGGCGCATGCCTTCCAGCATGGCTAGATTTTCTGCCCGACGTTCTGCTGCGCCGGAGGGCATGATCACCTCCTTATCCCAGCAGAGTATGCCAATGGCATCATTGAGGGAGGAAAGGCGGGCAAAGTGGCGTTCAAGGGAAAGATAGGCTTTATTCATGATGCATATGGTAAAGCATACACGCCGCGCACGGAATGCACTTTGTGAGGCATATCAGATGACAAAAAGGAGCCAGTTATACCCATGCAGATGGATACGCAGGTAGAATCTGCACTGGTATTGTTGGCGCAGGGCAATGCGGAGCAGGCATTACGTCTTCTGCAAAACTGTTTGCGGCAGAACCCGCACCACGCTGGCGCACTGCATGGCATGGCCTGTGTAGCGCGTGCGGGCGGGGATAACCGTGCCGCGGTGGCTTTTGCGGCTAAGGCTGTGCAGTTACAGGCAGAACCGCATTTTCATATTACACTGGGTTTGGCCTTGCTGGCAGAAGGGCAGGCGGAGGCGGCACGGGCAGCCATTCATGTAGCTGTGCTTGCATCTCCCAAAGATCCGCGTGCGCATGATGCCATGGCCTCTGTTCTGGAAGCACAGCAGCGCATTGCAGAGGCTGAACGTGCTTTGCGCACAGCTATAAAGTTACGGCCATTGGAGCAGGAGCGGCATCTGGCTCTGGCTGCTTTTTTGTCACGCCATGGGCAGTTGGAAAAAGCAATAGAGGTTTCCAGCAAGGCCGTGCGGTTGGATACACAAAACCTGTTTGCACAAAATCTGCATGGCATGATCCTGCATGGCGCTGGCAAAGCGGCAGAGGCCGAACCTTATTTTGGAACTGTAGCCGCTGAACTTCCAACATCCGCACCTGCTCTGGCCAATCATGGGGCGGCGTTGTTTGCAGCACGCAGTTATGAGAAGGCCCGGGATGTTTTAGTGAAATCTGCGCAACTGGCCCCCAAAGCAGCAGAAACACGCAGTAATCTGGGGCTGGTGCAGATGGCGCTGGGCCGCTTGCAAGAAGCCGCGCAGGAACTGCAAGCCGCATGCACATTGCAGCAGAATGATACGCGCCTGATGCTCAATTACGCCACGGTTCTTGCTGATCTGGGTGAAAACAAGCAGGCGGAGGCCTTGTTTTGCAAGGTGGAAAAACAGGCGGGTAACAGCACGGATGCCGCCCGAGCACGTATGAACCGCGGCGTGCTGTATCTGGCCCAAGGCCGCTTTGCTGAAGGTTGGAAGCTGTTTGAAGCACGCCAGAACCTTATTGCCCCTCCGGCTTGTGCAGCCGGGTTGCCTCGGTGGGATGGCACTCCGCAGGAAAAGCCTGTGCTGCTTTATGCAGAGCAGGGGGTGGGCGATGTGTTACAGTTTCTGCGCTACGTTGCTCCGGCGGCTCAGCGTGTTCCGGTTTTGCTGTATGTGCCGCAAAGCATACGTTGCTTTGTGCAGCAGATGGATTTAGCTCGCCAGCCGCATGTCACGGTTTGCACAAGCCAGCATGCGCCAAAAGCCGTAGCAGCTTGCGGCCTGATGAGCCTGCCTGATGTGCTTGGTATGGAAGTGCCGTTTGCATGGCGGCCCGATATTGCAGGCATTCATAAACTAGCCCCCAGCAAGAAAGCTGCTTTGCGTATCGGGCTGTGTTGGGCGGGTAATTCAACGTATCAGTTTGACCGCAGGCGCTCGATGAACCTGCAGGTCCTCGCAGCGTTGGGGCAGTTGGATCATGTTGAATTTCAGTCGCTTCAAAAAAATGAGGAAGGGCAGCCGCCTCCATTCCCAATGGCGCAATTACCGCAAGGTGATGTGCTGGAAACAGCCCGTGTTATGGCGGGGCTGGATGCGGTGATAACTGTAGACACCATGATAGCGCATCTGGGTGGCCTGCTAGGTTTGCCCGTGTTGCTGCTTGACCGTTTTGGTGGCGACTGGCGCTGGGCTGCGGGTTCTACCATTACTCAGTCAGATGGAGAGGTGCGCAGCCTGTGGTATCCTTCCGTTAGGGTTATTCGTCAGCCACAGGCGGGCGAGGGTGATGCCCCGTGGCAGCCCTGCATCGCAACCGTTGTGCAGATTTTGCAGAAGATGACTGAAAAACGCACGGATATGGTGCCCTAAAGGCTGTTGCCGCTGTGTGAGAGCACTTTATGATAGCGGCATGACACGCATTTCCTCCAAAGGTGCTACGCCAGCAATGGCGCAGTGGTTCACCCTTAAGGCCGAAAATCCTGAAGCCCTGCTGTTTTTTCGCATGGGTGATTTTTACGAACTGTTTTTTGATGATGCCACAGCCGCAGCGGCTGCGCTGGATATTGCCCTAACAGCACGTGGCACACATGCGGGGGAACCGATTCCCATGTGTGGGGTGCCTGTCGCGGCAGCTCCGGCCTATCTTGCGCGTTTGATCCGGCGCGGCTTCCGGGTGGCAGTGGCAGAACAGACAGAAACACCCCGTAAAGGCAGGCCAGCAAGCAAGGGGCCTTTGGCGCGTGGCGTTGTAAGAGTCATTACCCCCGGCACGCTTACAGAAGATGAACTGTTGGAGCCTGGGCGTTCTAACCTTTTGCTCGCATTGGCACTCACCGCGCCGCAAACAAAGGGAAAAGGCAAAAAAGCAGAGGCATCCTTTGCCGATACAGTTATTGGTGCTGCGTGGATTGATGTTTCAACCGGGTTGTTTGAAACTGAAAGCCTGACAGGCAAAGGGCTTCCTGCGCTTTTAGGCCGTCTGGACCCTGCGGAAATTCTTGCGCCTGCCATTCTTAATCTGGCGGATTACGAGGCCCGCCGTGCGCCAGAAACCGTGGCATCGGGCGCAGATACGGCACGCCAGCGTCTGGCCGGTGCTTTTGATGTGGCCAGCATAGAAGCCTTTGGCACCTTTACGGATGAAGAAAGCGTGGCCGCTGCCATGGCGGTGGAATACGTTCAGCGCAGTCAGGCAGGCAAGTTGCCGCGTCTGGCACATCCTGTTCCGCAAAATGAAAGTGGCATTCTAGGCATAGATCCGGCCACACGCGCCAGTTTGGATATTTTACGTGCGCGGGACGGAGGGGATGAGCACACACTATTTTCTGCCGTAAACCGCACGGTCAGTGCAGCCGGGGCACGTATGTTGGCAGAATGGCTGGCTGCCCCGCTTACACATGCAGGCCAGATAGCCACCCGGCAGGAAGGCTGGTGGTGGCTGAAGGAAGATGCGGTGCGACGTGAGGCGTTGCGCGGGACGCTTAAAAAAGCACCAGATATTGCACGCGCACTCGGCCGTTTATCCCTTGGGCGTGGGCAACCGCGAGATCTGGCCGCCATGCGCGATGGCCTTATGGTGGCGCGGGAAGCTGCGCGTATTCTCACGGCTGCTGATGCCGTATTGCCTACGGCGTTACATCAGGCGGTTACACGGTTGGGCGGAGGGCAGGCGCTGGAGGCCGAACTGGCACGTGCGCTGGCGGAAAACCTTCCGGCTCGGTTGGATGATGGCGGTGTTATTGCGCAAGGCTATGATGCCAAGCTGGATGAATACCGTGGATTGCGAGATGATTCACGCCGCCTGATAGCGGGCTTACAGGCCAAATATGCGGCACATTATGGGCTGAACAGCCTTAAAATTCGCCATCACGCCCAGCTTGGCTATGTGATGGAAGTGCCCGTGGCAGCCAGCGCCAAGCTTAAGGACAAGCCAGAGCTTATCTTGCGGCAAGGCACAGCCAGCAATGCGCGTTTTGCTACAGAAGAACTCTCAACGCTGGATGCCCGCATAACCGAGGCCGCAGAAAAAGCATCCCAGCGTGAAAAAGAATTGTTCGGCGCGCTGGTTGAGCAGGTTTTGGCAGAACGCAGCATGCCGATTTTGGCGCAGGCTTTGGCCGTGCTGGATGTTTTGCAATCCTGTGCAGATCTGGCGGGGAATGGAACGTGGTGCCGGCCAGAGGTGACTGAGGATTTTGCTTTTGCGCTGGAAGGATGCCGCCACCCAGTGGTGGAAGCCGCCCTGCCAGCCGGCACGCGTTTTACGCCCAACACGTGTGATCTGGCGCCACAGCAGCGCGTTATGCTGCTAACCGGGCCAAATATGGCCGGTAAATCCACCTATCTGCGCCAGACAGCACTGGCGGTTATTCTGGCGCAAGGCGGTTTTCCCGTTCCGGCTGATCGGGTACGAATCGGGGTGGTGGATCAGCTTTTTTCCCGCGTGGGTGCTTCGGATGATCTGGCGCGCGGGCGTTCCACCTTTATGGTGGAAATGACGGAAACAGCCGCCATTCTTAACCAGGCTGGCCCGCGTTCTTTGGTTGTGGTGGATGAGATCGGGCGTGGCACGGCCACGTTGGATGGTTTGGCAATTGCATGGGCTGTGTTGGAGGCTTTGCATTCAAGCGTGCGCTGCCGTGCAATCTTTGCAACGCATTTTCATGAACTTTCGCGCTTGGTGGATACACTCCCGCGGCTTTCCCTGCATACTATGGCGGTGCGGGAATGGCGGGGACAAATTGTGTTTTTGCATGAAGTGCTTGCAGGATCAGCCAAAAAAAGCTGGGGTGTACACGTTGCGCGGTTGGCCGGTGTACCACACGCGGTGGTGGACCGGGCAGAGCGCCTGCTGCGGGAGCTGGAACGTGCTGAAAATACAATACCCGAACCGCTTCCGCTGTTTGACACGCAGAAGACATTACCCCCTGAGCCCCAAAATACGTTAAGTAAGCGTTTGATGGACATTGACCCGGATAGCCTGACACCCCGTGCCGCGCTGGATCTTCTGTATGAATTGCGCAAGGAAGCCGCGCAGGAAGACCACGCACAGGCAGCAGGCTAGATACTATGACGCCAGACCCCATTCAGGAGCAGAACTCGCCTCTCATGCCCACCCCTTCCGTAGAGCCTGCCGCCGCGCAGCAGTCCGACATGACCATGCTGGCTACCCTAACGCCAGAAATGCTTTCTGCGTGTCTGACGCGGGAATTAAGAGACGCAACACCGGAAGATGCGGCTATTCCTGAGCGGGATGATGCTGTTGCCATTTTCCGCCGTCATCTGGGGCGGTATCAGGCAGATATACGCAACCGGTTTGAGCGGCATGAGCTTAAAGGCGCAGGGGCAGCCAAAAAGATAGCTGTTTTTACAGACGTGATGGTGCGCGCCATTGTTGATCTGGCCGTACGCGCCACCATTGGGGCGGGCACTGTAGAAAGCGGCGTATTGCCCAGCTTCGCTATTGCCGCCACGGGTGGTTACGGGCGTGGGCTGCTGGCACCTTTTAGCGATATTGATCTGCTATTTCTGGTAGCAGAAGAAAGTGCAGAGCGCGCACATCCGCTTATTGAATACGTGCTGTATTTTCTGTGGGATCTGGGTGTGAAGGTGGGGCATGCCACCCGCACCATCAATGAGTGTATTGAGGAAGCTAAAAAAGACACCACAGTGCGTACCGCGCTGCTGGATGCACGTTTGCTGGCCGGGGATTCAGCCCTTTTTGCCACGTTTGAGGCCCGCTACATTCTGTCTTGTGTGGATGCAGGTGCCGCTGGTTTTATTCATGACAAGCGCCGTGAACGTCTGGAGCGTCATCGGCGCTTTGGTGATAGCCCATATCTGGTAGAGCCCAACATAAAGGAAGGGCGCGGGGGACTGCGTGATCTGCAAACCCTGTACTGGATGTGCCGCAACACTTTTGGCACCCGTCACGTTAAAGATCTGCTGGCTCCAGAATTTATCTGGATGGGCCTGCTAACGGAGCAGGAAGCCGCACGTGCCCGCCGCTCTTGGGACTTTTTGTGGACGGTACGTTTGCATCTGCACTACGTGGCAGGGCGGGCGGAAGAACGGCTGACTTTTGATATGCAGCCCGTTATTGGCGCACGCATGGGGTATACCCGGCATGGGCGGCAAAATGGGGTGGAGCGCTTTATGCGCCACTACTTCCTGACAGCTCGGGAAGTTATGCGTTTAACC
Source organism: Acetobacter sp. AC2005 (assembly GCF_037901235.1). NCBI lineage: Bacteria > Pseudomonadati > Pseudomonadota > Alphaproteobacteria > Acetobacterales > Acetobacteraceae > Acetobacter > Acetobacter sp. AC2005. The sequence continues at coordinate 2,253,206 of NZ_CP149625.1, forward strand.
CATGTTCTGGAACCCGCAGTGCTGCGGCAAGCTCAGGGGCCGGTGGCTAACGCAGCCAAGCCAGACGAGGCTATGCGGCAAGCCGGGTTTACCCTGCTGGACGGGCAGATTTTGCCTGATCGTGGCGTAAGTTTCGATCAAGAACCCATTAAAATGATGCAGATTCTGGATTGGGCGCGTGTGCGTCGCCGTCCGCTGCATCCATTGGCGCGGCATCAGCTTATCCGGTGGGAGCGTAGAGCCACCAGCCTGCGGGACAACCCGGAAGCTTCACGCATTTTTCTTGATCTGCTGTGTGGTGATGAATCTACGGTGGAGCAAAAGCCACGTCGTCGCCCAGCAACGGCTTCTGTACCGTCTGTGGTGGAAGAAAGTGGTCTGCCTTATTCCGCGGCTTATGGGGAATATCCACCCGCAGGGCATGCACACTGGCTGCATATTCTGAACGAAACCGGCATTTTTGGCCGCCTGATTCCAGATTGGGCGCGCATTGTCGGGCAGATGCAGTTTGATACGTACCACGTGTTTACTGTGGATGAGCACACCATAGAAGCCGTGCGTATTTTGGATGAAGTGGCCTCTGGCCGCATGGCGGATGAAATCCCCATTGCGTACGAATTGGTAAAGGGGCTGCATTCTAAACGGGCGTTGTATATCTCCGTTCTGCTGCACGATGTTGCCAAAGGGCGGGGTGGAGATCACTCCGAAATCGGGGCGGAAATTGCCGCTGAACTCTGCCCGCGCCTCGGGATGTCCGGTGAAGAAACAGAAACAGTTTCTTGGTTGGTGCTGCATCATCTGTTGCTGAGCCATACGGCGTTCCAGCGCGATATTGATGACCCCAAAACTATTCTGGATGTGGCAGATATTGTGCAGTCTCCAGAACGGCTGCGTCTGCTGCTTCTGCTAACCATTGTTGATATGCGTGCCGTAAGTTCCCGCGTGTGGAACGCATGGAAAGCCACGCTGCTGCGTGAGTTGTATGTGCGTGTGGCAGAAGTTCTGGCCGGTGGCCTAGCCACGACGGAACGAGATGTGCGTGTGCGCCATGCCAAGGAAATTACAGCCGATATTCTGGCAGAAGAAGGCGTTCCGCAAAAAGATATCGAACGCTTTTTGGGGCTGGGATACGCCGGTTACTGGCTTTCCTTCGATTATGAGACACATCGCCGCCACGCACGGCTTATCCGTGCGGCAGATGCCAAGGATGCACCGCTTACAGTAGAAGTGCTGCCTCTGCCTGCGCGTGGGGTTACGGAAGTTACCATTTACACGGTGGACGTGCCGGGCCTGTTTTCCAAAATAGCAGGGGCCTTGGCGTTGGCTGAGGCTTCCATTGTGGATGCACGCATCCATACCATGACACACGGTATGGCGTTGGATACATTTTGGATTCAGGATACCTCCGGCCAAGCGTATGAAGAAACGCACAAGCTTGCCCGTCTGGCATCTCTGATCGAACAGGGGTTAAGCGGCCATATTGATATTAGTGAAGAAATTGCCCGAGCCGGCTTTGGGCACATGCCCATGCGTATGCGCGCCATTCATGTGCCGCCGCGCGTGGTGATAGATAACGGAATTTCCAACACCTACACCGTTATCGAAATCAACGGGCGCGATCGTCCCGGCCTGCTGCATGATGTAACGGCCGCCATGAGCCGTGAAAACCTGCAAATTGCCTCTGCCCACATCACCACCTACGGCGTGCGAGCCGTGGACGTTTTTTATGTGAAGGACCTGTTTGGTCTGAAAATCACAGATAAAAAACGTTTGGAGGAAATCCGCGAGCGCTTGCTGGCCGGGCTAAAGGAAGCAGAAGCCGAGGCCAGCGCTTGTGCAGATGCGCGCTATTCAGCCTGAAATATCAGGCTGAAACAGGATGGTGCCCGGGGCTAGCCGCGGAAAGGCCGTGGTTAAGCCCCGCCCGTAGCTGCTGGCCTTCGGGTGTGTTGGCGTCTATCAGACCGTGGCGCAGGAACAGGTCAATCAACACCAGATTAACGTTGAACTTAAATTCATCCGTATCACGCACAATCTGAAACACTTTAGCCAAAGGCAGCAGCGCGAAAGATTCTACCTCGCCGTCCGCTGCTTCTGGTTTGAAGGCTTCAGGTAGATAGAGATCATAGCAGACTAAAATATCCCGCCTGAGCCCTTCAGGCCGCTCCATGGCATAAACCAGATGCCCTGTTTCCTGCGCCTGAGCCACAAGATCATGCGGGATGCTGGCTTCTTCTGCTGCTTCCTTGATCAGGGCTTCACGCGGTGTGTGGCCAGCGGGTACGCCACCTGCAACCAGATGGTCCAGCTTGGATGGGTCCAGCCGCTTGTTTGCGGCACGACGGCCTGTCCATAGGTAAAGGCCATCTGCTTTGCGTACCAGCCCGTTCATGTGCACGCCTGTGGCAACCAACCCAAAAAGAGGCAAGGCGCCGCGGTCAATGCGGGCAATGGCAGGTTCACCTACATCTGTTCGCACATCAAATAGTTCGTGGTGGGAGCGGTAAAAACCTTCCTGTGCCAAGGCTTCGCCCAACGCTTCCAGTTTGCTTGGGTCTGGCAGGTTAAAGCCGGTTGCACGGTTGCCCAGACCTTCTTTTTCCAGCCTGTCAAACAGTTCTGGCGTAATCCACCCGGCAGCCGTACCCGCCAGAGAAAAAGGGGCACGTTTGCCAGGAATGATAGCAGTGTTGCACTGCCTGAGATGCCGAAGAAAAGGCGTGATGTCAGAAGACATGGAAACAAGATCCTGTTGAACTGTGCCTAGCGTGTCTGAAGTTGTTATCGGGTGTGGCAAAGGCGGTGGCAAGGTGTGGCGGGGTTGCAAAATGCGCCCAGCATGGCACATGCGGGTTATGCCACCACGTCGCGCGGCTGCCGGGCCGCTCAAAAAGCCGGTTTCCATAACCCTTTCGCGTTTGCTGCCATATTTGTGGCCACAGGAAAATCGTGCCCTGCGTTGGCGCGTTGTGCTGGTTCTTGTGGTCATGCTTGGGGGCGAACTGGCCACATTGGGTATTCCGCTTGTTTATAGCCGTGTGGTGGATCGGTTTACGCACCCTCATTCGCTGGCTATGGCGCCTGCGGCTTTGATTCTTTGTTACGGATTGGTACGCCTTGCTTCTGCAGCTCTTACCAATTTGCGTGATGCCTTGTTCGCACCAGTCCGGTTTCGGGTGGCAAGGCAGGCGGCTTACCGCAGTTTTGAGCATATGCATGCACTTTCCTTGCGGTTCCACCTTGATCGCCGCACCGGAGGGGTCACACGGGCCATTGAACGTGGCACAGAGGCAGTGGAAACACTGCTGCGGATGATTATGTCCATTTCTCCCACCATCTTGCAGGCAGCATTGGTGATGGTGGTGATCTGGCGTGTTTTTAATTGGCAGTATGTGGCGCTGATGGCGCTGATGATTACGGCCTACATTCTGTTTACCGTGAGATTTACATCTTGGCGGTTGGGAATCCGGCGCGAGATGAATGAAACCAACAGCGAGGCCACAGGCAAAGCCTTAGACAGTCTGCTAAACTACGAAACCGTAAAATATTTTGGGAACGAGAAGCACGAAGCCCAAAGGTATGACAGCGCACAGGCGCGTTACGAACAGGCTGCCAAAAAAACGCAGTATTCCCTAGGTTTTCTCAACTTCGGGCAGGCGGCTATTATCGCCCTGTCTCTTACAGCCATCATGTTGTTAGGTGGGCATGATATTGAGGCGGGACGAATTACGGTTGGCGAGTTCGTTATGGTCAACACGTACCTGCTGCAACTTTATGGACCGCTCAATTTTCTGGGTTCCGTATATTCCGCCATTCGTACCGCCTTGGTTGATCTTGAGCACATGCTGGGGTTGACGGAAGAGGAAGTGGAAGTGGCAGATCCTGCACATCCGCTGCCCATTGCCACACGCTTGCAGGTTTCTGCGCCAGCGCGGGTGGCATTCAGAGATGTGCATTTTGGATACCGGGCCGAGCGTGAAATTCTGCACGGTATCAGCTTTGAGGTAGAGCCAGGCCGTAAGGTTGCCATTGTAGGCACCACAGGGGCAGGGAAGTCCACTATCAGCCGGCTGCTCTTTAGATTTTATGATGTCTGGTCGGGGGCTGTGCTGGTGGATGGGCATGATGTGCGCGATTACCGGCAGGCAGACTTGCGCGCGGCCATTGGTGTGGTGCCGCAGGATACCGTGCTGTTTAACGAGAGCATTGGCTACAACATTGCCTATGGGCGCTTAGGGGCTACGCCAGCAGAGGTGCAGCACGCAGCCCAGTTGGCACAGATACATGATTTTATCATGTCCTTGCCCGAAGGCTATGAAACGCAGGTGGGTGAGCGCGGGCTAAAACTTTCTGGTGGAGAAAAGCAGCGTGTGGCCATTGCCCGCACGATTTTGAAAGACCCACGCGTTCTTGTGCTTGACGAGGCCACGAGTGCGTTAGACACACATACTGAAAAAGAAATACAGGCAGCGCTTAAAACGGTTTCAGCACGCCGCACAACGCTTGTTATCGCCCATCGTTTGTCCACCATTGTGGATGCAGACGAAATTTTGGTTATGGCCAAGGGACACATTGTTGAGCGCGGCACGCATGCAGCCCTGCTGGCCCAGAATGCGGTGTATGCATCCATGTGGGCGGCTCAGGGGGGAGAAAGCGGGCAGGAGACGTGATAAAAGGTGTAGGCCTGCTGGTAAGGCTTGGCTGTGTCTGACGAATCGCGCGCCCGCAGATGATGCGGGCCGCAGAAAAATGAAGGATCAAAAGAGATGACCGAAACAGCAGGGCAGACTCCCGAAGCAGGCCCGAACATGGAAGTGCCTGAAGATCTGGCGCGGTGCGATATGGTCATTCAGCATGCCATTGAGCATTTGCGGAATGAAAAATATCCTCCACTGGCAGTAGCATCCGCGCTTCTGGGTAATTCTGTGGGTATTCTTGCCCAGATTATGGATAAAGATACCGTTTTGCGCATTCTCGACTCAGCTGCTCAGAGCGTTCGATCAGGCGAAGTACATGCGTCTGTTCGGGCACAGACCGGGCAGGAAAACGAGAAAGCCTGAGCAGAACCCTTGACTGAAAGCCGTGGCTAAGCCATAAGCCGCGCCAATCCTGAATGTGGTCGCCGGGCGCTTGTCTCGGCCCTCTGTTCCTATTTTGTATAAGACAAGGATGAGACAATGTCCCGTCGTTGCCAGATTACCGGCAAAGGTGTGCTGACCGGAAACAACGTCAGCCACGCTAACAACAAATCCCGTCGTCGCTTCCTGCCTAACCTGCAGGATGCTTCCTTGGTTTCCGAAATTCTGGGTTCTGCCGTGCGTATGCGCGTAAGCACCCGCGGCCTGCGTACCATTGAACACAATGGCGGTCTGGATGCATTCCTGCTGAGCACGCCTAACCGCAAGCTTCCTGAAGAAGCACAGGTCATCAAGCGCCGCGTTCTGCGCGCTCAGGCCAAAAAGCAGGCAGCCGCAGGCGCCTGATTCAGGGGTTTACCTTATTCAGTGGAGCCGGGTCTGCTCACTTAACAGAGTAGGGCCGGTTTCTGCGGTGTAGATGTCTGGCAAGGTGTCAGACATCGTCGTCTATCGGCCGGTTTCCGGCAGCCGGGTTTCCTGAAGATTTTAACATCACAGGTGCCAATACGGTGCGCGGCGGCCACAGGCGCGAAGGGATTCCCATTCGCGCCTGACCTGTTTTCTGGAGGTTTTCGTGTCCGCCACATCCGATCTGTCCAAGATTCGTAATATCGGTATTACCGCGCATATTGACGCTGGTAAGACGACCACGACCGAACGCATTCTGTACTACACCGGCGTTTCCCATAAGATTGGTGAAGTGCACGAAGGTAACACCACGACTGACTACATGGCTCAGGAACGTGAGCGTGGTATTACCATTACGTCCGCCGCCGTAACCTGTGAATGGGAAGGCCACCGTATCAACATTATTGATACGCCCGGACATATCGACTTCAACATCGAAGTGAACCGCTCCCTCCGCGTGCTTGATGGTGCCGTGTTCATCATTGAAGGTGTGGCTGGTGTGCAGCCGCAGTCCGAAACCAACTGGCGTCTTGCAGACCGCTACAAGGTGCCTCGGATCATCTTCATCAACAAGCTGGACCGTACCGGCGCAGACTTCTACCGCGCATTTGATACGCTGAAAGAAAAGCTGGATATCGTTGCTATCCCGCTGCAGCTGCCAATTGGCGCAGAAGACAAGTTTGTTGGTGTTGTTGACCTGGTGGAAATGAAGGCCATCGTCTGGGAAGGCGGTGAACTTGGCGCGAAGTTCCACGATGAAGAAATTCCGGCTGATCTGAAGGAAAAGGCTGCAGAAGCACGCCAGAACCTGCTGGATACGGCTTTGGCTGTTGATGACGCAGCCATGGAAGAATACTTCGAAAAGGGTGAAGTTTCTATCGAAACCCTGAAGCGCTGCATCAAGAAGGGCGCTATTTCTGGTGAATTCCGTCCGGTTCTGTGCGGCACTGCGTTTAAGAACAAAGGCGTGCAGCCTCTGCTGGATGCCATCATCGACTACCTGCCTGCCCCGAATGACGTTGAAGGTATTCGTTGCGCTCCGCCGGAAGGTGAAGAAGACGAAAAGAACCAGCCCATCATTCCGGTTGATCCGAATGGTAAGTTCGCTGGTCTGGCCTTTAAGATCATTAACGATAAGTACGGCACGCTGACCTTTGTGCGCGTTTATCGTGGCGTGCTCAAAACCGGTGATACGGTTCTGAACACCACCAAGGGCCACAAGGAACGTATCGGCCGTATCTATCAGATGCATGCTGATAAGCGTGAAGAACTGACAGAAGTGCACGCTGGTGACATTGCTGCGTTTGTGGGCCTGAAAGACTCCCAGACAGGTGATACGCTGGCAGACCCGGCTGATCCGGTTGTTCTGGAACGTATGTCCTTCCCGGTTCCGGTTATCGACATCTCCGTCGAACCGAAAACCAAGGACGCAGTGGAAAAGATGACACTGGCCCTGCAGAAGCTGGCTGGTGAAGATCCCTCCCTGCAGCTCAAGACCGATCAGGAAACTGGCCAGACCATTCTCTCCGGCATGGGCGAGCTGCATCTGGACATCATTATCGACCGTCTGCGTCGTGAATATGGTGTGGATGCAAACGTAGGTGCACCGCAGGTGGCATACCGTGAAACCATCACGCAGCCGCATACGGAAACCTACACCCATAAAAAGCAGTCTGGTGGTTCCGGTCAGTTCGCTGAAGTGAAGGTTGAGTTCCAGCCGGTTGAACGTAACGAAGGTATCCTGTTCGAAAACAAGGTTGTTGGTGGTGCTGTTCCTAGAGAATACATCCCGGCAGTTGAAAAGGGTATTCGCGTTCAGTCTTCCACAGGTGTGCTGGCAGGCTTCCCGACTGTGGACTTCAAGTTCACGCTGCTTGACGGTAAGTACCATGACGTTGACTCGTCCGCTCTGGCGTTCGAAATCGCGGCAAAGGCTTGCTTCCGTGAAGGTATGAAAAAAGCTGGTCCGGTTATTCTGGAACCGATCATGGACGTAGAAATCACCACCCCGAACGATCACGTTGGTGACGTGGTGGGTGACCTGAACCGTCGTCGTGGCATGATCCAGAGCCAGGAAACCTCCGGTTCCACCGTTATGGTGCGCGCTTACGTGCCGCTGAAAGAAATGTTCGGTTACATTTCTCATCTGCGTTCCATGACGAAGGGCCGTGCTTCCTTCACCATGCAGTTCCATCACTACGATCCGGTGCCGCGCAACGTTGCTGAAGAAATCATGGCTCAGTCCAAGTAATTTCAGCCGTTTTTCGGTTTCGGAATATAAAGGCCGCTCCCTGCAAAGGGGGCGGCTTTTTTATTGTGTAAAACCAGATTACGTTGCGTGCGCTTCATACAAAGCGGCATGCTATGGCATGAACCTGTGATGCTTTGAGTGTTTGTGATGGCGCAGAAAAGAAACGGAAAGACGAACAAGATGCCAAAGCTGTTTGAATGTGCCCCCGATGAGATCGCGCAGAAAACACGGGTAAACAGGCGTGCGCTTATGCAGCTTACGTTAGGGGGGCTGGCATCTGGCTTTGCTGCGCATAAAGCTTTTGCTCAGGCGCCTTCATTAGCTTTTGCGTCTTCTTCCGTAGATAAAATGCCGCCTATCAACGGGGTGTATGATTGGCGTGCATTGCCACCCACACCGTTGGCGCTTGAGGCCGAAAGTGGAGGCCTGCCTGTTGATACGGGCATGGTGCCAGCGCAGGGTAAGGCGCAATTATATTATGCATCGGCGGGGGAGGGTGTGCCGGTCATGCTGCTGCATGATGGTTTGGCAAACTCCAATTATATGGGAGACCTTGCCCGTGCACTGTTGCGTGCCAGATGCCGTGTGATTGTTATGGATATGCGAGGGCATGGGCGCAGCACAATGGGTGCCTTGCCCTTGGGGTATGATTTGCTGGCAGATGATGTGCTAACGGTTATGGCGTTTCTGCACCTGCGGCGCGTGGCCTTGGTTGGGTGGGGAGATGGTGCCGTGCAGGCGCTAGATGTTGGTATGCGGCACCCCAGCAGCGTCAGCCGGATATTTGCTTTTGCACCGTGGAGCACTCCAGATGGTCTCCTCTCTCGCGCAGAGGATATTCCTGCTTACAAATCCTTTATGGAAAGAACGCGGCAGGAATACAGGCAGATTTCTTCTATGCCCCATCGGTTTGGAGATATGGAAGCCGCAGTGCAGGCCATGCGCAGCAGGCAACCCAACTGGACAGATGCAGATCTTATGAGAGTGACAGCACCACTATGGGTGGCTGCCGCAGATCATGATGGTGTTGTGGGGCGTGTGCAGGCCGAGCATATGGCCGCTACGGTAGAAGGGGCTGGGCTTTTGGTGTTGCCCAATACCAGCCACTTTGCCTTTTTGCAGAATCCGCAACTATTTACGTTGGCGGTAGAAAGCTTTTTGGGCGGACGGTAAACTATATGGGGCTGCCGGTAAGGCAGCCCCTTTTTTGCAAAAGTGCCTTAGCCAAATGCACCAATGTTGTGCATGATGGCGACGCTGATTTCACGAATAAGCTCGAACATCTGTTGCATTGGCACAAAGATGTCTCTGTGTTCGCGCTCGTAAATACCTTCTTCGCGCGGGCCACGTGGTTCATGAAAATCAAGGTTGGTTGGGCCTGTGCTGGTGGGGAAGATATGCTCAAGTTCTTCCAACACTGCCGGAATATCCAGGCACAGTATGTGTTGCATCATGACGTCATGGTTAAAGCCACCACGCGGCATAAAGAAGGGCACGCGGCATGCCAGCAGCCATATCTGCTCAATAAGCATAATACGAATGGCATGTAGAAGCCGGATCTGTGGTTCCGTGCGGGGTGCATGTTCCCACGCTTCTCTCAACGCAAGATGGTCGGCCTGAATACGGCGGAACATGGTCAGCAACTCGGCAGATAGATCAAGCTTTTCCAGATCCTGCAGCAGGGAGAGAAAAGCCTTCCGGCGCGCTGGTGTTTTTTCCTCTGTGGCGCGGTCGAGCCAGAAGCCGGGGTCCAGCAAACAGACAACGCTTTTCAAAACCTTATCATCCGAGCAGGTAAGCCCATGCTGGGCAAAATCCAGAGCACGATGAAAGCGCGGGCTGGATGTGCGGAATGTTTCAAAGGTTTCTGGGTGGCGGCGTACGGCAGCCCCTAAGCCCTGCAAGGTGTTGGCGCACCATCCTAACTGCTGAAGAATGGCGTTGTTGGGGATGGCGCGTAACTGGCTTGGGTGAGTAATACGCTTGTGGGTTGCACTTTCTGCACTTTGACGTGCAGGGGGGCGAGAACCGGTTCTATCAATAAGCGATGGACCGAAAGCCCCCAGCAGCGCGGCATAACCGGGGTCTTCCACCAGTTTTTTCATGCCCTCACTAATGCTGGAGAAGAAATCGGCCGAAAAATCGGGCTGATCATAAATCGGGTCTTCTTCCTGCTGTAAGGGCAGAAACAGGTTTTCTGCAATGGTGGCCAGCGTAGCGCCTGCCAGTTCTGGCGTGCCAAACAGCAGATAACCATCACCACCTTGAAAAGCCGTTTCCTCACGGCAGGCAATGCCTGTGGTTTTAAACCGTGCACGCACATGCGATGGAGAAAGGTAATCCAGCCGATCTGCCATACGGAAGGGATGCGCACCGCGGCCAATGCTTTCACCATGCGTATCAAAAAACACCACGGTGATATCCTGCATGTCCCACCGCACCAGCAGATCATGAATACGCAGGCGCAGGCGCTCTATCAGGTACGTTGCGGCCAGCTGGCCAACATATCGGCCAGAATCGGAATATCCGAACTGGAAGCAGATGCGGCCAATACGGCGGATATACGCACGCCATGCAGGAGAGCGCAGGGCTTCTTCTACAATGTGCTCACCGTTCATGAGCGCATCTTCTGTTTCAAACAGTGGCGAGATTTCAATTTTATCTGCCACGCCAAAGCAGGAGGCCACCCATAGGGCCGAGAGCAGCGTGTAACCGGTTTCTGTTTCTGCAATCAGGAAGCGGACAGGCGTATCGGAATCGATAAATTTGACCATCTGCGCAATGGTCATCATCAGCCGTCCGGCACTGGAGGGATCGCTCAGCAGCGCACCAAAGTCCACAGGAACAGGCGTTACAGCTTCCAGCGCTTCGTTAATCTGGTTCAGCAATGCCCGGCGATGGGCCGGATTGTTGGGGTCATCCAGCAGGTTCAGCTTCTGGCGAACGAAGTTGTGTATCTGGGAGGCATTGAGCCGCACATGCGTATGGGCCAACCCCAGCCCATGCGCCAGAAAGCCTGCCCGGGCAACAGCCAGTGGAATGCGTGCAGAAGGCGGCGCGCTCTTGATAGCGGTTTCAAGCAGGCCATCCAATTCCGCAGCATGTGTAAGCGCAGTGTTGCGCTGAGAAACCAGAAGTTTTGCAAAATGCGCAACAGCCTGGGCATCACTGGGGCCAGCAGGAACGGCGCTGATCTGTTCCTTTACGCAGGCAATGGCCCGTTGCAGTTTTTCTGTTAGCTCTGGCGCCAGTAAGCCTTCATGCATGATCTGGCTTTCCAACCGCATCAGTTGGAACAGCTTCATGCGCAGCCGCAGGCGTAGGGTATCCCACCAGCCAATATCTGTGCGGCCATCGGTATCATAGCCCACCCAACTGGTTGCAATAACCGGGCAGGGCTTCAGGCTTGTCCATTCCTGCGGCCAGCGTGTGGCGGCTTCTTCCAGTAGGGCCGTGGCCAGCAGATCCATGGCATCCCGCGCACGGGTGATGGCTTGCGCGGCCAGTGTAAATTCTTCTTCCAGCGTGGGTGGGGCTGCGCGTCTGTGCGTTTCAAAAAATGGCGCTTCCTGCGGGGGAATGGCTTGAGAAGCACTTTCTGCCAAAGCCGCATACACAGGATTGCTCAGGGCAAACGTGGGGTGTGCAGTAAAAACCGCAGCAAATTGAATAGCGGAGATGCGTGCCTGATACTCTGCAAAAGAACCGGTAGGGCATGCTTCGGCTATCGCACGCGCGACATTGCGGAGCTTCTCTTTAGTGGCTTCAAGGGTCGCGCCACCTACGTAGCGATGCAGCTTACGAGCGCGTGCCAAAAAGGCTTCATCACGCAGCTTTTGCACCAGGCTCACAATATCTGTTTGCGAGATTTCCTTGCGGTCCAAAGCTTCTCCAAGCCGAAGCGCAATGCCCATTACAGGATTTGTGCCTTCAGCTGCAGTGCCGGCATCTGGATGTGCAGTAGCGGACGCAAGGATACTGTCCAAACGGGAAAGAGAAGATGTGTTATCCATAGTCATAAGGGCGTCCTGAAGGTTCCTGTAATAGAACAGTTATAAAGCCGGAATGAATCGAAATAACAACGAAATAGCTTGAAGAGAGTGATGAACAACTTTTCACGTCTATGTTTTGTATGCAACCAGCTCACGCACTCTTGGGGGTGTTTGCGCACAGTGCTATTGAGTGAGTTATGACATCTCATCCTCATCAGGACGCGGATTTCGCTGCCCGCCAGACACTGCGGCGATACAAGAATGCAGCTACGGGGCTGGTTGGCCTTATGGCTGGGGTAACGGTGCTGGGTTACGCAGCACCCGCAGCCGGCTGGGTGAGGGATGGATTCTGGCTGGAAATGCTGCGTGCCGGAGCGCGTGCCGGTGTTGTAGGCGGCTTAGCAGACTGGTTTGCCGTGGTTGCGCTGTTTCGTAGGCCTATGGGGCTTCCTATCCCGCATACTGCTATTCTGCCCGCGCAAAAGGATAGGCTTGGCCGGGCGCTGGGGCGGTTTGTTGCTGGGCAGGTGTTTACCCAAAAGGAAGTTGAGCGTGTATTGGGGCAGGTGGATCTGCCAGCTTTTCTGGCGGATATGCTGGATGACCCCGGCACGCGGGATGCCTTGGTAAAATCAATCACACGCTCCTTGCCGCAGATGCTGGACAGGCTGGAAGATGGCCGCGCCAGTAATGCAGTTGCCCGTGTTATGCCCAAGCTATTGGGGGGCAGTAATCTGGCGCCTATTATCGCGCGGGCCCTGCGTAGCCTTGTGGATGATGATAAGCATCAGGAAGTGCTCTCCTTCCTGCTTGAGCAGATCAAAGATGCGTTACAATCCAAGGAAGGCGCATTGCGCCAGATGATTGAAGAACGCGTGCGTGAGCAGGGTGGGCGTTTGCTCGGGTGGGCCATAGGTGGTTCCATTGCTACCAAGGTTCTGTTGGCAGCAGCCAAGGAACTTGAGCGAATCGATCCACAGAACTCCAGCATCCGTGAAGGCTTTACCAGTTGGGTGCGTGGCCAGATTGACCGCATAGAAACAGACCCGGAAAAGGGCAAAGAGTTTTCTCAAACCATCATGGGCGTGCTCTCTCATGAAAGTGTTGTGGGCTGGTGGGGAGATATCTGGCAGCGCTTCCGCCGTATAGTGGAAGCAGATGTGGAAGACCCGGAAGGGCGCATTGCATCTGTGGTGCAGGATGCACTTGAACGCATGGCTGCCCAGATGCGCTATGATCAGAACATGCGGCAGCGGATTATGGATAGCGTAAACCGCACGGTTCTAAAGATGCTCCCCTTCATGCGGGAACGTATGGCAGAGTTTATTGCGCGCGTGGTTTCAAGCTGGAATGCTGTTGAAATAGCTGAAAAACTGGAGCTTCGGGTTGGTAAGGACCTGCAGTTTATCCGGTTTAATGGCACCCTTGTCGGCTTTGGGGTGGGGGCATTGCTGTTTGCCGTATTGCGGCTTCTGTTTGGGCTGAACGCACAGTAGGGCGGCCGATCACGTTTGCGATGGATGTTTTTGTCTGCTTGTTTTGGGTTGACGCAAGAGCAGTGTGTCGCCATGTATCCGAAACAGGACCGCTCAGGTCTTTAATTGGGTCAAGGGCAGATAATGCTGAAACTTTCCCGCCTGGCGGATTATGCAATCGTCATCTTGGTGAAACTGGGTGAACAGGCAGGCGTTGTTACGTCTCCAACACTTGCAGCCATTACAGGGGTGCCAGAGCCAACGGTGGCCAAGGTGCTCAAGGTGCTCTCTGCGCATGGGTTTGTGCTTTCCCAGCGTGGGGCAAAGGGCGGATACCGCCTTGCCAGACCGTTGGTAGATATTTCTGTAGCCAGTGTTATTACAGCCGTAGATGGCAAGATTGCGCTCACAGCCTGTGTAGATAGCGGAGAGTGTGATACCGGCGTGTCGTGTGGTCTGTGTGGCAGCTGGGATACCATCAATCAGGCCATACGAACCACGTTGGAGGGTATTTCCTTGGAAAGCATGCGCAGCAAGGCATCGTGTTTTTCAAACATGCCACGATCCAATGTGCAGCCCAGCGCTGCTATGCCACGTGAGGGGATCTGAACCATGCCGGCAGTTACTGAAACCCGCGAAGCGGTCGAAAAGCTCGGCCAGTCCACCTACAAGTGGGGTTTTGAAACAGATATTCAGATGGACCTCGCCCCGAAAGGGTTGAATGAGGACATCGTACGCCTGATTTCTGCGCGTAAGAACGAACCTGAATGGCTTCTGGAATGGCGGCTGACGGCGTTCCGCAAATGGCAGTCTATGAAGGAACCTACGTGGGCCAAGGTTTCTTACCCGCCGATTGATTATCAGGATGCGCATTACTATGCTGCCCCGCGCAAGAAAGAAGGCCCGAAATCTCTGGATGAGGTTGATCCGGAACTTCTGAGAACCTACGAAAAATTGGGTATTCCCCTGCATGAGCAGGCTCTGCTGGCTGGTGTGGAATTGCCCGAAGGTGAAACAGCGCGGCCGCCCGTTGCTGTAGATGCGGTGTTTGACAGTGTTTCTGTTGTCACCACCTTCCGCAAAACGCTGGAAGAAGCAGGCGTGATCTTCTGCCCGATTTCTGAAGCCGTGCAGGAACACCCTGAGCTGGTGCGGAAATATCTCGGCAGCGTGGTGCCGGTGGCAGATAACTTTTATGCCGCACTGAACTCTGCCGTGTTTACAGATGGTTCCTTTGTTTACGTGCCCAAAGGGGTGCGTTGCCCAATGGAGCTTTCCACGTATTTCCGTATCAATGCGCGCAACACAGGGCAGTTTGAACGCACCCTGATTGTGGTGGAAGATGGAGCTTCGGTTTCCTATCTAGAAGGCTGCACAGCCCCCATGCGGGATGAAAACCAGCTTCATGCCGCAGTGGTAGAACTGGTGGCGATGGAAGATGCCTCCATCAAATACTCTACGGTGCAGAACTGGTACCCCGGTGATTCCGAAGGGCGCGGCGGTATTTACAACTTTGTGACCAAGCGTGGCGCATGCCGTGGGGCACGCTCCAAAATTTCCTGGACACAGGTGGAAACAGGTTCTGCCATTACATGGAAGTATCCATCCTGCATTCTGCAGGGTGATGGATCTGTGGGTGAATTCTATTCCGTGGCTGTTACCAACAACTGCCAGCAGGCAGATACAGGCACGAAGATGATCCATATCGGGCGTAATACCCGTTCTACTATCATTGCCAAAACAATCAGTGCAGGGCGGTCAGACAGCACATATCGCGGTCTGGTGCGCGTGCAGCCCAAGGCTTCTGGCGCACGTAACTTCACTCAGTGCGATAGTTTGCTGATTGGTGATGAATGCGGCGCGCATACTGTGCCGTATATCGAAAGCCGGAACATGGCAGCGCGTATTGAGCACGAAGCCACAACATCCAAGATTTCAGAAGATCAGCTTTTTTATTGTCGCCAGCGCGGCCTGTCTGAAGAAGACGCGGTTGGGCTGATTGTAAACGGTTTCTGCCGGGATGTTCTTAAGGAACTGCCCATGGAATTTGCTGTGGAAGCACAGAAACTGTTGCAGATCAGCCTTGAAGGCAGCGTAGGTTAAGGGAGTACAGAACATGAGCCAGTTTTTGGAAATTTCCGGTCTGTGCGCCCGGATTGATGCCGATGGGCAGGAAAAGCAGATCCTCCGTGGTGTGGATCTCACCATCCCACTGGGTGAAGTGCATGCCATTATGGGGCCAAACGGGTGCGGCAAATCCACCCTTTCCTATGTTCTGGCCGGGCGTGAGGATTATGAAGTCACGGCTGGTTCTGTCACCTTCAAGGGGCAGGATCTGCTGGCTATGGAGCCGGAAGAACGTGCTGCGGCTGGCCTGTTTCTGGCCTTCCAGTCTCCTATTGAATTGCCGGGTGTAAATAACGCCAACTTCCTGCGCACGGCGGTTAATGCCGTGCGTCGCGCCCGTGGGCTGGAAGAACTGGATGCTGTTGCGTTCCTGAAAATGGCGCGTGAGGCAGCCAAGTCTCTCTCCATGGCGCCGGATATGCTCAAGCGTAACGTCAATGTCGGTTTCTCTGGCGGTGAAAAGAAGCGCAATGAAGTGTTGCAGATGACACTTCTGCAGCCTTCCTTTGCCATTCTGGATGAAACCGATAGTGGGCTGGACGTGGATGCCCTGCGTATTGTGGCGGAGGGGGTGAACCGTCTGCGCTCACCAGATTTCTCTGCTCTGGTTATTACGCATCACCAGAAGCTGCTGGATTATCTGGTGCCAGACCGCATTCACGTTATGGCCAAAGGGCGGATCATTTTGTCTGGTGGGCCAGAACTGGCCAAGAGAATTGATCAGGAAGGCTACACCAAGTTTCTGGCGGAGGCGGCGTGAACGCGATCAGCAAAGATATGAGTGGCCCTCTGTCTTCGTTCGCGCAACGCCTGAACGATGTTGAGGGGGCAGAGCGGCAAGCAGCCATTGGCGCACTGCTCAGAACCGGCCTGCCAGACAGGCATGTAGAGGCATGGAAATATACCAGCCTGCGCCCGTTGTCGGCGCAGGAGTTTCAGGCCCCACCAGCGCAATATGATGCAGCGCAGGCAAAAAGCCTGCTGGATAACCTGCTTAGCCAGCATGATGCCGTGCAGTCTCTGCCGCGCATTGTGTTTGTAAATGGCCGGTATGTAAAAGACCTTAGCCTTCTGCCTGAAGGTGTGGATGTTTCCTTTTTCAACCAAAAGAGCCTGACATCAGATGTGCAGGCCAGCCCGGACAGAGATCCTCTTGTCGCGCTGAACACGGCTCTGGTGGATGATGGGGCGATATTGCACGTTGCCAAAGGTGCGGATGCAGGGCGTGTGCTCCTGATCTCCTTGGGTGTTGCCGGGGATACTGCAATTTCTTTCCATCCACGCCATAGCGTGGTGCTGGAAGAAGGGGCGCATCTTTCCTTGCTGTCACTCAGCGCTGGTGTTGGGCCGTATTTCCATAATCCGGTTACGGAAGTAACTGTGGGGGAACGCGCCAAACTCTACCATACCACTTTGCAGACCGAAGGCCCGCAGGCCATAGCGCTGGCAACAACCTATGTGCAGGTTGCTGGGCATGGTGTTTACAATAGCTTTGCCCTTGGTTTGGGTAGCCTGTTGTCTCGGCATGAAGTGCATGCGCGCTTGAATGCGCCACATGCTCAGTTGCATGTGAATGGTGCGCAAAACCTTGCGGAACATCAGGTAGGGGATATTACCAGCGTCATCACTCATGCTGCTTCGGACTGCATTTCCCGCCAGACTGTAAGGAATGTGCTGGATGGTCATGCGCGGGGTGTTTTCCAAGGCAAGGTGCTGGTTGAGCAGGTTGCCCAGAAAACCGATGGCTACCAGATGAATCAGGCATTGCTGCTTTCTGAAAACGCAGAAATTGATGCAAAGCCTGAACTTGAAATCTACGCGGATGACGTGCGTTGCAGCCATGGGGCAACCGTGGGTGCGCTGGATGATGATCAACTGTTTTATATGCGCAGCCGTGGTGTGCCAGAGGCACAGGCCCGCCATATCCTGATTGCAGCGTTTCTGGATGAAGCTCTTTCTCTGATTGAAGATGAAACGGCGCAGGAATACTGCCGCGCCATGCTGGCAATCCGTTTTTCTGCTGAAAGGAAGGCCGCGTAATGTCTCATCCTTCTATTACAGACACATCCGGGCTGGATCTGGCTGCTATTCGTAAGCAGTTTCCTATTCTGTCCGAAAAAGTGCACGATCGCCCGTTGGTGTTTCTGGATAGCGCTGCTTCGGCCCAAAAGCCGGATGCTGTTATCAATGCCATGGTGCACACCATGCACCATCAGTATGCCAACATTCACCGCGGTCTGTATTGGCTGAGTGAACGTGCGACCGAGACTTACGAAGCTGTACGAGATCAGGTTGCGGGCTTTTTGAACGCACCTTCGCGGGAAGAAATTGTTTTCACCCGTAACAGCACAGAAGCCATCAATCTGGTTGCGTATTCCTTTGGCTCTTTGCTTACGCCGGGGCAGGCTGTGGTTATTTCCGAAATGGAACACCACGCCAATCTGGTGCCATGGCAGATGCTGCGTGACCGTATGGGTATTGAGCTGCGCATAGCCCCGATTACTGATGCCGGTGATCTGGATATGGAAGCGTTCGGCCAGCTTTTGTCTGATGGCAAAGTGGCCCTTGTTGCCATCACCCATATGTCCAACGTGCTGGGCACCATTACGCCTGCGCGCCAAATTGCCGATATGGCGCATGCAGCTGGAGCGCTGGTGCTGTTTGATGGGAGCCAGGCCGTCGTGCATCATCGCACCGATGTGCAGGCTCTGGGGGCGGATTTTTACACCTTTACCGGGCATAAGCTGTATGGCCCAACCGGCATTGGCGTTTTGTGGGCGCGGCGCGCACTGCTCGAAGATATGCCGCCGTTCATGGGCGGGGGAGATATGATCTCCACCGTGACGTTTGAAAAATCCACGTGGGCCAATGTTCCGCATAAGTTTGAAGCGGGTACTCCTGCAATTGTAGAAGCTATTGGCTTGGGTGCTGCCATTGAATGGGTGGAAAAGTTTGGTTTTGATGCCATTGCGGCACATGAACAGGCTTTGACGACCTATGCGCTGGAGCGTCTGGCAACAGTGCCGGGGCTAAACGTAGTTGGGCACCCCAAAGAGCGCGGCGGCGTTATTTCCTTCACCATGGCAGATGTGCACCCGCACGATATTGCTACTTTGCTGGACCGTAACGGTATTGCCGTGCGTGCGGGCCACCATTGTGCAGAACCGCTTATGCGCCGCTTGGGTTTAACCGCCACAGCACGCGCCAGCTTTGGTATTTATACCGTGCAGGAAGAAATAGATGCACTTGCCGATACGCTGGTGCGTATCCGGGAATTTTTTGTGTGACACAAACCGTGCCGGATTCTGATGCCCTGTATGACCGTGTGATTGTAGAGCGTGCACGCGCTCCACAATACGCAGGCAAGCTGGAAGCACCTTCCGTACAGGGTGAAGGCAAAAACCCCATGTGTGGGGATAAAACACGGGTGGATATCGCGTTAGATGCAACCCATATCCAAAGCGTGCGCCATACCACACGAGGGTGCGCCATTTGCGCAGCAGCGGCTGATTTAATGGCGCAGCAGGTTTCTGGTTTGGATGTTGCGCAAGCTGTCAGCTTATCTGGTCGGTTTTCTGCCATGCTGGTGGGGGAAGCTTCTCCTGCAGCAACGGCTGATACTTCATTAGGGCCGTTAGAGGTTTTCCAGCCTCTGCGGTCTCACAAGGCACGGATACGATGTGCCGAACTGCCTTGGATTGCGTTAAAGGAGGCGCTTTCTCATGCCGACGTCTGAAGACGTGCATGCTCCCGTTCTGCCAGAGGTAGAAAAGGAAGCTAAAACAGCAGAGGCTTCTGCCGATGTGCTGCATGCTGACCATGCGCCTGCCGGAGATGAAGCCGGAAAAGTAGAAAGCTGGACACCGGATGAAGGGGCAGAACAATCTGCCAAGCCTCCAGCTGCCGGTGCTGTTTCGGAAGATGCGGTTATTGAGGCGATTGCCACAGTGCATGACCCGGAAATTCCGGTAAACATTTACGAACTCGGCCTGATTTACGCGATTGATCTGTATGATGATGGCCGCGTACGTATTGAAATGACACTAACAGCCCCCAACTGCCCCAGTGCGCAGGAACTGCCTGTGCAGGTGAAGGAAGCAGTAGAAAAAGTGCCGGGCGTGAAATCTGCCGAAGTAGAAGTGGTGTGGGATCCGCCGTGGGATATGTCGCGTATGAGTGATGAAGCCCGTCTTGCGCTGAACATGTTCTGAACCGCAAACTCAGGTGAGGGTATAAAATGTCTCAGAAAACGGCTGCGGCTCCCGTAAAGCGGGGGCTTCCTCCTCTTATGCGGGTGTCTCAGGCTGCGGCAGATCGGTTGCAGCATTTGTATGCCACAGCACATGCAGGCCAGTTGCTACGCATTTCTGTCAGCACCAAAGGCTGCTCTGGCAAAGCATATGACATGCAGTTTGTGGATGCGCCGGGTGAAGGGGACGAAGTGGTGAAAGACCACGGCGTAACCCTGCTGGTGGATCGCAAAGCCACGCTTTACCTGATTGGTTCTGAAATGGATTATCAGGAGGGTGATCTGGAAGCAGGGTTTGTGTTTGCTAACCCTAACGAGAAAGGCCGTTGCGGCTGCGGCGAGAGCTTTCACGTTTAAAGCTGCAAACAGCTTCAATTTCTGCAGACCATAAAAACTGGTCAATTACCGTTACATTTTCCACCGTATATCCGGCTTTGGCCAGCAGGCTTGCATCCTGCGCCAAGGCTGCGGGATTACAGCTTACGTAAACAATGTGGTTGGGTAACCCTTGCGCAATCTGGCGCATTTGCAGCTTTGCCCCTGCATGTGGCGGATCCAGCACAACCACAGCAGAGGCTGCTATTTCCTTAGCTAGAAGAGGCTGGTGGTTCAGATCTCGGCAGAATGCGCTGATACGTGTGCCGCCAGTCGCCTTTTTTAAGGCGTCTAGGGCAGGAGCATAACCTTCGTAAGCGTTTACGCGGGCACGTTCTGCTAGCGGGAAGGTAAGGGTGCCGCAGCCAGCATAAAGCTCGGTAATAATATCCCGACGGTTCAGCTTGGTCGGCAGGCTTTTTACAACGGCATCTTGAATATATATTTCGCTCTCACGCGTTGCCTGGAAAAAAGTTCCGGCAGGCGGCGTAATCTGGTGAGAAGCGATTGTCTGAACAACAGAGCCCGATTGTGCCGCAACTTCCGGCAACCCTGTATCTTTGATCAGCTGCCAACTGATGCGAGGAA
The DNA here is from genome assembly GCF_037901235.1 of Acetobacter sp. AC2005. Lineage (NCBI taxonomy): Bacteria > Pseudomonadati > Pseudomonadota > Alphaproteobacteria > Acetobacterales > Acetobacteraceae > Acetobacter > Acetobacter sp. AC2005. The sequence goes on from NZ_CP149625.1 coordinate 2,273,809, forward strand.
TATGCTGCTCTGTAGCTAATTGCGCTAAACGGACACGATCTGGTGCAGTTAGAGGCCCATCCGTTTGCAACAGAACATCCAGCCCGGAATCCAGCAAATTGATATGCAAATTGGCTTCGCGCCGAATGGCATTTAAGCTGCGGAGCGTGGCCCGAAAAGCGGGCAGGGCAGCCAGAATATCGGGGTGCAATACAACGCAGCTCGTAAGATCTGTAACCGCGTGGCTGTTGCGTGCATGAAGCCCAATAATAATGCCATCAGGCTGGCGTCTTACAGCCAGATCTGCTCTGCGGCGTGAATGAGGCTGTACCTGCTTGGCAGAAAATACTGGCAGATTGGTAAAACCTGCCTTTTGCAAAGCGTGCTGAACAGTAGCCGCTTTCCACTGCAAAATAGCAGCAGGCTTTACATGCTGGAGCGTGCAACCACCGCAATGTTCAAACAAGGAGCAGGGTGGTGTTTGCCGTTCTGGTGCAGGCTGAAGCACCTCAACAAGCGGCCATTTTCCATCTGAACTTTTTGTCAGACGAACACGCTCACCAGCAAGGGTTTCTGGAATGTAGGCCATACGCCCATCTGGCGTACGCACGGCCCCATCACCTTGCGTTGCCAGATAAAGAACGTCCGTATCGTAGGTTTCAGTCACAGACGTGTTCAGGACTGTGCATCTACAGCATGTTCAGCCGCAGCGTCTGTTCCCGGTGAGGCAGGTCTTACAGAACTCCGCCGAGGCAGCAGCATGAATGCTGGCACCATATCGCCAAAGCCTTGCACGTCACCACCGGGTGCGGGAGGAATTTCATCCCGCTGGTAACGCGTGTTGCGTGTGGGCTGACGTTCTGGGCGTGCTGCCTGCTGCTGGGGCTTGGTTTCAGGCTGCTGTTCACGCGCCACAGGCGCTGGGTTCTCGCGTTCCCGCTGAGGTGTGCGGGGTTTACGGCTGCGCCCTGCTGGTGGCCGTTTTTCATCAGACCATTCAAGCTGCTTCACACCATCCAGCGCCATGCGCGGAATTTCTTTGCCTGTCAGATTCTCAACGGCTTCTGCCAGCGCCTTATCATACGGCGTTGCAATGCTGTAGGCGTGGCCTTCACGCCCTGCGCGGCCAGTACGTCCGATTCGGTGCACGTAGTCTTCCGCATGGAAGGGCAGATCGAAATTGAAGACGTGGGAAAGGCCACCAATATCAATGCCGCGTGCGGCCACATCGGAGCACACAAGCACTTTTAGTTCATCATTCTTGAACTTTTCCAGTGTGGAAAAGCGGACGGATTGCGGCAGATCACCATGCAACGCAGCGGCAGAAAAGCCATGTTTCACTAGTGATTTGGTAAGAATATCCACATCGCGCTTACGATTGCAGAATACAATAGCATTCTGCAGCGCCGGATCTTTCAGCAACTGGCGGAGTGTTTCCCGCTTGCTGTATTCATCCACCACCACAATGCCGGTTGTAATGGTTGTGGCGACAGAAGATTGCCGGGCAACCGTAATTTGCTTGGGAGAATGCAGGAACGCGTCTGCCAGTTTACGGATGGTGGGTGCCATAGTGGCAGAAAACAGCAATGTCTGCCTGTTAGGTGGCAACAGCCCGACAATTTTTTCAATATCAGGAATGAAGCCCATATCCAGCATACGGTCGGCTTCATCAATCACCAGAATACTGGTGTGGTTCAGCAGCAAACCGCCACGTTCAAACAGATCAAGCAGGCGGCCGGGGGTGGCAATCAGCACATCCACACCACGGTTCAGCACTTCTTTCTGATCCGCCATGCTTTCCCCGCCAATCAGCAGAGCATGGTTGAGTTTGAGGTATTTGCCGTAATTCACAAAGTTTTCTGCAACCTGCAACGCCAGTTCACGCGTGGGTTCCAGAATAAGAGAACGCGGCATACGTGCCCGCGCCCGCGAATCGGACAAAATCTCCAGCATGGGCAGTGTAAAGGAAGCAGTTTTACCTGTTCCCGTTTGTGCAACGCCCATAACATCCCGCGCCATCAGAATGGCCGGAATGGCTTGTTCCTGAATAGGGGTGGGGTGCGTGTAGCCCATGTCCGAAATGGCACGCAAAATCGGCTCGGACAGTTCGAGGTCAGCAAATGTGACGGACTTGGTATCTTCTGTTGCTTCAACCGTAATTTCGGCTGTTTTTTCAACAGGTGCAGGCTCTGGTGCAGCCGTTTCTTCGGCTTTAGCCTTCGGGGCAGTCTGCTTTTCAGGAAGTGGCTCAGGCGCAACTTCAGGGGCTTGCGCAACAACTTCAACAGCAGAAGCTATGGCAGCTACGGGAGCAGGCGTTTCAGCTTCTGGCGTTGCTTCTGCTTCTTGCGGAGCTGCGGCTGGTTCTTCGGTTTTTTCCACCTTTTCAGCTTTAGGCTTCCGGCGTCTTACAACACGTTTTTTGGGGGCAGGCTTTGCTTCAGCTACAACCGCGTTTTCAGCAGGAGCTTCAGTTGCTGCGCCTGTATCTTCCGTAGCGTCTGCGGCGCTCACAGGGGCAGGGGTAGCCGTTTTTTTGCGGCTACGTGTTGTTGTCTTGCGGGGGGAGGCGGGCGTTTTAGCTGTCAATCTGCTCTCGGAACCGTAGGTCTGTCTGTTGTCAGCACTGGCTGTAGAGCCTGCCCGTATCGGGGTGCCTCAACAAAATGACTGAGGCACCGATTCACGTATCTACCCGGTCAGGCGTTAGTTCCGATAAAGCTGTTTTGGCCTGAAATCAAGTTTTTGCCAGAATGTGTTGCATTTCTTAGGCAAAAGGATGGCCAAGGCAGGCAGAAAGCACAGCCAGCACACCCAGAGCCACAATAAGCAGCACGCGGGAGCGAATGGAGTCGAACACAGAAGGCTGTGGGCGGATAGAGCGCCGGGCTTTCTGGTAAGGGCCTGTGTACATCATGACAAACAGCACAGCCATGATAATGCCCAAAAGCTGCATGAGGTTTGTTGTCCACGGGGCATTGGCAAATCCACCTTCATGAATAATCAGCAGCCAGCCGGTAATTAGCGCCGTGGGGATAACGTGCGTTAAAACCTTAAAAAAGCGGGCTAGTGTCTGCAGGTGCACGGAATTGCGTTGCGTTGCATCCAGCAGGCGCAGGCTGGGGCGCAAAATCATAACGGCATAAGCGCCACCACCGATCCACAGGATGATGCTGACAAGGTGGAGGGTGAGAACAAGGCTCCAGAGAATGGAATGAGGCATGCTGAACTCCGCTTGGCGTTAATGCAGGAAAAAGGCGCGGGGCGGGGAAGGGGTAATCGTCCAACGCTTGTCTGCTGCCTGATTGCCAAGGGGACGGACGCTGCGCAAGGGGCTATATTTGCACAGATCATCGTCTACTCTGTGTGCGGAGGCTCGATATGACAGCAATATATCCTTCACTTCTGAGCGTTTATTCTCCTGACGAAATGGGGAAAATTGACCATATTTCCGCGCAAACAGTGCCTGTTTCCGTATTGATGGAAAATGCTGGCCGCGCCGTGGCCCGCGCTATTCTTCGGTATGAAAAGCCAGCCCGTGTGCTGGTGCTGTGTGGCCCCGGTAATAACGGAGGAGATGGCTACGTAGTTGCACGGCATCTTTACGATGCAGGCTGGCCTGTGGCCGTGGCGGAAATGGTGGCGCCCAAGCCCGGTGGCCCGGCAGCAGAAGCCTCGGCCCGATTCCGTGGTGTTCGTGTACCGTTTTCTGCGCAGGAATCCGCGAGGGCAGATTTGGTGGTCGATGCCGTATTTGGCGCGGGGCTGAGCAGAGATGTTGCTGGTTTGCCTGTTGAAGTTTTGCAAGCCGCGCGGCGTATCGTTGCTGTTGATATGCCATCTGGCGTGGATGGCGCGACAGGCTTGGTGCGTGGATATGCTCCACATGCTGTCATGACGGTAATATTCTGCCGGTTTAAGCCAGGGCATTTGCTGTATCCTGGCAGGGAATATCTGGGGCGGTTGATTCTGGCGGATATCGGAATCCCGCAAACTGCGCTTGATCGGGTGCCGCCAACAACATGGCAGAATGAGCCCGGCTTGTGGCATTTGCCGATTCCCGGCCCTGAAAGTCATAAATATACGCGCGGCGTGGTGAGTATCTGTGCTGGCGAATCCATGCCGGGCGCAACGCGTTTGTGTGCGGGGGGCGCACGTGCTGCTGGTGCTGGTTTGGTGCGCGTGGCTGCTGGGGCAGGTGCCGCAGCTTATAAATTGGGTGCGCCCGGCCTTATTATAGATGGCGCGCCGTTGACGGCATTATTGGAAGATAAACGTCGCCGTGTGTGGGTTTGTGGGCCTGGCCTAACGGAAGCAGAAGTGCAGACCACACTGCCTGTATTGTTGGCAGCAGGAAAAGATATTCTGGCAGATGCTGGGGCTTTAAGTGCCTCTGCTGGTGCTCCTGAAAAACTTAAGGGTGTTGCGGTCATAACGCCGCATATTGGCGAGTTTACCCGCGTATTCGGGCCGATTGGCAGTAACCCGCCAGAGTATGTCCGGCAGGCGGCTCAGCAAATTAATGCTGTGGTTGTTCTGAAAGGGGCTTCGACCATGATTGCAGCGCCAGATGGACGACTTGCCATCAATAATCATGCAACCCCTGCATTAGGCACGGCGGGCTCTGGCGATACACTTTCTGGTGTTATTTCAGCTCTGCTGGCTGCTGGCATGCCTGCGTGGGAGGCTGCATGTGCAGGTGTATGGCTGCACGGGGAAGCTGGGCGGCAGGCCGGGCCGTGGCCTGTGGCCGAAGATTTGGACCTTCATCTGGGGGCAGCGCGAGAAAAAGCAGCTCATATGCAGAAACAGAGGGTGAACTCGCACATCGGCATCTTGCCGTCGGCGAATGTTTGAGTTAAGTCCACCCAACTCGTGACGGTGAGCACGTTAATGCGCGGGTGTGGTGGAATTGGTAGACACGCCAGATTTAGGTTCTGGTGACGCAAGTCGTGGGGGTTCAAGTCCCTCCACCCGTACCAATTATTTTACGATCATGCTCCCGTCCTGGTCCGCGACGGCCTTTGCGTAGCGGGTGTTTGAGTTTTGTACCGAAAGGAAGGCCTGACCGATGCAGGTTACCGAGACCCTTTCCGAAGGGCTGAAGCGTGGTTTTACCGTAACAGTTCCAGCGGCGGAAATTGCCAGCAAGCGTGATGCGCGGCTGAAGGAAGTTGCAGCAAACCTGAACCTGCCGGGCTTCCGTCCGGGTAAGGTGCCTGTTTCTCTGGCCAAGCAGCGTTACGGCGAAAGCGTGTGGGCAGAAGTTCTGGAACAGACGGTATCTGACGCTCTGCGTAACGTTTTTGATGAACGCGGTATTCGTCCTGTTGGTCAGCCTAATGTAGATCTGGTTTCCGGTCAGACCGATGATGGAAAAGATCTGGAATTCACGGTTGAAGCAGAAATTCTGCCAGAAATTGCTGTGCCGGATCTGTCTGACCTTGCGCTGACACGCCTGAAGGCAAATGTGAGCGATGAAGCCATCAACAAGGTGCTGGAAGATATCGCCAAGCGCGGTCGTACCTTTGAAGTGGTGGAAGAAGTTCGCCCCGTTGCTAAGGGTGATGTGGTTGCTATCGACTTCGTTGGTAAGCGCGACGGTGTGCCTTTCGAAGGCGGTTCCGCTGAAGATGTGAACGTTGAAATCGGCGGCGAAGGCTTTATTCCCGGATTTGCTGAGCAGATCGAAGGCATGAAGCCGGGTGAAGAAAAAGTTATTACGGTAACTTTCCCCGAAGATTACGGCGCAACCGAGCTGGCAGGCAAGGAAGCAACCTTCGATATCAAAGCCAAGCAGATCAAGAAGCCAGTTGATGCGCCGATTGATGATGAACTGGCCAAGAAGATGGGCTTTGAAAGCCTTGATCAGCTGAAAGATCTGATTCGCAAGCAGATCGAAGGCGAATATGATCAGCTTTCCCGCCTGCGCATCAAGCGCGAGCTGCTGGATGAACTGGCAAAGAAAACTGATTTCACTGCGCCAGAAGGCATGGTGGATGCAGAGTTCAACCAGATCTGGGCACGCGTTGAAGAAGACCGTAAGTCCGGTCAGCTTGATGATGAAGACAAGAACAAAGATGAAGAAACCCTGCGTGCTGATTACCGCAAAATTGCGGAACGTCGCGTAAAGCTGGGTCTGCTTCTGGCTGAAATTGGCCGTAAGAACAACATTACGGTAACGCCGGATGAACTGGGCCGTGCAGTGCGGGCGGAAGCCATGCGCTACCCTGGTCAGGAAAAGCAGGTGTTCGAATTCTTCCAGAAGAATCCGCAGGCTGCGGAATCTCTCCGGGGGCCGATCTTTGAAAACAAAGTTGTCGATTACCTGATTGAACTGGCCAAAGTGACCGATAAAGAGGTCACACCAGAGGAACTTTCAGATATTCCACCAGCGAATATCTAATAAGAAAAAGGCCGTGTCCCGCCAGTGTGAACCGGCGGGACATTCTTTTTGGGCATGTTTTTCTTTTCCGGGGTGGCATCTTTCCACTTTATCTCTATCTTGAACCAGAGTGCCTAAGCTTTCTTGTGTTCGCGCAGGAAGGCAGGAAAGGCTAATTCAGTTTTTTATACGGGAATGAGTGGTATGAGGGATCGTGATCCCGTTGAGATTTTCAGCAATGCGCTGGTGCCGATGGTGGTCGAACAGACCTCTCGCGGTGAGCGGGCGTTTGATATCTATTCCCGCCTGCTTCAAGAGCGGATCATCTTCCTGACTGGTCCCGTTTACGATCAGGTTGCATCCTTGATTTCCGCGCAGCTTCTGTATCTGGAAAGCGTGAATCCTAACAAGGAAATCTCCTTTTACATCAACAGCCCGGGTGGTGTGGTTTCTGCCGGTTTGGCAATTTATGATACCATGCAGTACATCCGCAGCCCCGTAAGCACGGTGTGCATCGGGCAGGCAGCCTCTATGGGGTCCTTGCTGTTGGCTGGGGGAGAAAAAGGGCGTCGTTTCGCGCTGCCTAATGCCCGCGTTATGGTGCATCAGCCTTCTGGCGGTGCGCAGGGGCAGGCAAGTGATATCGAAATTCAGGCGCGTGAAATTCTGATCATTCGTCAGAAGCTGAATGAAATCTACCGTGAACATACAGGTCGCACGTTGGAGGAAATTGAGCAGAAGTTGGAGCGTGATACCTACATGTCCGCTCAGGAAGCTCAGTCCTTCGGGATTGTGGATGAGGTGATCAGCCACCATAAGGCGACAGAAACAGGCAAGAAGGATAAAAGTCATCCTTAATCTGGCGTACAGTAATCTTCCTGTTACAATAGGGAAGACGCCTGCCGTAAGGCAGGCATACACGTTCTGGGACTCGGCTCTCGGTGCGATGGGGCCTGGGATGATCGAGGGAGTGGGCTGATGAATACGAAGTCCGGTGATTCCAAGAACACGCTTTACTGCTCGTTCTGTGGAAAGTCACAACATGAGGTTCGCAAGCTGATTGCCGGCCCCACGGTGTTCATTTGTGACGAATGTGTTGAACTCTGCATGGATATTATCCGTGAAGAGAATAAGACTTCCCTTGTTAAATCGCGCGAGGGTGTGCCTACACCGCGGGAAATCTGCAAGGTTCTGGATGATTATGTCATTGGGCAGGCTGAAGCCAAAAAGGTTTTGTCTGTGGCTGTGCATAACCATTACAAGCGCCTGACACAGGTTGCTAAAGCTGGTGATGTTGAGATTGCAAAATCCAACATTCTGCTTATTGGCCCCACTGGTTCAGGTAAAACCCTGCTGGCCCAGACACTGGCGCGTATTCTGGATGTGCCTTTTACAATGGCTGATGCCACAACCCTGACAGAAGCAGGGTATGTGGGGGAAGATGTTGAAAACATCATTCTCAAGCTGCTGCAGGCGTCTGATTACAATGTGGAACGCGCACAGCGTGGCATTGTCTATATTGATGAAATCGACAAGATTTCCAAAAAGTCAGACAATCCTTCCATCACGCGTGATGTTAGTGGTGAAGGTGTGCAGCAGGCGCTATTGAAACTGATGGAAGGCACTGTGGCATCTGTGCCTCCGCAGGGTGGGCGCAAGCATCCGCAGCAGGAGTTCCTGCAGGTAGATACCACCAACATGCTGTTTATCTGTGGTGGTGCCTTTGCCGGGCTGGACAAGATTATTTCTGCCCGCGGTAAGGGAACCAACATTGGCTTTGGTGCTGATGTGCGTGCTCCAGATGAACGCAAGACAGGCGAAATCCTGCACGATGTGGAACCGGAAGACTTGATGAAGTTTGGTCTGATTCCAGAATTCATCGGGCGTCTGCCAGTTATTGCAACGCTGGGTGATCTGGATGAAGCTGCACTTATCAAGATCCTGACAGAACCTAAAAATGCGTTGGTCAAGCAGTATCAGCGTTTGTTTCAGATGGAAAATGTGCAGCTGGACTTCACGGATGATGCACTTAAGGCCATTGCAGATCGCGCTATTGTGCGAAAGACAGGTGCACGCGGGCTACGCTCCATTCTGGAAAGTATCCTGATGTCCACCATGTTCGATCTGCCGGGCCTTGAAAATGTAGAGGAAGTGGTGGTTAACCGGGATGTTGCGGAAGGCAAGGCCAGTCCGGTCTATGTCTACGGGAAAAAGAAAGATATCCCGGCAGAACAATCTGCCTAAGTTGGGAAATGTTCACAAAACAGCGCTGGCGGCACATGCTCCAGCGCTGTTTTTGTCACTGTCCCATTGTGTAAAACGCTGTGAATAACGACATAAGGATAGACTAAGGAGCTTTCATCGCGTTGGCTCTTGCACGGAACAAGGCATGCCGCAGGCGGGTGCCGTGTCCGGATCGTCCTTGTCAGGAGGTCATCATCATGGCTGATAACGAAAAACCAGTGAAACGCAGACGCCGGACTGCAACAAAAACCAAACCGGAAGTGGTAGCAGAAGCCACGCCCAAAACCGCACCAGTTGCAGAAGCTGCGGCAGAGCCGGAAGCTCAGGAAGCTAAAGCTCCGCTTCATGTAGCTGTGTTGCCATTGCGCGATATTGTGGTGTTCCCGCACATGATTGTGCCCCTGTTTGTTGGGCGCGAAAAATCTGTAAAAGCGTTGGAAACGGTCACAAAAGATGACCGTCATATTCTGCTGGTCGCCCAAAAAGATGCGGCGCAGGATGATCCGTCCGCCGATGATATTTATCGGGTTGGCACGCTTTCAACTATTCTGCAGCTTCTAAAACTGCCCGACGGCACCGTGAAGGTGTTGGTGGAAGGGGTAAAGCGCGTACGCGTAAAAACCTTGCACGAGGTTGAAGGCCACTTCGAAGCCGATATTGAGGATATGCCAGAGCAGGCGGCTGAAGGGCCAGAAGCCGAGGCGCTTGGACGTTCTATCGTGTCTCAGTTTGAGCAGTATATGAAGCTCAACAAGAAGATTGCGTCTGAGGTGCTGGTATCTCTGAACCAGATTAGTGATCTGGCAAAGCTGGCGGATACCGTAACCAGCCACCTGAACCTCAAGATTGCGGAAAAGCAGGAAATTCTGGAGGCGCCAACAGTGATGGCGCAGCTGGAAAAGGTTTTTGCGCATATTGAGGCAGAAATTGATGTTCTTCAGGTCGAAAAGAAAATTCGCAACCGCGTTAAACGCCAGATGGAAAAAACGCAGCGCGAGTACTATCTGAACGAACAGCTCAAGGCGATTCAGAAGGAGCTAGGGGAAGGCGAAGACGGTAAGGATGAAACATCCGAACTGGAAGAACGCATCGCCAAAACCAAGCTCTCCAAGGAAGCACACGAAAAAGCTGTAGCGGAGCTGAAAAAGCTGCGCGGCATGAGCATGATGTCTGCCGAATCTACAGTGGTGCGGAATTATCTGGATTGGCTGCTGAGTATTCCGTGGAAAAAGCGGACCAAGGTCAAACATGATCTGACAGAAGCAGAAAAAATTCTGGATACAGATCACTACGGGCTGGAAAAAGTTAAAGAACGGATTTTGGAATACCTGGCTGTCCAAAGTCGGTCCCAGAAGCTCAAAGGTCCGATTCTGTGCCTGGTAGGTCCTCCGGGTGTTGGTAAAACGTCTCTGGCACGTTCCATCGCCAAGGCAACGGGACGGCATTATGTGCGTATGTCATTGGGTGGCGTGCGTGATGAAGCTGAAATCCGTGGTCATCGGCGCACATATATTGGCTCCATGCCCGGTAAGATCATTCAGGGGATGAAGAAGGCGAAAGTCTCGAATCCGCTGTTCCTGCTGGATGAAATTGACAAGCTGGGGGCTGATTGGCGCGGAGATCCGGCATCTGCACTGCTAGAAGTGTTGGATCCGGAGCAGAACAGCACATTTGCAGATCATTATCTGGAAGTGGATTACGATCTATCTGATGTCATGTTCGTAACAACGGCCAATAGCCTGAACATGCCGCAGCCTCTGCTGGATCGTATGGAGATCATTCGTCTGTCCGGTTACACGGAAGATGAAAAGGTGGAAATTGCCAAACGCCACCTTATTTCCAAGCAGACGCAGGCGCATAATCTCAAGCCGGGTGAATGGTCGATTACAGATGACGCTGTGCGGGATCTGATTCGCTATTACACGCGTGAGGCCGGTGTGCGTAATCTGGAACGTGAACTTGCAGGGCTTGCCCGTAAGGCCGTGAAGGAAATTGTTACCGGCAAGGCCAAGAAAGTTTCTGTTACCCCCAAGAATCTGGATAAATACGCAGGTGTGCGTCGCTTCAGCTACGGGGAAACCGAAGCAGAAGACATGGTTGGTGTTGTCACCGGTCTGGCCTGGACTGAGGTGGGCGGGGAAATCCTGACCATTGAAAGCGTTATGGTGCCGGGCAAGGGCGGTATTGTTGAAACCGGTAAGCTGGGCGACGTGATGAAGGAGAGCATCTCTGCTGCATTCTCCTTTGTTCGGAGTCGGGCTACCAGCTTTGGCATTGTGCCCACCTTGTTTGATAAGCGCAGCTTCCATGTGCACGTGCCTGAAGGTGCGACTCCCAAAGATGGACCTTCTGCCGGCGTGGCGATGGTCACATCCTTGGTAAGCGTGCTGACAGGTATTCCTATCCGTCGGGATGTGGCCATGACAGGTGAAATCACCTTGCGTGGGCGTGTGCTGGCTATTGGTGGCTTGAAAGAAAAGCTGCTTGCGGCCCTGCGTGCGGGCATTCGTACAGTGTTCATTCCCAAGGAAAATGAGAAGGACCTTACGGAAATCCCTGACAACGTGAAGAAGAAACTGGAAATCGTTCCTGTCTCTCATGTGGATGAAGTTCTGGCGCGTGCGCTAGTGCGTCAGCCTCAGCCAATTGAGTGGGAAGATGTGCCAGATCCACTGCCAGCAGCTGGTGGAGAATCCGCTCTTCCGGTGTTGCCACACTGAATAGAAGGGATAAGAGCCCACGAAGTTGCGTTTGCTTGGTTGACGTGGCGGAAAACGGCTTCATAGTGCGTTCAGGTAGCGGACAGGCGGACGAAATAGGCCGCCCGCCGTTCCGAACAGATATAAGAAATAGAAAGGCGTAAGGATGGAGAAGCCGCTCAACAAGCAGGAACTCGTTTCAGCAGTGGCTGAAGCTGTTGACCTGCCCAAGGCAAAAGCCGGTGAAGTGGTCGATGCCGTATTCGGTGCGATCGAAAAGGCCCTGTCCACAAAGCAGGAAGTACGTCTGGTTGGTTTTGGCACATTCGTGACCGCAACCCGCAAGGCAGCTAAAGGCCGCAACCCACGTACGGGTGAAGAAATCGATATCCCTGCTTCCACCTCTGTCCGCTTCAAGCCGGGCAAGGCGCTGAAGGATGCCGTCAGCGGTTAATTCCGTCAGAAAATTTTTTTCTGAAAAAGGCCGACAATCTCAAAAAAGGGGTTGTCGGCCTTTTCTGTTTATGGCACATACGGCGCGGGCAATTAGCTCAGCGGTAGAGCGTCTCGTTTACACCGAGATGGTCGGCGGTTCGATCCCGTCATTGCCCACCATTTTTCCCAAATGCTAACCCACACGCACAATGGACTTGGTTCCATTGCTGCCTGTGTGTGGTTTTTGCCAGAGCATTCTCTGGCCTTTCAATTTCTCCCTTAAAATTCGGCCTGTGCAAGAAGGTGCCCCATACCCAACGCGTTCGTGCATATCCGTGCGCAGGATGTTGGGGTTAGAGTTGCTGCATGAAATAAAAGCCATTGCGGTTTGAAGCATGTGAAGGGGTTGTCGGCCTTTTCTGTTTATGGCACATAGGGTGCGGGCAATTAGCTCAGCGGTAGAGCGTCTCGTTTACACCGAGATGGTCGGCGGTTCGATCCCGTCATTGCCCACCATTTTCCCCAAATGGTAACCCACACGCACAATGGACTTAGTTCCATTGCTGCCTGTGTGTGGTTTTTGCCAGAGCATTCTCTGGCCTTTCAATTTCTCCCTTAAAATTCGGCCTTCACAAGAAAGTGCCCCATACCCAACGCGTTCGTGCATATCCGTGCGCAGGATGTTGGGGCTAGGGTTGCTGCATGAAACAAAAGCCACTGCGGCTTGAAACATGTGCAGGAACCACACCATGCAGTCTGTTCTTGGTGATTATGCGCCAGTTCTCGTGTTTGGGGGCATGTCGGTTATTATTGCCGCCGCCATGCTGGGTATGGCGCTGCTAAGCGGCCACCAGAAACCGTATTCTGAAAAACTGACAGCTTATGAATGCGGTTTTGAAGCATTTGATGATGCACGCCGTCGGTTTGATGTGCGTTTCTATCTGGTTGCCATCCTGTTCATCATTTTCGATCTGGAAGTTGCATTCCTGTTTCCCTGGGCGATCAGCCTAGGGCGCATCGGGCTGTTTGGCTTTCTTTCCATGCTTGGGTTTCTGGCCGTGCTGGGCATTGGCTTTTTGTACGAATGGCGCAAGGGCGCGCTGGATTGGGATTGAGGTGAGGGAGATACAGCCATGACAACCAACCAGCAGGATGCGGTCTTATGGAACCGCGAAGCGCTTCCGCCTGGCCCAGAGCAAGATGCTGTTGTGCGGGGCATTACAGGGGTTCTGGCCGAAAAAGGCTTTGTTGTTGCCAATCTGGATAAGTTGGTGAACTGGGGGCGTACAGGTAGCTTGTGGCCTATGTCCTTTGGGCTGGCTTGCTGTGCAGTGGAAATGATCCACGCCTATATGCCGCGGTATGATCTGGACCGCATGGGTATTATCCCGCGTGGTTCTCCGCGCCAGTCAGATGTCATGATTGTGGCTGGCACGCTTACCAACAAAATGGCCCCCGTGCTGCGCCGGTTGTACGAGCAAATGGCCGAGCCACGTTGGGTTATTTCCATGGGCTCCTGTGCCAATGGCGGTGGGTATTACCACTATTCTTATTCTGTGGTGCGTGGGTGTGATCGCATTGTGCCTGTAGATGTGTATGTGCCCGGCTGCCCGCCTACGGCAGAGGCTTTGATCTACGGCATCATGCTGCTTCAGAAAAAAATACGTCGGACAGGGACCATTCTCCGTGGCTGAACTTCCTGTAAATCCTCGGCAGGGGCGCCTTGAGGGGCGGCTGTCTGCCATGGCCTTTACCTTTATGGCAACTGTGCCTTCAGTTTCCTATGCGGCAATAGAAAAAGGTGAGTTGGTTGTCCGCATAGAGCGCGATCACTTATTGCGTTTTTTCGAGTTGCTGAGGGATCATCCATCATATCGCTTTGAGCAGCTGATGGATTTGTGTGGGGTAGATTATCCAGAACGATCACAACGCTTTGAGGTTGTTTATAATCTACTGTCTGTCACACATAACCACCGTATTCGCGTCGTTGTGCAGACAGATGAAGTAACCCCCGTGCCTTCAGTACACCATTTATGGCCCTGTGCCACATGGTGGGAGCGTGAATGTTACGATCTGTTTGGAGTGGTCTTTTCTGGGCAGCCAGATATGCGGCGTATCCTTACAGATAATGGGTTTGAAGGGCACCCGCTGCGCAAAGACTTCCCGTTAACGGGCTATGAACAGGTTCGTTACGATGTGGAGCGCAGGCAGGTTGTAAAAGAACCTGTTTCCTTGACACAGGATTTTCGAGATTTCGATTTCGTTTCCCCATGGGAGGGCATGCTGACTTTGCCGGGAGACGAAAAAGCGCATGAAGTCAGACAGGGCATGAAGAGGTCCGGCTGATGACTGAATTGAAAAACACCTTTATCGAAACTGCAGATACTGTGCTGCGGCAAGATGTTCCTGAAAGCCTTGTGCCAGAAAAGGTGGCGGAAGAAGAACCACGCAAGGTTGTGGAAATTGATTCTCACGCGCTGAATTTTGGCCCCCAGCATCCATCTGCACATGGTGTGTTGCGCTTGGTGCTGGAAATGGAAGGTGAGGTGGTGGCGCGTGCCGTGCCCCATATTGGCCTTTTGCATCGTGGCACAGAAAAACTGATAGAATACAAAACCTATCAGAAAGCTCTGCCGTATTTTGATCGGCTGGATTATGTTTCTCCGATGTGTGAGGAGCAGGCATTTGCTCTGGCAACGGAAAAACTTCTGGGCATTGATATTCCAGAACGCGCCAAGTGGCTGCGTGTTATGTTTGCAGAAATAACGCGTGTTCTAAACCATATTCTCAACCTTACAGCGATGGGGTTAGATTGTGGGGCCGTTACCCCCGCTTTGTGGGGATATGAAGAGCGCGAAAAACTTCTGGAGTTTTACGAGGCCGCATCTGGCGCGCGGTTTCATGCCAATTATTTCCGCCCGGGCGGTGTGGCGCGGGATGTTCCGGCAGGTTTGGAAGATAAAATAGGCGCATGGGCCAAAGAGTTCCCAAAATGGATTGATGAACTCGAAGGCCTTCTGACTGAAAACCGTATCTGGAAACAGCGTACGGTTGGTATTGGCGTTTTTACAACAGAGCAGGCATTGGCTTGGGGCTTTAGTGGGCCGTGTTTGCGTGCCTCGGGTGTGCCGTGGGATCTGCGGCGTAATCAACCCTATGACAATTACCACAAGGTTGAATTCAATGTGCCGGTAGCGCGGCAGGGTGATTGTTATGATCGTTATTTGGTGCGCGTTGCGGAAATGCGTGAAAGCGTCAAGATTATTGAGCAATGTCTGGCCCAGATACGCCCAGGGGACGTAAAGGTGCAGGACCCTAAGTTCAGTCCGCCTCCACGCGCAGAAATGAAGCGTTCTATGGAAGCGCTCATTCATCACTTCAAGTTGTTTAGCGAAGGGTATCATGTACCCTCCGGCGCAACCTATACAGCGGTTGAAAGTCCTAAAGGAGAGTTTGGGGTGTATCTGGTTGCTGATGGAAGCAACCGGCCTTATCGCTGCAAAATTCGCCCAACAGGATTTGCTCATCTTCAGGCCATCGATGAACTGTCTCGCCGCGGTATGCTGGCAGACATGGTGGCCATTATCGGATCGCTTGATCTTGTGTTCGGGGAGGTTGACCGATGAATACCACCTGGGCCCCGGCAGAACAGCCGGATAGCTTTGCTTTTGATGATGAATCTGAAGCAGAAATTGTAAATGTTCTTAAAAAATATCCAGAAGAGCGCAAAGCCAGTGCGGTTATGCCGCTTTTGTATGTTGCACAGCGCCAGATGGGCCGTGTAACCGGTAGCGCCTGGATACCTCTTGCAGCAATGGATGACATTGCCCGCAGATTAGAGATGGCACCAATACGTGTGTATGAGGTTGCCTCTTTTTACACCATGTTCAACACAAAGCCGATTGGTCGCTATCATCTTCAGGTCTGCACAACCACACCATGCTGGCTACGTGGTTCGGATGCGGTAACAGAGGCTTGCCGTAAGGCAACGGGTATTCATCATTTTGGTGAAACCAGCGCAGATGGTCTGTTCACTCTAACAGAAGTGGAGTGTCTGGGCGCATGCGCCAACGCACCTATTCTGCAAGTTGATGATGATTACTACGAAGATATGGATGGGCCTCGCACAGAAGCATTAATTGCGGATTTGCGTGCAGGCCGGAAGCCAGAAGCTGGGCCGACTATCAACCGTATGTGCTCAGCACCGGAAGGGGGCAGAAAAACCCTTCTGGAAACGTCTGCATCATCCCCGGATCAGAAATAGGAGAAACGGCTATGCTTCAAGACAAAGACCGTATCTTCACCAATCTTTACGGCCAGGATGATTGGCGTTTGCCCGCAGCCCGCAAACGGGGAGACTGGGATAATACAGCAGCCATTATTGCAAAAGGGCGTGATGCAGTAGTAGCAGAAATGAAAGCCTCTGGCCTGCGTGGGCGCGGCGGAGCGGGTTTTCCCACCGGGCTAAAGTGGTCATTCATGCCCAAAAAGTCTGATGGTCGCCCACATTATCTCGTTATCAATGGCGATGAATCCGAACCCGGCACATGTAAGGACCGGGAAGTTATGCGGCATGAGCCACATAAGCTGATAGAGAGCGCAATGATAGCCTCTTTCGCTATGGGAGCACATGCGTCTTATATTTACATCCGTGGCGAGTTTTGCAGAGAAGCCGAGCGCCTTCAGGCTGCCATAGATGAGGCTTACGAGGCAGGACTCCTCGGAAAAAATGCAGCTGGTAGCGGATGGGATTTTGATTTCCGCATTCACCGTGGTGCTGGCGCATATATTTGTGGGGAAGAAACAGCTCTGCTGGAAAGCCTGGAAGGCAAAAAAGGCCAGCCCCGTATGAAGCCCCCATTTCCGGCAGGAGCGGGGTTATATGGTTGCCCAACTACAGTGAATAATGTGGAAAGTATAGCCGTTACATCCACCATTATGCGCCGTGGTGCAGCCTGGTTTTCTGGCTTGGGCCGACCCAATAATGCAGGCACAAAACTTATGGCCATTTCCGGCCATGTAAATACACCTTGTGTGTTTGAAGAAGAACTGGGTGTTCCGCTTAAAGAAATTATTGAAAAACACGGCGGCGGTGTGCGCGGTGGCTGGGATAACTTGCTGGCCGTTATTCCCGGTGGTTGCTCTGTTCCTGTGTTGCCTAAATCTATCTGTGAAACTGTGCTGATGGATTACGATAGTTTGCGTGCAGAACGTTCCGGCTTGGGTACGGCTTGCATGATCGTAATGGATAAATCCACAGATATTATTGAAGCTATCGCGCGTTTTTCAAAGTTCTTTAAACATGAAAGCTGCGGCCAGTGCACGCCATGCCGAGAAGGCACCGGGTGGATGATGCGTATGATGAACCGCATGGTGCAGGGTAAAGCTGAAATAGAAGAAATTGATCTGCTGGAGCAGGTGACCAAGCAGGTGGAAGGTCACACCATTTGCGCGCTGGGTGATGCCGCTGCATGGCCTATTCAGGGGTTGATCCGGCATTTCCGACCAGAAATGGAAGCGCGTATCCGGCAGTACAAGGCTGCGCATAGCGGCACGGGCTTGGTGCAGGTGCCTGCGGGCGGTGTGCCAGTGGCGGCGGAGTAAGAATAATGGTGAAGGTCATTGTTGACGGTACACCGGTAGATGTGCCCGCAGGTTTTAGTGCTTTGCAGGCGTGTGAGGCTGCCGGAAAGGAAATACCGCGTTTTTGCTATCATGAACGGCTTTCCGTTGCCGGTAACTGCCGTATGTGCCTGGTAGAAGTGGCGCGTGCACCCAAGCCTGTTGCATCCTGTGGTTTTCCTATTTCTGAAGGAATGCAGATTTTTACGGATACAGAGGTTGTGCGCCGTGCACGCCGTGCTGTTATGGAATTTCTGCTGATTAACCACCCGTTGGATTGTCCTATTTGCGATCAGGGTGGGGAATGTGATCTGCAAGACCAGGCTTATGGGTATGGATCTGGTATTTCGCGCTATCATGAAGAAAAACGCGCTGTAACAGACAAAGATCTTGGACCGTTGGTTAAAACGGTTATGACGCGCTGCATCCAGTGTACACGTTGTGTTCGGTTTAGCACGGAAGTTGCTGGCACGCCTGAGTTGGGTATGGTCTCACGCGGTGAAAATGCTGAAATCACCACATACGTGCAAAAAGCGCTGACATCAGAACTTTCAGGAAATCTGATAGATGTTTGCCCTGTAGGTGCCCTTACAGCCAAGCCATCGGCTTTTCATGCGCGTTCATGGGAATACAAAAAAACAGACAGCATTGATGTGATGGATGCGCTGGGCACGAATATCCAGGTTCAGGCACGCGGTGGTGAAGTCATGCGCATTGTGCCGCGTGTGAATGATGAAGTGAACGAAGAATGGCTTTCTGACAAAGGACGTTTTTCGGTTGATGGGCTTAAGCGTCGGCGGCTTGATCAGCCTTGGGTGCGTGTGCACGGTAAGCTGCATCCGGCCACATGGCAGGAGGCATTTGTTTCCTTGGCGTGTAGGCTAGAAGGCGTGCCAGGTGAAAAGATCGGTGCCATTGCGGGTGATCTGTGTGATGTAGAAAGCCTATGTGCCCTTAAGGATTTTTTGAATAACCTCGGTTCATCAAACTTGGACTGCCGACAAGATGGCGCATGGTATGATTTGAGTGCACGCGCAAATTACCTGTTTAATAGCGATATTGCCGGCATAGATGAGGCAGATGCCTTGTTGCTGGTAGGGGTAGAACCACGGCATGAGGCCCCTGTTTTAAATGCCCGTATTCGTAAGCGGTATCTTGATGCAGGGCGAGGCGGCTTTCCCATAGCCAGCATTGGCCAGTTTGTTTCTGACCCAACATATCAGGTTGATATTCTGGCTGATGGACCAGATGCGTTGGATGCCCTGTTAAAAGGGGAAAATGCTTTTGCAGAGGTTTTGCAAAAAGCATCACGCCCCATGATCATTCTTGGGCATGGGGCCTTAACCCGTCAGGATGCCCCAGCTATTTATGCAGCATGTAAGAATTTGGCGGCAAAAACAGGTGTTGTTGCGGATGGATGGAACGGGCTGAATGTTCTGCACACAGCGGCATCCCGCGTGGGGGCACTGGATATTGGGTTTGTGCCCGGCCCGCACGGATGCGCCACTGCCAGCATGCTGCGGGGTGGTGTAGAAGTTTTGTGGTTGATGGGCGCAGATGAACTTCCCATTGATCGTATCTCGCCAGAAACCTTTGTTGTGTATCAAGGGCATCATGGTGATGCAGCGGCCAAGAGGGCAGATATTATTCTGCCCGGGGCCGCTTATACGGAAAAATCAGGTACATACGTAAATACTGCCGGGCGTGTACAACGTGCCTTCCGGGCTGTATTTGCCCCGGGAGATGCGCGAGAAGATTGGCGTATTATCAGGGCTTTTTCAGAAGTGTGTGGGCACACGTTGCCGTATAATACGGTGGAGGAATTGCGTGCGCGTATGGCGGATGTAAACCCTGTGTTTGCGCATGTGGGGCATATCACAAAATTTGCAGCCCCTCAGGCAATTGCCTCACAACAGAAAAAGGATGAGGACAAAAGCTTTATGTCCGCACCTTTCAGGTCTGTCATCCCAGATTATTACCAGACCAATGCTATCAGCCGTGCCAGCCCTACTATGGCAGAATGTTCAAAAGTTTATAGCGTGCCTCGCGCAATAGCAGCGGAGTAAGGCCAATGGGACAGTTCTTCTACCACACCCTTGCTGGCCAGATTATTCTGATGCTGCTGGAAACACTGGCCGTTTTGGTGCCGCTGCTGATTGCGGTTGCGTATCTTACGCTGATGGAACGCAAAGTGATGGCCGCCATGCAGCGCCGCCGTGGGCCGAATGTGAATGGCCCGTTTGGGCTGCTTCAGGCTTTTGCAGATGCCATCAAGATGATTGTAAAGGAAACAATCATTCCGGCAGGCGCAAACCGTGCTTTGTTTCTGTTTGCACCGTTTCTTACCTTTTCGTTAGCCATGGTGGCATGGGCGGTTATTCCTACAGGTAACGGTTTGGCAGTTGCCAATATCAATGTGGGTATTCTCTACCTTCTGGCTATTTCGTCATTAGGTGTTTACGGCATTCTTATTGCTGGCTGGGCGTCTAATTCCAAATACGCTTTTCTTGGTGGCTTACGCTCTGCCGCGCAGATGGTTTCTTACGAAGTTTCCATTGGCTTGGTGATTGTTTCCGTGTTGCTGGCTGTGGGTAGCCTGAACCTGAACGATATTGTTCTGGCGCAGCGCCATGTCTGGTTCTGCTTGCCAATGTTCCCGATGTTTATTGTGTTTTTTATATCGGCATTGGCAGAAACAAACCGCGCACCGTTCGATCTTCCCGAAGGGGAAAGTGAGCTGGTGGCGGGTTTTTTTGTTGAATATTCATCCTTGGCGTTTGGTCTGTTCTTTTTGGGCGAATACGCAAACATGATCCTTATGTCCTCCATGGTCAGTATTCTGTTTCTGGGGGGCTGGCTGCCACCATTGGGTATTGCACCGCTGACTTGGGTGCCGGGGCCTTTGTGGCTGATTTTCAAAATCCTTTTTTGTCTGTTCGTCTTTATCTGGGTGCGTGCCACGTTCCCGCGGTATCGGTACGATCAGCTTATGCGGCTGGGCTGGAAAGTATTCCTGCCACTTTCCCTTCTATGGATGATCGGAACGGCAGGTTTTCTTATGGCAACAGGTCTGCTGCCCCATATGGGAGGTGTGAACTGATGGGTGCTTTAGGTAACACGCTGCGCTCTTTCCTGCTGAAAGAGCTGGTGGGGGGCATGTCATCCACTTTCCGCATGATGTTTCGCCCAAAAGTGACATTAAACTACCCTTACGAAAAAGGGCCGCTATCCCCCAGGTTTAGGGGGGAGCATGCATTGCGCCGTTACCCAAATGGGGAAGAACGCTGTATTGCCTGCAAGCTTTGTGAAGCGACATGCCCGGCAGAGGCCATTACCATTGAGGCGGAAGAGCGCGATGATGGGTCTCGCCGCACCACACGCTACGACATTGATATGACAAAGTGCATTTACTGCGGTCTGTGTGAAGAAGCCTGCCCGGTAGATGCGATTGTTGAAGGCCCGAACTACGAATTCGCCACCGAAACGCGCGAGGAGCTTATGTACGACAAAGACAAGCTTTTAGCGAATGGAGACAGGTGGGAAGCGCTGCTTGCGCGGCGTCTGGAATTAGATGCCCCGTATCGCTGAGCAGATGCAGGCCATGACATGGCAGGAGGTTGGCCAATGATGGCACAGCTTGTTTTCTACGTTTTTGCAACGGTGCTGCTGTTTTCGGCTGTAATGGTCATTAGCGCACGTAATCCGGTGCATTCCGTGCTTTTTCTTATCCTTGCATTTTTTAATGCAGCGGGTTTGTTCTTGGTAGCTGGGGCCGAGTTTTTGGCCATGCTGCTTGTTATTGTTTACGTGGGGGCAGTGGCTGTTCTGTTCCTGTTTGTTGTGATGATGCTGGATATAGATTTCAGCAGCCTACGCGAAGGTTTTCAGAAACACGCACCTTTAGGCGTATGTGTTGGGGGCGTGTTGTTTGCTGAACTGCTTATGGCGTTCAGTAACTGGAAAATGGCGCCTGCCAATATTGTGGCACCTCTTAATCCTGTGCCTCAGCTTACCAATACGGAAGCTTTGGGAACCGTTATTTACACACACTACGTTTTTCTGTTTCAGGCGTGTGGGCTGGTGCTGCTGGTTGCCATGATAGGCGCCATTGTGTTGACGTTGCGTGAACGCGCTACAGGCCGCCGCCAGAACATAGATAAGCAACACGCACGCACAGTTGAAGAAACGCTGGAGCTTGTACAACTGCCACTTGGCGAAAACGTGTTTGAAAGCGGTGGTTTCCTGCGGCCCAAAGGCTCCTATTACGAAACAGCAGTTCCCGGTTCCTATGGTTCCGGAAATCAGGCTGTAGCGGAAACAGAGGAGAACAGGCCATGACATCCGCAATCGCTCCCATAGGTATTGGGCCTTATCTTTTTGTTAGCGCGGCACTGCTGGTTTTGGGTGTGT
The DNA here is from genome assembly GCF_037901235.1 of Acetobacter sp. AC2005. Classification (NCBI taxonomy): domain Bacteria; kingdom Pseudomonadati; phylum Pseudomonadota; class Alphaproteobacteria; order Acetobacterales; family Acetobacteraceae; genus Acetobacter; species Acetobacter sp. AC2005. The sequence goes on from NZ_CP149625.1 coordinate 2,295,583, forward strand.
TTGGTATTTTTCTAAACCGCAAGAACGTCATCATCCTGCTGATGTCCATGGAACTCATTCTGCTTTCGGCCAATCTCAATCTTGTTGCGTTTTCTTCCGCACATGGAGATCTGTCCGGGCAGGTCATGGTTCTGTTTGTGCTTACAATTGCCGCAGCAGAAGCGGCCATCGGTCTGGCTATTGTTACGGTGTATTTCCGTAATCGTGGATCCATCCAGGTCGAAGACGTGACGATGATGAAGGGATGATTGGCTATGCAGCCCGATCTTAACCTCTTTTCCGCCGCTGTTCTTACACCTCTTGTAGGGGCTACCGTAGCTGGGCTTGGTGGTCGCCTCATGGGTGATACCTTGGCCAAAGCCGTTACCCTTTTGTGTATGGGCATTGCGACGCTTTGTGCCATTGGGGCTTTGTGGGGTGGGTGGCTTGCAGGTTTTGGCCATGCCACAGTGCATCTTGCACAATGGGTTCATGCGGGTGGGTTTGATGCCACGTGGACGCTAAGGTTTGATGCGCTATCTGTCACTATGGTTGCAATGGTGCTTGTGGTCTCGCTGCTGGTGCATTGTTACAGCCTTGGCTACATGAGCCATGACTCTATGCCCACATACAGGTTTTTTTCTTATCTTTCCCTGTTTACCTTTGCCATGCTCATGCTGGTTTCTTCCAATGATCTGATCCAGCTTTTTTTCGGATGGGAAGGGGTCGGGCTCGCCAGTTATTTGTTGATTGGCTACTGGTATGATCGTCCATCCGCAACAGCGGCAGCTATCAAGGCCTTTGTGGTCAACCGCGTGGCGGATTTGTTTTTCCTTGTCGGCATCGGGCTGATTTATGTGCTGTTCCACACTGTGCAGTATGATGCCATTTTTGCACAGGTTCCGCAGGTTCTAAACGCCCCATACACGCTGTTTGGTGTTTCCTTCCGTATGCTGGAGGTTATCTGCCTGCTGCTGTTTGTTGGGGCTATGGGTAAATCGGCCCAGTTGTTCCTGCACACATGGTTGCCAGATGCCATGGAAGGCCCAACACCTGTATCTGCCCTTATCCATGCAGCCACAATGGTTACGGCCGGTGTGTTTCTTATGGCGCGTATGTCTCCATTGCTAGAGTTTGCGCCTGCAACACGCACGTTTATTATTCTTATTGGTGCAACCACCTGCTTTTTTGCAGCAACGGTGGGTATGGTGCAGCCAGATATCAAGCGCACCATCGCGTATTCTACCTGTTCCCAGCTTGGTTACATGTTTGCCGCTGTGGGTGTGGGTGCGTATCAGGCTTCAGTTTTTCATCTGACAACACATGCCTTTTTCAAAGCGCTTCTGTTTCTGGGTGCTGGTTCCGTTATCCATGCAATGCATGATGAACAGAACATGTTTAAGATGGGCGGCTTATGGAAAAAGCTGCCACTGACCTACACGGTGATGTGGATAGGCAGCTTAGCGCTTGCCGGTGTGTTTCCGTTTGCTGGCTATTGGTCCAAGGATGCCATTCTCAATGCGCTGTGGTCCACCGGTTCTTCTGCCAGCATGTATGCATGGAGCTTGGGCACAATCACTGCTTTTCTTACAGCTTTTTATAGCTGGCGGCTTATTTTTCTGGTGTTTCATGGCCAGGCAGCAGATGCCCATGCACGGGATGCCGCGCATGAAAGTCCAGCCGTTATGAGCGTACCTTTAGTGCTATTGGCTTTTGGTGCCGTTGTGGCAGGTATTCTTTTGGCGCCATTTTACATTGGAACGCACCAGATCGGTTTCTGGGAAGGGGCCATTTTCAACGCTCCAGATAATACGATTATGGAAAATCTGGAGCACGTGCCGGGCCTGATTGCCATTTTGCCCTCTTTGGCAGGTTTGGCTGGTATTGCAGTAGCTGTGCTGTGTTATGTGCTGAACCCCGCTTTGCCAACCAATATTGCGCGGGCTTTTGGGCCGCTTTATCGCTTTCTGTTGAACAAATGGTATTTTGATGAATTGTATGATGCCATTTTTGTGCGCCCCTATGCCGCAATCGCACGTGTTCTCTGGAAAGATGGAGAAGAAGGTGTGGTGGAAGCCGTGCCGCATGACATGGTGCAGGCTGCACGTACAAGTGCTGCCCAAGCCGTAAAGCTGCAAACAGGGTCTATCGCTATTTACGCGTTTACGGTGCTGGCCGGTCTAGTTGTGCTGTTAACCGTGGCGCTGTGTGGCTGAGGAAGAAGCAAACATGATGCGCGAAACGGTTTTTTCCTTTTCTTTCTCCTCCCACCTGCGGGGTATGGTGCAATGAGTATGACCAGCTTTAACTGGACAATAGCGGTGCCAGAAATTGTTCTGGCGTTGTCTGGTATTGTTATTCTGGTGGCCGGTGTGTTGCAGCGGAAAGGGGAAGGATTTTTTTCTTCCGCCATGTTGAGCATTGCAGCATTTGCCGTATGCGGGTTTCTGGTTCTGCTGTCTCCCACGGGGGAAGGCTATGCAGGCACCTTTGTAAATGATGGCTTTGCCCGCTTTATGAAGATGCTGATACTGGCAGGTGCATTAACCGCTGTGGTGCTAACGTTCAGTTACCGCACGCGGGATAAAACCACTCTGCCGTTTGAAACCCCGGTGCTGATGCTGTTTTCAACATTGGGTGCGATGATTATGGCATCCTCCGCCAATTTGATGACATTGTTCGTAGGGTTGGAACTCTCATCTCTGTCCATTTACATTTTGTGTGCGATGGAGCGGGATAGCGTGCTGTCATCCGAGGCAGGGCTGAAGTATTTCGTGCTTGGGTCTTTGGCTTCTGGTCTGCTGCTCTATGGTATTTCGCTTGTGTATGGTTACGCAGGTACCATGGAATATACAGGGCTGGTGGCGGCCATTCGGGCTTCCGGCAATCTGCCAATGGGGCTGATTGTTGGTATTGTTTTTATTGTTACTGGCCTGTGCTTCAAACTCTCCGCTGTGCCGTTTCATATGTGGACGCCAGATGTCTATCAGGGTGCGCCCACCCCGGTAACAGCTTATATGGCAGGGGCGCCAAAATTTGCAGCTTTTGCGCTGTTCTTGCGCGTTATGGCCGGGCCGTTTGGTACGGTTGCGCCGCGTTGGCAAATCCTGATTGAAACTGTTTCCGTTCTGTCCATGGTGTACGGGGCTTTTGCAGCTATTCCTCAAGGCAACATCAAACGCCTGATGGCATATTCCTCCATTGGTCATATGGGATATGCCATGATGGGGCTGGCAGCGGCATCGCTTGCAGGCGTGCAGGCCACGCTTATTTATCTGGCCGCGTATTTTGTCATGAACGCAGGTGTGTTTGCCTGCATTACGGCAATGCGGCGGAAGGGGCGGGAAGTTGTCAGTATTTCCGACCTGGCGGGTCTTGGGCGTACAGATCCGGCAATGGCTGCTGTTCTGGCACTGTTTATGTTCAGCATGGTGGGAGCCCCACCTCTGGCTGGTTTCTTTGGTAAATTTCTGGTTTTTGCCGCAGCTTGGCAGTCTGGCCTTTACGTACTGGTGGTAATTGGCGCACTCTCCAGCATAGTTGGTGCGTATTATTATCTGCGGATTGTGAAGGTGATGTATTTTGATAGCCCAGCAGAAGAGCTGGATCGTCCTGCACCCAGCCTGCTGTTTGTTTCTGGTAGCATGGGTTTGGCAACTGCCTTGTTTGTTGCTGGAATGGGCCCTCTCATGGCATGGGCGCATCAGGCAGCACTTGCTCTGGGCGGATGAAAGATCAGCCTAGCCCGTGGCGGCTTGAATGCTTTGCAGAACTGGGCTCCACCTCTGATTTCTGTCTGGAACAGGCACGGCAGGGGGCAGCTTCCGGCCTTGCGGTTTTAGCCTTTAGGCAAACTCAAGGCCGAGGCAGCCGTGGCCGCCAATGGGTGGATGCCGGGCAAAGTCTCGCTTTATCTGTTCTGCTAGATGCGCAACAGGCGGGGCAGGATATGCTGGGGGGGTGGCCGTTTGCCGCCTCTTTGGCGTTTTATGATGGCTTGCTGCGCGCCGTGCCTGCTGTAGCAGGGCATCTCATGATAAAATGGCCGAATGATCTTTTGTTGGATGGTCAGAAGGCTGGTGGTATCCTGATAGAGCGGGAAGGCGCACGCCTTGTTATAGGTTTTGGCGCCAATCTCACGCAGGCGCCATCTCAACAGCAAACAGGTCGCTTTGCCGCTTGCTTGGGCCAGTATGGTGAGGTTCCGCCTGTAAAGGATGTTGCCCAATATATTCTTTCCAGTCTGACAGATTGGTGTGCCGTTTGGCAGCAAAACGGCTTTGGCGCATTACGGCAGGCATGGCTTGATCGGGCGCATCCTGTAGGGACGCCTCTTGTCGTTAGCAGCCGAACTACTTATGAACAGGGGAAATTTGCGGGTTTGGCCGAAGATGGCCGCCTATTACTGGACACGGAAACCGGTATGAAAACGATCACGACAGGAGATATCCTGCTGGAAGAAGGGGTATAAAGGGTGCTGCTTGTTATTGATGCAGGTAACACCAATGTCGTGTTTGCGGTGCATGATGGTGAAAGATGGCGTGGTGTGTGGCGCATTACCATGCAGCCCCAGCGTACATCTGATGAATATGCTGTCTGGCTGAATGCGCTGTTGCGCACCCAAGGTATTGTGGCAGATGATATTGATGGTGCGGTTATTGGCACTGTTGTGCCCGCTGCCTTGTATCATTTACGCACTTTATGCAGGCAGTGGTTTGCTGTTGAACCGCTTCTTGCATCTGCCCGGCTGGATTGGGGATTTGCCATCAAGGTGGATAACCCTGATGAGGTTGGGGTAGATCGGCTGTTGAATGGTCTGGCTGCACACCATATGTATGGTGGACCACTTACGGTTATAGATTTTGGAACGGCCACAACGTTTGATGTTGTGGATAAGGATGGAAGCTACTGCGGTGGTGTTATTGCTCCTGGCATCAATTTGTCGGTTGAAGCGTTACATCAGGCAGCAGCACGGTTGCCCCGTATAGGAATAGGGCGGCCAGTAGGAGATTCCGCCATTGGGCGCAACACGGTAACCGCAATGCGGTCTGGCGTGTTTTGGGGTTATGTTGGTTTGATTGAGGGGATTGTCGAGAGGATCAGAAAGGAGGTTGGCCCCATGAAGGTGCTGGCAACCGGTGGTCTGGCTCCACTCTTCTCAGAAGGTACGTCTGTTTTTGAACATGTGGATTCAATGCTCACCCTAAATGGGTTGCGTTTGCTGGCGGGGCGAAACCCCCTGCCAAAACTTACAGTGGACCGAGATTATGTTGCAGAAGGGTAAAACACGGAAATGACAGAACAGAACGGCGATCTGGCCTTTCTGCCTTTGGGCGGAACGGGTGAGATTGGCATGAATCTCAACCTTTACCGGTTGGGAGACACGTGGCTGGCGATAGATTGTGGCATTGGGTTTAGTGGCAACGATACGCCAGAAGCCGAAATTCTGGTGCCAGATCCAAGCTTTATTGTAGAGCGCCGGGATAAGCTGGCCGGCTTGGTAATTACCCATGCACATGAAGACCATATTGGCGCTGTGGCTCATGTCTGGCCCATGTTGCAGTGCCCTGTATATGTTACGCCTTTTGCCGCAGCTGTTCTGCGCCGCAAGTTGGCTGAGGCCCGCATTATGGATGTGCCTATTCATGTCATCCAGCCCGGTGCGCGGTTTGATGTAGGGCCGTTTGATATTGAGTTTGTGCCGGTAACGCATTCTGTGCCAGAGGCGCAGTCCATGGTTCTGCGCACGCCCTCCGGCATTGTGGTGCATACAGGGGACTGGAAGTTTGACCCAGACCCGTTGGTGGGGCCTGCAACAGACCTGAACAGGCTGGCCGAAATTGGCCGTGAAGGCGTTCTGGCGCTGGTGTGTGACAGCACCAATGTGATGAAGCCGGGGCCGTCTCGTTCAGAATCCGAAGTGCGCCGCAGCATGACGGAACTGGTGGCAAGCCTTAAGGGCCGCATTGCCGTAACATGCTTTGCCTCCAACGTGGCGCGTGTTGAAACCATTGCTATGGCAGCACAGGCTGCTGGGCGTACGGTGGTTCTGGTTGGGCGTTCCTTGCGCAATCTCGATACCGCTGCGCGGGATTGCGGTTATCTGTCTGGCGTTCTGCCGTTCCTGACAGAGCAGGACGTAAACGATGTGCCAGATGATCAGATTCTGCTGATCATTACAGGTAGTCAGGGTGAGCCTCGTTCCGCTCTGTCTCGCATTGCCATGGATACCCACCCCAACATCGCTTTGGGTGAGGGGGATACGGTTATTTATTCCAGCCGTATGATTCCGGGTAATGAGCGCGCAATTATGGCGGTGCAGGATAATCTTTCACGCCGTGGCGTGCGGGTGATTACGGACCGCGAGCATTTTGTGCATGTGTCTGGCCACGCAACGGGTGGCGATGTGCAGAAAATGTACGAATTGCTCAAGCCGCAGCATGTTGTGCCGGTACATGGTGAATGGCGCCATCTGACAGCACAAGCCGCATTGGCGCAGGAAATGGGTATTGCCCCCGTTCTGCTGGAAGATGGTGATATCCTGCGTCTTTCTCCGGGCAAGCTGGAAGTGGTGGATACAGCCCCAACAGGCCGTCTGGCACTGGATGGTAACCGTCTGCTGCCCATGAACGGAGGGGTGCTGGCTGCGCGCCGCAAAATGCTGTTCAACGGCATAGTCATCGGCAGTTTTGCAGTGGATGAAGAAGGCTTTGTGATTGGTGAGCCCAAGGTGAGCGCACCGGGCCTGCTTGATCCGGATGATCTGGAAAGCGTGCGTGTGCGTGAAGAATTCGCCAACGCGCTGGACATTATTCCAGATGAACTGCGTGGGGATGATGTTTCCTTCCGTGAGGCCGCCAAAACGGCCCTGCGTCGCGCATTGGGGCGTAAGCTGCAAAAGCGCCCATTGGTGGATGTTCACTTACTGCGTGTCTGATACCTGACAGAAGGCGGGGTAAGAGAAAATGCCGGAGTGTCAGGCTTTTCTTTATCCCGCCGCTGTTTTACAGCAGATAGTGATTGGTTACACCAAAGCGGCTTTCGTTCAGGAAAAGTCGCTTTTTTTACAAGGCTGAATGCACCATGCGTCTTTCGCGCAGCTTTCTTCCCACTCTCAAGGAAAATCCGGCAGAAGCCCAGATTGTCTCGCACCGGCTTATGTTGCGGGCGGGGCTTATCCGCCAGACGGCATCTGGCATTTATGCGTGGCTGCCAGCGGGGCTGAAAGTGTTGCGCAATATCAGCCAGATCGTGCGGGAAGAGCAGGATCGGGTAGGCGCGCAGGAAGTGCTGATGCCCACCTTGCAATCAGCCGATTTGTGGAAGCGTTCTGGCCGGTATGATGCCTATGGCCCGGAAATGCTGCGTATTCAGGATCGGCACAAGCGCGAACTGCTGTACGGGCCGACCAACGAGGAAATGATTACGGATCTGTTTGGTCAGACCGTAAAATCCTACAAGGATCTGCCGCAGGTTCTGTATCATATCCAGTGGAAATTCCGTGATGAAATGCGCCCCCGCTTTGGGGTGATGCGAGGCCGTGAGTTTCTGATGAAAGATGCCTACAGCTTTGATCTGGACTACGACTCTGCTGTTGCAACCTATCGGCGCATGCTGCTGGCTTACCTGCGTACCTTCCAGCGTTTGGGTGTGCGGGCTGTGCCCATGCGGGCCGATACTGGGCCGATTGGTGGTGAACTGAGCCATGAGTTCCTGATTCTGGCCCCCACGGGGGAAAGCGGCGTGTTTTACGATGCCGCGCTGGAAGAGCAGGATTGGCTGGATGAACCGGTTGATACCAACAGCCCCGTAGCGCTGGAAGCCTTCTTCAACCGTGTAACAACGCCTTACGCCGCAACGGATGAAATGCACGATGAGGCCGGATGGCAAGCCGTGCCAGAAGAACGTCGGCGTGAAGGCCGTGGCGTAGAAGTTGGCCACATCTTCTATTTTGGCGATAAATACACCCGCTCCATGGACGTCAGCGTAAGCGGCCCGGACGGAAACCAGCTTTACCCAGAAATGGGGTCTTACGGCATTGGGGTTTCCCGCCTTGCCGGTGCAATTATTGAAGCCTGCCACGATGATAACGGCATTATCTGGCCGGATGCAGTTGCACCTTTCCGTGCAGTTATTCTGAACCTGAAAAACGGTGATGAACTGTGCGATGCCATTTGCGAGCGCATCTACAACACGAATGAAGAAGCTTTCTTGTATGATGATCGTGCAGAACGTGCTGGCGTAAAGTTTGCAGATGCAGACCTTATGGGCCACCCGTGGCAGATTGTTGTAGGCCCACGTGGTGCCAAGGAAGGCAAGGTGGAACTGAAGCGCCGTGCCACCGGTGAGCGTCATGAAATGAGCGTGGATGACGCGCTGGCTCTGGTTCTGGCAGGCTGATCAGCATGTTCGGACCCTTTGAGCGGGCGGTGGCGGGCCGTTACCTCCGTGCGCGGCGAGGGGAACGGTTTGTATCAGTTATTGCCATTTTCTCGCTAGTTGGCATTGCCCTTGGTGTGGCAACGCTCATTATCGTTATGGCTGTGATGAACGGCTTTCAGGCCGACCTTATGGGACGCATTCTGGGGTTGAATGGGGACCTGACCATTTATGGTCAGGGCCGCACAATCTCCCAGTATGAAGATGTCACACGTAAGGTTCGGTCTGTTCCGGGTGTGGTCAGCGCCACACCTTTGGTGGAAGGGCAGGTGCTCCTCAGCGCTGGAGCCTATAATTCTGGCGGCATGGTGCATGGTCTGACACCGCAAGGGCTGAAAGACCTTAAAGCCGTCAGTTCTTCCATTATTGCTGGTTCACTAGATGATTTTGGCCCGGATGATTCCATCGTTGTGGGTGTTACAATGGCGGAACGGGCTGGCTTAGGCATTGGCTCTGGCCTTACCCTTGTTTCACCAGATGGAGCAGCCACGGCGTTTGGCACCGTGCCACGTGTGCGCCGGTATCGGGTAGTGGCTATTTTTGATGCTGGGGTGAATGATTACAACTCCAGCGTTGTGTTTTTGCCTATGCACGCGGCGCAAATTTACTTTCAGATGCCCAACAAGGCCACGCAGATCCAGGTCATGACCGAGGATGCAGAGCACGTGCGCCCTGTTACCCTTGCCATTGAAAATGCGGTGGGGGATCCGGGCCTGCGCGTGTTGGATTGGACGAACGCTAACAATGCTCTGTTTGGCGCCGTGCAGGTGGAGCAGAATGTGATGTTCCTTATCCTCACGCTGATTATTCTTGTGGCGGCTTTTAATGTTATTTCCTCTCTCATTATGATGGTGAAGGATAAAACAGCCGATATTGCCGTGCTGCGCACCATAGGGGCCAGCCGCGGCGCCATTATGCGCATTTTTCTAATGTGCGGCGCTTTTGTAGGCGTAACGGGCACTGTGGCAGGCACAGCACTCGGTGTTGTGTTCTGTATGAATATCGAGCGTATCCGTCAGCTTCTGCAAAAACTGACCGGCACAAATCTGTTCAACCCGGAAGTTTATTATCTGGAGCACCTGCCTGCAAAGCTGGTGTGGGGCCAGGTGGTCGAAGTTATTGTCATGGCGCTGGGGCTTTCCTTGCTGGCAACGCTTTATCCTTCTTGGCGTGCGGCCAAAACAGACCCTGTGGAGGCTTTGCGGCATGAATAATCAGCCAGTTTTAAGCCTGAAGCACGTTCGTAAGGCTTATCGCAGTGGGGATGAGGGTGTTCTGCCGGTTTTGCAGGATATCAATTTCTCTCTGCATGCCGGTGAAATTGTAGGGCTGGTTGCGCCGTCAGGCACAGGTAAATCAACCTTGCTGCATCTGGCTGGTTTGCTGGATACGCCAGACGCGGGTGAGATTGTTATTGCGGGCCAGATTACCACTGGCATGGCAGATGCCGGCCGCACGGCGATGCGGCGAGACCAGATAGGATTTGTCTATCAGTTTCACCATCTTCTGGGTGAATTTACAGCCAAGGAAAACGTGGTGCTCCCGCAGATGATTGCGGGCGTAGGCAAGGCACAGGCACGCCGTAAAGCCGAAGAGCTTTTGCGCATGTTTGGTTTGGCGCACCGTGTAAACCATCTGCCGGGCAAGCTTTCGGGCGGTGAGCAGCAGCGCGTTGCCATTGCGCGTGCTTTGGCAAATGACCCTGCGCTGCTGTTAGCTGATGAACCTACCGGCAACTTGGATGTGCATACGGCAGATAGCGTGTTTTCTCAGTTGCTTGATGTTGTGCGCCAGAAAGGGCTGGCTGTTCTGGTGGCAACCCATAACCGCGAATTGCTGCCGCGCATGGATAGGGTTGTGACCATGCAGGAGGGCAGGCTGGTACCAGCCGATTTTAACGGCGATGCACTGCCTGCCTTTGCTGGTTGATTTTTACGATTTAAGAGCATTTTCCACAGCATGCCTGACACGCCCAGATGTAGGCGGCGTTAGGCAGCTGAACCACGCAACAGGCATTCCCTGACGGTTGGTGAGATACTTAAAGAAGTTCCACCGTGGCCGTGCCAGAAAACCAAGCTCACTATCCAGCCATTTAAAAAGCGGAATAGCATCTGGCCCTTTTACAGGGCTGCGTGCCGCCATAGGGAAGGTGACCCCATAATTGACTTGGCAGAAGGACGAAATCTCTTCCGAGGTGCCGGGTTCCTGTTGGCCAAAATCATTGCTTGGCACCCCTACAACAACCAGCCCAGCTTTTTGGAACTGTGTCCATAAAGCCTGCAAACCTTCGTACTGTGGAGTAAATCCACATTTGGATGCGGTGTTCACCACCAAAACAGGTTTCCCCCGATAAGCGCTCAGATCAAGGGTGCTTCCATTTAGGGCGGGGAGTTTAAAATCATATATACAGGTCAAGTTCATGCCCTTTTGCTGCTATGGTGCAGGAAAGGCTTTATCTGTAGCGCAGGACGGAAAAGGGAGCGAGATTTTGGTGCATTTATTTGCGGCATAATGCCGAGGTGAAGAAGTGGAAGCCTGCTGCCCGTTTTCGGGTTCTTGTTTTTCAGGCTTCCACTATATCTTCTGCGCGGCAAGATCGGTTCTGATTTTTGTTGTTCATTATATTGAACTCGATCCCGTATTTGGAATAATGAAGAGATCGGACCTCTCTGTCAACAAGGAAAATAAGAAAAAGCATGTCCAAATCACAGGACACGGTTCCCGCATTGCGGCGGGCCGTTCGTATTCTTGATATGGTGAAGGCTTCCAGCAGGCCGCCCTTGGCCGCAGATGTGGCGCGCCAGCTCGATTTGCCGCGCAGTACGGTGCATGGTCTGCTGTCTGTTATGGTGGAGTTGGGGCTGCTGGAGAAAAACGCATCTCAGGGCTACAGGCTAGGCACACGCCTGTTGGACTGGGCCGGAGATGTGACAGAAAAGCGCGATCTGGTAACGGAATTCTACCATGTGCTGGAGAATCGTGCCGATCTGGATGCGTTTACAGTAACGCTAACCATGCTGGAGGGGGCGGAGGTTGTGTATGTGGCCTGCCGCAATAGCGCTACGGTGCTTGGGGCCTCTTTTAGGGTAGGAATGCGCTTACCTGCCATATTTACGGCCACAGGTAATGCCATGCTGGCAGGTATGGATGATACGTCTTTCAGAGAATGGCTGGCTCTTAACCCTGTTTCCACATGGTCAGAACCGCTTACACCGAACGGTATTTGCTCCGTGACGACATTGGTGCGTGAAATCGCAGAAATTCGTGACAGAGGATACGCCGTAGATGATGAGCAGGTGCATGAAGGCCTATGGTGCTTTGCTGCCTCTGTAAAAGATCATTCCGGGCAGACGGTAGCCGGTATTGGCATCAGCCTGCCTCAAACAGAATTAAGCCGTTTCACGGTTGCGCAATTGGGCAATATGGCTGCGGGGTTGGCGCAGGCTGTTTCTATCCGTTTGGGTTATCGTGGGGAACGGCAGGATTTTTCCTGATGATTCCAAAGGGACTTTCTAATGTCTTTTTTGCATCTGTTATTTAAGCGTCGTTTTGCCAAAGCCAGTGCCATAGGTTTGTTGCTTGGGGCCGGAGGCATGCTGGCAACGCCATATGCTGGTGCGGTTTCTGCCCCGCAAACAGTGGTGCGTTATTTTGTCTATGCACATGGGCTGCATGTTATGACCATTAACAGTGCTTATCGCCTAAGTGGGAACCAATATAGCGTAGCTGCCCAAAGCAAAACGGGCGGGTTGTTCCAGCTTTTCATGAAAACAAATATTAATCTGCGCGCGCAGGGACATTTTTATAATAGTGGCATGCCTGAGCCAGAAAGCTATGAGAGCGCAGGCTGGTCTCGCGGTAAAAACCGGCACCTGTCCATTGCCTATAAGCAGGATATGCCGGATGTGCAGGCAATGGAGCCTGTAGAAACTGACCGTGAACAGATTTTGCCAGATGAGCGCAAAGGCGCTGTAGATAATGTGGCTATTTTGATGGCGCTTTTGCACAAGGTGCAGGAGGGGCAAGGCTGTGGCAATGGTGCCGTGAAGGTGTTTGATGGTGTGCGCTTAAGCACGTTGCAGGTGCAAACAGACGGTGTGCAACCTTTGCCAGATGGCGCATCAAAAGATTGGGGAGAAGATGGCCTGCGCTGTAATTTTGTGGCGCAGCAGATCAAGGGCTTCAAACTGTCCAGCGCAGATCGTAAAGCCAGAAAGCCACAACAGGGCCGTGTCTGGTTTGAGAATATTCCCCAGATCGGCATGGTGGCGACCAGAATAGAAGTGGATAGCCCCAAAATAGGGCACATTATGGTGGAACTGGAAGGGAAACCTCAGTTGCAGCCATAAATGGTAAAAGCCCCTATCTGTGTAGATAGGGGCTTTTTTGTATTTATTCCACGGTCACAGATTTTGCGAGGTTACGTGGTTGGTCCACATCTGTGCCTTTCAGCACAGCAACTTCGTAAGCCAGCATCTGCACCGGAATGGTTTGCAGAATGGGGGCTACAAAATCATGCACATGGGGCAGAACCACCATCTGTTCTGCAATGGCAGAAACACGTTCAGCCCCTTTGGTATCCGTAAACACCAGCAGGCGGCCACCGCGTGCTTTAGCTTCCTGCAGATTGGAAAGCGTTTTTTCAAATAATGCGTTTGAAGGTGCTGTAGCCACAATCGGCACTGTGCGATCGATAAGGGAAATCGGTCCATGTTTCATTTCACCAGCAGCATATGCTTCTGCATGAATGTAAGAGATTTCCTTCAGCTTGAGCGCGCCTTCCATGGCAACGGGGAACATGCTGCCACGGCCCAGATACAGAACATCGCGGGCTTCCACCACAACTTGCGCCATGGTGCGAATAGCGTCTGTCTGGTTGAACACTTCTGCCGCGCGGCTAGGGAGGTCCAACAGGGCGCTGACAAGATGTTCTTCTGCCAACGTGTCCAGCTTGCCGCGTGCACGGGCTGTAGCAATGGTCAGGCACGCCAATACGGTTAGCTGAGCTGTAAAGGCCTTGGTGGATGCCACAGAAATTTCCGGGCCAGCCACTGTGCCCAGCACAACATCGCTTTCCCGCGCCATGGTGCTGTGTTCAACATTCAGCACGGAAGCAATGTGAATTGCTTTTTCACGCAGGCTGCGTAGGGCTGCCAGTGTATCTGCTGTTTCCCCAGATTGAGAAATCAACAGCCCCAAGGATCCTGCCGTAAGCGGTGGATTGCGGTAACGCATCTCGCTGGCAACATCTATATCCACGGGCAAGCGGGCAATTTCTTCCAGCCAGTAGCGGCCAATCATCCCGGCAAAAAAGGCAGACCCACAGGCGGTAATAACGGCACGCGGCACTTCTGCCAGATCAAAAGGCAGTTCAGGCAAAATAACGCGGCGAGAAGCCGGGTCCACCATGCGCTGCAAGGTCTGGCCGATTACCAACGGATGTTCGTGCAGCTCTTTTTCCATGTAATGGCGGTAACCATCTTTACCGATGGAACCGGCAGCCAAGGCGGTGAGCTGAATGGTGCGTTCAACTGGCGCACCATCAAAGGTCATGAATTCTGCACCCTTGGGGGTGATAACAACGCAATCACCATCTTCCATGTAGGCGATGCGGCGGGTCAGCGGTGCCAGAGCCAGTGAATCGGAGCCCAGAAACATTTCATCATCGCCAAAGCCTACAGCCAGAGGAGCACTGTGGCAGGCACCAATCATCAGCCCTTCATGGCCAGCAAAAATCATGGCAACGGCATATGCGCCTTCTAGGCGACGCAGTGCACGAAGTGCGGCTTCCTTGGGTTCCAGACCCTGCTGCAGGTGGTAATCAACCAATAGAGCAATAGTTTCACTATCGGTTTCTGTTTCAAAAACCTGACCAGCAGCTTCCAATTCACGGCGCAGGGTTTCAAAGTTTTCGATAATACCATTGTGCACAATAGCCACGCGCTCGGTACCATGAGGGTGAGCATTGCATGCAGTGGGGGCACCATGTGTGGCCCAGCGTGTGTGGCCAATACCGGTAGTGCCGGGCAGTGGAGATTTTTTGAGCAGTCCAGCAAGGTTATCCAGCTTGCCTGCTGCACGGCGGCGTTCAACACGCCCATCTACTAATGTAGCAATACCTGCGGAATCATAGCCCCGATATTCCAACCGGCGCAAACCTTCAAAAACAATAGGGGTGGCATGCCTTCGGCCAACAACGCCGCAGATCCCACACATCAGCCATTTTCCTTTTTTGCTTGCAGGCGCTCTTTGAAAAGCCTGCCCATTTCAGCTTTATTCACCTGCTGCGCCCGACCAAAAGCCAAAGCTTCATCTGGCACATTTTGTGTAATGACACTGCCTGCTGCCACCAAAGCGTTGTTTCCAATACTTACGGGTGCCACAAGAATGGAATCCGAACCAATAAAGGCTTTGTCTCCAATTGTGGTGGTGTGTTTGAACACGCCATCATAGTTGCAGGTAATGGTGCCCGCGCCAATATTGGTGCGGCTGCCGATTTCGGCATTACCCAGATATGTCAGATGATTGGCTTTGGAACCTTCGCCCAGCGTGGTGGCCTTGAGTTCAACAAAGTTGCCAACGCGTGCAGAAGTGCCAATGGTGGTACCTTCCCGAATGCGCGCATAAGGGCCAATAATCGCACTGGCCTGCACTTCGCATCCCTCAAGGTAGCTAAAGGCGCGAATAATCGCACCACTTTGCACGGTTACACCCGGGCCAAAGAACACATTTGGTTCTATCAACACATCGGGTTCAATTTGCGTATCAGCACTGAAAAATACAGTTTCTGGCGCAACCAAAGTTACACCATTTTCCATGGCCTTATTGCGTAGGCGTGTTTGCAAGGCTGCTTCTGCCTGCGCGAGTTCCGCACGGGAATTCACGCCGCGCAGTTCATCTTCTGCTGCTTCTACCGCGCGCACCTGCACGTTATCGGCAACGGCCAGATCCACCACGTCTGTCAGATAATATTCGCCCTTGGCGTTATCATTACGCACATTATGGAGCCAACGGCGGAAATCTACGGCATCAGCACACAATACACCGGCATTGCACAGGTCAATCGCGCGCTCTTCTGGTGTGGCATCTGCCCATTCCACAATACGTTCTACATTGCCATCTTGGGCTACCACGCGGCCATAGCGTGCAGGATCGGCCGGGCGCATTGCCAACAATGCCAAACCTACATTCGGCTTACGGCGTTCTTCTAGCAGGCGGTTGAGGGTTTCTGCTGAAATCAGAGGATTATCAGCATACAGCACAGCCACATCGCCATCACCAAACCAGGCTTCGGCCTGTAAGGCAGCGTGGGCAGTGCCCAAGCGTTCTTGCTGCACAACCACCGGGTAGGGGGCTGCCAGTTCGGCAACTTCTTCCATATCTGGGCCGATTACAACAACCAGCCTGTCAAATACCTCCGCTGCGTTGGCAAGCAGATGTGCCAGCATTGGCCGGCCGCCAAGAGATTGCATGGCTTTAGGGCGGGAGGATTTCATGCGGGTGCCCAGTCCGGCGGCCAGAAGAACCGCCGTGGCAGGACGTGGTGCGGAAATAGACGTCATAAGAGCATGCGGTAAGCCAAGCTCCGGCATGTGTCAAACGTCTCCTCACCGGAAAACAAACATGCCAATATCATAAAAGTTTTCAGATATTTACTCGGCAAGGAAAAACCGCATGTCCGCACCTCGTCTGGCTGTTTTTGATATGGACGGCACGTTGCTTGATTCCGTGCCAGATCTGGCTGCGTGTAGCCGGGAGTTACTGGAAATCTGCCACCTTCCGCCTCTGACAGATGCAGACGTGCGCACCATGATAGGCAATGGCGTGCCTACTTTGGTACAACGTGTTCTGAATGCCGGACGAGAAAAGCAGAAGGCCATAACTGCGCAGCCTTATACGCTACCGTTTACGGAGTCTGAAGCTGTGCAAAAGTTTATGGAGCTTTACACACCGCGGGCCACGCGGCTTTCGCGTCTATTCCCCGGCACTCAGCAGGTATTGGAGCAGTTGAAAGATGCAGGATGGCTGCTGGCTGTATGCACCAACAAGCCAGAGGTAGCGGCCAGACGTATTTTAGATAATTTTGGCCTGACATCACTTTTCTCGGCAATAGGCGGAGGTGACAGTTTTGCGGCCCATAAACCAGACCCTGCGCATTTATTGGGGACAATAAAGCAGGCGGGTGGAGAGGTTGCGCGCAGTGTTATGATTGGAGATATGCCGCCAGATTATGGTGCCGCTACAGGGGCTGAAGTGAAGTTTGTGTTTGCTGCGTGGGGATATGGTTCCAGCGCATTGGCGGCACAGGCAGACGGCCAGGCAGCTAGCATGGCGGAGATTCCTTCCGCATTGCACGCGCTGCTGCCCGTCTAAATCTGAAAAAGTTTATTTCTGTAGTGTTTTTGCGAAGGAACAAGCGGGTAGGCTAGCAGCAAGTTCTTCTGCCAGCACAACATCAGTTGGTTTATCTACATCTACAGCGGCGCGGCCATCAGAAAGCGGAACAAGCTCCGCTTTCGCGCTGGTGAGGCGATAGATGCGTTGATAAAGAGCGCGCCGTGTTAGCTTGCCACAAAGGGCGCGTAACAAAATACTTGGCCCTAAAAGCCATGCAACACGCAAAGGGTGCTTGCGGTTTTTCTCTACATGCCGCCACAGGTCTGCCACGCGTGCAGAAACAGAGGTGCGGAATAAAAACAGGTTACAGCCAGAAAAAGTCAGATCAGCAAGCCGGATATAGGTGCGCTGTGTATGGGGCACATCTCGCTGTATAGTTGTTTCTGCTGCAACGGCCACAGCAAGATCGGCTTGTGGGTGGCTCTGGCTGAGCAATTCCTGCACCCAGCTTGGCTGGAGCAGAGCATTATCTGCCGTGGTCACCAACAAAGGGGTGCCATAGCGTGCAAGGCCAGCCAGCACGCTTGCGCTAGGGCCTTCAGGGCGCGCCGGAATAACGTCTATTCCTGCAGGAATGATAGAGGCAATAATTTGCGGGTTTTCAATGCAAACAGCAATGCGCGTGATTTGAGGCACCTGTTGCAGCGCATCAATCACCCTTAAAAGCATAGGTACACCGCCAATAGGCAGAAGCGCTTTGTGAGAAACGCCTCCGGCCAATGCAACGGGATCTGGCTTGCCGGGGCGGGAGCCCGCCAGAATAAAGGCTGTAATGCCTTGGGAGGAAGCGGTCATGCCGCTTTCCTGTTCTCCGCCGGGCGTGCACCATCGGGGCGATCACGCGGGGGAGCGCCAGTCAGATCCATCACCCACGGATACTGTTGGGCTTCCTTAACATCGTAACCAAGGTTGAAAACCGTGGGGCTACGGGGGCGGGCTTTGGCATCCAGATAATATGAGCCAAATATCCGGTCCACGACAAAGCTGGTGATGCCGAAGTTTCCATCTTCATCATGGAAGTGGTGCAGCACATGGCGTGCTTTCATGCGCTGGATCCAACTCGCACGTGGCTTGTAGTTGAGATGCTGGATGCAGTGGAAGAATTCGTAAATGCAGGTAATGGCCACGCCCGTGCCAAATGCTGTGGCTGCAGCCCCAATGCCACCAATAAGATACCCAATGGGGATGGTTACAGCCCCAATGGTCGGCAATGTTGTAGCGGGTGCGCCGAACAGAACATCCAGCAGATGCGGGTCCTGATGATGGTCAAAATGGATGCGCTTCCACAGAGCGGCCGTCCATTTCATTTTATACAGGATACGGCCATGCAGCACGTAGCGGTGCAGCAAGTACCATACCAATGGATACACAATAACCACCGCTACCAGAGAAACCAGTGTTGGCCACCAGCCTGCAAAAAAGTACGCAGCCAGCGCAGCAGAAGCAATAACCAGCGCAAAATAGAGCAGGATGGTAGGGTAGGTAAGATATGCCACCCAAAGCTGCCTGAGGTTCATTTTCCCCAGATCAAAGCTGCGCCCGGTTTTAAGCGACGAGTTATTTAGCGTTCCGCTCATCGTGTTTCATTCCTCAGGAGCACAGTAATGGCCCCCAGTGTGAAAATAATCAGTGCGGGTATGGTAGCAATGGCCGGTGGTAGCAACCCCGCATTTCCCATTGCGCGTAGCATACCCTGCACAATAATAAACAACAGCCCGCTGCCCAAGCACCATACTGGCACCCAGCTGCGCGTTCCTGTCCGTGGAGGGATATAGATTGTAGGCAGCGCAATCAACAAGAGAACAAGCAAGGATGCCGGACGCAAGAAGCGTTCAAGCAGCCCAGCCTCCAGAAAACCGGGGCTGGTATGGGATGGTAGGCGCCCACGTAACATGCCCAGAATGGTGGTGGAAGAAAGCGGCGGATTTTCGGCAGACAGGCGAATAAACTCCCACGGATGCAGGTTTGTATCCCACCCCATGTCCTGAACAGAAGGCAGGCGTGTGGTTTTTTCGCCCTCCACGGTAATGCTATCAACATTGTGCAAGAGCCAGCCACGCGTATGTGTATAGTCAGCAGATTGGGCGTGGAGAATCTGCTGTAGCCGCCCGCTAGCATCGCGGATGTAGATATCTACCTTGGTCAGCATATTGCCGCCATCAGACGTATAACCAATATGGGCAATACGGTTGCCATCATGAAACCAGAAGGCATGCCCGTTTTCAGGGTGTGGGTCTGTGCGGTTCCACCACGCGGCCAATGCCTGTTCAGACCGGGGGATGACCTGATCATCCAGCACAACACCGGCAAAGCCAATCACCAAGATGGCGGGGATAAGGTATTTATACAGCCCAAAGGTAGAAAGGCCGCAGGCGCGCAGGATGGCAATCTCGCTGGCCAATGTCATCTGTGTGAGCATAAGCAGCGCGCCAATGAGCACACTTAATGGAAGCGCACCTGCCAACAGAAATGGGGCGCGCATGGCTGCAAAACTCAGAATACCCTGGATGCCCAAGTGCCGTTGTAAAATAGGGGTGGTTTGTTCAAGCAGAGCCAGAATTTCAAGAAGCCCGACAAGAACGGCACCGCAAAAAATCACGCGCGAGAGCAACGCCATGGAAAGATAGCGGAGAAGAACGTGGCGGGGCATGCTTGAAGATTGGCTCATGGCAGGGCTTTTTGGGCAGATGAGCGGGAACGCCAGGCTTTTAAGACCTGGAATGCTCCTGATTTATAAAGCAGCAGCAAAGTGCAGCCGACAATAAACACCAAAGCAGGGCCCCAGATAAGCAGGAGCGATGCTTTTTTGGTGGCAACCATGCTGTGGCCAAACTGGATGATGTGGTCAAACCCAACCATAATAATAAAGGCCAGAGGCAGACCGGCATTGTTGCGCTGGCGCTTGCGCATGAGTGCCAGAGAAGCCGCCAGAAGCGGAATAAAAGGCACAGTCAGGCTGCGTGCCATACGAAAATGCACTTCAGAGCGCATATGCGGGCGGGAAATGGAAGGATCATGCCGGATGAGGCGGCCAACCAGTTCGGGAGATGTGAGTTCTCGCTCATCTTCCCCGCGGGTGCGAAAAGGAGAGATGTGCGAAGCATGCGTAAGGTAGCGTGTTGAATGGTCAAACGTGACCAGACTGGGCACGCCATCGCCTTTATCCGTAACAATCACGCCATTGGTCAGATCAATCTGAACAGTTTCTCCATCTAAACCGATACGGATATGCCCATTGCGCGCTGTAATATCGCGCTCCTGCTGCTCAGATAGATCTCTGATAAAAACGTTTTCCAGATCAGAACCGCTTTGAGAGACCTTGTCCGCAACAATGGTGAGTTGGGAGGAAGGGCTGGCAAACATGCGGGGCTGCAAACGCGGTGCCCAGCCCGTATGGCTGGCAATATAAAATGTTGAACGAAAATCATACCGCGCGTGAGGCTGGATAAAGCCATAAAGCAGGAAGGAAAGGATACCCAACACAACGCCCAACTGGATATAGGGGCGTGTGATCCGCAACAGTGAAAGGCCACTGCTGTTAATGGCATCAATTTCTTCATTCTGGCTCATGCGGCGGATGACGGTAAACACCGCTACGCAGAGCGCTGCGGGAATAGCCAAGCCCAGATAATGAGGCAGCAGAGCCGCCAGCAAGCCAATAAAGATGCCAATGTGGTTGTTGCCCGCTGCCAGCAAGTTGAACAGCACCAAAAGGCGTTCAAGTATCAGGGCAATCATCACAACAGACAGTGCCACCAGAAAAGGTGGCATAACCTGAGCGATCAGGTAGCGGTCTAATGTGCCGGGGCGAAGCGAAGCTACAATCCGGCGCAGAAAAGGCACATTGAACATGCGGGCTGTCATAGCGAGGTTGCGGGCAAAAGGCGATGCATACTGCACACACGCCTTATCTGGCTGTCTTGCAAGTTTCCATTCGGCATTAAGCTGCGGTGCTGAATGGTGATTTGCCAGATATCGGGCTGTTTGTGCACGGAAATGGCGTTCCACCCCGCACTTTTTTCCGGTTCATCCGCAATATGAGAAGCGGAGGTGCTGCTGACCGCCAGAATATCTGTGCCCGGAATAGGGGTGATTTGCGCACGATGAGAATGCCCGTAAAGCACAAGTTCAGCACCTTCTGCACGCAATACATCTTGAAACGCCTGAAAGTCATCCAGCCCTTTGCGGCGGCTGACAATACCTTGCGTCGGAGGGTGATGAAGTAACACAATCCGGCATAATCCCATAGCGCGTGTGCGGCGCAACAGATCCGCCAAAAGCACAAGCTGGGTTTGCCCTGCCTTGCCAGATGCCAGAAAGGGCAGGGTGGGGATGGCTGTATTTAGCCCAATAAGGGCAATATGATCTTTTACCAGTAGTGAAGGGGCCGCCGGTTCAGCCTTTGTGCCGTTATGTAGCCATTCGGCCCAGAGTGCCTGTTTGGCAGCACTGTTCTCTTTGATCAGAGCATCATGATTGCCCGGAATAAGCAGTGTAGGGGGCAAATCCTGCTGCAAAAGCCACTGCCGTATGTTTTGAAATTCCTTCAATAATCCCAGATTGGTCATATCCCCTGTCAGGGCAACCATATCTGGGTGAAAGTGGCGGATATCCTGCATAACTGCCTGCAAAGCCGGTAGTTTATGCAAATGCCTGCGCCGCAGTTGCCATGACAACAAACTGAGAATGCGCTTGAAGCGGATTTCCTTCAAAGAAGGCAAGCCGACAAGTGGCAGATGTGGGTCAGACAGGTGGGCGATATGAACGCAGGACAAGAAAAACACATCTCCGATGACGGGGTATGGCCCCACGGCATGTGACAAGAGCCATAACAGCCTTTATACCATCGCCCGTAGCCGGGGCAAAAGGCGCTGGCGTTTTTGTTTGTTTATAGCAAGAGTGCTGAATGTCCGATCGTTTTGCCCTGATTTACAATCCTCGTAGCCGTCGGAATTTGAAGGCAGATCCCAGGTATCTGGAACTTGCGGGCAAAATGTTGGGGCCCTTGTTTTGTTCCCCTAGAACGCATGCTGCATTACGGCAGCAGGTTTATGCCCTTTTACAGCAAAAAATAAGCTGTCTGGTTGTGGATGGGGGAGATGGCACAGTTGGGAATGTTCTGAGCGCACTTTATACCTCTTCTTGCCCGCCAGAGCAGTGGCCCAGCATTGTTGTGTTGCCCTCTGGCAATACCAACCTGATTGCCACAGATGTTGGATTTGGTAAGCGCGGGGTTGAGGCATTAGAGATTTTGCAAGCTCGTCTTGCATCCGGGCGCCTTCTTTCCGATGTGCGGCGCAGGCAGCCTTTGGTGGTCACGCGGGATGGACAGAAAAATGAGGCATCTCTAGGCTTTTTTGGCGGTTTAGGTGCTTTTGGGCGCGGGATTGAAATTGCACATGACCCCAAAATCCTGAAAAATTACTCGCATGATGCCGCTGTTATGGCGACATTATTTGTAACAGCGTGGCAGTTGCTAAGCCCCAAACATAGGCGAGGATGGCTGGAAGGCACAAAAGTTACAGTGGAGCGTGATGGTGAAATATTGCCCGAACAGAATCATTTTCTGTTTTTATGCACAGCTTTGCATCGGTTGCCCCACGGTATCTGGCCATTTTGGCAAAATCTGAAAGAAGCAGACCGAGGAATTAGTTATCTGGATGTTGCTGCTTTTCCCCCGCATTTAGGGCGTGCAGTCTGGAATTTGTTGCGCGGAAAAGCACCGCAATGGCTACGGCAGGATGCAGCCTATCATAGCGGCTCGGCAACGGAATTGGTACTGCGTACGGACCAATCTTTTATTCTGGATGGTGAAGTTCTGCCCCCGGGGCAAGATGGCTGCTTGACCATTTCTGCGGGCCCCGTGGTTTCTTTTGTGCATGTTTAAAACGTTCTGGTGGAAAAGCAGTTCATGAAGGGTATTCGGGTGGGGCAGAAAGAAGTTTTTGCCCTTACAGAGCAAGAACTGCATACACCGGTATCCCCTTTGGTTACGGAATTTGTGCATAATCTTTTAGGGAATGCACAACCATTGGGGGTTCTGTTTTATGGATCTGGCCTGCGGGGCGGGATTCAAGATGATACCCTGCTGGATTTTTATATTATCGTAGACAAACAGGCAGACTGGCCCAGAACGAGGCTTTCCTGTCTGGCAAATGCTCTTTTACCCCCTAATGTAGAATATCATGAATATAGGGTAGGGGAGCATCTTCTACGGGCCAAAGTTGCCATTTTGTCTCTTGCGCAGTTTCGTGCCCTAACGCGCCCACAAACGCTGGATACCACGGTATGGGCGCGCTTTTCTCAGCCTGTTCGGTTGGTATGGTGGCGGGATAGTAAGGCCCAAGGCGCATTGCATGCTTGTGTTATACGGGCTGTATTGGCCGCCGCATGGTGGGCAGCTCAACTTGGCCCAGATTCAGGCACCGTGCTGGATTATTGGAATGCTTTGTACCGCAATACATATCGGGTTGAATTGCGCGTTGAAAAAGCAGGCCGTGGGCAAAGTATTGTAGATGCTTATACTCAGCGTTATGCGCAGCTTTTGTTGCCGTGTTGGCAAATGCTAGGCATTCCGTACACATCTCAAGATCAGATTGTAACGCCGCTAATCCCGCAGGAACAAAAGCAACATGCCATTCAAAAATGGGCATTACGTGCATCTTGCGGACGGCCTTTAAATATTTTGCGCCTGCTTAAGGCAGCTTATACTTTTACAGGTGGGGCATGTTACGCGGCTTGGAAAGTCCAGCGCCATAGCGGAATAGAAGTGCCGCTTTCTCCATTTGCAGAAAAACACCCCTTGCTGGCAGCGCCACCAATTGTTTGGCGGTTATGGCAACAAGGGGCATTTAAACGCAAATAAGGATTTTACGCGGCGGTGGGTGCGGGTGATACGCCCACTTCTGCGGCAGCTTGGCGGAATATGGCAATGGCCTGAGCAATTTGCTCTGGCGTATGGGTGGCCATTACAGAACAACGCAGCAAAGGACGAGAATCTGGCGTTGCCGGAGGAAGGCTGAGGTTTACGTAAACCCCAAGCTCCAGCAGTCTGTTCCACATGGGAATAGCTTCTTCAGCTGTTTCCAGCGTAACAGCAATAACAGGGGTGGCCTGTTTGCTGGCATTCAGCCCGATATCTACAAATCCAGCATGAAGTTGCTGGGCATTGGCCATAAGCTGTTTGCGCAGTTCTGGATGAGCCTGCATATCGCCCAAGGCTGCCGTTGTTGCTGCAATAACTTCTGGCGGAAGGGATGCCGTAAACATGTAAGGACGGCAGTTCAGACGCACGAATTCCAGTTCAGGATGATCGGATACGCAGTAGCCCCCAACAGTGCCGAGGCTTTTTGAAAATGTGCCGACGATAAAGTCCACATCAGCTTCCACACCATCGGCTTCAGCTGCGCCGCGTCCGTTTTCACCCAGCACCCCAAAAGAGTGGGCTTCATCTACAAGGAGATATGCGTCAGTTTCTTTTTTAACAGCTACAAATTCTGCAATCGGGGCCACATTGCCCGTCATGGAATAAATACCTTCAACCACAATCAGTTTGGCACCAGGTGTGCCATCCATGCGTTTGAGGCGTTTATAAAGGTTATCCGGATCATTATGGCGGAAGCGGATAACTTCAGCGGCACTCAGGCGGCTACCGTCGTAAATACTGGCATGGCTATCTGCGTCTAAAAACAGATGATCGCCTTTGCCTGCCAACGTGGAGATGATGCCCAAGTTGGCCTGATAACCGGTAGAAAATACCATGGCATCACGGCGGCCAAAAAATGCGGCAATATCTTTTTCAAGCTGCCGATGGAGGGACTGCGTGCCATTTGCAATGCGCGAGCCCGTAGTGCCGACGCCACACGCAGCAGCGGCTTCCTGCGCTGCCCGAATAGCATTTTTGGATTGGCTAAGGCCCAAATAATTATTGGTGCCAAAAAGAAGCGTTTCCCGACCTTCAATAATTCCAACAGTTGAAGATACGGGCTTTTCAATAACAACAGCAAAAGGGTTGCGGCCACCAACGGCGACTACAGAACCCAGCGCGCCTGCCGTACCTTCAAATTTGGAAAATAGTGATGTCATCCACGCTCACCCTTTGTTTTTCAGAGCGACAATGCATGCAGCAAGGTCATTAATCGTCCGGATATCGGCCAGTTTGTCGAGCGGGATGGAAACATCCAAGCTGTCTTCAACTTCCATCACGAAGTTCATGACGGCCAAAGAATCAAACGCAAGATCTTCCATGATCTTGCAGTTACCATCAATGTCACGCGGAACCTTCGGGTTAGCGAGGAGCTTTTGAATGATCAGCGCGGAAACGCTTTCAACGGTTTCGCTCATGTCGGATCCTTCATCCCTTAAGGGCGTTTGTTTTATGCCGAGCTTGTGCCCGCAGTGCCGCCTTATGGGTGAAAAAGGCCAGTTTGACCAGCCTTTCTCCTCATAAAGGGGCGATAAAATCCCGTAGGCCGGTCAGGCGACTTCAGACTGCTGCTCAAACGCACCGCTCAGATACATGGTGCGGGCTTTGGCGCGTGTAAGTTTACCTGAAGATGTCTGTGGCAGCGCGTGCGGTGGCACCAATACAACAGAAACTTCCACGCCATGAAGGCGGCGGAACAAACTGGTTGCTTCGGCTTTCAGCTTCTCACGCGTATCTGTAGCGGAAGCGCGGCACTGAATAAGGGCCACGATTTCCTCATGGTCACCTTTTTCCAACGAGAAAACGGCGACGTCTCGGCTACGCAGGACAGGGATATGCGTTTCAGCAGACCATTCCAGATCCTGCGGCCAGATATTGCGGCCATTAATAATAATCAGGTCTTTGGCACGGCCAGTGACAACTATCTGTCCCTCCAGCATGTAGCCTAGGTCGCCTGTATCTAGCCAGTTGTCAGCATCCAGTGTTTTGCTGCTTTCTTCCGGCATGCGGAAGTACCCGCTCATCAGGCTGGGGCCACGCACATAAATAGTGCCAACTTCTCGGTCGCTTAGTACCCGGCCATAACTGTTCCGGACTTCCAGTTCATGCCCCGGTAGAACTTTGCCGCAAATTACAAAAGTACGGCTTGGTGTATCTGCATTGGCTGGAGGGCGTGCAATTCCGGTGCTTTCCAGTGCAGGAAGGTCAACCGTATCTGTCTCTATGCCAGTATCAAGCGGTGCAAAACTGATGGCAAGTGTGGCTTCTGCCATACCATAGCTTGCTACAAATGCTTTGGGGCTAAACCCAACAGGAGCAAAACGTGCGGCAAACTCATCCAGAATATGTGCGCGGATCATATCGCCACCAATGCCAGCAACTCGCCAGCAGGAAAGATCCAGCCCTTCAGATGCGGGCCGCCGTGCGCAAAGTTCATACCCAAAGGAAGGGCTGTAAGCGATGGTGCCTCGGTTGCGGCTGATCAGATCCAGCCACACATGCGGCCGCCGTGCGAATTCACGCGTTGGCAGCAAGTCCACACTCAGCTGGCATGTCATGGGGGTCAGGAAGAAGCCAACCAAACCCATATCATGATAGAGGGGAAGCCAAGAAACGCAGCGGTCTCCCGTTTCCTTAACCTGCAAACCATTGCGCGCAATGGAAGAAACATTCGCCATGCCGGAACGGTGGCTTACGCAAACCCCCATGGGAAAGCGTGTACTGCCGGAAGAAAACTGAAGATAAGAGAGGTTCTCTGGCTGAATGTCAGGCAAAGGCATATCTGGCACAGGGCGTGCCATCAGTTCAGCTGGCGGCCCAGCGAATACAAGCCCTAAGCCTGTTACAATTTCGTCTGTCCAGCCTTCGATAATCTGCGGAATAATCACGGCGCTGGCCTGTGCGCTGGTGATCATGCCCCGAAGAGTTTTTAGGTAGGCTTCTTTACCACCAAAAGCGACGGGGAGGGGAAGAGGGGCCGCAACCAAACCAGCATACTGACAGCCAAAGAATATACGTGCGAAATCACCATCGCTTTCTGCAACAATGGCAACACGATCTCCCGGCTGTAGGCCCATACCCAAAAGGCGCAAAGCCGTCTCAACAGCCTGTTGACGCAATACTTTATAGGGAAGGGCTTCTAGAAGTACGCCTTTGCCGGAATAAATATTAAACCCGG